>NZ_PXWG01000025.1 GCF_003011965.1 Streptosporangium nondiastaticum
TCCGGCAGGGGACCCGGCGCGCCGCCCCGCACCTGGGCCGCGCTCCGCGCCGCGCGCAGCGGCCCCGTGCCGCGCCCGCTCACCGGCCGGCTCGGGCTCGTCTCCCCGTTCGCGATCCTCACCTGCGGGGCCGCCCTCGCCTGCACCGTGCCCGACAGCGGGCCCGTCACCGCGTACGGGCGGCTGCTGCGCGCCGACGCGCTGACCGTCTGGATGCTCCTCACCGTCGGCGCGGTCGCCTGCCTGGCCTGCGCCGCCAACCCCGCCCACCTGGCTCACGAGCGCACCGACGAACCCGCGGCCCGCCGCTACCTCCTCCTCGTCCACGCCTTCCTCGCCGCCATGAGCGCCGCGGTCCTCGCCGCCAACCTCGGCGTGCTGTGGGTCGCCATCGAGGCCACCACCATCGTCACCGCCTTCCTCGTCGGCCACCGGCGCACCCGCGCCTCCGTCGAGGCCGCCTGGAAATACGTGGTGATCTGCTCGGCGGGCATCGCCCTGGCCTTCCTCGGCACCGTCCTCCTCTACTACGCGGCCCGCCAGGCCGGCATCCCGGAGGCGGACGCCCTGGACTGGCAGGCCCTCAGGGCGCACGCCGGCCGGCTCGACCCGTCCGTCACCCGGCTGGCCACCGGCCTCGTCGTCCTCGGCTTCGGCGCCAAGGCCGGCCTCGCGCCCCTGCACGCCTGGCTGCCCGACGCCCACAGCCAGGCACCCGCCCCCGTCTCGGCCCTGATGTCCGGCGTCCTGCTCTCCGTCGCCTTCGCGGGCCTCCTGCGCTACAAGGTGATCGCGGACACGGCCCTCGGCACGGGCTTCACCCGCACCCTGCTCGCGGGCGTCGCCGTCCTCACCCTCGCCCTGGCCACGGCGCTCCTGCTGGCCCAGCGCGACTACAAGCGCATGCTCGCGTACTCCAGCATGGAACACATGAGCCTGATCGCCCTCGGCACCGCCGTGGGCAGCCCGCTCGCCCTCTCGGCCGTCCTGCTGCACGTCGCGGGCCACGGGCTCGCGAAGACCGTGGCGTTCTGCGCCTCCGGCCACATCGCACGGCTGTGCGGCACGACCCGCATCGGCAGGATCCGCGGCCTGCTCGCCCACTCGCCGTGCCTCGGCACCGCCTTCGGCGCGGCCGTCGTGGCCCTGCTCGGGCTGCCGCCGTTCGGGCTGTTCGCCTCCGAACTGGGCATCGCGCGGGCGGGGTTCCTCTCCGGCCCCCGCTGGGCCCTGGCCGCGGCCCTCGTGCTGATGCTCGCGGCGTTCGCCGCCCTGGCCGCCCGCACCGCCCGCATGCTCCTGGGGCCGCCGCCGGGCGAGGACGACGAGGAGGAGCCCGTACCGCTCGGTGCCGACGCCGCGGCCCCCCTGGTCGCGGGCCTGGCCGCCTGCGCGGCCCTCGGCGTCACCACCGGGCCGCTCACCGCGCTGCTGTCCGAAGCCGGCGAGATCATCGGAGGCCGCTGAGCATGCAACCGGCCACCGCGCACCGCACCGTCACCGACATCGGCCCCGCCGAACTGCCCGGCAGAGCCGCCGACCTCCTGGTCGGCGGCCACCGCCTCGCCCTCGTCGCCGCCCACCACGACAGCGCCGACGAACCCGGCGGCCGGGCCGTCCGCGTCGTCTACCTCTTCGTCTCCGGCCCGCCCGACACCCGCACCGAACTCCACGTCCGCCTCGACCCCAAGGCCCCCGAACTCCCCACCCTCGCCCACCTCTCCTTCCCCGCCGGCCGCTTCGAGCGCGAGATGCGCGACCTGCACGGCATCGTGCCGCTGGGTCACCCGCTCCCGCACCGCCTCGTGCGCCACTTCCACTGGCCCCGCGGCTGGTACCCGATGCACCCCGACGCCGGCCCGCCACCGCCCTTCGCCGAACCCGAGGGCCCCTACCCCTTCCTGGAGGTCGAGGGGGAGGGCGTCTACGAGATCCCCGTCGGCCCCGTCCACGCCGGCATCATCGAACCCGGCCACTTCCGCTTCTCCGTCGTCGGCGAGACGATCATCAAGCTCAAGGCCCGGCTGTGGTTCGTCCACAAGGGCATCGAGAAGCTCTTCGAGGGCCGCACCCCCGACCAGGGCCTGCCGCTCGCCGAACGCATCAGCGGCGACACCGCCGTCGGCCACGCCCTGGCCTACTGCCTCGCCGTGGAGGAGGCCACGGGCGCCCACGTCCCCCTCGACGCCCGCCGCGCCCGCGCCCTCCTCCTCGAACTCGAACGCCTCCACAATCACGTCGCCGACCTCGGCGCGCTCTGCAACGACGTCGGCCACGGCATCCTGCACGCCCGCGCCCAGCACGTCCGCGAACGCCTGCTGCGCCTGAACCAGGAGGTCACCGGGCACCGGCTGCTGCGCGGCGGCGTCGTGCCCGGCGGCTCCGTGCTGCGCGCCGTGCCCGGCCCGGCCCGGCTCCGGGAGCTGGGCCGCGAGATCCGCGACATCGTCACCCTCGCCCTCGGCCACACCACCGTGCGCGACCGCTTCACCGGCACCGCCCGCCTGGACGTGACCGCCGCCCGCGACCTGGGCTGCCTCGGCTACGTCGCCCGGGCCAGCGGCCTGTCCGCCGACGCCCGCGCGAGCCACCCCTTCCACGACCACGGGGGAGCGCTGACCATCCCCGTCCACACCACCGGTGACGTCCTGGCCCGCTTCCTCGTCCGGGCCGAGGAGGCCGAGGCCTCGCTGGCGACGGCCGAGCGGCTCGCGGCCGGGCTGGAGGCCGGCCGGACCACGGGGACCTCGCTCGCCTGGCCGCCGCTGTTCGCCCGCAGCACCCGCCGCGCCGGGGTCGGCATCGTGGAGGGCTGGCGCGGCACGATCACCACGCGGGTCGAGCTCGGCGCGGGCGACACGCTCACCCGCGTCAAGACCGTCGACCCGTCCTTCTTCAACTGGCCCGCCCTGCCCGTGGCGCTGGCGGACACGATCGTCCCCGACTTCCCCCTGGCCAACAAGAGCTTCAACCTGTCGTACGCGGGCAACGACCTCTGACGCGGCTCACGGCCTCTGGCGCCGGCGCCGCCCTCAGGCGTCGGGGTCGACGCCGTGCAGGCGGGCGAGGCGCAGCACGTCGTCGAGCTCGTCGGCCGCGACGGCGGCCCCGTAGGCGTCCCCGTCGGTCTCGGCCTCCGCGAGGGCCTCCCGCGCCTCCCGCACGCGCCGTCGCACGGCCTCGGCGAATTCGCTCACGACGGCCCCCAGCGCGATGGGCATGGAACAGGAGACTCCCCTGAATTCTAGGGCCGAAACGTCGCGGTGGCGCCCCCTGGAGCGGCACTGACTTCCCCGGTCGCACCGGCTTCCCCGGTTGGACCGGCTGACGGGCCGTGCAGGCCCGGCGCCGGCGGTCGCCGATCAGATACCGCGCTTCACGATGGTGATGTCCGGGTCCCACCGGTAGAAGCCCACCCGGTCCTTGCCACTGATGACCTGGAAGCGGAACTCGTAGCCGGACCGGCCGTATGCCTCTATGACGCTGTACCAGAAATGGCTTTTGACGGTCGAGACGGTGTAGGAATCCTCGCCGTCCTTCGGGGCCGGATGAGGAATGACGGCGTCGCTGACCAGGGGCCTCGGCGGCGATATCAGTTCCTCGCCCTTTCTCGGCACGAACCGGTACAGCAGAGCACTGTGTTCGTCGTTGAACGAAAGTGCAGCCTCGCGCCACTTGATGACGTCGAGAAGTCCTGCCTTGATGGTCAGATCGGCTCCGGGGGATCCGGTGAACCTGTTCTGGCGGGTCAGTATGGAGATGAGGCTGCCGCTGACCGGTGTCGGTTCGTCGGGGTTGGTCGAGACCGGGTAGTTCTTGACGATGGTGTGGATGTCGAACATGACCAGTGCGTCGATGACGTGTTTGTCCCGCAGGGCGGGTATGTCTTCGAGGTCTGCTTCCGTTGCCACGGTTCCCTCTCCTCTGCGCCGGGGCAATGTGCCGGCAGAGCCCCCCGGTCGGCGGGGTGCTGAGGGAAATCACCACCCGAACGGCATGGGGGGCTCTGCCATGGTGCCGTAACGCTCGCTTACCGGCTCTTCCGTCCCGGCGGCCCGGGACGGAAGGGAATCACTGACCGCGCTTCACGATGGTGATCCTCGGGTCCCACCGGTAGAAGCCGATCCGCTTCCCGGACCCGTCGATGAGCTGGAAGAAGAACTCGTACACGACCGTGCCGGTCGCCAGGGCCGTCGTGCCCCAGTGGTGCCCCTTGACGTCCTGGGTCTGGAAGTCGTACTCCGGCTGCTTCCTCCTGGGGTAGGGGACGACGACATCGGCGACCAGGGGGCCCGGGGGAGATATGAGCTCTTCCCCGCTCTTGGGAACGAATCGGTACAGCAGGGCGCTGTACTCGGTGTTGAGCGACAGCGTCGACTCACGCCACCTGATGACGTCGAGGGGGTTGGCCTTGAGGTTCAGCTCGGCGCCGGGGTAACCGATGATCCGGTCCTGGCGCGTGGTCATGTAGATGAGGCTGCTGCTGACCCCGGTCGGCCTGTCGGGGTTGGTCGAGGCCGGGTAGTTCTTGACGATGGTGTAGGCGTCGAACGTGACCAGCACGTCGATGATTTGCGAGTTCTGCGGGGCGGGGAGCATCTCGGGGATTTCTTCTTCCGTCGTCACGACTCTCTCCTTTGCTGCACAGGCCGTACCGGCCGGAGGAATTGCGCAGGGGAGCTCACCACTCGTGTGGGGAGAGCGGGCCGCGCAGAGTGCCTTTCGTCGCGTCGAGGCGAAATCGGTTTCGCATTTCACGCCCGTCCGCTCGATTGCGCGTCACACACTCGCACCGGATGGATGAGCTGACAAGCTCAAGTCACCGAGGGCGTAGGTGTTTCTGGACAGGAATAGTCCATGCCATGCCGGCCCGGGGCGGCCCGAAATTTCCACCTCTCCGGCAACACGGAGGGCGCAAGGACAGCTTGCGTCACATCGGCGACTTGCGCGTCGCTCTGAGCGTGGCGTGTGATGTCGCTGAGGCCGGGGAAAACGGAAGGGTGCGGCCGGGCGGGTTAGTTCGGCAGTCTCCGTGACGGAATCGTGAGCGCCCCACCTGACGGGAAGTCATGTGCTGATGGCAAACGAATCACCCGGATCCGCCGGAGACGGATGGACCTCAGGCCGGGGCCGGCCGCCAGGTCCCGAAGGCGGCGGCTTCGGCGGCGGCATGCGGCATCCCTGTGCAGTGGAATCCGTTTGGCTGTGGTCAAGACGATGGGTAAGGTTCTGCCCAATGCCCGTACGTAGCGCAGAGGCAGGCGCGCCGTCATGGCATGACGGAGGACGCCGGTTCGAATCCGGCCGTACGGGCAGGTTCAAGACTTGAGCGAGGCGGGGCCCTGCCCTGTTACGGGGGCGGGGGCACGCGTACGTGAGCGGCACCGCCGGCGCTGCCGGCAACACCGGCGTCACTGACATCACTGACGTCACCGAGGAGGAGCTCGCAGCGTTCGGCCGAGTGGTCGGCAGGCTGCGAGAGCTGCCCCTGGACGATCCCGTACGGCTGCGCGCCGAGCAAGTGGCCTCGTCCTTCGTCCGCGACGGGCGTCACCGCCGTCGCAGGATCCGGCGCCAGGAGCAGGCCGCCGCCGACGCCGCCGTGGCCGCCGCGACGGCGACCGGAGCCCTCGACCGCCGCGAGGACGCACCCCTGATCACCCCCGGCTCCCCGGGCACCTACGGCCGCCCCCGCCGCTGCTACGTCTGCAAGTCCCACTACCGGACCGTCGACGCCTTCTACCACCTGCTCTGCCCGGCCTGCGCCGCCGACAACACCCTCCGGCGCGGCCTGCGCACCGACCTGACGGGCCGCCTGGCGCTGCTCACCGGCGGCCGCGTCAAGATCGGCTTCCAGCTCGCCCTGATGATGCTGCGCGACGGCGCCGAGCTGCTGGTCACCAGCCGCTTCCCGCGCGACACCGTCCGCCGCTTCCGCGCCGCCGAGGGCAGCGAGGCGTGGCTGGACCGGCTCACCGTGATCGGGATCGACCTGCGTGACCCGCGGCAGGTGCTCGGGCTGTGCGAGCGGCTGCGGGCCGAGGGCCGCCCGCTGGACATCCTCGTCAACAACGCCGCGCAGACCATCCGCCGGCCGCCCGGGGCCTACGCGCCGCTCGTCGCGGGGGAGTCGCGCGCTCTGCCCGCCGGCCCGGCCGGAGCGGAGGTGTGGGAGGCCCCCGGCTTCCGGACGCCGTACGCACTGGAAGGTACCGGGGCCGGTGCGGGCGCGTCGGCGGCGCTCGGGCTCGTCCTGCCGCCCGCCGCGCAGGTCGACGAATCCGGGCTGGTGCCCGACCGCGCCGCGGCCAACTCCTGGTCCGCGCGCATCGGGGAGCTGGACCCGGCGGAGCTGCTGGAGACGCAGCTGGTCAACGCGCTCGCCCCCGCGCTCCTGTGCGACCGGCTGCTGCCGCTCCTGCTGGCCTCGCCGCACCCGCGCCGCTACGTGGTCAACGTGACGGCGGTCGAGGGCCGCTTCGCCGTGCGCAACAAGTCCGCGGGGCATCCGCACACCAACATGGCCAAGGCCGCGCTCAACATGCTCACCCGCACCAGCGGCCACGAACTCGCCGCCAGGGGCGTCCACATGTGCAGCGTCGACACCGGCTGGATCACCGACGAGAACCCGGCGCCGAAGAAGGAGTGGATGGCCGCGCACGGCTTCCGCACCCCGCTGGACATCGTGGACGGGGCGGCCCGGGTCTACGACCCGATCGTGCGCGGCGAGGCCGGGGACCCGGTCTCGGGCGTCCACCTCAAGGACTACCGCGTCGCCGAGTGGTGAGCAGGGCCCGCGGGGCGCCGGGCGGAACCCGCCGGGTGCCGAGCGGGCCCCGAGGACCCGTCAGGCCGCGCCCTCCACGCTCCATCCCGGCACCTGGAAGCGCGCGGTGATCGCCGAGCCGTCGACCTCCTCGCCGCAGCAGCGGCAGACGACGGCCGGGTCGAGGTCGGCACCGCAGGAGTGCTCGAACACCGTCGGCGGCACGTCCGCCAGATGCTTGTCGCCCCAGCTCATCAGCATGATGAGGACGGGCCGCAGATCGTGCCCGGCCGCGGTGGGGCAGTACTCGAAGCGCGCCGGCCGTTCGCTGTAGGGAACCTTCTCCAGCACTCCCGCCTCCACCAGGCGGCGCAGCCGGGAGGCCAGGATGTCGCGCGGGGCCCCGGTGTTGCGGGCGATCGCGTCGAAGCGCCGGACTCCGAAGAAGACCTCACGCAGCACGAGCAGGGAGTACTTCTCGCCGACCACACCGAGCGCGTCGGCGATCGAACAGGGGCGCGGCTTCGTCATGTTCCCCATCGTAGAACAGCAGGATTTGCTTCCCCAACCCTTGCGGTGAGGCGCATCCGTTTCGCCGGCCGGCCCACGGGCCTCACGGGTGCGCCGCCTCGATCAGCTGACGCAGCGCGCCGTAGTAGACCTCATGGTCCGTCATGCCGGGCAGGATGACGTCCATGCCGCCTGTCAGGACGGGGAACTGTGCGGGGTCGAGCGAGGCCAGCGCGGTGCGGGTGCTCCTGACGGTGAGCGCGGGGTCGCGGTGGTCGACGAACGTGGCGCTGCCGAGCGTGAGCAGGTACATCCGCCGGTAGGTGCGGAACGCCTGCTCCGGCGTCATCCCCGCGGCGACGCTGTCGGCGAGCGCGGGTTCGACCAGGCGGGCCAGCAACTGCGGGCTGAGCCAGGGGCGCGAACCGCGCAGGGCGACCAGCCCCGGGTGTGCGGTGAGCAGCTCGTACAGCGCCCTGAAGCGCCGCTCCGTGGCCTCGGCCCAGCCGGTGCCCGGCGGGATCTCGGGCAGGCCGGCGGCGAGGTGGTCGGTGCACAGGTCGATCAGGCCGCCCAGGTCCGTGCAGCGGCGGTGGATCGTCGCGTGGGACACGCCCAGCCGCTCGGCGAGGGAGCGGAAGCTCAGGGCGGAGGGGCCCTCCTCGTCGATGATCGCGAGGGCGGTGCGGGCGATGAGGTCCGGGGTCGCCCGGGCGAGGGAGGGAGAGTGCCGCGGCATGTGAAACAGCGTATCGTACGACGTATCATCGGCTGCTTCGAGGAGAGAACCCGTGCACGAGCTCACCTACGGCGACGTCGAAAGAGCCGCCGCCCGCATCGCCGGCCGCACCCGCCCGGTCGCCGTCACTCCCGCCGGCACCGGCCGCGCGCGGTTGGCCCTGGAGTTCATGCAGCACACCGGGTCCTTCAAGGCGCGCGGCGCCTGGAACTTCCTGGCGGCCCACCGCGAGGCCGGCACCCTGCCCCCGGCCGGCGTCACCATCGCCTCCGGCGGCAACGCCGGACTGGCCTGCGCCTGGGCCGCCCGGCAGCAGGGACTGCCCGCGACCGTCTTCCTGCCCGGGAACGCCCCGCAGGTGAAGGCCGACCGGCTGCGCGGCTACGGCGCCGACGTCCGCCTCGCCGGCACGGAGTACGCCGAGGCGCTCGCCGCCTGCGAGGAGTTCGCGCGCACCAGCGGCGCCCTCGCGAGCCACGCCTACGACCACCCGCTGATCGCCGCGGGCGCGGGCACCCTCCTCGACGAGATCCGCGCCGCCGTCCCCGGCCTGGACACCGTCGTCGTCGCGGTCGGCGGCGGCGGGCTCTTCGCCGGCGTCGCGGCCGCCGCCCGGCACCACGGCATACGGACCGTCGCCGTCGAGCCCGCCGGCAGCCGGGCCCTCCACGCCGCCCTGGAGGCCGGGCACGTCGTCGATGTCACGGTCGACTCGGTCGCGGCGGACGCGCTCGGCGCCCGCCGCGTCTCCGGGACGGCCCTGGCCGCGGCCCGCCACGCGGACGTCACCTCCCTCCTCGTACCGGACGAGGCGATCACCGCCGCGCGGCAGGCCCTGTGGGACGAGCGCCGCATCGCGGTCGAGCCCGCCGGCGCGACGGCGCTTGCCGCGCTCGCGCCGGGAGGCCCGTACGTGCCCGCGGAGGACGAGACGGTCGCCGTCGTCCTCTGCGGCGCGAACACGGACCCGGCGGACCTGGTCCGCCGAGCCTAGGCCTGGCGGCGAAAGTGCCTGGCGGTGGCAGGCGGTCGCCGGGTGGCCAAGGGCCGTCACCTTGCCGCCGGGCTTGCGGTCGGACGTGACCGCCTGCCCGCCGACCGCGCCGGCCGGCGCCGCCGGCATGGCGTCGCCACCCGCCGCCTCCCGGTCGGCCTTGCCTACGAGTGTCTCTTCCGGCGCGGAATCCTCTTCTTCCTCGACCAGGACGGGGCCCGTGTCGCCGGAGTGCTCTGCGCCCGCCCCCGCGACGGCCGCGTTCTGACGATGCGCCTCCTCGGTGTCCTCGACGGGGCCCGCCGGTACTACACCGGCGGCGTGGTGGACGTGATCCCGTTCGCCGTTGAACTCGCGCAGCTCCGCGTTCGCCTTGGCGCGCACCTCCCGCGTGATCACTTCGCACCGGCTCAGGATCTCGTCGGTGAAGACTCCGCGCCGGTACCGCTGCGATCAAGGCGGATATCGGGGTTTGGGTCCCATCGGGGTGGCATAGACACGATGATGGGTGCGTGAAGGTGGTCGTGCAGGTCAAGCTCACGCCGTCGCCCGAGGTGGCCGTGGCGCTTGAGGCGACCCTGTTCACCTGCAACAACGCGGCGAACTGGCTGCCTTGGCGCGCCCAGGGCCGCGAGGACGACCGGGACAGGACCCGCAAGGCGTTGCAGCCCTTCGCCTACGCCGAGCTGAAAGCCCGTGGTCTGTCCGCGCAACCGGCGCTGCACGTGATCCGGAAGGTGGCGGACGCGTACGCGACCCGCAAGGCGAACCTGAAGGCCGGGAATTACGGTAAGAAGGACTCCACGCGATACCAGCGCATCGTCGACACCCCGGTCCGTTTCCGGCCGGACGCAGCGCAGAGTTTTGACGACCGGTGCCTGTCCTGGCAGTACGACGCGGGCACCGTGTCCATGTGGACCATCACTGGCCGCATCCGTGGCGTGCCATTCGTCTGCTCGCCCGGCGCGCTCAAGATGCTCTCCGGGTACCGCAAGGGTGAGACTGACCTCATCCGCCGCGACGGTTCCTGGTATCTGATCGCCACCTGCGAGATACCGGCGGCCGAGCTGAACACCCAGCCGTCCGGCTTCCTCGGTGTGGATCTCGGCATAGCGAACATCGCCACCACGAGCGATGAGGGCGAGACGTTCGCCGGGGAGAAGCTGAACAAGTACCGCCGCCGGATGATGCGTGTCCGCGCCGAACTCCAGGCACGAGGCACCAAGTCCGCAAAGCGGAAACTGAAGAAGCGCGCCCGCCGCGAGGCCCGGCACGCCACCCACATCAACCACGTCATCTCGAAACGCATCGTGACCGAGGCTGAACGCACCGGACGCGGAATCGGTCTGGAAGACCTGACCGGCATTCGCGAACGGGTACGGCTCCGCAAGCCCCAACGGGTCGCGCTGCACTCCTGGGCATTCGCCCAGCTCGCCGCCTTCGTGAAATACAAGGCCGAGCGAGCCGGGGTCCCCTTCGTCCAGGTCGATCCCGCCTACACGAGCCAGACGTGCTCATGGTGCGGGCACACCGAGAAGGCCAACCGTCCCACGCAGGAACTCTTCGCCTGCCGGTCATGCGGGGTCGTTGCCCACGCAGACCACAACGCGGCCCGCAACATCGCGGCCCGCGCCGAACACGTCTGGGCTGCCATCAACCAGCCCCATGCAGCGGACACCTCTGGTGCTCCAGCCGCAAACCCGGCCCCTTTAAGGGCCTGGTAGTTGATACAGCGCTTCCACCCCGAGTGCCGGCTGCCGGACGACCACTTCGGCGGCAAGCGCCTCGTCCTGCGCGTCCTGCGCGACACCCCGGCCGTACGGGACTTCCTCGCGGCCAACCCGCTGATCGCGCTCGGCGACGACGGCCTCGAAGCCCTCTACTTCCACGACGCGGACCGGCCGCCCCGCACCGGCCTGGCCTGGCGGTGCCCGGGCATCCGCCGCGCCCGCCACGTCCCGCTCGACACCTTCGCCCGGGGCCTGCCCCGGGAGGACGGCCCACCCCGCGGAGGCAGGCCATGACGACGCACACCCGGCCGCAGCACCACCCCTGGTTCGGCTCCTACGCCCTCTCCCGGCCGCCCCGGCTCGGCGCGGCCGGCGTCCGCGACGTCCTCCTCCGGGAGATGGACGACATCGGATTCCACCAGGATCTCGTCTCCGCCCGGCCCCTGCTCGTGCCCCCGCAAAGCGCCGCCGAGCTCTACGGAGCCGCCGCCCGGCTCCTCGCCCTGCTCCGGAAGGCCCTGCTCGCGAGCGGTCCCACGCCCCGCCACCGGATGGCCGCCCTGGGAACCGACGAGTCCCTGCACCCCCTGTTCACCGACGACCGGACCGAAGAGCGCTACTGCGCCTGCATGGCCCGCCCGGACGCCGTGATCGGCGAGCACGGACCGCAGTTCCTGGAGTTCAACGTCGGCGGCGCCGTCGGAGGAGCCGTCCACACGCACATGCTGACCCGGGCCTGGCGCCACGTGCACGCCGACGTCGACCGGCTCCCCTTCGACGCGCCCTCCCTGTTCGGCGCCCGCCGCCGCGTCTTCGCCACCGTCTGCGAAGAGCTGAAGCAGGCCCCCGGGGTCGCCCTGCTCGGCACCCTCCGCGACCTGCCCGGCGTACGGACCACCCGCTACTTCGACGCCGAGGTCCACCACCTGCGCCGGCACGGCTTCGCCGCCGAGTTCTTCGAACCGGAGGAGCTCGACCGCGGCCACGGCCCCGGCGGCCGCTTCCGCTACCCCCTCGGACTGCGCCACTTCACGGTCACCGAGTGGCGCCGGCACGGCATCGACCTCGCCCCCGTCCGCAGGGCCCTCGACGCCGGCTGCACCTTCCTCGCCCCGCAGACCGCCTTCCTCGTCTCCAACAAGAAGGTCCTCGGCTGGGTCTCCGAGGGGCTCCCCTGGATGACTGCCGCCGACCGCGCGCTCGTGCGCCGCTACCTGCCCTGGACCCGCGTCGTCGGCGACCGCCGCGTCACCTGGCGAGGCAGGTGCACCGGCCTCGGCGAGCTGCTGCTGCGCCGCCGGCGGCGGTTCGTCCTGAAGAAGGCCGTCGGCATGTGCGGCGACGGCGTGCTCCTCGGGCCCTCCACCGACCCCGCGGTGTGGCGGCGCGCCGTCGAGGCGGCCCTGCGGGACGAGGACAGCATCGCCCAGGAGTACGTCGAGGCCGGCCGCTGCGCCGCCGAGGTGACCGACGGGACGGAGTCCGGCACCCGCCCCGCCACGATCGCCCCGCTCCTCGGCCCGTACGTCATGGCCGGCAGGCCGGCGGGGTGCCTGGTCCGGTACTTCGCCGACGGTTCGAGCGGCATCGTCAGCATGTACGGGCACGGAGCCCTCATCAACGTCCTGCTGGCCGCCCGGTAGCCGGTCCCGGTCCGGCCGGGGCCAGCGCCACCGTCCCCGTCGCCGTCTCCAGCAGCGCCGGCCGGTGCGTGACCATGACCACCGTCCGGTGCGCCACCAGCCGGCCCAGCGCGGCCACCACCAGCCGCTCCGCCTCCGCGTCGAGCCCCGACGTCGGCTCGTCCAGCAGCACGATCGGCGCGTCGGCGAGCAGGGCGCGGGCGATCCCCACCCGCTGGCGCTGCCCGCCCGACAGCCCGCCGCCGCAGTCCCCGAGCCGCGTGCCGAGCCCGTCGGGGAAGCCGTCGGTGAACGCCGTGACCAGCGCCGCCTCCGCGGCCGCGCGCACCTGCCGCGGGCTCGCGTCCGGCCGCGCGTAGCGGATGTTGTCGGCGATCGTCCCGGCGAACAGGAACGTCTCCTGCAGCACGGCCGTCACCTGGCGGCGCAGCCACTCCTCGGGCAGGTCGGCCGTCGCCGTCCCGTCGATGCGGACCGTGCCGCGCGTGGGCCGGTACAGGCCCGCGACCAGCGCGAGCGCCGTCGACTTGCCCGCCCCGTTGGGCCCGGTGAGCGCGATCCGCTCACCGGGGGCGATCTTGAGGTCGAGGCGGTGCAGCGCGCGCCGGTCGCCGTAGTCCATCGACACCCCGGCGAAGTCGACACGGCCCCGCGCGCGGTGCGGCAGGCCCCGCGCCCCGGCCCGCACCGGCGCCCGCAGCGGGCACGGCTCGGCGAGGACCGCGGCGACGCGCTCGGCCGACGCCTGCCCCTGGGCGAAGGTGCCGGAGAGCTTGGACAGGGCCCGCAGCGGGGCCACCATGCCCGTCAGATAGCCGAGCGCGACGACGAGGTGGCCGGTGCTCCACCACCCGCGCAGCACCCCCACGCCGCCCGTCCACAGCAGCGCCGCCGTCGCGGCGGCCGTCACCGACTCCAGCAGCGGCACCCGGCGGGCCTGGACGTCCACGGCCTCCAGGCCCGCGCTCAGCACGCCGCGGCTGCCCGCCGCGAAGTCCCGGTCGTGCACGCCGTGCCCGCCGAAGGCGTGCACCGTCCGGATGCCCTGCAGCGCCTCGGTGACCAGGGCCGTCAGCTCGCCCTCCGCCTCCCGGCGCCGCCGCGCCGCCCGGTGGCCGCGCCGCCGGTTGCGGACGCCGAGGAACAGGACCGCCGGGACGGCCGCGACGCCGATCAGGCCGAACCGCCAGTCCAGCACGAGCAGCGCGGCCGCGTACCCGGTGGCCGAGAGCACGCCGGGGAAGAGCACCGAACAGAACGCCACCAGAGCGTCCTTGACGGCCCCGCAGTCGGTGATCACCCGGCTCGCCGACCCGCCCACGGTCTGCCGGTCGTGATAGCTCAGCGGCAGCCGCTGCAGGTGGGCGAACGTCTCGCGGCGGATCGCGGCGCTCATCCGCTCGCCCGCGCCGTTCATCAGCCGGTCGCCCGCGTAGTCGAAGGCGGCGGACACCAGCGCCACCAGCACGACCAGGGCCGCGGCGGCGGTGAGCATGGCGGTCCGGCCGGTGCCGAGGACGCCCAGCAGCGGGCCGAGGGGGCTGCCGCGTGAGGCACCCGGCCCGAGCACGTGGTCGATGACGGCGGCGACCGGCCACGGCGTCACCAGGTCCGCGGCCGTCTCGCAGAGCCGCATCCCGACCCCGAGGGCGAAGAGCCTGCGGTAAGGGGCGCCGAACCCGCGGAAGAACCGCAGCAACGGGCGGTGCGGCGTGAAAGGGGTCCTCATCAGCACTCCCGGCAGGCCCGCCACCGCGGCGGGCAGGCGCCCGCCCGCAGGCTGACGCCGTGTCAGCCGTTCTCATGGTCGGCACGGCGGCGCCGCATGCAATCCGGCACGCTGAGAGGCCGGCGAATCCCCTCCGGAATCACCGGGCCCGACCACCATGCGGACGGCGCGGGCCGGCCGGGGCGCACGGGGACGGACGAGCGGGCCCGCGGTCCCACGGCCGGCTGCGGGCGAGCGGGGTTCCCGCCCCGCTGCCCGCACGGGAGCACCGCACGGGAGCACGCCGGCTTGTCCCGTTCCGCCGTCCGGCGTGCGCCGGAGCCACTAGGGTCGGCCGGGTGCGCAGTCGCCTGTACGTCACAGCGTTCCTGGCCGCCCTCGCCCTGACGGCCTGCAGCAGCTCCGGGTCCCCGCAGCCGCCGGCCCCCTCCGACGGACGGGCGGCCACCCGGTCCGACGGCGCGCAGCTGCTCTACCGGGGCAAGGGGCGGGCCAGCGCGCAGAACCCCGCCTTCTCGCCCGACGGCAAGTCCGTGCTCTTCACGCTCTTCGAGGACGGCTACAACGAGGGCGCCGCCGCGCTGCGCGTCCTCCCGCTGCAGGGCGGCGACGCCGCCGGGCGCCCGAAGACCCTGCTCGACGAGGCCGACAAGGCCGCCGTCAACCTGCCCGGCTCCAGCTGGCACCCCTCGGCCGGGGTGACCTTCGCCTCGGACCGGGAGGGCGGCCGCGACGAGGTGTGGGTGATGCCGCCCGGCGGCGGCCGGCCCTCCCGCGTCACCGAGCACAGCGGCGACTCCGGCTACCTGGAGCCCAGCTTCTCGCCCGACGGGACGTGGATCGTCTTCCAGGAGATCCGGGAGAAGGGTGCGGACCCGGGGGACGGCGGCAGTGCGCTCGGCTCCCTCTGGAAGGTCCGGCGGGACGGCACCGGGCGCACCCGCCTCCTGGACGGCCCCGCCACCGGCACGGACAACCGCCAGCCCAACTGGTCGCCCAAGGGCGACCGGCTGGTCTTCCAGCGGCGCGAGCGCGGCGCGCGGGCCTGGGCGCTGTACGTGATGAACGCCGACGGCAGCGGCCTGCGACGGCTCACCGACGGTCCCGGGGAGCACACCGACCCGAGCTGGTCGCCCGACGGCGGGTCGGTGGTCTTCTCCTCCACCGCCGGCGGCCTGGAGGTGCCGCAGATCTTCGTGATCCCGGCCGGCGGCGGCCGGCCCGTCCGGGTGACCACGCGCGACGGCGACTACGACGGCGCGCCGAGCTGGTCACCGGACGGGCGGTGGATCGCCTTCGAGTCCCACGCGGGGGACGAGGACCGGCCCACGTCGCTGTGGCGGATCCCCGCCCCCGGAACGGACGGGCCGTGAGAGGGGTGCCGGCCGGTGGTGACGGTCAGTCCGTGGTGACGGTCAGCAGTGAGTACTGGGACACCGTCAGGGACACCGTGGCCGTACCGCCCGCCGTCTGCCAGGCGACCGGCTGCGGAGCCGGCGAGGCCCCGTCCGGCGAGCTCACCGTGGCGGCCAGCACCTGCTTGCCCGCGGGCAGCTTCAGCGCGACCGAGCAGGCGGCCGGCTTCGTGCTGAAGGCCGCCGGCGTGTCACCGAAGCCCGTGAAGTTGACCAGCTGGACGACCGTGTCGGCGCCGAGCCGGCTCACCTCCATGTGGATGCGCCGGTCGCCCGTGAGCTCCACCGACGGCGGCGCCGCCGCCCGTACGGGCGCGAGCAGCAGGTCGGCGCTCGCCTGGTCCGTCTTCGCGAGGTAGCTGCGGCCGGCCAGGTCCTTGACGTACCAGCACGTCCCCTGACCGAAACGATTCTGCTTGGTCGTAGGCAGCGGATCGCCCTTGCGGAACCCGAGCACGTCGGCCAGCGCGTACTCGCTGCGGGGCGTGCCCAGCCCGTCGAGGCCGGTCGGCAGGGGGCCCGTGACGACGACCGTCCCGCCGCCCGCCACGTACTCCCGCAGGACCGCGGCCTCGGCGTCGGACACGGCCTGCAGGTTCGGCAGCATCAGGACGCGGTACGGGGCGAGGTCGGCGGCGGACAGGTGCGGGCTCGGGACGGTGGCGAAGGGAACGTGGGCGTACACCAGCGCCTTGACCGTGCCGCGGAACTCGCCCAGCCACGCCTGACTCGTGCAGCTCTCCTCCACGCTGCCCGAGGCCCACCAGTCCTTGACCCCCGACGGCGCCTTCGCGTTGGCGTACATGCCGGTGCCGGCCGAGGGGCTGACGTAGTCCCGCGAGGCCGAGGAGTGGTAGACGCCGACCTCGGCCGCCGGGACCGCGTCGTAGAGCTTCTGCTGGTTGGCGGCGACGAAGGCGTACATGCGGGTGCGCATCGCCTTGTCGGTGGTCTCGTTCTTGAACGGGCTCTTGACCTCGTACGGATTGCAGCCGGCCGCCAGCAGCTCGGCCATCACCAGCGACGCGTCGTCGGCCTTCCAGCCGTACGAGAACGCCCACGCGGGCTTCGGCCCGCTCGCGGCGCGCGCGTACTTGTACATCGATATCAGGCATGTCCAGTCCGTCGCCGTGGCGTGGCGCATCCCGTCGTAGTTGCCGAGGATGTCCACTTCCCAGACGTGGCTCACGCCCTCGGCCTTGCGCAGATACGCCCCGTCGAGGCCGACCAGCGTGGCGTACTGGTAGTCCATGCTCACGGTCTCGGCGAAGGTGACCAGCTCCGGGTTGACCGAACGGCCGGCGGCGGCGATGTCGAGCTGCCACTGGTTGAGGTTGCGGTGCCGCCACTCCACGTAGCGGCGGAAGGTCAGGTCGGAGAAATCGGCCTTGGCGGGGAGGGCGAGGCCGGTGTCGGCCTTGAAGGCGTCCGCCGCCCAGGTGGAGGCGTCGCACCAGCTCAGCGCCCCGTCGAAGTAGATCGGCACGTCCGGCCAGATGGCGTCCACGCCCGTGGCGGCGAGGGACTTGACGCGGCCGAGGTAGTAGTCGCGCCAGGGGGAGTTGGGGCTCAGCCAGCAGCTCTCGTCGCCCGGGTCGACCCAGACGACCAGGCTGCCGTAGAAGACGTTGGGCTTGCCGTCGAGGGAGCGCTGCACCCAGGCCTTGCCCTCGCCGTTCTTGTAGAACGACCGGCCGCTCTCGCCGCCGACGCTGATGAGCTCCAGCGACGGGTAGTACATGACCACGCGGATCCCGGCGGCGTGCGCCAGCTCCACGAAGCTCTTGACCTTGCCCATGTGCGCGGTGAACTCCGCGGGCGTCAGCCAGTTCGACAGGACGGTGTCGAGCTCGATGACGCTGACGTTCTGCGCCTTGAGCGCCGTGATCACGGGCTTCATGTCGCGCTGCGGGTCGGCGTCCTCGTCGAACGTGCCGTCGGCCAGCCGGGCGTAGCGGCTCCACTCGGGGAAGAGCCCCTGCCGGGCCGCGGCCGGTGCCCAGGCGGGCTCGGCTTCGGGGGCACCGGGGAGGTGGGGGAGCCGGGGGAGGAGCTGTGCGGCGAGCGCGCCGCCGCCCGCCCCCAGGCCGGTGCGTAACAGGGCTCTCCGGCTGAATCTTCGCATGGTGCTCATGGGTGTCCCCTCGGTTTCACAACGGTGTGACGGGGTCTGCACGGTGCTCGCAAAGTCTGCCCGATCAGCCGTGCGCGGTCGGGAGGATTCCGGATATCGCGGCGCGACGGCCCCGTGCCGGGACATCTGCCATCAGAAGGAAAACCGGCCGATATCGCTCTCGTACGGAGTAGCCGCGGAGGCACCTTTCCGGGCTGCGGTTAACACATGTCCAGACGACCGAACCGCGAGGAGTTCTGGCATGGCCGAAGTGAAGCTGACCGCCGAGACGCGCACCGACTTCGGCAAGGGTGCCGCCCGCCGCATCCGCAGGGAGAACAAGGTCCCCTGCGTCATCTACGGCCACGGCGCCGACCCGCGGCACGTGTCGGTGGAGGGGCACGCCCTGCTGATGGCCCTGCGGACTCCGAACGTGCTGATCAACCTGGACGTCGACGGCAAGAAGGAACTCGTCATCCCCAAGGCCGTCCAGCGCGAGGCCATCCGCGGCTTCCTGGTCCACGTGGACCTGCTGATCGTCAAGAAGGGCGAGAAGGTCACGGTGGACATCCCGATCCACATCGAGGGCGAGCTCGCCCCCGGCGGCAACCTGCTGGAGTACATCCTCAACGCCCTCCCGGTCGAAGCCGAGGCCACGCACATCCCGGAGGGCGTCACGATCTCTATCGAGGGCATGGCGGCCGGTGAGACCATCCACGCCAAGGACATCCCGCTGCCGCGCGGCACCAGCCTCGCGGTCGACGGCGAGGACGCCGTCCTGCAGATCGTCGCGGCGCAGACGGAGCCGGTCGAGGAGGAGGAAGCCGAAGAGGAGGAGGCGGAGGCGGCGGCCGAGGGCGCAACGGCGGAGGAGGCCGCTGCCGCTCCCGAGGGCGAGGGCGGCGGCTGAGCGGCAGGGGCGGCCCGGGAGGGGCGGCGCGACCGGGGCTTACGGGGCGAGGTCCGGCCCGGACCACCGCCCCGGGGCGGTGGTCCGGGCCGGAGCGGCGGTTCAGGCCGCGCGCGGCAGCGGCTTGAGGACGCCGAAGACGGCGCCGAACTGGTCGGCCAGCCAGGCGATCCGGCCGACGTCGGGCACGTCGGCGGCCGGTGCGACCACCGAGCCGCCGGTCTCCTGCGCCTTGGCGACGGTCGCGTCGGTGTCCGTGACCAGGAAGTACGGGATCCAGCGGGACGGCCCGGCCGCCTCGCCCCCGCCGGGCGCGGGCGCGATGCCGCCGAACGCGGCGTCGTCGCCGCTCGCCCCGGCCGTGGAGATCAGGGTGTAGGTGCCGACGGAGAACTCCTTCTCCTCCGTGCCCCAGCCGAACAGGGTGCGGTAGAAGGCCCCGGCCGCCGCCGGGTCGGCGGTGTGCAGCTCGACCCACAACAGGGTGTCCGGCTCGCAGAACCTCTCCAGTCCCTTGACGGCGGCGGGCTGCCAGAGGGCGAACTCGGCCCCGCCCGGGTCGGTGAGACAGGCGAGGCGGCCCGCGTCCATGACGTCGGTCGGCGCCACCCGCACGGCGCCGCCGGCCTGCTCGGCCGCCTTGACCGTGGCGTCGGCGTCGGGCGTCTGGAAGTACACCGTCCACGCGGGGCTCGCGCCCTCCTCCGTCAGCGGGCCGAGCGCCGCGACGCTCTTGCCGTCCTGCAGGAAGAAGCCGTAGCCGCCGGCGTCGGGCCCGGCGGACTGCAGGTCCCAGCCGAAGACCGCTCCGTAGAACTCGGCGGACGCCGCGGTGTCCGGGCTGCCGAGGTCGAGCCAGTTGGGTGATCCGGTCACGAAATCTGTGCTGAGCATGGTGGGTGCTCCTCCGGCGGATGCGCGCGGGGGCAACGGATACGCGCGAGGCCCCGTCACCGCGGGCGCGGCGCTCGGCGTCCCCCGACGCGTCTCAGTCTTCCACCGCTCCCGGGGCATCGCGCGACGCGGTGACGGAGGGGCGACCGGCGCGCGGAGTCGTTGCGGGCGCGGGGCGGGGCGGCCGGAGGACGAGCCTCCGGCCGCCCCGCCCCGGGTGACGGTCCGGATCGCCGTGATCGTTCGGATCGCCGTGATCGTCCGGATCAGATCGTCGAGGCGTCGATGACGAAGCGGTAGCGGACGTCGCTGGCCAGCACCCGCTCGTACGCCTCGTTGATCTGCTCGGCGCGGATCAGCTCGATGTCGGCGCCGATGCCGTGCTCGCCGCAGAAGTCGAGCATCTCCTGGGTCTCCGGGATGCCGCCGATCATCGAGCCCGCCAGGGACCGCCGCCGGGTGATCAGGGCGAACGACGCGACCGGCTGCGGGTTCTCCGGGGCGCCGACCTGCACGAGCGTGCCGTCGGTCTTCAGCAGGTTCAGGTACGCGTTGACGTCGATGTCGGCCGAGACGGTGTTGACGATCAGGTCGAAGCCGCCCGCGAGCCGCTCGAAGGTCGCCGGGTCGGAGGTGGCGTGGAAGTGGTCGGCGCCGAGCCGCAGGCCGTCCTCCTGCTTGCGCAGGGACTGGCTGAGCACGGTGACCTCCGCGCCCATCGCGTGCGCGATCTTCACGCCCATGTGGCCGAGGCCGCCGAGGCCGACGATCGCGACCTTCTTGCCCGGTCCCGCCTGCCAGCGGGCGAGCGGGGAGTAGAGGGTGATGCCGGCGCACAGCAGCGGGGCGGCGGCGTCCAGCGGAATGGCGTCGGGGATGCGCAGGACGTAGTTCTCGTCCACGACGACGTGCGTGGAGTAGCCGCCCTGCGTGATCTCGCCGTCACGGCCCGTGGCCCCGTAGGTGCCGACCATGCCGAGCTCGCCGGTGCAGTACTGCTGCAGGCCGGCCTTGCAGCTGTCGCACTCGCGGCAGGAGTCGACGAAGCAGCCGACGCCGACGCGGTCGCCGACCTGGTAGCGGGAGACGCCGGCGCCGACGGCGGTCACGACACCGGCTATCTCGTGGCCCGGGGCGAGCGGGAAGTGGCCGCCGTCGCCCCACTCGCCGCGGACGGTGTGGATGTCGGAGTGGCAGATGCCGGCGTACTTGATCTCGATGAGGACGTCGTGCTCACCCGGCTCCCGGCGCTGGACGGTGATCCGCTCCAGAGGAGCCTTGGCTGCAGGGGCTGCGTATGCGGGAACAGTGGTGTGGGTCATGTCCGCCATCGTGCGCCCGTGGCGGGAGCCCAGCCAGAACCCGGCTGAAAGTACGCTTGCGGTTCCTACCACCAGCAGTATCACCTTCGGCCACGGAGTCCCCCGCATACTGGTGGGTATGGACCAGCGCACCGAACTGAGCGAGTTCCTCCGCAGCAGGCGGGCCCGGCTGCAGCCCGCCGAAGTGGGCCTCACGCCCTACGGCGGGCGGCGCCGGGTGCCCGGCCTGCGGCGCGAGGAGCTCGCACAGCTCGCGGGCGTGAGCGTCGCCTACTACACGCGCCTGGAGCAGGGACACGGGCAGAACGTCTCCACCGCCGTGCTGGACGCGATCGCCGACGCCCTGCGGCTCACCAGCGCCGAGCGGGACCACCTCACCCACCTCGTCCGCCCGAGCGTGAAGAAGGCGCGGCCGTGCCGGCCGGCCCGCCCGCAGCGCGTGCGCCCCTCGGTGCAGCACCTCATGGACAGCATGGAGAACACCCCGGCCTACGTCGTCGGGCGCCGGCTGGACATCATCGCCTGGAACCGGCTGGCCTGCGCCCTCCTCGGCGACTTCGACGCGATGCCCGCCGGGCAGCGCAACCTCGCGTGGCAGATCTTCCTGGAGCCGGGCAACCGCGACCTGTACACCGAGTGGGAGAAGAAGGCCGCCGACGTCGTCGCCTTCCTGCGGCTCGACGCCGGCCGCTGTCCCGAGGACCCGCACCTCGCCGCCCTCGTCGGCGAGCTCTCCGTCAAGAGCCCGGAGTTCCGCTCGCTGTGGGCCGCCCACAACGTGGAGGACAAGGGCTTCGGCGTCAAGAAGCTGCACCATCCCGTGGTGGGCCCGCTGACCCTGTCCTACGAGACGCTCGTGCTCCCGGCCGACCAGGACCAGAAGCTGATCACGTACCACGCCGAGCCGGGCTCGCCCTCCGCCGAGTCCCTGCGCATCCTGGCCAGCTGGGCGATGGAGAGCTCGGACCTGTAGGGGCCGGACCACAGGGGCTGGACCCTACGGGTCGGACCATAGGGGGCGGACCCGTAGGGGGGTGTCTCCGCGGGGAGGGTCAGGGCCGAGGCGCGCCCATGGGGTTGGGCACGGGCAGCGCGCCGGTGTCAACGAGGTGACGGCTCAGCGGGACGGCGAGGCGGATCGCCTCCTCCACCCCTTCCGCGCCCAGGGCGGCGAGGGGTGACGCGGCGAGCCGGTCGGTGTCCTCCTCCAGCCGCCGGCGCAGCGCCGCACCCGCCTCGGTCAGCCGCCCTTCGCCGTCGAGCACGCCGCGCTCCACGAGCCGGCGGCGGCTGTCCTCCCACTCGGCCTCCGTCCAGCCGCGGTTGTCCTGGACGGCGGCCAGCGGCACGCCACCGGTGGCCACGTGCGTGAGCGTGGTGTCCAGACCACCGAGGCCCGCGTGGACGGCGGCGAGGACGTGGCCGTCGCCGCGGTGCTCGCGCAGAACGGTGGCCGCCAGCCAGACGCGCATGGCGGCGTCGGTGGGCCGGGCCACCCGCGCCCAGGCCGCGGTCAGCGGCCTCCCCTCGAAGTCGCAGCCCGTCACGGCCTGTTCCAGGAGCTCGGCGAGGCGGGCGAGGGAACGGCCGGCCCCCGCCGGAAGCGTACGGTCCAGCGCGGCCCGCACCGCTTCGGTACGGGCCTCCAGCACGGCTTCGGGCGAGGCGAAAGACCAGGCGTCGGGCAGCGAGCGGGCCACCATGGCCGGGGAGAACCCGTGGAACATCGCCGCCACGGGCGCCGGCCCGACCGCCCCGAGCGGGGCCGCCCGTCCGGCGAAGTACCCCATCCACCAGCTCGGCAGGCCGACCGCGCGGGCCGCGGCGGCGGTTTCGGGAGCGAAGTAGACGAGGGCGTGCAGGGGCTCGACCGCGGTCCAGAGCCGCCGGGCGGGAGAGGACTGCGGCACGGTTACCTCCGGAATGCGTCGAACACGTCTATGAATGCCGGGCATTGAGGATCCTACGACGACGGCGGCCAGGTGGGGCCCGTTCGCTCGCTCGTTCCAAGATCGCGGAGATGTGGCCCTGCCGCGCCCACCGACGAGTGATTCCGCTGAATGGATCAGCACCCGTGGATATCTGGAGGCACCCCAACGCCCTGTCGCAACGAAAGGAACCCCGTGCGTATCCGCCGCGCCCTTGGAACCGTTGTGTCCGCACTCCTGCTCTCCACCCTCGCCTCCGCCCCCGGGGCGCACGCCGCGAACGGCACCCTGAACGTGGACTACTCGCGCTGCAAAGCGGGCACCGGCATCACCGGAGTGGCCTGCTTCCGCGAGGAAGTGAGCAGGAGCGAGAAGGACCCGCAGGACGGCAAGTGCTTCAGCCTCCTCACCGAGAACCGCGCGAAGATCCTCAAGCTCAGCAACAACACCAACCGGACCGTCTACTACTACACCGACCGCCACTGCACGAAGGGCGCCCGCGGCCTCGGACCCGGCCGCTCCCTGACCAACCCCGCGGTCCGCAGCGTGCGCTACCCGCTCCCGATCTGATACCGCCCGGCCGCCGGGGACGAGAGAGGATGACCTCATGACCATGATCACTCTCGTCCGGGGCGACATCACCGAGCAGCACGTCGACGCCGTCGTCAACGCCGCGAACTCCTCGCTCCTCGGAGGCGGCGGCGTCGACGGCGCCATCCACCGCAAGGGCGGCCCCGAAATCCTCTCCGCCTGCCGGGACCTCCGCGCCTCCCACTACGGCAAGGGCCTCCCCACCGGCAAGGCCGTCGCCACGACCGCGGGCAACCTCCCGGCCCGCTGGGTGATCCACACGGTGGGCCCGGTGTTTCAGGTTTCCGGCGGCGACGAGTTGCTGCTGGCCTCCTGCTACCGGGAATCCTTGCGGGTCGCGGACGAGCTGGGTGCGCGGACGGTAGCGTTCCCGGCGATCTCCACGGGCGTCTACCGCTGGCCCATGGAGGACGCGGCCCGCATCGCGGTGGAGACGGTGCGGGGGACGGAGACGAGGGTCGAGGAGGTCCGCTTCGTCCTCTTCGACGAGCGGGCGTACGAGGTGTTCGCCGACCAGCTTCGATGAATGGTCCCGGCCGCCGACGCGCCCACGGGGCCGGGGGGACCGTCCCTTCGCGGGCACGAATCCTCGGCGCTCGCTGTTTCGGTCCCCCGCCCGCGGGCACCCGGTCGGGACGGAAGGGTTGATTCCCCACCCTGGCGAGAGGACATGCCGACGTGTCCGCCCACCGCGAGTCGTCACACCGGGGCAGCCCGGCAGAGCAGGACCCGAAGGACGAACAGCTGCCGCGCTTCCGTGCCGCGCCGGAGCACGATGCCCTCACCACCGACCAGGGCGCGCGCGTCGACGACACCGACAACGCCCTGCGCGCCGGGACCCGCGGACCGACGCTGCTGGAGGACTTCCACAACCGCGAGAAGATCACGCACTTCGACCACGAGCGGATCCCGGAACGGGTCGTCCACGCCCGCGGCGCCGGGGCTTACGGGTACTTCGAGCCGTACGCCTCGCTGAGCGAGTACACCTGCGCCGGCTTCCTGGCCGAGGCGGGCCGCCGCACGCCCGTCTTCGTGCGGTTCTCCACCGTTCAGGGGCCGCGCGGCTCGGCCGACACCGTCCGCGACGTCCGCGGCTTCGCCACCAAGCATGTCGACCGTTCCCGTGGCCGTGGGGCCGCAGACGTCCGTCGTCGAAGTGGCCCGGCGCATGCGCGAGGAGGACATCGGAGCGGTGCTCGTGACCGACGGAGGGCGGCTGCGCGGCCTGGTCACGGACCGGGACCTGGTGGTGCGGGTCCTGGCCGAGGGCGGCGACGTCGGCGAACGGACCGTCCACCAGGCGTGCAGCGAGGAACTCGTCAGCGTGGGCCCGGACGATGCGGCCGAGGACGCGGTGCGTCTGATGCGCCGGCGCACCGTCCGCCGGCTGCCGGTGGTCGAGGACGGCCGGGCCGTCGGGATCGTCTCGCTCGGTGACCTGGCCGCCGAAGGCGACCCGGGCTCCGCGCTGGGCGAGATCAGCACGGCCGCACCCAACCGGTAGGCCGCCGGCCGGCAGCCGTCTGGCCGTGCACCGGTGCCCCCCCTGCCGGCCGGCGGACAGCGGACCGCACCCCCGCTCGTAAAGCTCGACGACCTTCGGGTTGACGTAGAAGGGCAGGCACACGGCAGGGGTTTGCGGCCGCGGGAGCTGGTAACCCGGTGCCGGATACGCCCGTATCCCCGGAGAAGGGACGCACGCATGCCGAGCCCCGACGACGCCCGCGGCCGTCTGCGGCGGAACCTCGAGGAGGAAGGCGATGCCTACACCGGCGGCGAGAACCACCCGCTGGAGGCGTACGCCGGGGCGATGGGCGTCTACGTGGCGGGCATCGCGGCCCTCTCGGCGGCGGCCCGGCTCGCCCGCCGTCAGCTGCCGGACCCCTCTCCGTGGGACGTGGTGTTGTGCGCCGGAGCCACCCACCGGCTGTCCCGGCTGGTGGCCAAGGACCCGGTGACCAGCCCGCTGCGCGCCCCGTTCGCCCGCTACCGGGGCGTCGAGGGGCCCGCCGAGCTGGAGGAGGACGTCCGCGGAAGCGGCGCCCGCAAGGCCATCGGCGAGCTCCTGACCTGCCCTTTCTGCATGGGCATGTGGATCTCCACGGGGATCGCCGCCGGGCTGGTCTTCGCGCCCCGCGCGACGCGGCTCGCATCGGCCACGCTGACCGCGCTCGCCTGCTCCGACCTGCTGCACTTCGCGCGCGTGCGGATGCAGCAGAGCGCCGGGGAATAGGGGCCGGACACCTCCTGCGAATCCTGCGAAGGGACGTCCCATGACCGACCCGTACCGGCCCGGGGCGCCGGAGGCGCCCGCGCGCGGCGGCGAGGGGCCCGGACGGGCCGGCGCGGCGGCGTGTCCGCCTCCCCGCGGCGAGCTCACCGCGGCGCTGACCGAGGCCCTCGCCCGGGAGCCGGGCCGCCGGCGGCTGCCCGGCCGGGTGCTCGCCGAGCGCGCCGACGCCTACGGAGACGACCTCCAGCTCGCCCTCCACCTCTGCTACGAGCTGCACTACCGGGGCTGGGAAGGCGTCGACGACGGCTGGGAGTGGGACCCCGGGCTGCTGGGCCTGCGCCAGGTGCTGGAGCGGCGCTTCCTGGACGCCCTGCGCGCGGACGCCCAGGGCGCCGGGGACGCCGGGCAGGCCCTGGAAGGGCTGGTCCGGAACCGGACGGACGGCCCGGACGTCCCGCGTTTCCTGCAGCACCAGGGCGAGTGGTGGCACATGCGCGAGTACGCCGTCCACCGTTCGCTCTACCAGCTCAAGGAGGCCGACCCCCACGCGTGGATGATCCCCCGGCTGACGGGCCGGGCCAAGGCCGCGTTCGTCACCGTCGAGTACGAGGAGTTCGGCGCCGGCCGTGCCGAGAGGGTGCACGCGGAGCTGTTCGCCGGCCTGATGCGCGATCTGGACCTGGAGGACGCCTACGGGCACTACGCGCACGCCGTCCCCGCCGTCACTCTCGCCACGGTCAACCTGATGTCGCTCCTGGGCCTGCACCGGGCCCGCCGGGGCGCGCTGGCCGGTCACTTCGCCGTCCTGGAGTGCACCTCGCCGCCCGGCTCCCGCCGGCTCGCCGAGACGCTGCGGCGGCTGGGCGCCGGAGCGGCGGCCATCGGCTTCTACACCGAGCACGTCGAGGCGGACGCCGTGCACGAGCAGCTCGTGCGCCACGAGTTCATCGGCGACCTCCTGGCCGGGGAACCCGCGCTGGCGCAGGACGTCGCCTTCGGCATCGCCGCCACCCTGTGGCTGGAGGGCCGCCTCACCGACCACCTGCTCGGGGCCTGGACGACGGGAAGGAGCTCGCTGCGCGCGCCACTGGGCTGATCACAGCGGCTCGGTGGGAAGGCGCGGCGACCGCACGGTGCCCTGATCACGGCCCGTCGCGCTCGGACGCCGGGCGGCGGTGACTGGTGTCGCACCACGGGAAGATCCGGCTGCGCCGGCACATGCACAGGGCGACCACCGGCCGGTCCGAGCGCACGACCGTGCCGTCCTCCATGACGACCTCGACAGGCCCGTCGATCAGCATGGGCCCGCCGGGCTCCTGGCGGATCCGCGGGGCACGGGCCCCGGGCTCAGACGCGCTCGGCACGGATCACCACCAGCTCCTCCTTCTCCTGACCGGGCGCCAGGAGCCCCCGGCGCAGGAGCCAGCCCGCGCGGGAGCGCGTCTCGGGTCCCAGGGGGACCAGAACACGGTCGGCCACCTCTGCCCGCAGCCCCGCGGCGGCCAGCAGCGCGAGGGTGGGCCGCACGCCGCACAGCGCCGAATGGACCAGGAGCAGGACGCCCGACGGCCGCAGTGCCGACGGCACCTCCGCGCACAGCCGGTCCAGCACCGTCCGGCCGTCCTCACCGCCGTCGGAGGCCCGCGCGATCCCCCGCGACGGGCGCGGGGCGGGGGGAGTGGGGACGTAGGGCGGATTGGCGACGACGAGGTCGAACCGCTCGCCGGCGACCGGGCACAGCAGGTCTCCGCGCACCGTCCGGATGCGGCATCCGGCCAGGAGCCCGTTGAGCCGCGCGGTGAGCACCGCCCGGCCGCACACGTCGACCGCCGTCACCTCGGCGGCTCCGTGCCGGGCCGCGGCGACGGCCAGGGCGCCGCTGCCGGTGCCGACGTCCAGCACCCGGGCGGCTGGGGGAAGCCTTTCGCGGCGCAGGGCAGCGGCCAGGAGAAGCGTGTCCTCCTGCGGTGGATACACGCCGGGGAGAACGACGCATCGCATGCACCACGGGTGACCCCGAGCCCCGGTTTCAAACCGGGAGGCGCGCCGGGCAGGAGTGTCGGTACGGCGGACCACTCCGCGGCGGCACCCCGGGCCGGCGACCGCCGCGTCGCACGGCACCTGCTCGGAGCGGTCGAAGAAGGCGTCCCGGGGAAGCATCGCCTGTTCCAGCCTGAGCTCCGGCGGATCCGGCACTTCCACCGTCCGGGCCGGCCGCAGCGCCGCGGCGTTCCCCACGAGGTCGTGGAGGCGTCGAACGGGGTTTGCGTGGTGTGTTCGTCGTCGGCGTGGGTGAGCTGGGCGCTGATGCGCCGGTGGTCGCACACGTGGTCCAGCCGGCGGCAGACCTCGGCGAAGGAACGGGCGGAGGGCGGGTGCGCCAGGACCCGGGGATCGGTGCCCCGGGCCTGCTTGTGGCCCGGAGGGGTGAACGGGGTCTGTCCCTGCGCGTGGTACGCGGCGAGTGCTTCCAGTACGGGTGCGCGCATGTGGTCCGTAGAAGAACTCCTTGCCCGCGTCCGGGAGAGACAGACGCGCGCCCGTTCGGAGTACGCATGGCGGGCGCCGGGGCCGGGCAGGTGCCAGCGTGGCCGGAGAGGCCGGCCCCGACCCCGTCCGCACGCCCGATCCCCCTCACCACAGGCGACCGACCCCCGAGGCGGCAATCATGACCGCGTACGACGACATGACCAGCGCCGCGGACTCCCCGCGCCCCCGCGCGGCGGTCTTCGACGTGGACGGCACGCTCGTGGACACCAACTACCTGCACGCGGTCTGCTGGTGGGAGGCGTTTCACCAGGCGGGCCACCGCGTGGCCATGACGGACATCCACCACACCGTCGGCATGGGTTCCGGCCGGCTCCTCGACCGGCTGCTCGGAGAGGACCGGGACCACGACGGCGACGAGTCGCTCAATGCGGCGCACAAGTCCCTCTACGCCACCTGGTTCGACCGCCTGCCGGTGCTCGACGGGGCGGCCGCGCTGCTGCGTGCCCTCGCGGACCGGGACTGGCGGATCGTGCTGGCCACCTCCGCCCAGGGCTCGGAACTCGCGGCGCTGCGGCGCGCGATCGGAGCCGACGACGCGATCCTCGGGGCCACCAGCGCCGACGACGTGGACGCGAGCAAGCCCGCCCCGGAGCCGGTGGAGCAGGCGCTCCGGGAGGCGGACGTGCCCCCGGCGCGGGCCCTCTTCGTCGGGGACACCGTCTGGGACGTCGAAGCGGCCCGCAAGGCCGGGGTCGGCTGCGTCGCGCTCCTGTCCGGGGGCATCGGCCGCGCGGAACTGGAGGAGGCGGGAGCGATCGCCGTCTACCGCGACCCCGCCGCGCTCCTCGCGGGCCTGGACGACAGCCCGTTCGCCCGCATGGAGCGCGCGGGGTGAAGTGGTGGTCCGCCTCGACGACCGGATCAGGAGACGCGCTTGAGGGTCCAGGCGTTGTTGTTGAAGCCGGAGTTCGGGAAGGCGACGCACGAGCCGCTGTAGTACGAGCTGGTCTGGACCCAGCCGGTCGGGTAGAACGCGGACCCGCAGGCCTGGACGACGGTGCCTATGGGCAGGCCGGTGAGCTGCTTGATCTGCTTGATGTTCGGGGCGAAGTTCTGGCCGCCGCAGGTGTTGCTGTAGCCCCAGCTGACGTCGACGTAGCCCACCGGGGTGGCGGTGCTGGCGCAGGTGGTGGTCACGTCACCGGGTGCCGCCTGGGCGGGCGCGGCGGTGAGGGCGAACATCGCGGCAGCACCGGCGACAGCGATCACGGTGGTACGCAAACGAGACATGGGAGGCTCCTCGGCCGGGAAAACGATCAACGCGGAATGACATCCCGTTTCTACGGCCTGGCCAGGAACCCGCAACAGCTGGTTTCCCGCCTGCAAGATCAGGCCATTGCCTCGAAACGCACGATCGTCGCTCGACCCCCGGTCGGCTGAGGCCGACCTCGTCTCGGCGTGCAATCCGCTCGATCTCCGGGTACAGCCGACAATCAGCGCAACCAGCGATGAACCCCTCTTGAACGCCCTTACCAATCCTGTGCGTCAACCTCAACTGATGTTCCTGGAATTGGCTGGTTATGATCGGCACTCACTCCGAAAATGACCGGCTGTGTTGTACGAGGACTGATGACTCCCACAGGATCCGAAGGCCCGGGCGAGCCGGTACGAAGAAGCCGACGACGGCCCGTGCGCCTGCGTACCTTGCTCGTCTGGCTCGCGGTGGTGCCCACGGTGGCGATGGGCGTCCAGGTCCTCATCAGCTCCGACCGGTCGGTGCAGGAGTCCCGGCACCTGCGCAAGGACGTGGCGGCCGGCCGGCAGACCGGCGTGCCCCTCTACCAGTTGATGACCGCACTGCAGGCAGAGCGCGCGATCACCGCCGCGTGGTGGTCGGGCATGCCCGTGTCCGGGGCCGAGCTGCGCGGCCGCCGGGCCGGCACCGACCGGGCCGTGGACGTGTTCCTGAAGTCGTCGGACCCGGATCAGCTCCATTCCGACCGGGCGAAGGACCGCCTCCGCGACGTCGCGCGGCGACTGACCGAACTGGGCGCCCAGCGCGAGCGCACCGACGCACGCCACGGCAGCCCCGATGACACCGTCGACTTCTACACCGACGTGATCAGCGGAACGGTCCGCTGCTACGGAGAGTTCAACCACGTCGACGACGGAGGGCTCACGCAGGAGGCGACATCGCTCGTGGCCCTGCTCTCGGCGGCGGAAGTGGTGGCTCGCGAGGACGCCATCCTCGCGCTGGCGGGCCCCTCCGGAAAGCTGACCACCGCCAGGTTCCGCGAATTCGTCGAAGCCGTGGGCGCGAGCGACTACCTGTACGACACGGTCGCCCTCGACCTGCCTCTCGACGACCAGGACGCCCTCCAGCGGATCCTCACTTCGAACGCCTGGCAGACCAAGTCCCGCATCGAGAACGCGATCGCCTCCGAGCACCGGGACGTCTCCTCCGACGTCGTGCTGCCGCCGGACGTCAGGGAATGGCGAGCGGCCTACACCACCTTCTCCGCCCAGTTGAACACCCTCGACGAGAGCGAGCTGCAGGAGCTGCTCGACCACTCCGACGACCGGGCCGCGCAGCTGGAGGACCAGGTCGTCCTGCTGGTGGCCGCGGGCGGTGCCGCGCTCCTGCTGGTCGTCGCCGTCGTGGTCTTCACCACGCGTTCGGTCCTGCGCCGCCTGCGTTCCCTTCACGACCGCACGGTGACGGTCGCCGAGGAGACCCTGCCGGACGTCGTGGACCGCCTCCAACGCGGAGAGGCCGTCGACGCCGGCGCACTGCCGCGGCCGGAGGGCGAACAGGACGAGGTCGGACGGATCAGCGACGCCTTCGCCCAAGTCGTCGCCGTATCCGTCGAGGGACACCAGAAGCTCGCCGACGAGCGGCAGGGCTTCAGCGCGTTCGCCTCCGGCATCGCCGCACGGACCGGAAACCTCGTCAGCCGGCAGCTCGCCCTCACCGAGCACATCCAGGACGCCTACGGCCAGGACGAGGCGCTCCTCGCCGACCTCATGAGGTCCGATCAGCTCACGGTGGGCATGCGGAGGCAGATCGAGAACCTGCTCATCCTGGCGGGCGGCGAGGTCCCCGACCCGCACATGGAACCCATGCGCATCGCCGACCTGCTGCGCGAGGCGGCCGCCGAGGTGGAGGACTTCCGGCGCATCGACCGGCACGCCATGGACGAGACCAGTGTGGAGGCCGGCGTGATCAGCCAGCTCAGCCACCTCCTGGCGGAGCTGCTGGACAACGCCACGCGCTTCTCCCCACCGACGGCGAGGGTCGCCATCCGCTCCGAACTGGTCGGCGACGGCCTCTGCATCGAGATCGAGGACCGTGGCCCGCGGGTGACCGCCGAGCGGTACGAGGAGATGAACGGCCGGCTCCACTCGGCCCCGCCGTACTCCGTACTGGCCAGCAACGCGCACCGGCTCGGCCTCTTCGTGGTCGGCCACCTCGCCGACCAGCTCGGGGCGACGGTCACGCTGCGCCGGTCGGCGTTCGGCGGCACGTCCGCCGTCGTGATCGTCCCGAGCGACCACCTGGTGCCGGCCCGGGAGGACACCGCGGCCTCCGGGCCGGCGAAGGAGCCCGCGCCCGTGCCCCGGCCCGCCCCGCCCGCACCCCCTGCACTGCCCGCACAGCCTGCCGAGGAAGGGTGGCCGAAGCTCGTCGTGCGGCAGAAGACCGTTGATCCGGAGGGCGACGACCCCGCTCCCGGCACGCCGGGACTGCCGCGCCGCCTGCGGAAGGAGCAGGTGCGGCAGGCCGGGAAGGGCCTCGCCCGCGCAACGGCGCCGGAGACGCCGCCCCGGCCCGGCTCCGGGGACGCCCCCGACCGGCCCGCTCTCCCCGAGCGCGTCCCCCAGACCCACATCGCCCAGCGGCTCCGCGAGCCGCGTGCGGCCGAACCGGCCGGCCGGGACGCGGCCACGCCCGAAGAGGTGGCCGACGCCTGGGCGGACTACGAAGACAGCACCAGGCAAGTGGAACTCGAGCTCCGACAGGACCAGCCATGACGACGACACAGAACGATGCGATCTACAGCATCCTGGACAACAACCTGAGCAGGATCGCGGGGATCCAGGGAGCCGTGCTCCTCGCCAACGACGGGATCAAGCTCAGCGCCTACATGCTGGAACGGGACCAGGCCGAACGGGTGGCCGCGGCAGCCTCCGGCATCGCGTCCACCATGAAGGCCATCTCGCGGGAGATCGACGGGGGCGGAGTGATCCGCCAGCTCGTCGAGATGGACGACCGGTACCTGTGCATCGTCGGATGCGGATCGGGCAGCACGCTGATCGTGGTGGCCTCCCGCAAGGCACGGCTCGGGGAACTGGGCGGCGAGACGGTCCGCGCCGCGCAGGCGCTCGGCGAGTGGCTGGACACCCCCGAACGCTCACAGGCGCCCGCCTCGTCATGACGGCCGACCCCCAGCCCGGACGGCGCCGCCGGACGCGGCTGTACGCCCTCACCGACGGGCGTACGGCCGCGTCCCGGCATGGTCTGACGATGGACACCGTGATCACAGCGGCCGCCGGACCCGGCCACGGTCACGGCAGCCTGCCCACGGAGTGGCAGGAGATCCTCAGCATGTGCCCGTCGCCGAACGGACGGGCGGTCGCCGAGATCGCCGCCCGGATGCGGATGCGTCTGACGCCCATGGTGGTCCTGCTCGGCGAGCTGCTGGAGCGCGGCCTGATCCGCCACCGGCCGCCGCTGGACGCCTCCGAGACCTCCAACGTCCACCTGCTCATGAAAATCAGGGACAACCTTGCCCGCCTATGACACCGCCGCAGCCGCACCGGAAGCGTCCCCCGTCAAGATCCTCATAGCCGGGGGCTTCGGAGTCGGCAAGACGACCCTGGTCGAAGCGGTCTCCGAGATCGACCCGCTGCGCACCGAGGAGCGGCTGACGTCCGCGGGCGTGGGGGTCGACGACCTCGACGGCATCGAGAGCAAGACCGCGACCACGGTCGCGATGGACTTCGGCCGCATCACCCTCACCGACGCCGGAGTGGTCCTGTACCTCTTCGGCACACCGGGCCAGGAACGCTTCTGGTTCATGTGGGACGACCTGCTGAACGGGGCGCTCGGGGCGATCGTCCTGGTCGACACCCGCAGGCTGGACCGCAGCTTCGCCGCCGTCGACTTCTTCGAGAACCGCGGACTGCCGTTCATCGTCGGCGCGAACTGCTTCAACGGAGAGCAGCCGTACACCACCGAGGAGATCAAGGCGGCCCTGCACCTGAGGGACCCGGACACCCCCGTCCTCCTCCTCGACGCCCGTTCCCGGGAGGACGTCCGCGGCTGCCTGCTCTCGCTGCTGGACCGGCTCATCACCCGGGCACGCGTCACCGCGCCCGCCTGACCGCGGACGGCGAGGCGCCGGGGAACCGGCCGGAGGCCGGCGCGGCCGGGGGCTCGTCTACCCTCGTGCAGTCGGGTCGTCCCACGCCTTACGGAGCACGATGCATTCTCGTACCGCCTCGCCCGGTGGGGCCGTCGGCCTGCTGCTTGAGGACTTTTCCCTCGAAATGACCGGCAAGGACGTACCGGCCCTCGAAGAGGCCGGCCGGCTCCTCCCCGGCGGCACGCGTGTCAACGTGACCTTCCTCGGCAACGAAGGGCCGGCGACGCGGCTCACCGCGGCCCGTGCGGTGAAGGCCCTCGGCTTCGAGCCCGTTCCGCACGTGTCGGCCCGCCGGATGCCCTCCCGCGCGGCGTTCGAGGACTTCCTCTCCCGGCTCCGGGAGGACGGGACGTCCGGGCAGGTCTTCGCGGTGGGCGGTGACCCGGCCGTGCCGGAGGGACCGTACGAGGACGCCCTGGCACTGATCCGGTCGGGACTGCTGGAGCAGTACGGCGTCCGGGAGGTCGGTGTCTGCGGATATCCGGAGGGACACCCGGTCATCACCGGCCCGCGGCTGTGGTCGGCGCTGGAGCAGAAGACTGCCGCGCTCGCCGAGCGCGGCATACCCGGTCACATCATCACGCAGTTCGGTTTCGACCCCGACCCGGTCCTCGGATGGATCGAGGAAGCGCGAGAACGCGGCATCCACGTGCCCGTCAGGGTCGGCGTGCCCGGGCCCGCAGGGGTGCGCAGGCTTCTGGGATACGCCGCCCGGTTCGGCGTCGCGACCAGCGCGGGCATCGCCCGGAAGTACGGCCTCTCCCTCACCCACCTCATGGGGACGGCCGGCCCGGACCGGTTCGTCCACGCCCTCGCCGAGGGCTACGACCCGCAGCGGCACGGCGACGTCAAGCTGCACTTCTACACTTTTGGCGGCCTGCGGGCCACCGCGGAGTGGGCGGCGGGCTTCGGCGCGGCGTGATCTCTTCCTCTCCCGCCATGCGAACCGCATGAGCGCGAGCACCAGGCCCTGCTGTCCGCGCGGCGTTTCATCCGCCCGCCGCGCAGGCAGTATCAGGCTGATGAGCCGTTATGTTCCTCCGCCATGGTGGGAATGGACGCCTCCGCAGCTCGCGGCGGCCTTCGCCCGCAAAGCCGCCCGTCCCGCCGAGAGCGGCACGGAATGATGCCGGAAGGAGGCGCCGGCCGGAGCGGGGCTCCGCGGGTGCTGGTGGTCTCGGGCAGCATGGGCGCGGGGCACGACGGCGCCGCGCGGGAGCTCGTCCGCCGGCTCCGGGGACGCGGCGCGGACACGGTCTCGCATGATTTTCTCGACGCGTTGCCCCCGGTGCACCGGCCCCTGCTGAAGGGCTGGCACACGTTCACCGCCCGGCACACGCCACGGCTGTTCGACTGGGCGGACCGTGGCCAGGAACGCGAGTCGGTCGTCCGTGAGCTGACCCGACGGGTGTGCCGCACGGCTCGACGCGAGGTGGCCCGCTGGGCGGCCGGCGGCTTCGACGCGGCGGTCTCTGTCTTCCCTCTCGCCACGCAGACGCTGGGCATGCTGCGGGCGGACGGCGAGCTGGGCACCCCCGTGGTGTGCTGCCTGACCGATCCGGCACCGAACCGCCTGTGGGTGCATCCGGGGGTCGATCTGTACCTGACGGTTTTCGAAGCGACGGCGGTGGAGGCCGCGGAACGCTACGGAGTGACGATGTCGGTGGGCGGGCCGCTGGTCGCTGCCGCGTTCCGCCGGCCGGTGGACGAGACGGTGCGGCGGGCGGTGCGCCAAAGGCTGGGCGTGCCACCGGGGCGGCTGATGGTGCTGATGGTGGCGGGGGCCTTGGGCTCGGGCGAGGTGATGGCGAGCGTCGCTGCGGTGCGGGACGTGCCCGGCACCGCGGCAGTGGTGCTGTGCGGCCGCAACGACCGGCTGAGGCGGAAGGCGGCGCGTCTGCCGGGCGTGGTGGCGCTGGGCTGGTGTGACGACGTGCCGCAGTTGATGGCCGCGGCGGAGGTCCTGGTGCACAACGCCGGGGGCCTGTCACTGACCGAGGCACTGGTCGCCGGGTTGCCGGCGGTCAGCTACCAGGTGCTGGCGGGGCACGGCAGGCAGAACGCGGTCACCCTCGCCCGCGCGGGACTCGTGCCCTGGCCCCGCACGCCCGGGGAGCTGGCCGACGCACTGCACCGACAGGCGTCCCGCGGCCGGATGCCCCTTCTGCCCGAGGCGTCGCCCGGGACGGCGGAGGTCATCGAAGCGTTGGCCCTGCGTGGCCGCACGGGGTGACCAGGCCGCGCCGCAGCAGTGTCAGTCAGCGCTCCACTGGGAGCGTGCGGCCGGCCGGTGACCTTGGAGAGCCGGCGGGATGCCATGCCGTCCGGCGCGGCGTCCCGGCTGCTCAGCCCCGGCCGCACACCCGCAGGGACCGAGGGCGAACACCTCCTCAGGCCCGGGTGATGGTCACGGTGGTGGGTCCGGAGGCGGAGGTGAGGCCCTGGGGGGTCAGGCAGGCGGCTTGCCGGGAGGCGAGCAGGGTGACCTCGGTGACGACTGCCGCCCCCTTGAACGCGCCGTCGGTGATGGTTCCCGTGCTCACGGTGACGATGTTTCCGTTCGGGCGTACGGCCGCCAGGCTACGGATCGAAGCGGTCGACGTCGTGCCGCCGTGGTCGCCATGGTCGCCGTGACGGGGGGACGCCTTCCCCTCGCCCTTGTCGCCGCCCCAGTGGAACGTGAGAGTGCCGCTCGCAGGTCCCAGGAGGCAGGACAAGGTGCCGGCGGAGTCTCCTCCGAAGGATGCGGAAGCGAACCTGCTGTCCGTCGAGAGAGGGCATCCGGCGGCACTCGTCGCCCTGCCGGCCGCAGCCCCCGCCGTCTTCACCGCCCGCCTGGCCGCCAAACGGACCGGTGAAGACCGGGACGGTTCACGCCTCATGCGCACCGGGCTTCTGTGTATCGCAGCCGGAATGCTCATCGGTGGCTGCGGACACCGGCACCCCACGCCCCTGTGGTTGTTCAGCGGTGCATGCGCCCTCGTGGGATGCGGCCTGGGCCTGGCCAACGGCTCCGCCATGACCGTCGTCAGCCGCAGCCGCGCGTCGCACGGCACCGCGCAAGCGGTGGCAACGGCGACCATGTCCGCCATGCTCGGTGGCGCGGCGGGGCCGGCGGTGGCAGGAGCCGCACTCGCCCTGGTCGGGCATCCTCCCCGCCCCTGCGGGGCATCGACTTGCGACGCTCTCGGCACGCCGCCGGGCACTCAACCGGCGGCCCTCCTCCCGGGTTTGCTCACTGCGGCCTCGGCTTGCGCGCTTACCGGGCGGCGGCACGAACGGAGGAGGCAACGGTGAAAGGGACGCGGTGCTGCCGGGGCGTGTTGGTGGGCTTCCGCGCCGCCCGGGGACGCCGTGCTGCTGCTCGTCACCGGCTTCCGTACCGTGCGCCGGACATGCTCCGGGCCGGAGCGGAAGGATGCTGCCATCGGTACGCGGTGGCTTTGCGGGAGGGGCTGGGCGGATATGGGCGGACGGTTCTCGTGGAGCAGGAGGCTCGGATGTGTGGTGGCGGCATTGCTGGCCGTGCTGGTGCACGCGGCGCCTGACGCGTCGGCGCACGCCTCGCACGCGGCCGTCGCCGTGAGCTGCGCGGGGAGCAACACCATCTCGTTCTCGCCCGGTCTGTCGCTGACGGCGCAGCGGACCCGGATCGGCGGCAGCGGTGCGTACAGCTGCCTTTCCACGGACCCGGCACTGCGGTCGGGGACGTCCTCGATCAGTGGCGGCGGGTGGAACGGCTGCTTCTTCTCCGATGCGACCACTGCCGAGTGGATCACCTGGAACACCGGTGAGCAGACGAAGGTCGTCTACCACCTGGGGAACGTACAGCAGGTGGCCGGGCAGGCGGTCGTTCTGATCGTGGGCCGGGTGGTGAAGGGGAAGTTCAAGGGACGGACGGTGGCTTCGCCCGGGCTTCAGATCGCGCTCGATCCGCTGAAGTGCGCGTCGAAGGGCGGGGTGGAGCTGATCAACGGGCCGTCGACGCTGGTGATCGCCTGACCGGGCCGCGACCGCTCGGGGCCGGACGTCACGTCAGCCCCCGTCTCAGTCCACAGCCTCCGTCTCAGTCCACGCATCAGACGTGCCAGGCCTCGCGGCCGTAGCGGGTGACCAGATCCAGCACGTACGCGACGTCGGCACGCGTGCTGGTGGGGTTGATGGTGCACATGCGCAGCACGGTGGCTTCTCGCACCGTGGTGGTGAGGAGGATCGCCCCGCCGTCGGCGCACACCCTCCTGCTGATGTGCGCCTGTGCCGCGTCGGCGTCCCATGTCGGGGGCGCGTTCCGAGGCCGGTAGCGGAAGGTGAGGATGGCGAGGCCGGGCGGCGTGACCAGCTCCAGCTCGGGGTGGGCCTCGACGAGTCCGGCGGCGTGCTCGGCGAGGTCCACGCCCTGCTCGACGGCCCGGCGGAAGGCTCCGGCGCCGAAGGTCTTCAGGGAGAGCCAGAGCTTCAGAGCACGCAGACCGCGGCTCTGCTGCGGGCCGTGGTCGGAGAGGTTGACCTCCTCGCGTCCCGGGGCGGCGGGGTGGGCCGGCCGCAGGTACGCCTGGTCCAGGGCATGGCGTGTGACACCGAAGGTCTCCGGGAGCAGTTCGGGACGCCGCAGCAGGACACAGCCGATCTCGTAGGGCTGGAACAGCCATTTGTGCGGGTCGATGCTGAGGGAGTCGGCCCGGCCGAGGGCGCCGCGCAGATGGTGACCGCGTGGGGTGCCGGCGACGGCCGCGCCGTGGGCGCCGTCCACATGCAGCCACAGGCTTTCCTCCCGGCACACATCGGCCACGCGGTCGATCGGGTCGACGGCCCCGGTGCCGGTCGTGCCGAGCGTGGCGACGACGGCGAAGGGACGCAGTCCCGCCCGGCGGTCACGGCCGATGCGCTCCGCCAGGGCGCCGGCGTCCAGGCGCAGGTCGTCGTCCGGGGGCAGGACGGTGAGCTGTTCGCGGGTGAGGCCCAGGAGGTGCGCCGCCTGCGCGACGGAGGGGTGGGCCTGGCTGGAACAGTACAGGCGGGCGTGCGGCTGCGGGCCGTCGAGCAGGTGGTCGCGGGCTACGGCCAGACAGGTCAGGTTGGCCGTGGAGCCGCCGCTGACGAACAGGCCTCCGTGGCCGTCCGGGAGGCCCAGGAATGTCTTCAGCCAGCGCAGCGTGGTCAGTTCGATCTGCGTGGGGCCCGCTCCGACGAGCCAGGCGCCGGGGACGGAGAGGTACGCGGAGGCCAGCGCGTCGGCGAGCACGGCCGGGAAGTTGCCGGTGGAGGGCACGAAGGCGAAGCAGCGCGGGTGGTCCAGCCGGGTCGCCTCGGCGAGTGCCCGCTCGGTGACGTGGTCGAGGAGGCCGGGCAGGTCGCGGGTGCCGTGCTCGGGGAGGGTTTCGTCGAGGGCGGCCCGGAGGGCGCCGGGGGAGGGGGCGTGGCAGGGCGGCCGGGGGCCGTGGGTGGTCATCCGGGCGATGACGAGGTCGACGGCGTGGCGTCCGGCCTCGCGCATCGCCTGTTCGTTCATCCGCAGGAGCGGCGGCGGTTCCTCCTCGGCACTTCTGTCCGCTTCCGCGTCCTCGTCCTCGGTGTGCCGGTCCCCGTCGCCCTTCTCCGGGCGCAGGCCCTGCGCCTCCTCGTCCGGCACGAGGCCCGCGATCCAGGCGGACGCGCCCGGCAGCAGCCGCGGACGGGGCTGCAGCGCCGCGACCGGCCCCGGGAACTGGACCAGTGCCAGCTCCTGGCCCGCGGCGACCGGCCCGGAGCGGGCGACGGCCCACCACAGGGCCTCGTCGCCGGCCGTCCGGGACACCACGGGCGGTCCGTGAAGCGGTCCGCTCACCGCTCGGTCGTCCCTGCGGTAGCGCCCCGTCGGAGGGAGGCGACGTACCACGGTGTCCGTACGGGCGTGCACCACGAGCTGACTGTGGCGCACGCCGGGAGGCAGCTGCCGGGCTGCCGGCGGGGGCAGGGCGGGGAGGAGGAAGGACAGGACGTGCAGGCCCAGGGTCGGCAGAAGCCCCGCCGCGCCCTCGGCGGCGTGGACCAGGGACACCACGGTCTGGAAGCGCGGATTGACCTCGACGGCGCGCAGCCGGCCGTCCTCCTCCACGAGGTCCAGGCCGAAGGCGCCGCGGAATCCACGCCCCCGCAGGACCTCGCCCACGCGGTACGCGGCGGCCCGGGCCTGTCCGTACAGCTCCTCGGGCAGGTCGTCCGGGCCGACGAGCTGGTTGCCGCAGTGCGCGCCCCAGGAGGCGGCCAGCTCGGGCAGCCCGACGAGCTGATGGGAGACCGCGGAGACGACGGTGCGGTCCGGCCCGGCGCACGCGGTGACGGTCAGGGAGATCCCGGGGGCGAAACGGCTGAGCTTGACGGGTTCGTCCGGCCAGGCGTCCAGGCAGGCCTGCAAGCCGGACGGCCCGTCGACGAGGACGGTCCCGCGGCCGATCAGGTTGTTCTCCGCCCGCTGGGCGACGGCCCGCGGCCACCGGCCGCTCCAGTACGCCTCCGCCGGCTCGCGATCCGTCGCGGGGATCACCAGGAAGGGCGGGACGGGGACCCCGGCCTCGGCGAACAGCCGGGTGGCGCTGATCTTGTCGGCGGCCCACGCCGTGACGCCGGCGTCCGGGGCGAGCAGACGGTAGCCGTGCGTGCGGGCCCACGTACGGGCGTTGTCCCCGTGCTCCGGAGCGAAGGACACGCAGACGCGGCGTGGATCGGGCGGGCACGGCCGCAGGCCCGGCGGGGGTTCCGGCAACGGCTGCCAGGCCGAGACGGGCTCGTGCCGGAGCCAAGCGGGCGGCGGCTGGAAGGACGCGCTCACGGCGGGGCAGTGGTCGAGCCACACGACTTCGTCCACCAGACCGGCCAGCAGCCGCAGACCGGCCCTCGCGTCGATGCCCTCGATGTCCCCCACGGCCCGCGAGACAGGGCTCACGCGTTCACTCACATGCCGCACGGCCGCTCCTTCGCCGGGTCGTGTGCCGCAACAGGAGCGAGGTGCCGTCCGGCACGCAGCGCTCGCAGATCGCCGCGTGCGCCTGCCTGTTCCGTCGCTGTGCCGCCCGCAGCAGAGCCTCCTCGGTACGGATCTCGGCGAGGAGGGACGGCGGCGCCGGCAGCTTTCCGAGCGCGGCCCTGAGAGCGTGCATCCGCTCGGTCATGACGCGGTGCTCCTGATTGAGCGTTCCGGAGAAGCCCGGTGCCGCGAACGGCGGCTCCATCGTGGGCCGCACGTCGCTCGCGTAGACGGAGGCGGGGAAGTCCGAGGCGTAGGCCATGGCGGCGGTGGCCGCGTCGTACAGCGTCCGCAGCCGCTCCAGGCCGTGGCGGACGGACCTCCACTGTGCCGCGCCCACTGCGGCCATGGTGTCGTCGAGGGTGCTGTTCATGGTGGTCAGCAGGAGGTGGAAGAGCTGGTGGCCGAGTTTCCAGCGGCGCAGTGCGTCGTCTGATCCATGGGCGGGACCGTCCGCCGGTACGGATCCCGGCTCCGGCCGCAGCCACGCCGCCAGCGCGGCGTGGGAGGTGTGCAACAGGCCGGTCAGGACCGCGGCACGCTGGGAGTCGTCCAGACCGGTGTGCGGAAGGTCGTCGAGGACGGCCGCCTGGAGCCGTAGCACTCCGCACGTCCAGGACATCAGGTCCGGTGCGTGACGCACGATGTGGAAGTAGCGGTCGTAGTCGGCGGTCGTGGCGTCGGCCGCCGCCGGTACGGGGATGCGCGAGTCGGTGGCCAGGGTCAGAGGCGTCAGCGGCTCCTCGCTGCTCATCGGCCGGACCCCCGGGCAGCGGGCCACGACGTCTTGGCCAGCCGTCCCACCCGCTGGTGCAGGCGGTCCAGATACGGCTCGCTCTCCGGTTTCATCAGCACGCTGCGCAGCACATGCGTGTGGTCGCTGTCCGCGACGGCACCGGCGTGGCGGGCTGTGAACGCGTCGGCGGTGACACGGGCGACGCTGAGGAAGACGGGGTCCTCCTTGGCGTTCATCCCCTGGTGCATCACCTCCTTGCTCGCCACGCCGACACGGGACAGGCGCGGTGGCGAACTCCCCGGGACAGCCGGGTAGTACGTCACGATGTCGAGTTCGGGAGGCTGGTACGGCTCCAGGCAGGGGGAGTCGCTGATCAGCCCGGCCCAGCGGACGGCGGCTCGCCGCCCGGCGGCGAGCACCGCTCCGAGCCCGTCGGGGGTGAGCGGCAGCAGCTTCAGCGTCAGCCACAGGGCGGCGGCGGCCGCCCCGGAGCGGGAGCATTCGAGGCTGATCTCCCCCAGGTGAGGCCGGCGGGAGGTGAAGTAGGTGTAGGGCGAGTCGTGCCGGAAGAACCGGGCGACGTCCGGGTCCCCGAAAAGCACCGCCCCGCAACCGTACGGCTGCAGACCGTGCTTGTGCGGATCGATCGCCACCGAGTCGCACCGCGCGAGCGCCCGCAGCGCGTCGGCGGTCTCCGGGGCGAAGGGCGCCTGCCTCCGATCGGCTCTTTCGTCGGCCCTTCCGTCGGGCCGTCCGCCGGTTCTTCCGCCGGTCAGCAGCCGGAAGAAGCCGCCGTAAGCAGCGTCCGCATGGACACGCACCCCGTACCGGCGTGCCAGCGGGACGATGCGGTGCAGCGGATCGACGGCACCCAGCGCCGTCGTGCCCGTGGTGGCGACGACCGTCCCGGCGGCCCCGGTGGACAGCAGCCGCTCCAGCTCGCCCATGTCCATGCGCCCGCGTGCGTCCACGGGCACCGTGAACACGGGGACGCCCAGCAGATGGCACATCCGGGCGTGCGTGTAGTGCGCCTCGGAACTGACGGCGACGCCGGCGCCGGGACGGCTCTCGCGGGCGACGAACAGGGCTTCGAGGTTCGCCTGGGTGCCGCTGCTGGTCAGGTGCCCCAGGTGGGCCTCGAATCCGGCCATCTCCGCGAGCTGTTCCACCACCTCCTCCTCCATGACGGAGGTCGCCGGACCGCCGTCCAGCGCGTGGTTGTTGGAGTTGACCAGCATGGCGGCCGCATAGCCGGCGACCGCCACCGGGTGCGGCGGCTTGAGCATCTGACCCGCGTAGCAGGGGTGGAAGAACGGGTAACTGCCGCGCAGCCGGGCGAGCAGCTCCTCGAACGCCACCTCACAGGCCGCTTCGTCGACGGCCGTCGCGGGATGCGCCGCGAACTCGTCGTACGTTCGCGCCCAGTCCCGGAACGCCTCGGCTCCCCGCCCGAGCCAGTACCCCAGTTCCATGCCCACCCCCGGCCCCGCCCCCGGCCTCCCATGACCCGATCACCGTAGCGGCGGAAAATAACCCCATCACGACAATCAGCGGCAATCACCTGAACGAGGCAAGTGGGTTGTTTGGTTGCTCGGGACGAGGCGCACCCGCCCCCGGGTTGTCCGTTTAGAGATTGTTGACCGTTTATACAGTGCCGCCCACGATGGTCGAGACCACTCGGTAAAGGACGCACCACCCCACCGGAAAGGTCTCGCAATGCCGATGGCAACGAACCGCTCGATCAAGACCCGCGCCGCATCCCTCACGGCCGCCGCCTTACTCGCGGCCACCGGGCTCCTGGCCGCAGGCGGCACGGCACACGCCGAGCGCACCGCGTCCGACACCCTCGCCAACGGCGGCACCCTGACCCCGGGCGCCGGCCTGGACAACGGCGACGCCCACCTCGTCATGCAGCAGGACGGGGACCTCGCCCTCTACACCTCCGGCGCCGACGGCACCGGCCGGCAGCTGCGCTGGCACTCCGGCACCACCGGCGAGGGCAACAGAGCCGAGCTGCGCGCCGACGGCAACCTCGTCGTCACCGCGCAGGACGGCACCGAGCTCTGGCAGAGCCGGACCGGCAGCACGGACTGCCCGCACATGCCGTGGACCAAGCTCACCGTCCGTTCCCACGGCGACATGTCGATCCTGGCGGGGCAGGACAGCGAGGCCCCGTACTACGTACCGCTCTGGTCGGCGTCCTTCGGCCTCCAGCCCCCCTGCGGCTACTCCGCCCGGTGAGCGCCCCCGCCCCGGGACTGAGATTCGCCGTGCTCGGCCCGGTGCGGGCCTGGTGCGACGGCGTGCCGGTGGAACTCGGCCAGTCCAGGTCGCACGAGGTGCTCGCGGTCCTGCTGGCCGCCGCCGGCCGGACCGTGGCGCTGCCGCTGCTCGTGGAGGGGGTGTGGGACGAGGGCGAGCGCCCCTCCCGGGCGGAGCACTCCGTCCGCACCCACGTGTGGCGGCTGCGCCGGGCCCTCGCCCGGCACACCGCCGAGCCGCTGCTCGTCACCGTCGGCAACGGCTACGCGCTCCGGGTGCCCGCCCCTGCCGTGGACACCTGGACCTTCGAGGGGGCCCTGACGCGGGCCCGGGAGATCCGGGCCTCGGGCGGCACCGCCGGGCAGGCCCGCGACATCCTGGCCGGCGCCCTGGCGCTGTGGACCGGCGAACCGCTGGCCGGACTCCACGGCCCCCACGCCAGAGCCCTGCGCGCCCGCTGCACCCAGCTGCACCGGTCCCTCCTGGAAGCCCGGCTCGAACTCGACGCCGAGCTCGGCGACCGGCCCCACCTCGTGGCCGAGGCGGGCGCCCTGGTCATGGAACACCCGTCGAGTCAGAGGCTGCGCGCGGTGCAGATGCTGGCGCTGTACCGCTCGGGCCGCCAGGCCGAGGCCCTGGGCGTCTACGAGGACACCCGGCGCCACCTCGCCACCGAACTCGCCCACTTGCCGCCCGTCGAACGTGCCCCCTGCGCCGGACTCACCGCGCTGCACCAGCGGATCCTGCGCTCCGACCCCACCCTGCGCCTCCCCGGGACGGACCGCAGGCCGCAGGCCGCGGGCGGCGCATTCCCTTCCCCCGTCGCCGGCTTCACCGGCCGCGACGAGCAGCTCCGGGAGCTCACCGGCATGCTGACCCGCCCAGGCACCTCGGCCGTCGTCGTCTCGGCGGTCAACGGCATGGCGGGCGTCGGCAAGACCACCCTCGCCGTCCACACCGCCCACGCGCTCGACGCCGACGCCTTCCCCGACGGACGCCTCTACGCCGACCTGCGCGGCGCCGACGCCGCACCCCTGGATCCCCACGCCGTACTGGCCACCCTGCTCAGCGGACTGGGAACCGCGGACGAAGACATCCCGGAGGACGCCGGCGAGCGCACGGCCCTCTACCGCTCGCTCCTGGCCGACCGCCGGATGCTCCTGCTCCTGGACAACGCGGCCTCCTGCGAACAGCTCAGACCACTGATCCCCGGCGCCGCCGACTGCGCCGTCCTGGTCACCAGCCGCGCCTGGCTCACCGGACTGGCCGGAGCGCGGCACCTGCGACTGGACGTCATGCCGCCGGCCGAGGCCCTGGACCTGCTGCGGCGCACCGTCGGCCGTCGCGCCGTGGACGCCGAGCCCGAGGCCGCCGCCGCACTCGTGGCCGCCTGCGGCCACCTGCCGCTGGCCCTGCGGATCGTGGCCTCCCGCCTCGCGGCGGAGCCCGGCCGGTCCCTCGCCGGCATGGTCCGCCGCCTCGCCGACGAACGCGGCCGCCTCGACGAACTGCGCACCGGCGACGCCGCCGTGGACGCCGCCTTCGAGCTCTCCTACGCCACGCTCACCACCGAACAGGCCCGCGCCTTCCGCCTCCTGTCCGCGCCGGACGTACCCGACCTCGCCCTGCCGAGCGCCGCCGCCCTGCTCGGACTCGGCACCGAAGAAGCCGGGGAACTCCTCGAATCCCTCGTCGAACTCAACCTCCTGGAGTCCCACCACCTCGACCGCTACCACTTCCACGACCTCGTCCGCGCCTTCGCCCGGGCCCGGAACGCCCGCGAGGACCCTCCCGCGACGACCTCCCGCGCCGTCGCCGGCCTCCTCGACTTCTGCCTGGCCACCGCCCGCAACGCCGACGCCGTCGCGCACGCGGCCGAACCCGACGAACGCACGCTCATCGACGCCGCGCCCGCCTCGCCCGGCCTCGCCTTCGCCACCGCGCAGGACGCCACCGACTGGATGCGCGAGGAAACTGCCCTGCAACGCGCCCTGATCGCCCGCGCCTGCGCCGACGACGCCCTGCCACTGGCCCAGGCCGCCGATCTCGTCGACCGGCTCAACACCGTGCTCTCCGGCATCACCCACCTCAGCGCGGTGTCGGAACTGGCCCGCCAGGTCGCCGAGGTCGCCGCCGGGCGCGGCGACCGGCCCTCCGAGGCCCTCGCCCGCTACGTACGGGGGAACGCCCTGTGGCACGCCAACTCCTTCCCCGAGGCCGAGGAGGAGCTCCACCGCAGCCTCGGACTCTGCGACCGCGACGCCGACCTGCGGCTGTGCGCCTCGGCCCACCTGACCCTCTGCGCCCACGCCCGGGTCCGCGGCCGCTTCGGCGAAGCGGTCGTGCACGGCGAGGCGTCGGTGCGGCTCTTCCGCACGCTGGGCGCGGCGACCGCCGAGGGCACCGCGCTGGGCGAGCTGGCCTTCAACTACGCCCGTCAGGGCCGCCTCGCCGAGGCGCGGGCGGCGGCCGAGCGCGGAGCGGAACTGCTCGGCGGCCGGGAGTCGGTGTCCACGGCCATCGGCCTGTACTACCTGGCCCGGGTCCTGCGGCTGTGCGGCGACCGGGACGAGGCCCTGCGCCGGGCCGGTGCCGGCCTGGCCCTCTTCCGCACCCTGAACGTGTCCTCCTTCGAAGCCGCGTCCGGCAACCTGATCGCCGAACTCCACGCCGAGAAGCAGGGCAAGGAGGGATACGCGCTCGCGGCGCAGACCGCCGAGACGTTCCTGCCACTGGCCCGCAAGGTCAGCGCGATGCTGGAGGGCGGCCTGCTCAGGACTCTCGGCCGCAGCCTCGTCCACCTGGGGCAGCAGGCCCGCGCCGACGCCTGCCTGCGGGCCGCCCTGGACCTCTTCGAGGGACTCCGGGCCGAGCAGGACGCCGAACAGATCCGCGGGCTGCTCGCAACAGCGCCGTTTATCCCGCGGTGAACGGTGGGCGGCAGTCTCCGTGACACAGCAAGAACCGCCACTCCCCACCGATCTCCAGGAGGAACCGATGAAGACCGCCCGCACCCTCGCCGCCCTCGGCCTCGGCACCCTGGCCACCGTGGCCGCCCTCGCCTCGCCCGCCGTCGCCCAGGACACCAAGGCCGCGCCCGACAAGGCGAACCAGCAGTGCGTGGTCAACACGGACAATGGTGACCGGGCATGCTTCGCCACCCATAGAGAGGCCATCGCCTACGCCACGAAGGGCCGCGTCACCGACGCCCCGAACGACGCCCGGGCCGCGCTGAAGGACGAGAAGCTCCAGGAGCGCCTCAGCGGTCCGCGCAGCCAGCACGGCATCAAGCCGGCGAAGAACGCCAAGTCCGCCCTGGCCGCCGAGAGCCGGGTCCTCGCCACGGTCTACCGCGACAAGGACTTCGGCGGCGGCTCGGTCTACTTCACGGGCAGCCAAGGCTGCAGCTTCCGCTACCCCTGGTCCGCCACCATGGGGGACGACTGGAACGATGCGGTCAGTTCCACCGCCTCCGGCCAGTGCGACATCACCCTCTACCAGCACGCCGATTACCGCGGCTTCAGCCAGACCTTCCGCGGCAACGTCCCCTACGTCGGCGACGCCATGAATGACCAGGCCAGCTCGTACAGCTTCGACCGCTGATCCCTGCCGCACCGGCGGGGCGCCCGCGGGGCGCGGTGGACGTGACGGTCACCGCGTCCCGCGGCACCCCCTCCGCCGGGCCCCGTGGGCACGGCACCAGCCTGTTCGCCGGCAAGCGGCCTCCGCCGCACGTCGTCAATCCGTAGCGTTCCGGTGCCCTCGGCGGGCGGCCGTGGCTAGCGTCCACCCCGCCGGTTCGCGCGAGCCGTCGCTCAGCGAGCCGCACCGCACCCCACCCGCCCCGTTCCGATACGACCCGAGGGGGAAGGACGCCACGTGCTACACGGTCTCTCCGGACGTGCACTGCGCTTCGTTCTCGCGGCGGCAGTCACCGCACTGCCGGCGCTGGTGACGACGTCCCCGGCCGCTGCGCAAGCCCGAGCCGCCGGATTCGCCGCCTCGTGCCCGGCGGCCGGCTTCATCTCCGACCCCTACGGCGGAGCCCGCAATCACGACGGCATCGACATAGCCAACGACTACGACACGCCGATCTACGCCGTCGGCGACGGCGAGGTCATCAACTCCGGGCCCGCCCAGGGCTACGGCCAGTGGATCCGCATCCTGCACCCCGACGGAACGGTGACCGAGTACGGGCACATGCGTCAGCGGGACGTGGCCGTGGGGGACCGGGTGACGGCCGGGCAGCGCATCGCGCTCATGGGAGCCGAGGGCGAGGCCTCCGGCCCCCACCTCCATCTGCGGGTACGACGCGACACCAGCATGAACCGCGGCATCGACCCCATCCCCTACCTCGAGGAACGCGGCGTCTCCATGCCGTGCACGCCGGGCCGGCGGCCCGCGCCGGCGCCGCTCGTCTATCCGGTGGAGCCGGGCCGGGTGGTGTCCGCACGGTCGGCCGACGGCCGGCTGGAGATCTTCGCGGCCGGAGCCGACGGAGTGCACCACGCCTGGCAGACCCAGGTCAACGGCAGCTGGTCGGAGTGGGAACGGCTGGGCGGCCCCGGCAACGCGCAGCTCGCGATCGCCCCCAACGCCGACGGGCGCCTGGAGGCGTTCGCGGTCAACGGGGACACCGTCCAGCACCGCTACCAGCTGTCGCCGTCCGGCGCCTGGTCGAACTGGGAGGAATTCGGCACCGGCGGAAGCACCGTCGCCGCCGGAGTCAACGCCGACGGCCGCATCGAGGTGTTCGCCTCCGGCCCGAACGGCGTCTTCCACCGCTACCAGACCGCGCCCAACAGCGGCTGGTCGGGCTGGGAGCCCACGGGCGGCGGCCCCGCGGCCGGCCGGGTGAAGATGGAGAAGGCCCCTGACGGCCGTCTCGAAGTGTTCGTGCTCAACGGGAGCGTCTTCCAGCACCAGTACCAGACCGCCGTCAACGGCGGCTGGTCACAGTGGGAGGACTTCGGCGGGGGCGGCCACGACCTGACGGTCGACCACAATGCCGACGGCCGCCTCGAAGTGTTCGCCTCCGGCCCGGTCGGGGTGTTCCACAGGTACCAGACGAACCCCACCAGCTGGTCGGAGTGGGAGCCCACGCGAGGCCCCGCCGACTCCCGGCTCACGAGCGACCGCACCGCCGACGGGCGCGTCGAGGTCTTCGCCATCAACGGCGACACCGCCGCGCACATCTGGCAGAAGGGCCTGAACGCCGCCTACAGCGACTGGGACGGTTTCGGCGCCGGCGGATCCGGGATCACCGCCGCCACCAACGCCGACGGCCGCATCGAGGTCTTCGGCACGAGCCGGGACGGGGTCATCCACAAGTGGCAGACCGGGTTCAGCACCTGGTCGCAGTGGGCCCGGGTGAACAGCACCTCCGGCCCTCCGATCACCTGACCCCGGCACCGCCGGCACCATCCACGGCCGGCCGGGCGGGCCTGCGAGGCCCGGCCGGCCGCGGCACACCTGCGGGGAGGACCCATGCATCCGATCAGCAGACGCCGTCTGCTCCAGGGCTGCGCCGCGGCGGGCGCACTCGCACTGCTGGAAGCCGGGGGCGGCGCGGTCGCCACCGCTGCGCCGCCCCCTCCCCACCAGTGGACCGGCGCGGGGCCCTTCACACACGTCTACGATCCGTCCACCCCCGGCGGGCGTCGCTACCTCAACGACCACACGCTGATCAAGGCGGCCGGCCGGTGGCACCTGTTCAGCATCGCCGGTGCCGGCGCGCCACCCGGCCAGGCCCCCGACAGCGCGGCTGAGGTCTCCTTCGCCCACGCCTCCGCCCCGGACCCGTACGGACCGTGGACCACGCACGCCGACGCGCTGACCGTCGACCCGGCGTACTACGGCGAGGAACACCTGTGGGCGCCGCACGTCATCGAGGCGGGCGGCACGTACTGGATGTTCTACGCCGCCGGCGGGCGGAACGGTGCCGCGATCAACCTCGCCACCTCGACCGACCTGTTCACCTGGACGCGCGTCCCGGCCGGCCCGCTGTTCCGGGGACGCGTGGCGCGCGACCCCATGGTGGTGCGGATCGCCGGCCAGTGGGTCATGTACTACACCGAACTGTCCGGCCGGGACGGCCAGGGCGGCCAGGATGGTGAGGGCGGTCAGGAGGGCCGGCACGTGGTGGCCTTCCGGCGCTCCGACGACCTGTTGCACTGGAGCGAACCGGGCATCGCGTTCACCGACGCGACCACCGCCGCGACGGTGTCGGTCACCGAGTCGCCCTTCGTCGTCGAGCGGGACGGCTGGTACTACCTGTTCATCGGGCCCCGCAACGGCTACGACGGCACCGATGTGTTCGCGTCCCGGAACCCGTTCTCCTTCGGCCTCGACGGTTACGCGGGCCATGTCCCCGGTCACGCGGCCGAGGTGGTCACCGACGGAGGGGATTGGCACGTGAGTGCCGCGGGGTGGTTCCGCCAGGGGCTCTACCTCGCCCCCTTGCAGTGGCGGGACGTACCGCCACCCTGGCAGAGCGCCGACAACCCCGTCGCCGGACTGGACGTCAACGGCCGGCTGACCGTGTACGCCCTGGACGCGGGCGACGGTGCGCTGCTGCGGCGCGTCCAGCTCGACCCGCAGTCCGACACCTGGTCGCCGTGGGAGGCGTTCGGCGGACCGGCCGGAGCGGTGCCCACGCTCGGCCGCAACACCAACGGCAGGCAGGAGGTGTTCTCCCTCGACCCGGACGGTGCCGGCCTGCACCACCGGGTGCAGCGGCCGGACGGCGGCTGGCACGACTGGGAGGAGTTCGGCGGCGCGGCAGGCGCGGCCCCGGCCGTCGCCCGCAACGCCGACGGCAGACTGGAAGCCTTCGCACTGGGCCCGGGCGGCACCTCCGTCGCCCGGCGGCGGCAGGCCTCACCCGGGTCACTGACCTGGGAGCCCTGGGACGGCGGCTTCGGCGGGCCCGCGGGTGCGCCGCCCGTCGTCGCGGCCAATGCCGACGGACGGCTGGAGGTCTTCGCCCTCGCGCCCGGCGGCGCCGCGATCTACCACCGGTGGCAGGAGACGCCCAACGGCCCCTGGGCGCAGTGGACCCGCTTCGGCACCGCGGCCGGCACCGCGCCGCGCGTGTCGCGCGACGGCAGCGGCAGGCTCACGGTCGCCGCATCGGCTCCGTCCGGTCTGGCGGCGTTCTCCCGGCGCCAGACCGTCCCGAGCGGAGGCTGGGACGACTGGCAACCGATGTCCGGCTGGACCGCCGGCGCTCCGGCGCTCGTCCCCGACGCCGACGGCAGGCTCGAGGGCTTCGCCCTGTCCCCGGGCGGCGCCCTGCTCAGCCACCGCCGGCAGGTCACCCCCGTCGGCGGCTGGGACGCCGGTGACGACTTCGGCGAGCCCGGCGTCCGGCTCGCCGCCCCGCCGACGGCCGCGGCCGACGCCACCGGCCGGACCCACGTTTTCGCCGTCACCACCCAAGGCCGGATACGCACCCGCGTACGGTCCCGGCCCGGCGGCGGCTGGAGCCCATGGACCGCATTCGGCGACCGCCCGATCGCCCCCGTCCCATCGGGCAGCCCCGCGTACTGGGCCTGACCTCCTCCCGCAGCGACCCGGGGCGCCCGGACCGGGCCTGGGCCGGACGGCTCGGCCCGGTGGCCTGCGGCCGGCTGAGCGGCAGCGTCAGTCGTCGAACCGGCGTTCAGCAATACGCCGGCCCGCGCCCCGTCCTCACGGCTCCCCGTGGTGCCGGTGCCGCCCGGGATGCCGCAGGTGCATCCATACGTTCCGGGCCCGGCGGCCCGCCTCGGTGCGGCTGTGGGCGACCAGCCGCTGCGCCTGCTCAGGCGTCTCCACCATCGGGCCCGAGCCGCGCAGCGGCTTGCCCGCCGTCTCGTGCAGGAAGAACGCCGAGCAGAAGCCGATGACGCCCGCGCCCATCAGGTAGTAGGCCGGGACCATCTCGTCGCCGGTGCTCTCCAGCAGCGCCGAGACGACCAGTGGCGTGGTGCCGCCGAAGAGCGAGACGGAGATGTTGTACGAGACGGACAGCGCGCCGTAGCGCATCCGGGTGGGGAAGAGCGCCGGCAGCGTGGCCGCGGAGGTGCCGGCGAAGACCACCAGCAGCAGCCCGAGCACGATGCAGCCGAGCGCCGGCAGCAGCACGCCGCCGGCCCGGATCAGCAGCAGTGCCGGCGCGGCGAGGGCGACCAGGGCGGCGCTGCCGGTCATGAACAGGGGCCGGCGCCCCCAGGTGTCCGAGCGCCGGCCCACGGTGGTGATGGTCAGGGCGACGAGGATCATCGTGCCCAGGACGAGCAGCTGTGCGGTGGTGGGGTTCTGATCCAGCGTCTCGGTCATGAACGTCGGCAGGTAGGACGTCACGACGTAGTTGGTGACGTTGTAGACCACCACCAGGCCCATGCAGATCAGCACGGCGTGCCAGTGCCCGGTGAAGATCTCCTTCAGCCGCCCGTGCCCGGACTGCCGGGCCTCCTCGGCGGCGGCCAGTTCCGCAGCGCTCTCCGTGCTCTCCGTCTCCGCGCGGAAGGCGGGCGTCTCCTCCAGGCGCATGCGCATGTAGAGGCCGATCAGGCCGAGCGGCCCGGCCACCAGGAACGGCAGCCGCCAGCCCCAGTCGGTCATGCCGTCGGTGCCCAGGGTCGCGGTGAGCACGGTCACCAGGCCGGAGCCGAGCGCATAGCCGACGAAGGTGCCGAAGTCGAGCCAGCTGCCGAGGAACCCGCGGCGCTCGTCCGGGGCGTACTCGGCGATGTACGTGGTGGCCCCCGCGTACTCGCCGCCGGTGGAGAAGCCCTGCACCAGCCGGCACACGAGCAGCAGGACGGGCGCGGCCACGCCGACCGTGGCGTACGCGGGCAGCAGGCCGACCGTGAACGTGCTGACCGCCATCATGATCATGGTGGCCGCGAGCACCTTCTGCCGTCCGATGCGGTCGCCCAGCGGGCCGAAGACCAGGCCGCCGAGCGGACGCACGACGAACGCCGCGGCGAAGGTGGCGAACGCGGCGATCACCTGTGCGCCGGAGGAGTCGGAGGGGAAGAAGACCTTGCCGAGCGTGGCCGCCATGTAGGCGTACACCCCGAAGTCGAACCACTCCATCATGTTCCCCAGCGCCGCGGCGGAGACGGCGCGGTGGACCTCGGGGCGGTCCGTGACGGTGACGTCCTCGATGGTCAGCATCTTCTTGCGGCGCCGCAGCAGGGTCCTGAGCATCCGGTCGGTGGCCGACGTGCCGCCGCGCTGCGGGGCACCGCGCCCGGACGCGGGGGTCGTCCTCTTCGGGGGTCTTCTGCGATCGGCGCTCAATGCTCCACCTGCAGGGTCGGGGGCGGGATGCGGCGGACGTGCGACCCGGAGTCACTTCGGTCATTCTTCACACGCGTGATGTGTGGCACGGGCGTGCCACACCAGTGCACCCCGATATGCAGCCCCCGGCAGGGCTCAGTGGGGCTCCGTTTTCGCCCTGCCGGAAACTGTGCAAGCCTGATGTGGGGAGCAGTCGGGCGATTCATGCGCGGGGGCGAGAGGCAAGCGCCATGAGTTATCCCTCCAACGAATCCAACCCGTCCGACGCGTCGAACCCGTCCGATGCGTCGGACGAATCCCGTGCGTTCCACGAGGCCTACGCGGCTGCCGCCGGGCCGGGTGAGCCCGGTGGGTCGGGTGAACCCCGCGCAGGGACCCCCACCGGCATGCCCGCCGGCCTGACCATGCTGGCCAACGCCGGCTGGCAGGTGATGGTGAGCGCGGGCGTGGCCTCGGTCGCCCTCGGCGTGGTCGTCCTGGCCTGGCCGAAGGCGAGCCTGACGGTGGTCGGCGTGCTGTTCGGCATCTATCTGCTGGCCATGGGCGTCTTCCAGCTGGCGGGGGCCTTCGGTGCCCACGTTCCGGGGCACATGCGTGCCTTGGGGTTCGTCAGCGGCGGGATCTGCGTGCTGCTGGGACTGGTGGCCTTCCGCGGGCCCGCGCAGTCGGTGCTCCTGCTCGCGCTGTGGATCGGGTTCGGCTGGCTGCTGCGCGGCGTCATGCTGACGGGCATGGCCCTGTCCGTCCCGTCGCTTCCCGCCCGCGGCTGGCAGGTCTTCCTCGGCGTCGTCAGCGTCCTGGCCGGAATCGTGGTCATCACCTCGCCCTTCGCGTCGATCGCCGTCCTCACCGCGGTCGTCGGCATCATGCTGATCGTCATGGGACTGATCGAGGTCGGGCACGGCATCCGGTTGCGCACGCGCCTCGGAAAGCTCTCCGCGCCCGGCGCGCATGGGGGCGGCGGGGGAGACCGGGGCGGCCGCGGCCACCGGTGGCACGCCCACCCGCAGCACTGACGGCGGCAGTTGCGGCCCACCGTAGGCCCGGGCCGCACGCGCGCGCGGCCGCCACCCCTCTGCGGGGTGGCGGCCGCGCCGCGGGTCACCGGGACCGGATCAGAGCACCGGGGCCGGGAAGGTCGGGTACTCCACGCCGGACACGTGCTGGACGACGCGGATGACCTGGCACGAGTAGCCGAACTCGTTGTCGTACCAGAGGTAGAGGATCGCGTTGTCGCCGTCGACCTTCGTGGCGCCGGCGTCGACGATCGAGGCGTGGCGCGAGCCGACGAAGTCCATGGACACGGCGTCGGGCGCGGTGGTGAAGTCGATCTGGCGCTTCAGCGGCGAGTTCAGCGAGACGTCCCGGAGGTACTCGAGGACCTCCTCGCGGGTGGTCTCGCGGCCGAGGCGCAGGCTCAGGATGGCGATCGAGACGTCCGGCACGGGGACGCGGATCGAGCTGCCGGTGATCGGCGCCTTGAGGTCGGGCAGGGCCTTGGCGACGGCCGAGGCGGCGCCGGTCTCCGTGATGACCATGTTGAGCGGCGCGGAGCGGCCGCGGCGGTCGGCCTTGTGGTAGTTGTCCAGCAGGTTCTGGTCGTTGGTGAACGAGTGGACGGTCTCCACGTGGCCGCGCAGCACGCCGTACTCGTCGTCCATCGCCTTCAGCGGCGGGACGATCGCGTTGGTGGTGCAGGAGGCGCAGGACAGGATCTGCTCGTCCGGCTTGACCGTGTCGTGGTTGACGCCGTGGACGATGTTGGGGACGTCGCCCTTGCCCGGCGCGGTCAGGACGACCTTGTCGATGCCGGGGCGCAGGTGCTTGGAGAGGCCCTCGCGGTCGCGCCACTTGCCGGTGTTGTCGATGAGGATGGCGTCCTTGATGCCGTACGCCGTGTAGTCGACCTCGGACGGGTCGTTGGCGTAGATCACCTTGATCGCGTTGCCGTTGGCGACGATCGTGCCGTTCGCCTCGTCGACGGTGATCGTGCCCTGGAACTGGCCGTGGATGGAGTCGCGCCGCAGCAGCGAGGCGCGCTTGACGATGTCCTGGTCGCCGCCCTGACGGACGACGATGGCGCGCAGCCGCAGGCCGTTGCCCGAGCCGGCCTTCTCGATGAGCAGGCGGGCGACGAGGCGGCCGATGCGGCCGAAGCCGTAGAGGACGACGTCGCGGCCCTCGCAGCCCTCGATCTTGTTGGCGCCCGTGGCGCCGGCGACGGCCTCGGCGGTGAAGGCCTCGACCGTCAGACCGCGGTCGTCGGTCTTGTACGTCGCGGCGAGCATGCCGATGTCGATCTGGGAAGGGCCGAGGTCGAGCGTGGTCAGCGCCTGCAGGAACGGCAGCGTCTCGGTGACCGAGAGCTCCTCGCCGGCTATCTGCCGGGCGAATCGGTGGGTCTTCAGGATGCTGACCACCGACTTGTTCACCAGGGAGCGGCTGTGGAGGAGGACCGTGACGTCCTGCTCGCGGTGCAGCTTCCCGATGATCGGGATCATCGACTCCGCGATCTCCTCGCGGTTCTTCCAGTCAGTGAACGAGTCGTCGTTGACAGTCACAGGCTTTTCTCTTTCGAGCTAGGCAGCGCTCACATGCTAACCCCATGCCATTTTGATCGTTCAGGTGGTGTCGCCGGGGGTCGGGTGGAGCGTCCCGTGAGGGGTCCGGGAAAGCGATAAAAGCTCCTAAAACGGCCTGGCTCGGCCGCCGGCTGAGGCCCATGTGCAGGGGATCCAGGGGCGTCGGTCACATTTCCCCTGTGCCGCGAGTCATAGAGGTAACAGCATTCGACGGAAGGCACGGAAGGTACCGCCCGATGATCGGAAAGCCCCTCGCACGCGTCGCCGTTTCCCTCGCGGCGGCCCTGCTCGCCTCGGCTCCCTCGGCGGCTTCGGCAGCCCCGGCGGCCCCGGCCGCGGACCGGGAGCAGCTGCCCGGGCGGCAGCCGTCCGGCCGGCAGCCGGCCGGACAGATACCGTGGACCGCCGCCTGGACGGCTGCTCCCCAGGCCCCCACGCACACCGACTGGTATCCCAACTGGTCGGAGGCGGGTTTCGAGGATCAGACCGTGCGCCAGGTGATCCGGGCCGGCGCGGCGGGAAGCGAGCTGCGCGTGCGGCTCTCCAACGCCTACGGCAAGATCCCGCTGCGGCTGGCCGGCGCCACCGTCGCCCTGTCGGACGGGGGCGCCGCCGTCCGGCCCGGGACGGTGCGCCCGCTGCGCTTCGGGGGCGCGGGCAGCGCGGCGGTCCCGGCCGGTGGGGAGATGGTGAGCGATCCGGCGGCCCTCCCCGTCGAGGCTTTCGGGAAGCTCGCCGTCACCCTGTACTTCCGGGCTCCCAGCGGCCCGGCCACGTTCCACAACCTCGCGCTGACCGGCTCGTACCGGACGGCCGGGGACCACAGCGCGGACGTCTCCGCCGCCGCGTTCACCGAACCGCCGAGCCCGTCCTGGTACTACCTGGCCGGGGTGGACGTGAAGGGCCGCCCGCACGGCAGGGGCAACACGGTCGTCGCCTTCGGGGACTCCCTCACCGACGGCTACGGCTCGGACTTCGGCGCCGACGACCGCTACCCGGACGTCCTGGCCGAGCGCTTCGCCGCGGCCGGCAGCCCGCGCACCGTCGTCAACGCGGGCATCGGCGGCAACAAGCTCCTCAACGGCTCCGCCTGCTTCGGCGAGAGCGCCCTGGCGCGTTTCCGGCGCGACGCCCTGGACCGGACGGACGTGGGCACGGTCGTCCTCCTGGAGGGCACCAACGACATCATCCAGCCCGACGACCCCGGCCGCTGCACGACGCCCGCCCCGAAGGTCACCGCCCAGGAGATCACGGCAGGACTCCGGCAGCTCATACGCGAGGCCCGCGCACGCGGCGTCCGCGTCATCGGCGCGACCATCCCGCCGTACCAGGGCTACGCGCACTGGACCGAGCGCGGCGAGCGGGTGCGCAACGAGGTCAACCAGTGGATACGCGCGAGCGGTGCCTACGACGGCGTCGTGGACGTCGACCGGGCCGTTGCCGACGGCCCCAGGATCAGGGAGGAGTTCGCCTTCACCGACGGCATCCACCTCAACAGCGCGGGATACCGGGCCGTGGCCGAGGCCGTGGACCTCGGCCGGCTGTGACCTCCGGCGCTCCGCGTCCTCGTCGGCGTACCAGCCATCCCGCGAGCACCACGACGCCCGCCAGCGCGTAGGCCACGGTGCCGAGGAGGCCGGAGTCGTCGACCGCCCGGCCGCCCACGTACTTGGCCGCCCCGGCCATGGCGACGCCGAGCCACTCCCAGCGTCCGTCGAGCGCGACAAGGGCGATCAGGAGCAGGGCGTACCAGGAGTATCCGGGGGTGGTGAGGAGGAATGCCGCCCCGGTCACCAGAAGCGCGCTCCGCCAGGGCCGTTCGGGGTCTCCCCGCCGCAGCACGTACGCCACCACGGCGGTGCAGAGGACCAGGACCGCGGGCTGGGACCAGGAGGCGGGCAGGACCAGCCGGAGGAGGGCGTAGCGGTTCTTGACGGTGGGGTCGTCGTAGCCCTCCTCCTCGGCGTAGCCGCCGAGGTAGCCGAGGACCGAACCGTGGGAGACCAGGAGGTACGGCAGGTAGCCGAGGCCGACGACCGCCGCCGCGGGCAGCAGCACGGCGAGGGAACGGCGCAGCGGCCCCTCGCCCCCGGCAGTGCCGTCCGGCTCGCGGGGCCGGGGCGCCGCCACCCCCGCGAGCGCTCCCGGGAGGACGACCGCCGGCAGCAGCTTGGTGGCGATCCCCGCGCCGATCAGGGTGCCGCCCCGGATCCGGTGCGCGCGGACCGCGGCCAGGCCCGCGACCGCGAACAGCACGCCGAGCACGTCGGCATGAGCGTTGTTGACGGCCTCGACGGCGACCGCCGGGCACCACGCCCAGTACGCGGCCCGGTGGGCGCGGCCGCGGCGGCGCAGGACGGCCAGGAGCAGGGCCGAGACGGCGACGGACAGCACCGCCCCGCCCACTTGGAAGGGCTTGTGCCGGGCGTCCGCGGGCGAGAGCGCGTGGACGAGGAGGAAGTACCCCTCGGCCACGGGCGGGTAGATCGTGTGCACGGAGGGGCGGTTGATGCGCGTACAGGCCGCGGCAGAGGTGCCGTCCGGGCCGGCGGCCGGCCTGCCGGCCGCGGCTGCCACCCCGAACCGCTCGGGCCGTTCGCACTCCGGGCCCCGCGGGAACAGCCAGTCGTCGCGCAGCCGGGACAGGGCGGGGTCGCCGGGCACGTGGTCGTACGGCGAGATGCCCGCGGCCTGGACCCGGCCGTCCCAGACGTAGCGGTAGACGTCGGAGCTGGTACGGGGCTCGGCGACCAGGCCGCAGGCGGCGACGGCCACGGAACCCGCCAGCACCAGCGGTGCCACAAGGCGCGCCGGTACGTGCCGGAGGGCCCACGCCGCCGCGCCGAACAGCGCCCAGGCCACGGCGTACCAGCCGGCGAGCGCGGCGGGGTCGGTGACGTAGGCGTCGCTGCGGACGGCCCGCACCAGGACCGCGGTGAGCGCGGCGAGTGCGGCCGTGGTGACGGCGGTCATGACGGCGGGACGGCGGGGGAGGGCGATCACGTGGCCAGCCTGGCACCGGGACGGGCGGACGAGGTCCCGGCCGGCGCGAACGTCCGCGTTCCGTAAGGACTCCGCGCCCCCTCACCGGCCCCTGCTCGCGTTCTGATGAAGGCATGAAACTCCCCCTCCGCCCTCCCGGGATCCGGTCCCTCCCCTTCTCCTTCCCGGGCAGGCCCTCCTTCTCGGGCAGGCTGCACGATGCCCGTACGGCCACGGCCGTCGGCCGCCTGCTCGGCGCGGCGGTCGCGGTGTGCTTCGTGACCGGCCTGGTCAGCCACGTCCTGCAGCACCCGCCGGCCCTGCTCGCGAACAGCCTTCCCAGCCGCCCCTCCTGGGGCTACCGGTTCAGCCAGGGGCTGCACGTCGCGAGCGGGATCGCGGCCGTCCCCCTGCTGCTGGTGAAGCTGTGGGCGGTCTATCCGCGGCTCTTCGCCGGGCCTCCCGTGCGCTCGGTCCGGCACGCCCTGGAGCGGCTGTCCGTCGCGGTGCTCGTCGCGTCGGCGCTCTTCGAGCTCTTCTCGGGGCTGTTCAACACCGCGCAGTGGTATCCGTGGCCGTTCTCCTTCGTGCCCGTCCACTTCGCCGTCGGATGGCTGCTGATCGGGTCGCTGCTCCTGCACGTGGCGGTCAAGCTGCCGGACATCGCGACCCATTGGAGGCGCCGCTCGCCCGGGACGCTGTCCCTTCCGGCCGGGGACGCGCCGGACCGGCGGTCCCTGCTGGTCGCCACGGGCGCCGCCGCCGGAGCGGTGACGCTCACCACCGTGGGCCAGTCCCTGACGCCCCTGAAGAGCCTGGACCTCCTGGCCCCGCGCCACCCCGACCACGGCGAACTGGGCCTGCCCGTCAACCGCACCGCCGCCCGCGCGGGGGTGACCGCCGGGTCCGTGCGCGGCTGGCGGCTGTACGTCGGGGGCCCGCGCCCGTACGAGATCACCCTGGACGACCTGCGCGCCATGCCGCAGCGGGAGGTGGTCCTGCCGATCGCCTGTGTGGAGGGATGGAGCCGGTCGGCGCGCTGGTCGGGCGTACGAGTGCGTGACCTGATGGACCGTGCGGGCGCCCCGGTGGGGGCCCTGATCCGGGTCACGTCGCTGGAGGGGCACGGTGCCTACCGGGTGATGGTCATGCCGCACACGTACGCCCGCGACCCCCTCACCCTGCTGGCCCTCCGCCTCAACGGTGAGGAGCTTCCGCCCGACCACGGGTACCCGGCCCGGATCATCGCCCCGAACAGGCCCGGCGTCCTGCAGACCAAGTGGGTGTCCCGGATGGAGGCGCTGTGACGCGCGGGAGCCGGGCACTGCCGGTGCTGCGCGCGGTCGCCGGTGCGTGCGGAGTCGCCCTGATGGGAGTGGGCATGTGGGCCGCGTGGCGCGGTGACGACCCGCAGGACCCGTGGCCGGTCGTGCGCTGGCTCGCCGGCGCGGTGCTCGTGCACGACGGGATCGTCGCCCCGCTGACGCTCCTCGCGGGGCTCGTGGTGGTACGGCTGCGGGCACGGCGTGCGGTGCGCGGCGGTCTGCTCGTCGCGGCGAGCGTGACGGCGGTGGCCTATCCGGTGCTGTTCCGGCCGGGTGTTCCCCAGAACCCGTCGGTGCTGCCGCTGGACTACGTCCGCAACTGGCTCTTCGTGCTGGCGTTGACGGCCGCGGCGACCGCCGTGATTGCCCTTACGGGAGCACGGGCACGGGCTTGGGCGCGGCGGCCGCGGACACGGGAGGGGAACGACGGGCGGAAGACACCGCGGGGCTCGTGACACGAGGGCGGGGGCGCCCGTCGGCCGGGCCGGTCGGGGGAGCGCCCCACGACGGGCCCGGCCGACAGCCCTGGTGCTGCCGCGCCCCGCTCTCAGCGGCGCAGGGCCACGAACGCGCGCCCGGACACGGTCCACCGTTCCGCTGCGTGCCACCCGGCCCGGCTCGCGTGGCGCGTCAGGGCGGTCGCTCCGACGCGGGCCCACGGGAAGGGCGGGCCGCTCCGGCCGCGCCCGTCGTCGACATGGACCTCCACCCGCTCGTCGACGTCCGCGGCGGCGGCCTCGGCGAGGAGGAGACCCCCGGGCGCCGTGACACGGGCGAGGCGGCCGAGCAGCGCGGCGGGGTCGCCGCCGATGCCGACGTTGCCGTCGATCAGCAGCGCCGTGCCCCAGCGCCCCTCGCCGGGGAGGGGGTCGAACACGGACCGGCACAGGGCGGTGCCGCCGCCGCGCCGGGTGCGGTCGACGGCGGCCGGGCTGACGTCCACGCCGAGAACCGGGTGTCCGCGGGCTGCCAGCGCGGTGACGAGTCTGCCGGGGCCGCAGCCGATGTCGATGACGGGTCCCCGGCACCGGTCGAGGACGGTGAGGTCGGACGGGTCGGCGGCCGCGCACCACCGTTCGACTTCGAGGGGCAGCATCCAGCCGTCCGTGCGGCGCAGGAACAGCGGCCCGTGTCCGGCGCTGACCGCGTCGGCGTACGGGTCGCTGCGCCAGGGGGCCGGTATCCGGGCCGGCGGCGTCAGTTCGCGGGTCGGCACGGCCGGCCACCTCCGCCGGGGGAGGGAGCGGAGGCGGGCCGTGCTCCGGCCGCCGGTTCCCGCAACGCCGGTTCCTGAAGGGCCCGCTGCCGAGGCGCCGGCGGCACTTCCCCTGAACGAGCGCCTGAACGAGCGCCTGAGTGAGCGCCTGAACCGGGGCCTGAACGGGCGCCGGCCGGTACCCCGGCCGCGGAGCCTTCGGCCGGCCCCGCCGTACGCCGCCCCAGGCGGTCCACCGCCGCCGCGAAGCGGCTGCCGGGTGCTGCCGCGGCGACGTGCAGGGCGTCCGCCGCCGTGTCGGCGTCGAGCAGTTCCGGGAGGTCGCGGACGCGGAGCCCGGCCGCCACGAGGCGGCGGCGCTGCACGGCGCCGGTCGTGGCCGTGGACATGGGGACGCCGCGCAGGAGACCGGGCTGCCACGGTTCGGCCAGCCCCAGGGCCCAGAAGCCGCCGTCGGCGGCGGGCCCGAACCAGGCGTCGCAGCCCTGCCAGCCCGCCGGGCTCAGGGCCGGAGCCAGCAGGCCCGGCGTGAGCTGCGGGGTGTCCATGCCGACGAGCAGGGCGGGCCCTGTGCAGGCGGCGAAGGCGGCGGCGAGCCGTTCGTCGAGACCGCCCGCGCACTGCGGCAGGACCTCGAAGCCCGGCGGCAGCCACGGACCGGGCCGGCCGTCCAGGACGAGGACCCGGCGGCAGGCGGGCATGGCCCGTACGGCCCACAGGGTGTCCGTCAGCGCCGCTTCGGCCAGCAGAGCGGCCTCGGCGGGCTCGTACGGCGGCGTGAGGCGCGTCTTGACCCGCCCGGGCAGCGGTTCCTTGGCGATGACGAGCAGGGTCGTCGGCCCGCCCGGGGCCGGGCCTGCGGGAACGGCGGCGCTCACCCGGCCGTCACCTCCCGCGGCGCGGCGGGCGCCCGGAGCACGGCGCTCATGTCCCGCACCGCGCGCCACGTGCCGCGCCAGGTGCCGGTCACCTTCGAGCGGCCGGTGCGGGGCAGGTAGGGGACGTCGGTCTCCGTCACCCGCCACCCGGCGTCGGCGGCACGCACCACCATCTCCAGGGGGTAGCCGCTGCGGCGGTCGGTCAGGCCGAGGCCCAGCAGGGCCTCCCGGCGCGCGACGCGCAGGGGGCCCAGGTCGTGCAGTCGCAGCCCGGTGCGCCGCTGGAGCATCCGGGCCAGGGCCGCGTTGCCGAGGCGGGCGTGGAGCGGCCATGCCCCGCGCACCTGCGGGCGTCGGCGGCCGAGCACGAGATCGGCGTCGCCGGCGCTGACCGCCGCCGCGAGGCCCGGCAGCAGTCCGGGGTCGAGCGAGGCGTCGCAGTCGCAGAAGCACACGAGATCGGCCTCGGCGGCGGCCAGCCCGGCGTGGCACGCCGCGCCGAAGCCGCGGCGCGCTTCGTGGACGACGGTCGCACCGAGGGACCGGGCGAGGTCCGCCGAGCCGTCGCGGGAGCCGTTGTCGACGACGATCGCCCGCCAGCCGGCGGGCACCCGCGCCAGGACCCAGGGCAGGGCCGCCGCTTCGTCGAGACAAGGCAGCACGATGTCCGCGGTGGGAGTGGTGGAGTGAGTCACGCCGCTCACCCTACGGAGCGAATTCCGGCATTTCGGGCGTCGGGTTCTTACGAAACGAGGACGCCGTTCCGTGTACGGGGGACGCGCTGCTCCGCCGCCTTCCGGCCGGTGCGAGGCTGGAGGCATGCACAACGCATCTCCCGCCCGCGTCCTCGTCGTCGACGACGACCCCACCGTCGCCGAAGTCGTGTCCGGCTACCTCAGCAGGGCCGGCTTCGCCGTCGACCGGGCCGCCGACGGCCCGGCGGCGCTGGAGCTCGCCGCGGCCGTGCGCCCCGACCTCGTCCTGCTCGACCTGATGCTGCCGGGCATGGACGGCCTGGAAGTCTGCCGCAGGCTGCGGGCCGGGGGACCCGTACCGGTGATCATGCTGACGGCGCGGGGCGACGAGGAGGACCGCATCCTCGGGCTGGAGATCGGCGCCGACGACTACGTCACCAAGCCCTTCAGCCCCCGGGAGCTGGTGCTGCGCGCGGAAGCCGTGCTGCGCCGGGCCCGGTCCCGGGCCGACGTGCCGCCGCCCGCCCCGGCGCTGCGCGCCGCCGGGATCGTCCTGGACCCCGTGGCGCGGCAGGCCGCCAAGGACGGGGCGCCGCTCGCCCTCACCCTCCGCGAATTCGACCTCCTCGCCTTCCTGCTGCGGCACCCGGGGCGGGCCTGCGGGCGCGAGGAGCTGATGCACAAGGTGTGGGGCTGGGAGTTCGGAGACCTGTCCACCGTGACCGTGCACGTCCGCCGGCTGCGCGCCAAGATCGAGGACGACCCGGCCCGGCCGCGCTTCATCCGGACGGTGTGGGGCGTCGGCTACCGCTTCGATGCCGACGGCACCGACGCCGACGGCACCGAAGGCGACAGCCACGCCGGGAACGGCACCGGCACCGAAGGCGGCACCGATGCGTGACATCGTCCTGATCGCCCTCTACGCCCTCGCCGGAGCGACCGCGGCCGGAGTCCTCGGCGCACTCGCCCTGCGGCTGCTCCGGCACCGCTCGGTCGCCGTGTCCCTGACGGTCGTGGCCGCCGTGTCGGTGACGGCGATGCTGGCCGGAACGCTGAGCGTGGCGTGGGCGATGTTCCTGTCCTCGCACGACCTGACCGTCGTGACGACGGTGTGCGCCATGGCCGCCGTGGTCTCCCTGGCCACCGCGCTGCTGCTCGGCCGCTGGGTCGTGGCCCGCAGCAACGCCCTGACCCTGGCCGCGCGGGACTTCGGCCGCAGCGGCAGCTTCGCGGCCCCGGACGGCAACGCCACCGCCGAATTGGCCGCGCTCGCACGGGAACTGGCCGCCACCAGCGCCAAACTGGAGGAGTCCCGGGAGCGGGAGCGCGCCCTCGACGCCTCGCGCCGCGAACTCGTGGCCTGGATCTCGCACGACCTGCGCACGCCCCTGGCGGGGCTGCGCGCCATGGCGGAGGCGCTGGAGGACGGCGTCGTCGAGGACCCTGCGCGGTACCACCGGCAGATCCGCACGGAGACCGACCGGCTCAACGGGATGGTGGGCGACCTCTTCGAGCTCTCCCGCATCCATGCGGGCACGCTCTCCCTCAGCCCGAGCCGGATGTCCGTGTACGACCTGGTGGGGGACGCGCTCGCCGGGGCCGAGCCGCTGGCCCGCGAACACGGCGTCAGACTGGTCGGGGAGGACGCCGGGGGAGCGGCGGAGGGCGTGCCCGTCGAGGTCGACGGCCGGGAGATGACCCGGGTCCTGGGCAACCTCCTCGTCAACGCCATCCGCCACACCCCCGCCGACGGCACCGTCGCGATCGCCGCGCGGCACGAGGAGGCGACGGGCACGGTCGTCCTGTCCGTCACCGACGCCTGCGGCGGCATCGCCGAGGAGGACCTGCCGCGCGTGTTCGACACCGGCTGGCGGGGCTCCGAGGCCCGTACGCCACCCGCCGGCGCGGGTCTCGGCCTGGCGATCGTGCGCGGCATCGTCGAGGCCCACGCGGGACGCGCGACGGTCTGCAACGTCCGGGGCGGCTGCCGGTTCGAGGTCGTCCTGCCGGCAGCGCCGTAGTCACCCGCCCGCCGGCCGCCGCTGCGGGGCGTGCGCGAACTCCGCCACGCCCGCCGCGAAGTCCACCTGCGGACGCCAGCCGAACTCCTCGCGGAGCCGGCGCGAGGCCGCCGTGATGTGCCGGACGTCCCCGAGCCGGAACTCGCCGGTGACCACGGGGTCCGGCCCGCCGTGGGCCCCGCTCAGGGCGCGGGCCATGTCACCGATCGTGCGGGGCGTGCCGCTCCCGCAGTTGTACGCCCGCGAGCTCCCCGCGGGACGGGCGCCGAGCCCCTCCAGCGCGAGGACGTTCGCCGTGGCCACGTCGCGGACATGGACGAAGTCCCTGCGCTGGCGCCCGTCCTCGAAGACGCGCGGCGCCTCGCCCCGCGCGAGGGCCGAGCGGAAGAACGAGGCGACGCCCGCGTACGGGGTGTCGCGCGGCATTCCCGGCCCGTAGACGTTGTGGTAGCGCAGCGACACGGCGCGGCCGCCCGTCATCCGCGCCCACGAGGACGCCAGGTGCTCCTGGGCGAGCTTCGTCGTCGCGTACACGTTGCGCGGGTCGGCGGCGGCGTCCTCGCCCACGAGCCCCGGCGCGAGCTGCCTGCCGCAGCGCGGGCACAGGGGCTCGAAGCGGCCCGCTTCGAGGTCCCCGGCCCGCCGGGGCCCGGGGCGGACGGGGCCGTGCTCCGCGCAGTCGTAGCGCCCCTCGCCGTAGACCACCATGGACCCGGCCAGGACGAGACCGCGCACTCCCGCCGCGGCCATCGCCGCCAGCAGCACGGCCGTGCCGTGGTCGTTGCAGCTCACGTAGGCCGGGGCGTCGGCGAAGTCCTTGCCCAGGCCGACCATCGCCGCCTGGTGGCAGACCGCGTCGACGCCGCGCAGCGCCCGCGCGACACCGGCGGGATCGCGTACGTCGGCCTCGTGCCAGGCCACGCCCTCGGGCACGGGAGGCCGCACCGGGTGGGCGGCGGGCAGCAGGGAGTCGAGGACGACGGGGTCGTGCCCCCGGGCGAGCAGGGCGGAAACGACGTGCGAGCCGATGAAGCCCGCTCCTCCGGTGACGAGTACGCGCATGCGTCCGACGTTAGGGCCGCCGGCGGCCGTCCGGCCCGGCCGGGCGCGGTACGTCACCACTCCGTAAGCCTTGCCCGCCGGCGGGCCTCGGCCCCGCGTCAGTGCGTCAGGACCTCCCGGAGTACGGCCGCCGCGCTGATGCCGCTGTCCTTGGTGGCGGTCAGGAGGGTGAGGGTGCCGTGCCGGGACAGCTCCCGGAGGTGCTGGAGGGCGGCTTCGTGGGGCTCGTCGCGGAGTTCCGTGCGGTAGCGGCGGGAGAACTCCTCGAAGCGGGCGGGGTCGTGCCCGTACCAGGTGCGCAGTCCGGTGGAGGGCGCGACGTCCTTGCACCACTCGTCCAGCGCGGCCGCCTCCTTGCTCAGCCCGCGCGGCCAGATGCGGTCGACGAGCACCCGGCTGCCGTCCGCTTCCTCGGGCGGGTCGTAGACCCTCCGCATCCGCACCCGCCGTGACCGCGTCATGAGCCCATCGTCGGTGCCCGCCCGCAGGAACGCACCCCGAACGCACCCCGAACGCACCCTGAATGCACCCGACCGCACCCGGAACGGCGGCGCCGGCGGCCGGCCGGGGCAATTCCTTTGCCCGGCCGCCGGATCGGAGGAAGGATCTCCTCCGGGGACGATCCTCCAGGGATGGAACCGTCGCCCCACGACGCGACAAGGAGTAAGGGACGCATGCCGGAAACTTCGTTCCAGGGCCAGGACGTCGACGCCGCACGACCCGCCCCCGCCGCGTACCTCGTCATCGGCATTCCGGGGTCCGGGAAGAGCTCGGTGTCGGCGGGGCTCGCCCGCCGGTTCCCCCTCGGCGCGCACATCGAGGGCGACCACCTGCAGGACCTGATCGTCGCGGGAGGCCGCCTGCCCTCGCCGGAGGAGGACCTCGAAGCCGATCGGCAGCTGCTGCTGAGGGCCCGCAACGCGTCCGTGCTGGCGCGCAGTTTCCACGCCGCCGGCGTCGTCCCGGTCATCGACGACGTGGTCGTCCGGCGCGCCCACCTCGACTTCTACCTGGAGCACCTGCAGGACCTGCCGCTGCGTCTGATCGTCCTCGCGCCGTCGGCGGAGGTCGTCGCCCGGAGGGTGGCCGAGCGGGACAAGGTGCTGGCGGACGACTGGTCGTTCCTGGACGAGGCGCTGCGCGCCGAGCTCGGCGGCCGGGGGACGTGGCTCGACACCTCCGGGATGTCGCTGGAGGAGACGATCGAAGCCGTCCTGACGGAGGGCTGATGGCCCAGCATCCCGGCAAGGAAGACGATGGGACATCTTTCGAAGATCCGGGGATATTCATCGGCTCGTTCGATCTTCCTAACGTTGGGTGCACCACAGGAACCCACCAGGGAGAGACCCACCATGCGCGCTGTCATCCAGAAGTCCTTCGGAGGCCCCGAGGTCCTGGAGGTCGCCGAGATCGACCGCCCCGTGCCCCTCTTCGGGGAGGTCCTCGTCCGGGTCCGCGCCAGCAGCGTGAACCCGGTGGACGTGGGCGTCCGGTCCGGTGCCTACCCGCTGCTCGGCCGGCCGCCCTTCGGGGTCGGCTGGGACATCTCCGGCGTCGTCGAGGAGGCCGGCGCCGGGGCCCGCTTCCGGCCGGGCGACGAGGTGTACGGCATGCCGTTCTTCCCGCGCGCGGCCACTGCCTACGCCGAATACGTCGCCGTGCCCGGCCGCCAGGTGGCCCGCAAGCCCGCGACGCTCGACCACGCGCACTCCGCCGCCCTCCCGCTCGCCGCGCTCACGGCCTGGCAGGGCCTGGTGGACGCGGCCGGGCTCGGCGAGGGCCAGCGGGTGCTGATCCACCGCGCGGCCGGCGGCGTCGGGCACCTCGCCGTCCAGATCGCCAAGGCCCGCGGCGCCCACGTGACCGCCCTGGCGAGCGCCCCCAAGCACGAGTTCGTCCGGGGCCTGGGCGCCGACGAGGTCATCGACTACCGCACCGCCGACTACACCGAGGCCGTCAAGGACGCCGACGTGGTCTTCGACTCCTCGTCCGAGGGCGTGCGCGCCCTGTCCGTCCTGCGCCCCGGTGGCACGCTCGTCAGCATCATGGAGCACGCGGACCGGGAGCTCGCCGCCCGGATCGAGGCCGCCGGCCGCCGCTTCGCCGGCGTCGCCGTCGAGCCCGACTACGCCTCGCTGGAGGCGATCGCCGCCCTCGTGGACGCCGGCCGCATCCGCCCCCACGTCGCCGAGACGTTCCCGCTCGCCGAGGCCGCCACGGCCCACGAGCGGGTCGCGTCGGGGCGGACCCAGGGCAAGATCGTCCTGACCGTCGACTGATCCGGTGCTGGTGCCGGTGCTAGTGCCAGTGCCGTTGCTGGTGCTCCGCCGATCCGCTGATCCGGTGATCCGGTGATCAGGGCACGCCGTAGGCTGGGCGCCCGGCAGGAACAGCCGGGTGCCCGGTGGGAAGAGGGGGCGGCATTGGACATCCTGAGCGAGGCGCTGGGCTCGATGCGGACCGGCCGGCCCAGGTCCGTCCGCACCCACGGCCGCGCCCCCTGGGGCCTGCGCCTCTCCCCGGTCGCCGGCGCCGGCTTCCACGTGGTGCTCTACGGCACCTGCTGGCTCGTCCCGGAGGGGGACGCGCCGGACCTGCGGCCGATCGCCCTCAGTCCGGGCGACGTGGTCTTCCTGCGCGACGGCCGGGGCCACGTCCTGGCTGACAGCCCCTCCACCCCGCCGCAGGAGGCGCAGCCCCCCGGAGTTCCGCCCGGGCGCGCCCCTCGGCACGGTCACGATCGGCGCCGACGGCCCCCGCACCAGCCTCCTCTGCGGTCACTACCACCTGGACCAGGGGCGCCCGCACCCCCTGGTGCGCCAGCTCCCCGAGATCATCCACCTGTCCACCCGGCACGGCCGCCACTCCGAACTGTGCTCCGCCGTCCAGCTCCTCGGCTCGGAGCTGGAGAACCCCCGCATCGGCTCGGCCGGCATCGTCCCCGCGCTGATCGACTCGCTGCTCCTCTACATCCTGCGCGCCTGGATCGAGGAGCAGCCGCCGACGGAGGCCAGGGGCTGGGCCGCCGCGCTCAGCGACTCCGCGGTGGTGCCGGCCCTCGCCGCCGTCCACGAGGACCCGGCCGCGCCGTGGACGGTCGAGTCCCTGGCCGGCCGGGCGGGCCTGTCCCGCGCGGCGTTCGCGCGCCGCTTCACCGCCCTCGTGGGCGAGCCGCCCATGGCCTATCTGACCCGCTGGCGCATGACCACGGCCGCCCGGCTGCTGCGCGAGTCCGACGCCCCGCTCACGACCGTCGCGGCCCGCTCCGGATACGGCTCCGAGTACGCCTTCGCCAAGGCGTTCAAACGCGAGTACGGCCAGGCCCCCGGCGGTTACCGCCGCGACGTACGTGCCGTGTGAAGACATGTGCCGTCTGAAAAAGGTGACCTGACAGAACGTTATCGGCCACCTCGGACACCTCTCCACACCGCGGCATATCGGACATCGCCGCCGATCACCCCGGTTCTGGTCCCACATCGCGCCGCACGGCCCTTGTTCGTGCCTTGGCGCAAAACCGACGGTACGGTCCCGGCCGTCTCGACCAACATCATTACGCGCTGCTTCACTTGCGCCACAGGAGCTCCGTAGCCCGAACGGGCTACTCCAGGGGCTCCTTCTTGACGCACGCGCCCATACGGAAAGGACCGGGATGTCGACCGCAGCGCACCGGCAGCAGCCGGAGCAGCCCGAGCAGCAGGCGGGCCGGGCACAGCTCAGCCTGGGGATCGCCGCTGCGCGGAACCTGGCGACCACCACCAAGACCGCCCCGCAGATGCAGGGCGTCAGCTCTCGGTGGCTGCTGCGCACCCTGCCCTGGGTCGAGGTGAAGGGCGGCACGTACCGCGTCAACCGGCGTCTGGTGTACGAGGTCGGCGACGGCCGGGTCACCTTCGTCCAGGAAGGATCCGCGGTCAAGGTCGTCCCGGCCGAGCTGGGCGAACTGCCGCTGCTGCGCGGATTCGACGACGCCGAGGCGCTGCGGGCGCTGGCCGAGCGCTGCCGGCAGGAGGAGTACGAGCCCGGGCAGGTGATCGCCGAGCGCGGCCGCACCGTCGACCACGTCTACCTCATCGCCCACGGCAAGGTCGAGAAGGTCGGCTCCGGCAAGTACGGCCGGGAGACCCGGCGCGGTGTGCTCGCCGACGGCGGCTTCTTCGGCGGCCGGGCCGTGGCCGAGACCCCCGGCACCTGGGAGTTCACGGCCCGCGCGATGACGGCGTGCACCGTGCTGGCCCTGCCCCGCACCGCGTACGAGGAGGTGGCGGGCCGCAACGAGCGGCTGCGCGCTCACGTCAGCAAGCGTCAGGCCGAGCAGGACCGCCCGCAGAACAAGAAGGGCGAGGCGGACATCGCCCTCGCCTCCGGCCACACCGGCGTGCCGGTGATCCCCGGCACCTTCGTCGACTACGAGCTCTCCCCGCGCGAGTACGAGCTGAGCGTGGCCCAGACGGTCCTGCGGGTGCACAGCCGGGTCGCCGACCTCTACAACGAGCCGATGGACCAGATCGAGCAGCAGCTGCGGCTGACCATCGAGGCCCTGCGCGAGCGCCAGGAGTCCGAGCTCGTCAACAACCCCGAGTTCGGCCTGCTGCACAACGCCGACCACAGCCAGCGCATCTCCACCCACTCCGGCCCGCCCACCCCCGACGACATGGACGAGCTGCTGAGCATGCGGCGCGGGACCAAGGCGTTCTTCGCCCACCCCCGGGCCGTCTCCGCCTTCGCCCGCGAGTGCAACAAGCGCGGCCTGTCCTTCGACAGCGCCGACGTGGGCGGCCACGCGGTGCCCGCGTGGCGCGGCGTGCCGATCCTCCCCTGCGGCAAGATCCCCGTCTCGGAGGAGGGCACGTCCTCCATCCTCGCCATGCGCCTGGGCGAGGCCGAGGAGGGCGTGGTCGGCCTGCGGCAGACCGGCATCCCCGACGAGTACGAGCCCGGCCTGAACGTGCGGTTCATGGGCATCAACGACCAGGCCCTCATCTCCTACCTGGTCAGCACCTACTACTCGGCGGCCGTCCTCGTGCCCGACGCGCTCGGCGTCCTCGAGAACGCCGAGGTCTTCCACACCCCGTCCTGACCCCGTCCTGACGGGCACCGCCCCCGGCACAGAGAGAAGAACCGTGTCACTGCTGTCCCGGATCAGCGCGCCCACGGCCCGCCACGACGCGGCGCTGCTCGCGGCGGCGCTGCTCGCCCACCAGGGCGTCCCGGCCGCGCCCAGGGCGCTCCGCCCGCCCGCCGGGCC
>NZ_PXWG01000260.1 GCF_003011965.1 Streptosporangium nondiastaticum
CCGGCGCTCCCCGGCGGTGCCGTGCTCACCCGCAGGCCGGATCGGCACCGCCGGCCCCCGCCGCGCGGGTCGCTCGCCGCCGCGGCGGCGAGCGCGGGCGCGGCGCCCGATCAGTGGCGGGCCACCCGAAACCCGCCTCGGCACAGCGCCCAGCGCCCAGCGCCCCCGCGACAATGTGCCCATGCCCGTACTCACCCGCGAAGAAGCCCGCGCCCGCGCCCGCCTCCTCGACGTGCACCGTTACGCCGTCGACCTCGACCTCACCCGCGGCGACGAGCTGTTCGCCTCGACGACCCGGATCCGTTTCACCGCGCGCGCAGCCGGCGAGACGTTCGTCGAGCTCAGGCCCGCCGCCCTGCGCCGTGCCGCCCTGGACGGCCGCCCGCTCGACCCCGCCGCGCTGGACGACAACCGGCTGCCGCTGTCCCTCACCGCCGGCGAGCACGAGCTGCTCATAGAGGCCGACATGCGCTACTCCCGCACGGGCGAGGGCATGCACCGCTTCACCGACCCCGCCGACGGCGAGACGTACCTCTACACGCAGGCGTTCCTCGACGACGGCCAGCGCGTCTTCGCGTCGTTCGACCAGCCCGACCTCAAAGCGGTCTTCGACGCCACCATGACCGCCCCGCCGCACTGGACCGTCCTCGGCAACGCCGTGGCGACCCGCACGGGCGACCCGGCCGAGGGCCGCTGGACGTTCGCGACGACGCAACCGCTCAGCACGTACTTCGTGGCGTTCGCCGCCGGCCCCTGGCACTCGGTCCGCACCGAGCACGCCGGCCTGCCGTTCGCCCTGCACTGCCGCCGCTCCCTCGCCCCCCACCTCGACGCCGACGCCGGCGAACTGCTGGACATCACGCGCCGCTGCTTCGACCGCTTCCACGAGATCTTCGACGAGCCGTACCCGTTCGACTCCTACGACCAGGCGTTCGTGCCCGAGTTCAACGCCGGCGCCATGGAGAACCCGGGCCTGGTGACCTTCCGCGACGAGTACGTCTTCCGGTCGGCGGTCACCGACACCGAGCGCGAGACCCGCGGCGTGACGATCGCCCACGAGATGGCCCACATGTGGTTCGGCGACCTCGTCACGCTCCGCTGGTGGGACGACATCTGGCTCAACGAGTCCTTCGCCGAGTACATGGGCTACCAGGTCCTCGCGGAAGCGACCCGCTTCGGCGGCGCCTGGACCGACTTCGCCTGCGCCCGCAAGGGCTGGGGCTACGACGCCGACCAGCGCCCCTCCACCCACCCCGTCGCCCCCGACCCGGCAGCCGTCCCCGACACCGCCTCCGCGCTCCTGAACTTCGACGGCATCTCCTACGCCAAGGGCGCCTCCGCCCTGCGCCAGCTCGTCGCTTGGCTGGGCGAGAAGGACTTCCTGGCCGGCATCAACGACCACTTCGCCCGCCACCGCTTCGGCAACGCCGCCCTCGCCGACTTCCTCGACTCCCTCGCCCGCCGCACCGACCGCGACGTCCACGCCTGGGCCGACCGCTGGCTGCGCACCAGCGGCGTCGACACGCTCACCCCCGCGATCACCGAGGCCGAAGACCACTGGCGGCTCACCATCGGCCAGGACGGCACCCGCCCGCACCGCATCGCCGTCGGCGCCTACGACCGGGACCCGGCGGACCCGGACCGCCTCGTCCTCCGCGACCGGTTCGAAGCGGACGTGCCGCAAGGAGACTCCCCCAGGATCCTTCCCGGCGCCCGCCCCGACCTGCTCCTCCTCAACGACGGCGACCTCACGTACGCCAAGATCCGCCTCGACGCCGCCTCCTGGGACACCGCCCTGCGCTCCCTGCCCGGCCTGCCCGACCCGCTGAACCGCGCCGTCCTGTGGAACGCGGCCCGCGACATGGTCCGCGACGGCGACCTCGCCCCCGCCGCCTACCTGGACGCCGCCCGCGCCCACCTGCCCCACGAGAGGGACGTGGCGATCACCGGAGCGGTCCTCGCGTTCGCCCGCGGGCAGGTCACCGACCGCTACACCGCCCCCGCCGACCGCCCCGCGGCCCTGGCCGTCCTCACCGACCTCGCCCAGGACCTCCTCGACCGCACCCGGGAACGGAGCGAGGACACCGCCTCGCAAGGCCTGCGCCTCACGGCCGTCCGCACCTTCATCGACAGCACCACCGCCGCGGACACCCTCCGGGCCTGGCTCCACGACGGCACCCTCCCCGGCGGCCCCGCCCTCGACCCCGAACTGCGCTGGCGCGCCCTCGCCCGCCTCGCCGTCCTCGGCGCCACCACCGCCGAGGCCGTCGAAGCCGAGCTCGCCCGCGACCCCAGCGCCACCGGCAGGGAAGGCGCCGCCCGCTGCCACGCCGCCCTGCCCGACCCGGCCGCCAAGGAAGCCGCCTGGCAGGCCATGTACGACCCCGGGCACCGCCCCGAACTGTCCAACTACCTCTTCACCGCCACCGCCGAGGGCTTCTGGCAGCCCGAGCAGCACGACCTCGTCCGCCCCTACCTGGACCGCTACTACCCGGAGGCCGTCGCCCTCGCCGCCCGCCGCGGACCGGCCCTGGCCAAGGCCGCCGGCGCCGCCGGCTTCCCCCGCCCGCTCGTCGAGCGGCGCACCCTCGACCTCGGCGAGGAGTGCCTGCGCACCGCCGGCCCGACGCCCGCCCTGCGCCGCAGGCTCACCGACGAGCTCGACGACCTGCGCCGCGCCCTGCGCGTCAGGGAGACCGGGCGGTAGGCACGCCGGAACGCCGAAGGCTCCGCGCCCCGGAAGGGGTGCGGAGCCTTCGGCGTCCGAGGATGTCCCAGCGGCGGCCGGCCGCCGTCAGTCGCGAGCGGCGTCGGAGGCCTGCGCGGTGCGCAGCTCCTCCAGGAAGCGGTCCACCGTGCCGTTCTCACGAGCGGACTGGGCGACGTCCTCGCCGACGATGCGGCCCGCCAGCTCCGTGGCCAGCACGCCGACCTGCTGGCGCAGCTCGGCCTCGGCGACCGCGCGCTCGGCGTCGATCACCGCGTGACCCGCGGAGATGATCTCCTCGCGCTGGCGCTGGCCCTCGGCCCGCAGCTCGGCGACGATCGCGGTGCCCTGCTCGGTCGCCTCCTGGCGCAGGCGCGCGGCCTCGTGCCGGGCCTCCGCGAGCAGCTCCTGGTACTCGGCGTGGACGCGGGCCGCCTCGGCACGCGTCTCCTCCGCCTCGTCGAAGCGGCCTTCGGTGGCCTTCTCGCGCTCGACGAGGACCTTGTTGATCCGGGGCAGCAGCACCTTCGCCATCAGGGCGAAGGTGATGAAGAACAGCACCGCGCCGAGGACGAGCGGCGCGGGCTCGGGCTTGAGCGGCCCTACGTCGAGAGCGAGAAAGTTCATGGCCATGGGGTGCAGATTAGTCGACGGAACGGGGTGCGTCCGCCCCGGACCCCACTAGCAGACACAACTCACGCCCGTCGCACGGCCGTACCACCATCGAGCGAAACCCGCCCCTACGTCGGTCACCGACCGTGCGCCGAACGTAACTTGTTGCAGTTGCTGCTCGTCACCGCCCGGAAGCGACCGCACAGCACGCGCGCGAAGTCAACCCAAAAGGGGCAAAGTCATGCCTGCGTCCGCCGGCCCCACCATCACCTCGCCCCGCGAGGCCGCCGAGGACACCCCTGCCCCCCTCGCCGGCGGCACCCGCGGCCCGCACGCCCTCCACCCGCTCCTGGACACCACCCTCGACGCCCTCGCCCAAGGCGCCGCCACCCGCCACGGCCCCTTCCCTGCCGGCGGCCCGGAAGCCGTCACCGCCCGCCTGAGCGCCCTGACCGGCCCCGCCCTCCCCGAGACCGGCACCGGCGCCCACGAAGCCCTCCACAGCCTCGTCAGCGCCCTTGCCGAAG
>NZ_PXWG01000261.1 GCF_003011965.1 Streptosporangium nondiastaticum
CCGGCGGGCCCGGCCGGACGGCGGGCCCGCAGGCCGCCGGCGCGATCCGCCGCAGCACCCCGGGCGAGACGCCGGCGACCACCGTGTCCGCCTCGTCCACGCGGCCGTCCGCCAGCTCCACGCCGGCGGCGCGGCCGTCCTTCTCGGCGACGGCCACGACCTCCGCGCCGAAGACGAACTCCACCCGGCGCTTGCGGCACCGCTCGTACACGGCGTCCGCCAGGCCGCGCATGCCGCCGCGCACGTACCAGCTGCCGAAGGTCTGCTCCATGTACGGCAGCACCGCCGCGCTCGCGGGGGCGGTGCGCGGGTCCAGCCCGTACGCCAGGGCGTGGCTCTCCAACAGGGCCGCGAGCCGCGGGTCCTTCAGCTCCCGCTCGGCGACGGCGGCCAGCACGGGCGGGGTGCTCCGCCGGAACAGGCCGCGCTTGCGCAGCCCCGGATACGGGTCGTGGCCCAGGGCCTCCAGGTACTCCGGGTCGGCGAGCAGCGGCTCCTCCAGCAGGGGCCGGCGGGTGGCGTCCCACACCGCGCGCGCCCGGTTCACCAGCTCGCTCCAGCGCTCGCCCGCACCCGCGCCCACGGCCTCGTCCAGCGCTTGGACCACACCGGCCCGGGACGCGTTGGGCAGGGCCACGGAGGTGCCGTCGGCGAAGACGTGCGCGCTCGCCGGGTCGACCTGGACCAGGCCCAGGCTCTGCTCCAGCGACTCCTTGCCCGTCTTGACGAACAGGTCGCGGTAGACGGCCGGCAAGTGCAGCAGCCCCGGCCCCGTGTCGAAGGCGAAGCCGTCCCGCGTCATCCGCCCGACGCCTCCGCCGTGCGTCGCCGCGCGCTCGTACACCGTCACCCGGTGGCCCGCGACGGCCAGCCGGGCAGCGGCCGCCATCGCGCCCATCCCGGCGCCGATCACCGCAATCCGTGCCATGGGCACGACTTTATCCGGCGGCACCGTCACCACCGTTCCGCGGCGTCCGGCAGCCGCCCGCGCCGGGTCTGAACACCCAGGGCTGAGTACCCGTACTCAGAGGAGGAGATGAGTAGGTGCACGGATGGGCCGCGGCCCGCCGGGCGGAAGAGTGGTGCGCACGGAAGGGGCGCGGCGCCGGCACCGCCGGCACGGGGCTGCGGAACGGCGCGGCACCCCTGACGTGACCGGGGGGACGGGGGTCCCCGGAAGGGGGCTCGGGGGAGCTACGGGGGAGCAACCGGGGGAAGGCGGCCCCGGCGCAGGCCGAAGGGGGATCGGCCGGCGCCGGGACCGCTGCCGTTTGCGGGGGTACCTAGCGGACCGCCCCGTTCAGACGGCCCTGCAGGAGGCGCGAGAGCGCCGCGTGCACGTCGTCGGCCGACCGCTCCGGCTGGAACGACCGCCAGTCCAGCGCGGCCACCAGCACCATCCCGAACACCGCCGACGCCGTCAGCGGGATGTCGCTCTCCGCGAGCGGGTCGCCCTCCGCGCCCGCCTCCCGTAACGCGGACTCGATCACCTCGACCGCCTGCTGCCGCACCCGCGTCAGCGTCGGCTGCCAGGCCCGGTTGGTCCGCCACAGCTCGGCGACGTAGAGCTGGGCCAGCGACGGGTGGCGGGCGACGAAGTCCAGCTCGGCGCGGATCATCGCGTCCAGGGCGGCGGACCGGCCACCGCCGCGCTCGGCCGCCTCCTCGGCCGCGGCCCGCAGCGATCCGGTCAGCAGCTCCATGCCGTGCCGCAGCAGCTCCTCGAACAGATCGGTCTTGCTCGCGAAGTTGTAGTAGACGGTGCCCTTGGCCACCCCCGCCCGTTCCGCTATCTCGTCCACGGTGGTGGAGGAGAAGCCCTGTTCGGCGATGAGGGTCACCGCGGCGGCGAAGAGCTTCCGCCGGGTGTTCTGACGGCGCGTGCTGCTGCTGTCCATGAAGTGATTCTCCTCTGCCCGCCCCGCCGCCCCGCGCCCGCGTCAACCCCGGGTGGCCGCACGGGCATTCGTGCGGGCCGGATCCCTCCGGCCGGGCCTGCGGAAACGCGCCGCGGCGCGCTCGGCCACCGCGTCGGCCGCCGCCCCGGCCGGGCGCATTAGGCTGGGGCGGACACCTTCGTCCGCCGATCCACCGCCGAGGAGCCATCCGCCGTGTCAGACCCGCTGCGCCCCCGGGCCTCCCTGCGTACCGCCGTGGTCTGGGAGGTCCTGCGCGACGCCCTGGACCGCCGGGTGAAGGCCGCCGCCCCGGCCGGCGGCGTGCTGGACGTGCTCGACACCGGCGGCGGCTCCGGCAAGTTCGCGGTGCCGCTGGCCGCCCTCGGCCACCGCGTCACCGTCGTCGACCCCAGCCCCAACGCCCTCTTCGCGCTGGAGCGCCGGGCCGCCGAGGCCGGCGTCGCCGAGCGGGTCCGCGGCGTCCAGGGCGACGCCAGCGGCCTGTTCGACGTGGTCGAGCGCGGCTCCTACGACGTGGTGCTCTGCCACGGCGTCCTGGAGTACGTGGACGACCCCGCCCAGGGCGTGCGCAACGTGATCGAGGCGCTGCGTCCCGCGGGCACCCTGAGCCTGCTGGCCGCGGGCCAGGGCGGCGCTGTCCTCGCCCGCGCGCTCGCCGGGCACTTCACCGAGGCCCGCCAGGCCCTGGCCGACCCGGCCGGGCACTGGGGCGCGGGCGACCCGGTGCCGCGCCGCTTCACCGCCGGCCGGCTCTCGGAGCTCGTCGAGGCCGCGGGCCTGGAGGTCGGCTCCGTGCACGGCGTCCGGGTCTTCGCCGACCTGGTGCCCGGCGTGCTGCTCGACGCCGAGCCCGGCGCGCGGGAGGCGCTCGCGCAGCTGGAGGCGGCCGCCGCCGCGCTGCCGGCCTTCCACTCGGTGGCGACTCAACTGCACGTCCTGGCCGAGCGTGGCTGACCGCGCGCTGTAGGTCACAGGCCACCCGATCAGCCGGTTCGCCCCGTATGATCGGGGGACACCGTCCGGCATGGCCGATCGGCGAACCGGGAATGTACGTCCCGACGCCACCGGTCGCCACACGGACATCGGTGGGCGGATTGGCGCAGAGGGGCGGGTTTCACGGGGGCGATTCCCTGCCTATCCTGAAAGGGTCGCACCCGGTCGCCCCCCGCGACCGACGAGTAGGAGGACTCCGTGCCGCTCTCGGAGCACGAGCAGCGCATGCTCGAGCAGATGGAGCGAGCGCTGTACGCCGAAGATCCCAAGTTCGCGACAGCGCTCGAGGGCAGCGGCCTGCGCACGTACACCCGGCGACGGGTCTACCAGGCGGTCGCCGGGTTTCTGTTGGGTATCGCGCTCTTGATGACCGGCGTCATGATTCAGGGACAGTACTGGATCAGTGTGGTCGGCTTCCTCGTGATGCTGGGCTGTGCGGCCCTGGCCGTCACGGGCTGGCGCAAGGCGCCGCGGGCCGGTGCGCAGCGGGGGACGGGCCCGGCGGGGCAGCTGGGCGGCCGCGGCCAGATCCGCCCGCGCCGCAGCATGATGGACCGCATCGAGCAGCGCTGGCAGCGCCGCCGCGACGAACAGGGCCACTGAGGCCCGCACAGTCCTTCTTTGAACCCTTGGGGAACCTTTGAACCCTTCAGGGAACGCAGACTCTTCATGGCGTGGGGTCGGGAGCAGGTCTCCTGACCCCACGCCATATCCGTCTCCGGCGGGTGCCGTTCAGGCGGCCGCCGACCGGCGCCGCGCGAAGCTCCCCGGCCGGGCGAGGTCC
>NZ_PXWG01000262.1 GCF_003011965.1 Streptosporangium nondiastaticum
GCGGCGCAGAGCGACGGCCCCGTGCCGGGCCCCGTGCCGTCGCCCGCACGGGGCCCGCAGGGCGCCGCCTCATGCGGCCCCCGCCCCGCCCTCGAACTCGTCGACGGCCCCGCCCCCGTCGTCGACGCCGTCCGCACCCTGCTGCGCGACATCGTGGTCGTCGCGACGCTGGAAGACGCCGAAGAACTGGTCGCCGAGCGTCCCGGGGCCGTCGCCGTGACCGCCGAAGGCGACCTCCTCGGAGCCCACTTCGCCCAGGGCGGCTCCGGCGGCGCGCCGAGCCTCCTGGAGGTTCAGGCGGCCGTTGACGAGGCCACCGCCGAACTGGCCGACCTGGACGCACGGTGCGCCGTCCTGCAGGCCGCCCAGCACGACGCGGCCGCACGGCGCGCCGAGTGCGCCGCACGCGTGGAGGAGCAGGCTGCCCTGCGCAGCGCCGCCGACCGGGAGAAGTCCCAGGTCGCCCAGGCCCTCGGGCGGCTCGCCGGGCAGGCGCGCGCCGCGGCCGACGAGGCCGGACGGACCGCCGCGGCCGTGGCCCGCGCCGAGGAGGCTCTCGCACGGGCCGGCGAGGAGGCCGAGGAGCTCGCCGAACGGCTGGCCGTGGCCGAGGAGGCCGCCCCGGGCGAGGGAGCCGGCGAGCCCGACACCTCCGTACGGGACCGCCTCGTCGCCGACGGTGCCAACGCCCGGCAGACCGAGATGGAGGCGCGGCTCCAGGTCCGTACGCACGAGGAGCGCGTCAAGGCCCTCGCGGGCCGGGCGGACGGCCTGGACCGGGCGGCCCGTGCCGAGCGCGAGGCCCGCGCCCGCGCGGAGCAGCGCCGCCTCAGGCTGCAGCACGAGGCCCGGGTCGCCGCGGCCGTCGCGTCCGGCGCCCGGCAGCTCCTCGCGCACGTCGAGGTCTCCCTCGTGCGCGCCGACGAGGAGCGGCGCCACGCGGAGGAGGCGAAGGCCGCCCGGGAACGGGAGCTCGTCGCCGAGCGCAACCGGGGCCGTGAGGTGAAGAGCGAGCTGGACAAGCTCACGGACTCGGTGCACAAGGGCGAGGTGCTCGGCGCGGAGAAGCGGCTGCGCATCGAGCAGCTGGAGGCCAGGGCCCTGGAGGAGCTCGGCGTCGAACCCGCCGCCCTGGTCGCGGAGTACGGGCCGGACCAGCCCGTACCGCCGTCCCCGCCGGCCGAGGGCGAGGAACTGCCGGAGGACCCGGACCACCCCAGGAACCGGCCCGCCTCGTACGTCCGCACGGAGCAGGAGAAGCGGCTGCGGGCCGCCGAGCGCGCCTACCAGCAGCTGGGCAAGGTCAACCCGCTCGCCCTGGAGGAGTTCGCGGCGCTGGAGGAGCGCCACCAGTTCCTCTCCGAGCAGCTGGAGGACCTCAAGAAGACCCGCAGCGACCTGCTCCAGGTCGTCAAGGACGTGGACAAGCGCGTCGAGGAGGTCTTCACGGAGGCCTACCGGGACACGGCCCGCGAGTTCGAGGGCGTCTTCTCCCGGCTCTTCCCCGGGGGCGAGGGGCGGCTCGTCCTCACCGACCCGGACGACATGCTGGCCACCGGCGTGGACGTCGAGGCGCGCCCGCCGGGCAAGAAGGTCAAGCGCCTGTCGCTGCTGTCGGGCGGCGAGCGCTCGCTGACCGCCGTGGCGCTGCTGGTCGCGATCTTCAAGGCGCGGCCGAGCCCGTTCTACGTGATGGACGAGGTCGAGGCAGCGCTGGACGACACCAACCTCCAGCGGCTGATCGGGATCATGAGGGAGCTGCAGGAGAGCTCGCAGCTGATCGTGATCACGCACCAGAAGCGGACGATGGAGGTCGCCGACGCCCTGTACGGCGTCTCGATGCAGGGCGACGGCGTCTCCAAGGTGATCAGCCAGCGGCTGCGTTGATCTTGTTATCCCTGTCGGCGACTTCACTTCTTCAAGTGTTGAACTCAACCTGTGAGATGCCTGCAGGAAACTTCTTGGTTACGACCTATTGACTTAAGAAAATGAAGACATAGGGTCTGCAGCGTTGCTAATACCTTCAAGTGGTGGGGCCCCAAGTCCTGTGCCCCACTTGAAGGGCCAGCCCCCCACGCCCGGCAGTGCCGCCGGGCCTCAGGAGTACACGTTGACCAGCACTGCGACGGCGCAGGGGTCCGAGGGCCGCAAGGCCCAGCCGGACCACCTCGGGCATGTCATCTTCATCACCGCGGCCGCGGCCATGGGTGGCTTTCTCTTCGGCTACGACAGCTCCGTGATCAACGGCGCCGTCGAGGGCATTCGCGGGAAGTACGACATCGGCTCCGCAGCCCTGGCCCAGGTCATCGCCATCGCCCTCATCGGCTGCGCGATCGGCGCCGCCACCGCGGGCCGGCTCGCGGACCGCATAGGCCGCATCCGCGTCATGCAGATCTCCGCGACGCTCTTCACGATCAGCGCCGTGGGCTCCGCCCTGCCGTTCGCCCTGTGGGACCTCGCCTTCTGGCGCGTCCTCGGCGGCATCGCCATCGGCATGGCCTCCGTCATCGGCCCGGCCTACATCGCCGAGGTCTCGCCGCCCGCCTACCGCGGCCGCCTCGGCTCCTTCCAGCAGGCCGCGATCGTCGTCGGCATCGCCGTCTCCCAGCTCGTCAACTGGGGCGTCCTCAACCTCGCCGACGGCGACCAGCGCGGTCACGTCATGGGCATCGAGGCCTGGCAGCTGATGCTCGGCGTCATGGTCGTCCCGGCCGTCCTCTACGGTCTGCTCTCCTTCGCGATCCCCGAGTCGCCCCGCTTCCTGATCTCCGTCGGCAAGATCGACAAGGCGAAGGCCGTCCTCGCCGACGTCGAGGGCCACGGCGTGGACCTCGACAAGCGCGTCACCGAGATCGAGCTCGCGATGCACAGCGAGGAGAAGTCCACCTTCAAGGACCTCATCGGCGGCAAGGCGGGCTTCCTGCCCATCGTGTGGGTCGGCATCGGCCTGTCGGTCTTCCAGCAGCTCGTCGGCATCAACGTGGCCTTCTACTACTCGGCCACCCTGTGGCAGTCCGTCGGCATCGACCCGAGCGACTCGTTCCTCTACTCGTTCACCACGTCGATCATCAACATCGTCGGCACCGTGATCGCGATGATCTTCGTCGACCGCGTCGGCCGCAAGCCGCTCGCCATCGTCGGCTCCGCCGGTATGGCCGTCTCCCTCGCCCTCGAGGCCTGGGCCTTCTCCGCACAGGCCGGCGACGGCTCCCTGCCCACCGCGCAGGGCACGGTCGCCCTGGTCGCGGCGCACGCCTTCGTGCTCTTCTTCGCCCTCTCGTGGGGCGTCGTGGTCTGGGTCTTCCTCGGCGAGATGTTCCCCAACCGCATCCGCGCCGCGGCGCTCGGCGTCGCCGCCTCCGCGCAGTGGATCGCCAACTGGGCCATCACCGCGAGCTTCCCGAGCCTCTCGGACTGGAACCTCTCCGGCACGTACGTCATCTACGCGGTCTTCGCCGTGCTCTCCATCCCCTTCGTGCTCAAGTACGTCAAGGAGACGAAGGGCAAGGCGTTGGAGGAGATGGGCTAACCCCCCCGCCGCCCACTCCTCAACAGGACGCTGCCCCGGCTCACCGATGAGCCGGGGCAGCGTCCTGTTTGCGTACGGGGTGCTGTGCTGCTGCATGGGGCCGCCGCACGAGGCGGGGG
>NZ_PXWG01000263.1 GCF_003011965.1 Streptosporangium nondiastaticum
GGCGGGCCCGTCACCTGCGGGCAGCACGGCCGCGGCCACGGCGGCGAGGGCGCACGCGGCGGCCGCCAAAGCCGCGGGCCGGGACCGCATCCGCAGCCGCCGTGCCGTCCGGGTCTCTCTCACGGATTCCCCCCTCCGTCGCACCGGCCTCACCGGTACTCCGACAGCCTGCGCCCGATGCCGGCCACCGCGCCGGCCGCCCCGAGGACGGTCAGCACGGCCGCTCCGGCGGCCAGGCCCGAGAACGCGCCGCGCCCGTCGTCGGCCGCCCGGCGGAACTCGTCCTGCTCGTAGCCGAGGGCGCGCTCCAGTTCGCTGTCCACCAGGTCGAAGGACGCGCGGGTGCTGTCCTTCTCGCCGATCACCTTCTGCAGGGCGTCCTTGTAGTCGCCGCGGTCGTCGGCGAGCGCCCGCACCTCGCCGTGGCGCTGCTGCCACGTGCGGACGCTCTTGATGGCGGCGTCGACCGGCGCGCGGCCCTCGGTGTCGTCGGCGAGGGCGAGGGCGCGGTCCAGCAGGCTGCCTTCGCGGGCCGGGCCCTTGTCGCCGCCGATGAGCCGGGCCATGCCGGAGCGGTAGTTGGTCTCGTACTGGTCGTCGCCGTTCTTCGTGAGCACGGCGCCGCGGGCGACCATCGTGAGGTTCTCGTCGCCGCGGGCCTGGAGCGAGCCGATCCGGGCCTCGGTCAGCGCCTCCAGGGACCGCGCGCCGTGGGCGTAGGAGCTCTCCAGGCCGGAGCGGGCCACGGCGTGCCCGGCGGCCAGCCACAGCAGGACGACGGCGGTGGCCGCGGTGGCCGCCAGCAGGCCGTGGTTGAAGACCCGGTTGGTGCGCAGGTAGTTGCGCCGCTGGGCCCAGGCCAGCGCGCCGAGCGCGACGACGCCGAGGGCCAGGGCGGCCCACGGCCGGGCCTCGGCGTCGTCGTAGTCCGAGCCGAGGCGGCCCGTCTCGGCCTCGTACAGGCCGCGGGCGGCGGGCAGCAGTTCTTCGCGCATCCGGTCGCCCGCGTAGCGCAGGTAGGCGCCGCCGAGCGGCAGGCCCTGGCGGTTGTCGGCGCGGGCGGCCTCCACGAGGCCGGTGTAGCGCGGCAGTCCTTCGTTGAGCGCGGCTATCCTGCTGCGGGCCGCGTCCGAGGCCTCGCCGGCGGCCGCGGCCTTGACGAGCAGCCGCGAGGCGAGCGCGATGTCCTTCTCGTAGCGCTGCCGGACCTCGCGCGGCTCCTGGCCGCCCGAGAGGAAGCCGCTCGCGGCCGTGGTGTCGGCGTCCGCGAGCGAGCGGTAGATGGCGGCGGCGTCGGCGCTCAGCGGCTGGCTGGTGTCCACGACGGCGTCGGCCGCCGTGGCTCTGGACGCGACCTGCCAGGCGGTGACCGCCCCGAACGCCACGAGGATCAGGGCCAGGACGGCGCCGATGGCGCGCAGCCGGCCGGGCTCGGTGACGGCCGCGGCCCGCACGCGGTCGAGCGCCTCGCGCCAGGCCGGGACGGCGGCGCTGCGGCCGGACGCTCCTGGCGTTCCCCCCGCCGGCTGCGGCTGTGACACGTGACCTCCCCCTCGGTCGCTGAGGGCGGCCCGCCGGCCGGTGCGCCGGTGACAGGTGCCCCGGCCAGCAGTATGGCCGCAAGGACTGACAAAAACACCGGTGCGGGACCGATCTTGTGTGCGGTCGCGCTCTTCACCGGGGCCCGCGGCGGCCCTCGTTCCCCATCACGCCCGCCGGCCCGGTGCGGTTCCCCGCACCGGGCCGGACGTGGTGCGCCTGTGGCGCGGGGTGCCTTACGCGTACGTGTAGTACGCGCTGTGGTCGAGCATCTGGGCCGGGGTGACGTTGTTCCACGGGCGCATGGTGTCGTTGAGGTCGACGACGTTCGTGGTGCCGGCGGCCGGCAGGTAGGCCGAGGCCGGGTGCATGCGCTGCCAGTCGGACCACAGCTTGTCGATGTGGGCGTGGTGCAGCCAGAAGACCGGGTCGTTGGGGGAGACGCCGGTGGCCATCTGGCCGCCCATCCACACGTGGACGTTGTTGTGGACGCGGCCGGCGCCGCGCCAGCCCTCCAGGTAGTTGCGGAAGCTGCCCTCGGAGGCGCTGTTCCACGGGGCCGTGTCGTAGACGGGCATGGCGAGGACGGCGTCCACCTGGGCGCGGGTGGGCAGCGTGCCCGCGGCGCCCATCTCGCGCTGCAGGAAGGGACGGTTGTCCACGCTGACGTTGATGTTCCACTTGCCCGTGGAGTAGGCGAAGGGGCCGGTGGTGACCTGCGCGTCACGGCTGCGGCCGTTGCCGCCCATGAAGTCGGCGCCGAAGATCGAGGCGTTGGCCGTGCGGTCGGCGGTCCAGTCCCAGTAGGGGAGCGTCACCGAGGAGTCGACCTTCTGCAGCTCCTGCTCGAACTGGATCAGGAAGCGGCGGTGCCAGGGCAGGAAGGAGGGGGAGCGGTGGCCGACGCGGTCGCTGTCGTCGCGGTCGCTCATGATGAACTCGTTGTGCGTTCTGACGAAGCCGTCGTAGACGCCGGTGCGCTTGAGCTCCAGCACGGCGTTGACGAAGTTGCGCTTCTCGGTGGCGGTCAGGTTCGCCTGGTTCTTGCGCACTGCCATGGGGTTCGTGTCCTCGTGAGTGAGAAGTGTGGGTCGGTGGGGTGCGTGCGGCAGTGGCCGGTCAGTTCATCGCGATCGGGACGAGCGTCGCGCCGCGGAGGGCGTCGACGGCGGCGCGGGTGAGCGAGAGCGGCTCGTCGAAGACCTGGTAGTGGTTGATCACGCTGATCCAGGTGCCGTCGGCGTTCTGCATGACGTGCAGTTCCTGGCCGTCGATCGTGACGGCGAAGCCGCCGTGGTGGGCCTCGTGGCCGCTCGTCGCGGGCTTGCCGACGATGCGGCGGCCCTTGTAGACCTCGTCGAACGCCGCGGGCCCGGTGCCGTGGCCGCCGTGACCGGTGTGGTCCATGGTGTGGCCGGTGTGGTCGGCCGCCTGGGCGCCGGTGGCGAGCAGCGCCACGCCGGCGGCAGCAGCGGCGGTTCCTCTGAGCACAACGCGTCGGCTGACGTTGGACGACATGGTCGGTCCCCCTCGGGTAACGCGCCGACAAGGCGCGGAATGGACGATCAGTGGCGGAAGTCGTCACGAATGCAGCCGTAAATCCCTTTTGATGACGGTTGCTTGTTGTATTTCGTGATCAATCCGTGCGGGGCGGACTCTCGCATGATCCGGAAGGGGGAGGAAAACGGTTGGCCGGTTTTGGGACATTAGGTAAATGAATGGTCAACCAGTGCCCGAGGGAGGAATTTCCGGCTCGTGACGTTGTTGACGCCGAGTCAGGAAACTTGACGGCCGCGAGGGGGTCCGCCGAAAGATCTTCCTGTGAGGGGTGTGGTGTGGTGACGTCTCTCACGATGTGAACATGACGTGAAGAATGCGGCGGTACGGCGGATTCCGGCCGGGATCGCCCGCTCTCCGCGCCCCCGCGCGGCGCAGGCCCCGCCCTACGAGCAGTGCAGGCCCCGCCCTACGCGTAGTGCGCGCGCAGCCGCGCGTACGCCGCCGCCGGGGCCCCCGCCCGGTCCAGCGCCAGCAGCGCCGCGCCCAGCACCGGCGGC
>NZ_PXWG01000264.1 GCF_003011965.1 Streptosporangium nondiastaticum
GGTGCGGCCGGCGCCGAGGCGGCCACGGGTGCCGCGGTGTCCGCCCGGGGCGCGGAGGGCCGCTCGGCATTGCGGCTCACGTGCGGCTGCCCCCGGCCGGGCCCGGCGCCGTCCGGCAGGGCGAACTCGACGGGCGGCTCGTCGGTCCGCACCTGCCGGTCCCCGCCGCTGTCGCTGCCGAGCTGAAGGGTGCCGCCGCCGGAGAAGAGGCCGGAGGTCATGGCGACCACGCCCATGGCCATCGCGGCGGACGCGCCCAGCAGGCCCGTCCGTACCGGTGTCCTCGCCCGGCTGCGAGCGGGGCGGCGGAAGCCCGGGGGCCGTGAAGCGGCCGCCGAGCCGCCGGATTCGTCAGGGGGGACGGACTCCGGGGCGCCGTGCGTCCCCCCGGCTGCCGGGGGAGCGGGGACGGGGCTGCCTGCGGTCCGTGGGCCAGAGCGTCGGTGGCGACCCATCCGCTGCCTTCCTTACGTGTTCGGCTCGGTGTGCGTCACTCGTACGGGGCGACCTGTCGACCGGCGACTGTACGGCAATAGATGAGGGGCCGAAGTGCTGATTATGCAATTGGCCGGTTAGCGTGCAGACATGAACGAGAATGTCCGTCTCACGGCGTGGGTCCGTGGACATGTGCAAGGTGTCGGCTTCCGGTGGTTCACGCGGGAGAACGCTTTGCGGATCGGAGCGCTGGCCGGCTTCGCGTCGAATCTCTCCGACGGCCGGGTCCAGGTCGTCGCGGAAGGCCCGCGCGAGGCATGCGAACTTCTGCTCGATTGGCTGCGGGGCGGCGACACGCCCGGGCGGGTGGACGGGGTCACGGAGATCTGGGGTGACCCGCGGGGCGGATACGACGGGTTCGAGATCCGCTGACGGGGCGGCCGACATAACGGTTCGGGAAACGGAAAATCATCCGGGAGGGAACCGGGAGGGGCGCGCGGGGGCCGTGAAGAACGGGTGCGAAGGGCCGCGATGACCTTAGTGATATGCCGCTGGCATATGCGAAGGGCAGAAATTCCCTGATGGTTGCCAAGACGGCCCCGGCGTGGAAGGCTGCGAGGCAACGGATGATCTCCACGCCCCTCCGGGCCCCGGCAGAGTTCGGCGCCGCGCACCTACCGCCGCGCCCCCTGGGACGCCCGCGGATACGGGGTGTGATCGTGTTGACCGTCAAACCTTTTGGTGAGACTCTGGAAGCCCCGCGCACCTTAGCTGTTTGGCATTGAAGACTGCAGTAGCGATGGCAGACACCGCGGGTGCGAATCCCTCACGACCCACACCGCTTCGGTCGGTCACTCAGTGTGGAGGACCATCCATCATGGCAAAGGCGCTTCTCGGTTACGTCGGCGGCTCCGACCCCCGAGTCCTCGCCGAGATGCGACGGCTTCAGCAGCGTGTCCAGGACCTCGAATCCGAGCTCATCCGGATGCAGGCCGAGAATGACGCGCTGTCTGCCGCCGCTCACCACGGCGACTCGCTGCTCGACAGCATCGACGTTTCCAAGGCGGAGCCTGCGCTCGCCTGACCAGAGGCCCTGCCCCGGGGGCCGGTCGGGCTGCACTGTCAGCCGCTTGAGAGTTGCAAGGGACGCTTCGGCGTCCCTTCGTCATTTCCGATCATCATATGGTCGCGGTATTTCCGGTGATTGCGGCTATTTTTTCCCACTTTTCGGTTCGCTCTTAACGACTGATGTGCCCTGCCCCTTCCCGGGTGAAACCCTTTGCGACGGCACGGCGCGCCAGTACCCCGTCCGGGGCGGTGCCGGAAGAGGGCCGGGCGGTAGAGTCCTTCCGCGTGCACCTCAAGAGCCTGACCCTGCGGGGGTTCAAATCCTTCGCCTCCGCGACGACCCTGCGCTTCGAGCCCGGGATCACCTGCGTCGTGGGGCCCAACGGCTCCGGCAAGTCCAATGTCGTCGACGCCCTCTCCTGGGTCATGGGCGAGCAGGGGGCCAAGTCCCTGCGCGGCGGCAAGATGGAAGACGTGATCTTCGCCGGGACGACCGGCCGCCCGCCGCTGGGCCGCGCCGAGGTCTCCCTGACGATCGACAACTCCGACGGCGCCCTGCCGATCGACTACTCCGAGGTCACCATCACGCGGATCATGTTCCGCAACGGGGGCAGCGAGTACCAGCTCAACGGCGACACCTGCCGGCTCCTCGACATCCAGGAGCTCCTCTCGGACTCCGGCATCGGCCGCGAGATGCACGTCATCGTCGGCCAGGGACAGCTCGACTCCGTCCTGCACGCCGACCCGGCCGGCCGCCGGGCCTTCATCGAAGAGGCCGCGGGCGTCCTCAAGCACCGCAAGCGCAAGGAGAAGGCGCTCCGCAAGCTCGACGCCATGCGCGCCAACCTCGCCCGCGTCCAGGACCTCACCGACGAACTGCGGCGGCAGCTCAAACCGCTCGGCCGGCAGGCCGCGGTCGCCCGCCGCGCCGCCGTCATCCAGGCCGACCTGCGCGACGCCCGCCTGAGGCTCCTCGCCGACGACCTCGTCACCCTCCGGGAGGCGCTGCGCACCGAGCTCGCGGACGAGGCCGCGCTCAAGGCCCGCAAGGACGCCGCCGAGGCCGAGCTGCGGACCGCGCTCCAGCGTGAGGCGGCCCTGGAGGAACAGGTGCGGGCGCTCACCCCGCGCCTGGCCGGCGCCCAGCAGACCTGGTACGAGCTCTCCCGCCTCGCCGAGCGGGTACGGGGCACGATCGGCCTCGCCGACGCGCGCGTCACCAGCGCGACCTCCTCCCCGGCCGAGGAACGGCGCGGCCGCGACCCGGAGGACCTGGAGCGCGAAGCGGCCCGCATCCGCGAGCAGGAGGCCGAACTGGAGGCGGCCCTGGAGGCGGCGAGCCGCGCCCTGGAGGACACCAGCGAGCACCGTGCCGCCCTGGAGCGCCGGCTGGCGGAGGAGGAACGCCGCCTCAGGGACGCCGCCCGGGCCATTGCCGACCACCGTGAGGAGCTCGCCCGGCTCCAGGGCCGCGTCACCGCCGCCCGCGGCCGTGCGGCCTCCGCGCAGTCCGAGATCGACCGGCTGGTCGCCGCGCGCGACGAGGCCCGGGAGCGCGCGGCCGCCGCCCAGGAGGAGTACGAGCGGCAGCAGGCGGAGGTCGAGGGGCTCGACGCCGGGGACGCCGAACTGGCGAGCCGGCACGAGGCCGCCAAGGCGGAACTCGCCGCCGCGGAGGCCGCACTGACCGAGGCCCGCGAGGAGGCCACCGCCACCGAACGCCGCCGCGCGGCCACCGGCGCCCGCCGCGACGCGCTCGCCCTGGGGCTGCGCCGCAAGGACGGCACGGGGGCGCTGCTGGCCGCGCAGGATCGTTTGTCCGGACTGCTGGGCCCGGCAGCCGCACTGCTGACCGTCGCCCCCGGCTACGAACTGCCGGTCGCCGCCGCGCTCGGAGCCGCCGCCGACGCGCTCACGGTCACGGACACCGCCACGGCGGCCGAGGCGCTGAGGCTGCTCCGCAAGCAGGACGCCGGTCGGGCGGCGCTCGTGGTGGCGCCGGGCCTGGAGCGCGGCGCGGCGCAGAGCGA
>NZ_PXWG01000265.1 GCF_003011965.1 Streptosporangium nondiastaticum
GACGGCTCGCGGAGGGCGGTCAGGCCGGCGGCCGGCACGGCCATCAGGCCGGCCGGACCCGCCGGACCCGCGGTCCAGGCACCCGTGAGCGCCGCCGCCGGGTCCGGCGGGAGCGCCGTCCGAGGCCCCGGGCCGGTCGCCTTGGAGCCGGTGGTCATGTTCCTGGCCCAGCCGGGCAGCCGCGGCTCGGGCAGCCGGACGGACGACCGCACCGGGTACGGGCGGCGCTCGGGCGGGGTCCGGTGGACGGTCACCGGGCGGGCGATCCGGCCGTGGGGCTCCAGCACGAGCAGGCGGCCGTGGAGGTCCGCGGCGTCGGGAGGACGGTCGTGGGGGTCCTTGGCGAGCAGGTCGAGGACGATGCCCTCGAAGGCCTCCGGCAGCTCCGGCCGGTGGGTGCGCGGCGGCACGGGCGCGGTGTCCCGGTGGCCGACGAGCACGGCCCAGGCGTCGTCCATGTCGAACGGCGGGGCGCCGGTGGCGAGCTCGTACAGCACGCAGCCCAGGGAGTACAGGTCGCTGCGGTGGTCGACGGGGCCGCCGCCGATCTGCTCGGGCGACATGTAGTGGGGCGTGCCCATGGCGATGCCGGTGCCGGTGAGGCGGGAGGAGACCGAGGAGTAGCCGATGGAGTCGCCCAGCCGGGCGATGCCGAAGTCGCAGATCTTCACGCTGCCGTCGGTCAGCCGCATGACGTTGGCGGGCTTGAGGTCCCGGTGGACGACGCCCTGGCCGTGGGTGTAGGCGAGGGCGGCGGCGACCTGCTCGGCGATCTCCAGGATGTCGGGCACGGGCAGCGGGTGCCCGCCGGTGTCCTCCAGGAGCTCGCTGAGGTTGCGGCCGTCGAGGAGCTCCATGACCAGGTAGAGCACGCCGTCGGACTCGCCGAAGTCATGGATGACGGTGATGCCCCGGTGCTGCAGGGCGGCCGCGACGCGCGCCTCGCGCCGGAAGCGCTCGCGCAGCACCCGGAGGTAGGACGGCTCGTGCCGCGGCCCCATCGGCTTGAGGCACTTGACCGCGACCTGCCGGCCGAGCGACTCGTCGAGCGCCCGCCACACCTCGCCCATGCCGCCCCGCCCGATGCGTTCGAGCAGGCGGTACCGCCCTTGGATCAGCCTGGTGTCCACCATCCCGCGCCGCCGCCCCCGTCGATGCCCCGCGCCTCCCCCGGCCCGTCCAGTATGGCGGCCCGTCTGTGCAGGTTGTAGACGGAAGGACGGCTACCGGGCCCGAGTCTGGCCACCGCGCGGAGGATGTGCTTCGGCGGCAGCTGCCAGCGGAGGCCGGCGGGGATCAGCCGCAGCGCGGCACCCGCGGCCCGGAGGCGGCGGGTGACGACGGCCGGAGGCGGGGCCGGCCTGCCGTACAGCTCGTGGGCCCAGGGAGGCAGCGCGGCGTAGGCGAGGGAGGCCGCCCGGCCCCAGACCAGGGCGCGGGCCGGGACCGCCGGGAACGGCACGGGCGGGCGCCGCAGGAAGGCGTCGACCCCGCGGGCCTCCGGGGTGAGGGCGAGCTCGGGGCGCACCTTCTCGAAGTAAGCGGCCAGCCGGGCGGTCGTGCCGGGCACACCGGCGGGATCGAGGCCCACGAGGCGGGCAGACTGCCGGTGTTCGGCGCAGTAGGCGTCGGCCTGGGCGTCGCTGAGGGCGATGCCGGAGCGTCGGACGACGTGCAGGTAGGAGTCGATCTCGGCGCAGTGCACCCACAGCAGGAGGCCGGGGTCGTCCACGCGGTAGCGCTCGCCGGTGCCGGGGTCGGTGACGGACAGCCTGCGGTGGATCCCGCGGACGGCGGCCCCCGCCCGCTCAGCGGCTTCGGTGGTGCCGTACGTGGTGGTGCCCACGAAGTGCGCGGTGCGCAGCAGGCGGCCCCAGGCGTCCTTGCGGAAGTCGGAGTTCTGCGTGACGCCGCGGACCGCACGAGGGTGCAGCGCCTGCAGCCACAGGGCGCGCACCCCGGCGATCCACATCATGGGGTCGCCGTGCAGCTGCCAAGTGACCGAGGCGGGCCCGAAGAGCCCGGGGTCGGCTTGCGGCATGGGGCACCTCCCGTCGTCGTCAGGTTAGCGGCGCACGCGCGGCATCCCCAGGCCGATCCAGGAGATGATCTCCCGCTGGATCTCGTTGTTGCCACCGCCGAAGGTGAAGACGACGGCGGCGCGGTAGGCACGTTCCAGTTCGCCGTGGAGGGCGGCGCCGGCGGAGCCCTCCTTGAGGGGGCCCGCGGCGGCGAGGACCTCCATGAGCCGGGCGCAGGCGTCGCGGCGGGCCTCGGAGCCGTAGACCTTGGCGGCGGAGGCGTCCTGGGGGGTGAGGGCGGAGCGCTGCAGGGCGTCGACCATCTGCCAGTTGAGGAGCTTCATGGCCTCCAGGCGCAGGTGGGTGCGGGCGAGCCGGGTGCGGACCCAGCCGAGGTCGATGACGCGGCGGCCGTCGGCGAGCTTGGTGGCGGCGGCCCAGCGCCGGACGTCGCGCAGGGCGCGGATCGCGGTCGCGCCGTGGGCGGCGAGGGTGACGCGCTCGTGGTTGAGCTGGGTGGTGATCAGCCGCCAGCCCTGGTTCTCCTCGCCGACGCGGTTGCGGACGGGGACGCGCACGTCCTCGTAGTAGCCGGCGGTGGTGCTGTGGGAGGCGAGGGTGTTGATGGTGGTGCAGGAGTAGCCGGGGGAGCTGGTCGGTACGAGGAGGAGCGTGATGCCCTTGTGCGGCGGGGTGCCGTCAGTGATGGGGGTGGTGCGGACGGCGAGCCAGATCCAGTCGGCGCTGTCGCCGTTGGTGGTCCAGATCTTCTGCCCGTTGACGACGTAGTCGTCGCCGTCGCGCACCGCGCGCGTCTTGAGGGAGGCGAGGTCGGTTCCGGCGTCGGGCTCGCTGTAGCCGATGGCGAAGTCCAGCTCGCCGGAGAGGATCCGCGGCAGGAAGTACGCCTTCTGCTCGGCGGTGCCGAACTGCATGAGGGTGGGGCCGACGGTGTTGAGCGCCATCAGGGGCAGCGGCACGCCTGCCTGGGCGGCCTCGTCGAAGAAGATGAACTGCTCCATCGGGGTCCGGCCGCTGCCGCCGTACTCGGCGGGCCAGCCCACCCCGAGGCGGCCGTCGGCGCCGAGGCGGCGGATCGTGGCGCGGTAGAAGCGCTTCTGCGCGGCGGGGTCGTCGTGGCTCTCCGGGTCGCGGCCCAAGACCAGTGCGGCGAAGTAGTCGCGCAGCTCGGCGCGGAAGCGCTGCTGTTCCGGGGTGTATTCGAGGTCCACGGCCCCTCCAGGGTCTCGCCCGCACCGACGGCGCACACCGTAGAACCTGTTCCAGAAATGTGGAAGACGAAGAAAAAGTGGAAGACGGAGAAAAAAACAGACCTCGCAGGGCGTCGGCCCTGCGAGGTCCCGTCGGATGCGGCGGACGGCGCCGCGGCCGTCAGCGGCCGGCGTGGCGGCG
>NZ_PXWG01000266.1 GCF_003011965.1 Streptosporangium nondiastaticum
CGGCGTGGCCGCCCGCCGCGGGAGCCTCGCCGCCGACCTCGCGGCCACCGCGCTGCGGCTGCGGATCCGGCTGAGCGCGACCCGGCACGCCGAGTACGGGGCCGAGGCCCCGGTCCGGCGCATGCTCGTGGCCGTCGAGGCGGGCCTGCCCGGCCTGGCCCTGCGCATCCTCCGCGAGGACGTCCGCGTCCGCAGCGCCGGGCACGCCCTGGCCGCGCTCGCCCCGGCGTGCGAGGAGGTGACGGCGTGGCACGCCCTGGCCGACGGCAATCCGTTCAACGACGCGGCGGCATGGCACACCGTCACGCGCACCCCGGCGGATCGCGTCCTCCCCTCCGTCCCCCGTGCCCGCGGCGCGCGCCCCTTCGCGGAGCCGCCGGACGGCGCGTTCCCCGAGGGCCTGGACGACGGCGGCGGCATCTCCGCCCACCTGCGCAATCTGGCGGCCCTGGGCCCCGGCAGGATGCTCACCCAGCAGGTCACGGGCCCCGACGGCACCACCCGGTGCCTGGTGCTCCTGCCCGGCCCGGAGTTCGTCCTGCCGCGCACCGCCTCCCCCGAGGGGCTGGTCGCGGCCGTCGCCGCACTCGCCCGCGGCACCTCCCCGTACACCCTGGCCGCCCGCGACGCCCTCCGCCGGACCGTGCCCGGAGGAATGCCGGTGGCGCTCGTCGGGCACGGCCTGGGCGGGGTGACGGCCCTGCACCTGGCCGGCGGCCCGGGGCGGGCCGGCCGGGCCGTCGAGCTCGTCGTCACGGCGGGCTCGCCCACCGGCTCCGGGCGGCTGCCCGCTCCCGGCGCCCGCGTCGCCGGACTCGCCGAGGAGCACGACCTGATGCCCCGTCTGGAGGGCTGCAGCCCGGTCCCGGTGCTGCCCCCGGACCGGCTGGAGCTCGCCTGGACGGATCCCTCGTACGACGTCCCCCAGTGCCTCGGTGCGGAGGCGTACGCCCAGAGCCTCGACAAAACCGCCACCGGGGCCCGCGACCGGGTGGACGAGCTGCTCGCCCCCTACCGGGGCCGGGCCGGGAAGACCGTCGTCCACCGCCTCGGCGGCTGAGCCCGTGCGCCCGGGCGCCCGCACCACCTCTCCGCACATCCTCTGCGACCCTCACGGAGACCTGTCGATGACGCCGGTACCGCGCCGCCGCGAGTGGCACGACCTCCCCTTCCCCCTCGCGCTGCTGGAGCTCAGAAGACAGCGGCAAGTGCTGCGGGCGCACAATCTGTACGACACCTACGGGGCCGGCGGGGAGCGCCCCCGCACGCCCGTCGCCGACCTCCTCCCCCACCGCAGCTACGACGGCTCGGGCTACGACCCCGGCGACGCCGACATGGGCCGCGCGGGCACCCGCTTCGACCGCAACTGCCCCCTGCCGGAGACCTACCCCGAGCCCGAGGACGACGGGCTGCTCTCGCCCAGCCCCCGCGAGGTCAGCCGGCAACTGCTGCGCCGCCGCTCCGGCTTCCGCCCGGCGACCGGGCTGAACCTGCTGGCCGCGGCCTGGATCCAGTTCCAGAACCACGGCTGGTTCAGCCACGGCGACAACAAGACCGACCGGCCGCTCGACGTGCCGCTCGCCGCGGGCGACGACTGGCCGCAGTGCCCCATGCTCGTGCGCCGCACCCGCCCCGACCCCGTCCCGCGCACGGACACCACCCGGCCGCCCACGTACGAGAACACCGTCAGCCACTGGTGGGACGGCTCCCAGCTCTACGGATCGAGCGAGGAGCGGTGCCGCGCCCTGCGCACGGGCGAGCGCGGGAAGCTCGCCCTCACGGACGGGCGGCTGCCCGACGAGACCGCGCCGGGGCTGTCCGGCATCGACCTCACCGGCTTCAACGACAACTACTGGGTCGGGCTGTCCCTGCTGCACACGCTCTTCGCCAAGGAGCACAACGCCATCTGCGACCGGATCGCCGCCGCCCACCCCACCTGGGGCGACGAACGGCTCTTCCAGACGGCGCGGCTCGTGAACGCCGCCGTCATGGCCAAGATCCACACGGTCGAGTGGACCCCGGGGATCGTCGCCCACCCGGTCACGCGGGCGGCCATGCACATGAACTGGTACGGAGTCCTGCCCGCGCGGGTGCGGCGCCGCGTCGGCCGGTTCGGCAGCGGCGAGGCGCTGTTCGGCATCCCCGGCTCCCCCACCGACCACCACTCCGCGCCGTACTCGATGACGGAGGAGTTCGTCGCCGCGTACCGGCTGCACCCCCTGATCCGCGACGAGTACGCCGTCCACTCGCACCGCACGGGAGCGCTCGTCGAGCGGACCGGCTTCGACGACCTGCAGGCCCTGGCCACCCGGCCGGCCGTCGACAAGTTCGGCCTCTCCGACCTGCTGTACTCCTTCGGCGTCATGAACCCCGGCGACATCACCCTGCACAACCACCCCGACTGCCTGCGCGACCTCCTCCGGATCTCCGGCGAGCACGTCGACGTCGGCGCGGTGGACGTGCTGCGCGACCGCGAGCGGGGCGTGCCCCGCTACACCGCCTTCCGGGCCGCGCTGCACCGCCCGCCCGTCTCCGGCTTCGAGGAGCTGACCGGCGGGGACGTGGGGCTCGCCGCCGAGCTGCGCGAGGTCTACGACGGACGGCTGGACCGCGTCGACACCATGGTCGGCATGTACGCCGAGCGGCGGCCGCGGGGGTTCGCGTTCAGCGACACCGCGTTCCGGCTCTTCGTCCTGATGGCCTCCCGGCGGCTGAAGAGCGACCGCTTCTTCACCCGGGACTACCGCCCGGAGATCTACACGCCCGAGGGCATGGAGTGGATCGACCGCACCGGCATGACCGACGTGCTCCTGCGCCACCATCCGGAGCTGGCGCCCGCGTTGCAGGGGGTGCGCAACGCGTTCGCGCCCTGGCGGATGCTGCGGCCCGGGGGGATCCGGTGATGGGCGCCGGCGCGGAGCACGCGCCCTGGTCGCAGCCCGTCCGGGCACAGGCCTGCTCGCTGCGGGAGCAGGCGGCCCGGCTCCGGTCGAGCGCGGAGGAGGTGGCGTCGCTGGGGGCGGAGGGCGCTGCCCTGCGCAAGCGGATGATCGCCCACGCGGACCGGGCCGAGACGGCCGCGCGCTCTTTGGAACGCGCGGCCGAGGCCCTCGCCCGGCATGAGGCGGTCCTGGCGGCCCTGGACCGCCGCCTCCAGGACGACGGCTTCAGCCCGCCGGGCGGGCCGCCTGGGCCGCGGTGGCGGTAGGTCCGCCGGGGGCGGACCGGGGAGCGGCGGTCCCACCGCCGCCCTCGGATTCCGCCGGACCCGCGGCGTCGTGGCCCCGCACCGCGGCGGCGGAGGGTCTTCCGTCGCCGCGGGCGGCCACCGTGGGCCGGTGGCGCCGCCGCACGGCGG
>NZ_PXWG01000267.1 GCF_003011965.1 Streptosporangium nondiastaticum
CGCTGCCGCGGATCGCCCCCTCACAGGAACAAAATCAGTACACCGGCTTGTCCGGCTCCACCTGGTGGACCCAGCCGATCACGCCGCCGCCCACGTGCACCGCGTCGGCGAACCCGGCCGCCTTGAGCACCGCCAGCACCTCCGCGGACCGGACACCCGTCTTGCAGTGCAAGACGATGCGCTTGTCCTGCGGGAGGTCCTGCAGGGCCGTGCCCATCAGGAACTCGTTCTTGGGGATCAGCCGCGCGCCCGGGATGGAGACGATCTCGTACTCGTTCGGCTCGCGGACGTCGATGACGTCGATGTTCTCGCCGTCGTCCAGCCACTCCTTGAGCTGCTTGGGAGTGATCGTGGAGCCGGCCGCCGCCTCCTGGGCCTCCTCCGAGACCACGCCGCAGAACGCCTCGTAGTCGATGAGCTCCGTGACGGTCGGGTTCGCGCCGCAGACCGCGCAGTCGGGGTCCTTGCGGACCTTGACCTGACGGTAGGTCATCTCCAGGGCGTCGTAGATCATCAGGCGGCCGACCAGCGGGTCCCCGATGCCGGCGAGCAGCTTGATCGCCTCGTTGACCTGGATGGAGCCGATCGAGGCGCACAGGACGCCCAGCACGCCGCCCTCGGCGCAGGAGGGGACCATGCCCGGCGGCGGGGGCTCGGGGTACAGGCAGCGGTAGCAGGGGCCGTGCTCGCTCCAGAAGACGGACGCCTGGCCGTCGAAGCGGTAGATCGAGCCCCACACGTACGGCTTGTTCAGCAGCACGCAGGCGTCGTTGACGAGGTAGCGCGTGGCGAAGTTGTCCGTGCCGTCGACGATCAGGTCGTACTGGGAGAAGATCTCCATCACGTTGTCGGCTTCGAGCCGGCCCTCGTGCAGGACGACGTTCACGTACGGGTTGATGCCCCGCACGGTGTCGCGCGCGGACTCCGCCTTGGAGCGGCCGATGTCCGCCTGGCTGTGGATGATCTGGCGCTGCAGGTTGGACTCGTCGACCTCGTCGAACTCCACGATGCCCAGGGTGCCGACGCCGGCCGCGGCCAGGTACATCAGGGCGGGGGAGCCGAGACCGCCGGCACCCACGCAGAGCACCTTGGCGTTCTTGAGGCGCTTCTGCCCGTCCATCCCGACGTCCGGGATGATCAGGTGGCGGGAGTACCGACGAACCTCGTCTACGGTGAGCTCGGCAGCCGGCTCGACCAGGGGTGGCAGCGACACGGGGACTCCAGGGTCATCCCCGCCGGGGCGGGGAACATACAGGCGGCGTTCGGTCCTTCCCCCGTAACACTGCCACGCCCCGCCTCATTCCGAGACACCAGGTCCGATGCGCGAGACGATCTCGTCCCAGTAGCCGGGCATCACCTCCCAGGGGTCCGCTTCGTCCCGGTCCGTCCGGTCGGTGAAGTAGATCGTGCCGGCGCCCTGCCAGCGGGCGAGGCGCAGCGCCTCCTCCAGGTGGGCGCGGGGGATGCCGTGCACGAGGTGGCAGAAGCGGGCGGGCGGGAAGTCGGCGGTCCACTCGGCCACCTGCGACCAGCGGTACGCCGACCACGGGCCGTGGAAGGTGACGAGCTGGTCGGCGACGTCGGCGTAGCCGGGCGAGGGGTGGGTGCCGTGGACGAGGACGACGTACGCCCGGTCGAGCACGGTGCGCAGGGAGGCGACCGTGCGCCGGGTGCCGGGCAGGGCGGCCGGGTCGGCGGGGGTGGCGTCGAGGGCGAATCCGTCGACCCGGTACCAGTTCAGGTAGCGCTGGGCCTCGGAGAGCACCTCGCCGAGGGGGCGCTCGCCGAACCTCAGGTCCAGGTGGCCGAGGACCCGGACGCCGGCCTCGCGCAGCCGGGCGGCGGCGGCCACGCGATACGGGTCCGGGCGGTCGCCGGGGCCGCCGGAGGCGGTGCCGCCCGGGGCGGCCATGGCACCGCTGCCGAGCACGACCCACTCCACGGGGACGTCGGCGCGCAGGAGTTCGCCCCACTCGGCGGGGGCGAGCAGGGGGTGCGCGAAGCCCGGGACCCCGAACCGCAGGGGCGCCTCGCGCACCCGGGACCGCCGCTGCCCGGGCGGGCTCAGATGCGACACGCGGCCTCCATCCAGATGTCGGCCAGGGACTCCTCCAGGCCGATGCGCGGGCGCCAGCCGAGCCGGTCGCGGGCGGTGCGGACGTCGGCCTGCTGCCAGCTGCCGCAGCCGTCGGGGTAGGGGTAGGCGGGCGGGGTGCCCAGGTGGGGGTCGTCGAGCTCGTGGAGGGAGCCGCCGTAGCCGGCGACGCGGGCGAGGGTGGCCGCGGCCTCGCGCAGCCTGACCGCGCGGCCGGTGCCGATGTTGACGGCGCCCTGGGCGGCGGAGAGGGAGGCGGCGTGCACGGCGCGGGCCACGTCGCGGACGTCCACGAAGTCGCGCTGGACGCCGAGGCCGCTGAGCTTCAGCTCGCTGTCGCCGTTCTGCATGGCGCGCCGCAGGGCGTCGGCGAGCCGGCCGAGGGGGGAGCCGGCCGGGGTGCCGGGGCCGACGGGCGAGAAGACGCGCAGGACGATCGCGTCGAGGCCGGAGCCGAGGACGAGCTCGGTGGCGGCGAGCTTGCTCACCCCGTACGGGCCGCCGGGGCGGGGCACGGCGTCCTCGGCGGTGGACGAGCCGGGCTGGGAGGGCCCGTACTCGGAGGAGCAGCCGAGCTGGACGAGGCGGGCGCCGCAGCCGCTGCGGCGCAGGGACTCGCAGACGGTGGCGACGGCGACGGTGTTGTGCCGGGTGAGGTCGCGGGCCCCGCCGCGGGTGGCGCCCGCGCAGTTGATCACGACGCCGGGGTGGACGGCGTTGAGGAAGCGGGTGAGCGCGCCGGGGCTGCCGGTGGCGAGGTCGAAGCGGACGTCCGCGTCGTCGCCGCGGCCGAGCGCGGTGAGCTGGACGGCGGGGTCGGCGAGCAGGCGGTCGGCCACGTAGCGGCCGAGGTAGCCGTTGGCACCGAGCAGCAGAACCCTCATCGGTCGCGCCCTCGCTCTCGCCCGGCGGTGCGGATGGGGTGAACGGTCATCTTCCTTGCTCCTCTGAAGGGGGTGTGCGACGGGGACGGGCGGTCACCGGGCCCGGGCCGGGGCTTCTCCGGGGTCGGCGGGGACGGGTGCGTGCGGGCCGTGGCGGTGGGCGGAGGCCCGGGAGAGCGCGGTCAGGGCGTGGGCGAGGAGGGCGAGCGCGGGGAGCGCGCAGGCCACGAGGGGTATGGCGGCGGGGCCGTAGGCGCCGGTCGCCCAGGCGACGGCGGGCGCGGCGAACGGCGGTACGACGCCGGGCGGTCCCGGTGCGCCCGCCTCCAGCGCCGCGGCGCCGAGC
>NZ_PXWG01000268.1 GCF_003011965.1 Streptosporangium nondiastaticum
GCGGCTTCGAGCCGCCCCCCGCCGCACCGTTCCGGGTCCTTGCCCGCTGTCCGCGCCCGCTATCCGCCGAACCCGGGCGCCGGCGTGAGCTTCACCGGGGCCGTCGACAGGCCGCTGAGGAAGTTGGAGAAGATCCGCCGCCGGGGACCGGTGAACTCGATCTCCGCCACCATCGTCCGCAGCCCCTCCAGCAGCGCGCCGATCTCCGCACGCGCCAGGTAGGCGCCGATGCAGAAGTGCGGCCCGTAGGCGAAGGTCAGGTGCTTGTTGGGGGTGCGGGCCAGGTCGAAGCGGCCCGGGTCGGCGAAGACGCGCTCGTCGCGGTTGGCCGACGCGTTCCACACCGTGACGACGTCCCCGGCCTCGATGAACTCCCCGCCGAGGAACACGTCTTCGGTGGCCGTCCGCCCGCTGTGCAGGGCCGGGGTGGTCCAGCGCAGCACCTCGTCGACCGCCGCCGCGGTGACCTTGTCGCCGCCGCGCAGGGCCTCCCACTGCTCAGGGTGCTCGACCAGCGCCTCCACGCCGCCGATCATCGCGAAGCGGGTGGTCTCGTGACCGCCCATGATGATGCTGTAGCAGTTGAAGATGATCTCCTCGTGGCTGAGCGGCCGCCCGTCGACCTCCTTGGTGACCAGCAGGCTCACCACGTCGTCGTACGGCTTGGCGCGGCGCGACTCCGCCAGCTCGGAGAAGTACAGCAGGAGGTCGTTGCGGGAGGCCCAGGTGGCTTCGGGCGTCGCCGGGGCGTCCGCGGAGGACAGGGCCGTGGAGGTCAGGTCGATGATGTGCTGACGGTCGGCCGGGGGCACGCCCAGCAGGTCGCAGATCGCCGCGAGCGGGATGTGCGCGGCGACGTCCGCGGCGAAGTCGCAGGAGCCGCGCTCGACCGCCTCGCGCAGCAGCTGCTGCGTGCCGCGCCGCACGCTGTCGACGACGACCTCCAGGGACCGCGGCGAGAACGGCTTGCCGAGGACGGCGCGGAGCGCCGCGTGCCGGGGGCCGTCGGTGACGGCGAGCATCCGGCCGGCGGCCGAGTCGCCGCCGGTGAGCAGGGTGTCGAGGACGTTGCCGCGCTCGGAGGTGAAGGTCTCGCCGTCCTTGTAGACGGCGGCCACGTCGTCGTAGCGGGTGATCACCCAGAAGCCCTCGCCGCCCGCGCGCTCGTGGCGGTACACGGGCGCCTCGTCGCGCAGGTGCCGCCAGACCTCGCGCAGGTCGTGCGCGTGGTGCAGGGCCGGGTCCGCGAGGTCGATCCGGTCCAGGGCGGACGGGTCGAGCACGTCACGGTCGTTCATCGAGGGCTCCTCGTCGTTCGTCGGTGGCTCCGGCGAGCCGGTGGCCGGGGAAGAAGGCGGTGGTCGCCCCGGCCGTCTCCCCGCCGTCGACCACGAATTCCTGGCCGGTGACGAAGGCCGCGTCCGGGGAGGCGAGGAAGTGGAAGACGCCGGCGATCTCCTCCGGCGAGGCGTGCCGGCGGGCGGGGATGCGGGCGTCGGTCTCGGCGAGCATGGCGTCGGTGTACTCGGCGCGCTGCATGGGCGTCAGCACCGCGCCGGGCGTCACGCAGGCCGTGCGCACCACGGGGCTGAGCTCCATGGCGAACGTCTGGCACAAGGAGGCCACGCCGGCCTTCGTGGCGTTGTAGTCCGCGTAGAGCGGGTAGCCGCGGCTGCCGTTGACGGAGGCGGTGGCGAGGAGCACGCCGTGTCCTTGGCGCACCATGTGCGGGGCGGCGTGCCGCCACAGGGCGAGCACGCCCATGAGGTTGACGTCGACGGTGCGGCGGACGTCGACCTCGGTCAGCTCCAGCACGCCGCGGCGGTTGCTGATGCCGGCGTTGGCTATGACCACGTCGAGCCGGCCGCGCTCGGCGTGCACGGCGTCGACCGCGGCCCGCACGGCCTCCCAGTCGGCGACGTCGACGCGCATCCAGGGGATGTCGTCGCCCGCCGGGGGCGGGGCCACGTCCAGGTTGACGACGTGGTCGCCGGAGCGGGCGAACCGCTCGGCGACCGCCCGTCCGATGCCGCTGGAGGCACCCGACACCACGATCGTGCGCATGTGTTCCTTCCTTCCCTGCAGGGTGGTTCCGCCCGTGGGCGCGGGTCCGGTGCTCACACCAGGACCCGGTGGCCGGCCGCGGCGCGCCCGCCGAGGCCGCGCCGCAGGTTGCGGCTGACCGTGAGCTTCTTCAGCCAGCGGTCGGTGCCGTCGTAGCGGGCGGTGAACGAGCGGCGCCCGTGCGCGGCGAGGTAGTTGTCGACGACGAGGAGGGTGCCGGGGCCGACGACCACGTCCTGCTGGACGCGCTCCAGCTCGGCCATGAGCCGGTCGAGGGCGGCCTCGGCGCGCGCATCGCCGCCCGCGGCCCGCATGAAGGGCCGGTCGATGCGCAGGTACGGGCTGAGCCGGTCGCCGAACAGGACGGCCTCGGGGCGCGGCTGCTCCAGCATGCGGAGCATGCCCGCGAGCGCCGGGTGCGCGGGGTCGCGGGCCTCCAGCTGCCGGATGTGCTCGGTGTCGGGGAAGATGTGGAAGCGCTCCTCGGCCAGGATCCGGCGGTCCTCCTCCGGCAGTTCGACGTCGCGGACCGAGGCGACGATGGTGGGCACGCGGTCGGCGTTGCGCAGCCCGAACAGCATCAGGTAGTCGCAGCGCTGCGGGTGGAAGCCGTCCTCGGTGTGGAACTCCAGCAGGGCGCCGCTGCCGTAGCCGCTCTGCCGGTCCTCGTCGCCGCGGATGGGCAGGACGTTCTGCACGAGGCTGCCGCCCTGCAGGGTGGCCCAGCCGAAGGGCTCGCCGAGGACCATGCCGCACAGGGCCAGCATGAGCTCCTGGTCGCGGGCCGCGTCCGTGGCGACGGCCGCGCTCCAGTGGCCGGGGGTGGGGCCGACGGCGCTGTCGTCCACGGGGAAGCCGTGCACGAGGCAGGCCGCGGCGTGCTCGCCGCGCCGGTACTCCTCCAGGAAGTGCCGCAGGCCGTCCGGCAGCAGCGCGGTCGCCCGCCACGCGCTGTCGTAGAAGGCCGCCGAGGAAGGGTCGGCGTGCGCCGCCCGCAGGTCCGCGACGAGGTCCTGGAGCCGGGCGGCCTCCTGGCCGCCGAGCGTGTACGACGCGGGCCGGTCGGCCGGGAGCGTGCGGGTGGGGCTGGTGGTGGGTGCGGTGGACACCGTTGTTCCTCTTCCGTTTCGTGACCGGGTCGGCCGGCGCGGGCGGGCGGTCCTGTGCCGTGCGGCGGGCTGCCGCACGGCGGGGTGGTGCGCCCGCGGACCGGCCGAGCAGGGTCCCGGCCGTGCTCGGTCCGCGGGGGCGGCGGCCCG
>NZ_PXWG01000269.1 GCF_003011965.1 Streptosporangium nondiastaticum
CGCGGCGGGTGCCGCGGCCGCCGGCCCGGGTGCGGCGGGCGCGGCGGGCGGGGTGGCGGTGGTGGTCATGGTGGCGGGCCTCGCTCGTCGGGATCAGCTGGTGCGGACGCGCGGGTCGAGCGCGGCGTGGAGGACGTCGGCCAGGAAGCCGGAGAGCAGCACCATGACGGCGGCGAACACGTTCACCGCGACGACGGAGTTGACGTCGCTCTTGCCGATGGCGTCGATGAACCAGGAGCCCATGCCGTGCCAGCCGAAGATCTTCTCGGTGAAGGCGGCGCCGGTGAAGAGGGCGAGGAACCCGTAGGCGAAGAAGGTGGACATGGGCACGAGCGCGGTGCGCAGGCCGTGGGTGAGGACGGCCCTGCGGTGGGTGAGCCCCTTGGCGCGCGCGGTGCGCAGGAAGTCCGAGCCGAGGACGTCGAGCATGGTGCCCCGCTGGTAGCGGCTGTACGCGGCGGCGGTGCCGAGCGCGATGGAGAGGGTGGGCAGCAGGAGGTGCGCCGCGCGGTCGCCGAGGAGGGTGCCGGCTCCACCGGTCAGGCCCGGGGTCTTCTCGCCGGTGAAGGAGATGAGTTCGGCGCCCGCGGCCTGGTTGGCCTTCATCGCGCCGAGCTTGAGCAGGACGGCGAGGAGGAAGGTGGGCGTGGAGAGCAGCAGGAACGCGAGGACGGTGACCGCGCGGTCGGAGAACCGGTACTGCCGGAGCGCTCCCCAGGCGCCGGCGAGGATGCCCGCGACCGTGCCGAGCAGGGTGCCCGCGAGCAGCAGCCGCAGGCTGACGCCGATGCGGCGGCCGAACTCCTCGCCCACGCCGCTGCTGTCGATGGTCCGCCCGAAGTCGCCGCGCACGGCGTGCGAGGCCCAGGTGCCGAAGCGTTCCAGCAGCGGGGTGCGGTCGTTGATCCCGAGCGCGGTCAGCTGGGCTTCCACCGACTCGGCGGGCGGCGGTGGTTGACGGCCTTCGAAGTAGCCGCGCGGGGAGAGCGCCAGCGACGAGAGCACGTACGACAGGAAGACGGCCACCGCCAGCAGGAGGGCGTAGTAGCCGAGTCGTTTCGTCAGATAGGCGAGCACGAGGCGTGAATCTATCCGGCGGAACCTACCGTTCGGTTTCTTTCCGTTTCGGAGCCATTTCGTCCGTGATAAATGCGGTAAACGCTTGACCTGACGGGCCTGTTGGGGCGGGAGGTACGTGCTTACGGTGACCGGGCCGTCCTTCCCGAGGAGAGGAAATCCGCCATGATCAGGCCCGTCAGAGCCACCGCCCTCGCGGCCGCGGCCGTCTCCGCCGCGCTGGCGGTCACCGCCTGCGGCGGCGGAGCGAAGGACTCCGCGGACGGGGGCGGACAGGGCAAGGCGGCCCCGGCGGTGGCCGCCCAGGACCTCAACCCGCACCCGCCGGAGGACCTGAAGCAGGGCGGCGTCCACAAGGTCTCGATCCAGCAGCGGATCAACCAGTACAACCCCAACCAGACGGACGGCACCCAGGGCGACGCCTCGGCGATCACCGCCCTCGTCGAGCCCGACCTGTTCACCTTCGACTCCAAGGGCGTCCCGCACTCCAACCCCGACTTCCTGGCCTCCGCCAAGGTCGTCTCCACCGACCCGCAGGTGGTGTCGTACGAGCTCAACCCGAAGGCGAAGTGGTCGGACGGCAAACCGCTGGGCGTGGCCGACTTCGAGGCCCAGTGGAAGGCGCTCAGCGGGAAGGACAAGGCCTTCCAGGTCGCCTCCACCAGCGGCTACGACCAGATCGCCAAGGTGGAGCGGGGCAAGGACGAGCACGAGGTGCGGGTCACCTTCGCGACGCCGTTCGCCGACTGGCAGATGCTCTTCGACCCGCTGCTCCCGGCCTCCCTCAACTCCGGCCCGGACGCCTTCAACAAGAGCTGGGCCGGGCAGGTCCCCGTGACCGGCAACGCCTGGAAGGTCGGCGCGTACGACAAGACCGCCAAAACCATCACTCTCGTCCCGGACCCCGCCTGGTGGGGCGAGAAGCCGAAGCTCGACAAGTACATCTTCTGGGCCATGGACAGCAAGGCCCGCACCGACGCCTACCTCAACAAGGAGATCGACGACGCCCCGGCCTCCGCCCCCGAGGCGTACCAGCGGCTCAAGGGCGACAAGGACACCGACTTCCGCATCGGCGCCCGCTGGGACCAGGTCACCCTCAACCTCAACGGCGCCCGCGGGCCGCTGCAGGACGTCAAGGCGCGCCAGGCGGTGACGCTGGGCGTGGACCGCGAGGCGCTGGCGAAGGTGGCAGGCCAGGACCTGCCGTTCCGGCCCGAGGTGGTGAACAACCACTTCTTCATGCCGAACCAGGAGGGCTACCGGGACAACGCGGGCGCCTTCGGCAAGCGGGACGTCGCCCGGGCGGAGAGGCTCCTGGACGAGGCGGGCTGGAAGGACGGGGGCGCGGGCAAGCCGCGGACGAAGGACGGCAGGCCGCTGGTCCTGGAGTACGTGATGCCCGCCGACGCGATCTCGCTCGCCGAGGACCAGGCCAAGCTCACCCAGCAGATGCTCGGCGAGATCGGGATCAAGGTCGAGCTGCGCAAGGTCCCGGGGGACGACTACTTCGACCGGTACGTCCACCGCGGCAACTACGACCTCACCCAGTTCCGCCAGGTCGACCGGATCTACCGCTCCAGCTCCTACCGGGACTACCGGCAGCCGGACGGCGACAACGCCTTCAACAACTACGGCCGGGTCTCGTCGCCCGAGGTGGACAGGCTGCTGCTGGAGGCGTCCCGGACCACGGACGCCGGGAAGCAGGTCGCGCTGTACAACGAGGCCGACGCGAAGGTCTGGGAGCTCGGCCACTCCCTGCCGCTCTACCAGCGCCCCCAGATCGTCGCCATCCGCAAGGGCCTGGCCAACACCGGTGCGCCGGGGCTGGGCGACGAGAACAGCGTCCGGATCGGGTGGCTGAAGTAGCCGCCCCGGAGGCCGCCGACGACGGCCGGAACGACACGCCCGAAGGCCGGGTCACTGCTCCGGACGGGGCACCTCCGCCACCTGCTCGCCCACAAGGGTGCGGACCAGACGGGCGACTTGCGCGGCGGCCTCCTCGTCCGACGCGCCCGGGGCGACGACGTAGGACAACGTCAGCCGTACGGCCGCCTCGCAGGCCCACAGCGTGACCTCCGGCGCCCGCTCCCCGGCGGCTCCGGAGACCGCGCGGACGGTGCGGTCCCGGATGGCGTCGGCGAGCGGTGCGACGCCGGGCGCGGAGCGCGGCGCGGACCGGGCGAACGGGCCGCGCGGGGCCGGCAGCA
>NZ_PXWG01000026.1 GCF_003011965.1 Streptosporangium nondiastaticum
GGCGGTGGCGAGCCAGCGGGCCACGTGCCCGCCCAGCGCAACCGTGGCACCGGTGATCGGCACCGTGCCGCGCGGCGGCCAGCCCTGTCCGGCCTCGGCGGCGCGGCCGGCCCGGACGAGCCGGCGCCCGAAGACGCCCGAGGCGCGGACCGCCACCTGGTCCTCGGCCGACTGGCCGAGGACGGCGGCCACGCGGGCCGCGGTGCGGGCGTCGAGCAGCTCGGGGAGGTCGAGGAGACCGCCCCAGCGCTGCGGGTACTCCAGCGCCGCCGCCCGGCCGAAGCCCCACACCTGCGCCTGCAGCGGCCGGTCCACGCGGTCGGAGCGGCCGGTGGCCACCGCGCCGCGGGTGGCGCACCACAGCGGCCCGTCGATGCCCGCGTCACCGAGCGCCTGCACCAGGCAAAGCGTCGCGGCGAGGCCGTGCGACAGGCCGGGGTGGCCGGCCGAGGCGCTCTCGTCCTCGGCGAGCAGCGACAGCACGCCGGCGACGGGGCCGGTGCCGGCCAGGTCGCGGGCCAGCGTCCCGCGGTCGGTGCCGGGCCCGGCGACGAGCGTCACCAGCTCCAGGCCACGCTCGGCGAGCGCGGTGCGCACGGAGCCGGCCCACTCGCTCTCCCCGGCCGTCACGAGCAGCCAAGTGCCGGACGCGTTCGGCTCCGGGAGCGTGCCGAGCGGCTTCCAGGTGACGCGGTAGCGCCAGCCGTCGACCACGGACTGCTCGCGGCGCTGCCGGCGCCACGCGGACAGCCGGGGCAGGATCGCGCTGAGCGAGGCGTCGGCGCCGACGCCCAGGGTCGCGGCGAGGGACTCCACGTCCTCCCGCTCCACGGTGTCCCAGAACCCTGAGTCCGCCGGGTCGGCCGCGGTGCCGCCGGCGGCGGCCAGGTCCTCGTCCCCCTCCAGCCAGAAGCGCTCGCGCTGGAAGGCGTAGGTGGGCAGGGCGACGCGGTGGGCGCCGGGGAAGAGCGCCCGCCAGTCCGGGGAGACGCCGTGCACGTGCAGTTCGGCGAGCGCGGCGGTGAGGGCCTGCCGCTCGGGCCGGTCGGCGCGCAGGACGGGCACGGCGGCCACGCCGTCCGCGCAGGCCTGCGCCAGGGCACTGAGGACGCCGCCGGGGCCGATCTCGACGAAAGTCGTCACGCCCAGGCCGTGCAGGGTCTGCACGCCGTCGGCGAAGCGGACGGCCTCGCGGACGTGGCGGACCCAGTACTCGGGGGTGTACGGGTCGGCCAGGCGGCCGGTGAGGTTGGAGACGACGGGGAGCTGCGGCTCGCTGAAGGTCAAGGCGCGGACGACCTGCGCGAACTCCTCCAGCATCGGGTCCATCAACGGCGAGTGGAACGCATGGCTGACCTTCAGACGGGACGTCTTACGACCCTGCTGTGCGAAGACCTCGGCGATCTCCAGCACGGCAGCCTCGGCCCCGGAAATCACCACGGACTGCGGACCGTTGATCGCCGCGATGCCGACGCCGTCGGTCAGGTGCGGCAGCACCTCGTCCTCGGTCGCCTGCACGGCGACCATCGCGCCACCGACGGGCAGAGCCTGCATCAGCGCGGCACGCGCCGACACCAGCTTCGCCGCGTCGTCGAGCGACAGCACGCCCGCCACATGAGCAGCCGCGATCTCGCCTACGGAGTGACCCGCCACGTAATCAGGCCGGATGCCCCACGATTCGAGCAGCCGGAACAGCGCCACCTCGATGGCGAAGAGCGCGGGCTGCGTCGCCCCGGTCCGGTGCAGCGCCTCCGAGTCGACGTCGACCGGCGCGTCCAGACGCGCGCACACCTCGTCGTACGCGTCGGCGAAGACAGGGAACGCCTCGTACAGCTCACGGCCCATGCCGATGCGCTGCGAGCCCTGACCGGAGAACAGGAACCCGGTCTTGCCCTCGGATCCGGCGCGACCCAGCGTCACGTTCGCCGCCGGCTCGCCGGCCGCGAGCGCGGCGAGTGCCTGCCGGAACTCGTCCGGGCTCTGCGCCAGGAGCACGGCGCGGTCCTCGAACGTCTCGCGGGAGGCCAGGGAGAGGCCGACGTCGGCGGCCGTCCAGCCGTCCGTCGCGTCGAGGTGGCCGGCCAGCCGGGTCGCCTGCGCGCGCAGCGCCGCCTCGCCCTTGCCCGAGAGCACCCACGGCACGACCGCGCCGGAGTCAGGCGTGGAGGGCAGCTCGGCTGCTTCGGGGGCCTGTTCGATGATGGTGTGGGCGTTGGTGCCGCTGACGCCGAACGACGAGATCGCGGCGCGGCGCGGGCGGTCCGACTCCGGCCAGTCGACGGCCTCGGTCAGCAGGCGCACCTCGCCCGCGGACCAGTCCACGTGCGGCGTCGGCTCGTCCGCGTGCAGCGTCCTCGGCAGCACGCCGTGGCGCATGGCCATGACCATCTTGATGATGCCGGCGACACCGGCGGCGGCCTGGGTGTGGCCGATGTTCGACTTCAGCGAGCCCAGCCACAGCGGCTGCCCCTCGGGACGCTCCTGCCCGTACGTGGCGAGCAGCGCCTGCGCCTCGATCGGGTCGCCCAGCGTCGTACCGGTGCCGTGCGCCTCGACGGCGTCGACGTCGGCCGGCGCGAGTCCGGCCGAGGCGAGGGCCTGGCGGATCACGCGCTGCTGCGCCGGGCCGTTGGGGGCGGTCAGGCCGTTGGACGCGCCGTCCTGGTTCACGGCGCTGCCGCGCACGACCGCCAGGATTTCGTGGCCGTTGCGCACGGCGTCGGAGAGGCGCTCGACGAGCACCACGCCCACGCCCTCGGACCAGCCGGTGCCGTCCGCGTCCGCGCCGAACGCCCGGCAGCGGCCGTCGGGCGACAGGCCGCGCTGGCGGCTGAACTCGACGAAGACGTTCGGGCTGGCCATGACGGTGACGCCGCCGGCCAGGGCCATGGTGCACTCGCCGTTGCGCAGCGACTGGATGGCCAAGTGGAGGGCCACCAGCGACGACGAGCAGGCCGTGTCGATCGTGACGGCCGGGCCTTCGAGGCCGAAGGTGTAGGCCACCCGGCCGGAGACGACGCTGGACGCGCCGCCGACCAGCCGGTGTCCTTCGACGCCTTCCGGCGTGCGGCGCACGTCGGCTCCGTAGCCCTGGTAGGCCATGCCGACGAAGACGCCGGTCCGGCTGCCGCGCAGCTGTGCGGGGGTGATCCCGGCCCGCTCGAAGGCCTCCCACGAGGTCTCCAGCAGGAGCCGCTGCTGCGGGTCCATGGCGAGGGCCTCGCGGGGGCTGATGCCGAAGAAGCCGGCGTCGAAGCCGGTGGCGCCGTAGAGGAAGCCGCCGTCGCGCGCGTAGGTCTTGCCGGGGCGGTCGGGGTCGGGGTCGTAGAGTCCGTCGACGTCCCAGCCGCGGTCGGCCGGGAATGCGGAGATGGCGTCGCCGCCGGACGTCACCAGGTCCCACAGGGCCTCGGGCGAGTCGACGCCGCCGGGCAGGTGGCAGCTCATCGCCACGATCGCGATGGGCTCGTCGTCGGCGGCCGCGTGCTGCTCCTGCAGGGCGGCGGCCTGCGAGCCGAGGAGCTCGCTCTGCAGGAAGCGGGCGAGCGCCGTGGCGTTGGGGTAGTCGAAGACGAGGGTGGGCGGCAGCGAGAGGCCGGTCGCCGCGTTGACCTTGTTGCGGAGTTCGACGGCGGTCAGGGAGTCGAAGCCGAGGTCCTTGAACGCCCGTCCGGGCTCGATCTCCGCGGCGGAGGAGTGGCCGAGGACGGCCGCGACGTGCCCGCGGACCAGGTCGACCAGGGTCTCCGTGCGCTTGGCCTCCGGCAGGGCGGCGAGCTGAGCCGCCAGGGGCGTGGCGCCGCCGGTGGCATCGGCCGGTGCGGCGGCGGCCCCGGCGCGGAGCACCTCGGGCAGCTCGGACAGCAGGGCGCTCGGGCGGCCGAGGGTGAACGGTCCGATGAACCGCTCCCAGTCGATGTCGGCCACGACGGCCGCGGTGTCGCCGCAGTCGAGGGCGCGCTGGACCGCGGTCACGGCGAGCGCGGCGGGCAGGGTGACGACGCCGCGGCGGCGCAGGTGCTCCTCGTCGGCGTCGGTGACCATGCCGCCGTCGGCCCAGGGGCCCCAGGCGATGGCGGTGGCGGTCAGGCCCCGCGCCCTGCGCCGGGCGGCGAGACCGTCGAGGAAGGCGTTGGCGGCGGCGTAGGCGGTCTGCATGCCGCTGCCCCACACGCCGGCGATGGAGGAGAAGAGGACGAAGGCGTCCAGCTCGCGGTCGCCCAGCAGCTCGTCCAGGTGCGCGGCGCCGCCGGCCTTCGCCGCGAGGGTGCGGGCGAAGTCGGCCGGGGTCAGCTCGTCGAAGGCGGCGAACTGCTCCACGCCCGCGGCGTGGAAGACCGAGGTGAAGGCGTGCTCGGCGAGCAGCGCCGCCACCGCGTCGCGGTCGGCGACGTCGCACGCGGCGAGGGTGACGCGCGCGCCCAGCTCCTCCAGTTCGGCCTTGAGCGCGGCCGCGCCGGGCGTATCGGCGCCGCGGCGGCCGGCGAGCACCAGGTGCTCGGCGCCCGCGCCGGCGAGCCAGCGGGCGACGTGCCCGCCCAGCGCACCCGTACCACCGGTGATCAGCACCGTGCCGCGCGCCGTCCAGGGCCGGCCGGTGCCGCTGCGGGCGTGGGTGAGCCGGGCGGTGAACACGCCGGAGGCGCGGACGGCGACCTGGTCCTCCGGGGTGCCGGTGTCCTGGTTCAGCACGGCGGCGATGCGGCCGGCGGCGCGCTCGTCGACCGTCGTGGGCAGGTCGATCAGGCCGCCCCAGCGCCGGGCGTGCTCCAGGGCCAGGGCGCGGCCGAGGCCCCACACCTGGTGCTGCACCGCGCTGAGCGGCGCGTCGTCCGAGCGGCCGGTGGCGGCCGCGCCGCGGGTGGCGCACCACAGCGGCGCGTCGATGTCCGCGTCGCCCAGAGCCTGGGCCAGGGCGATGGTCTGTGCGAGGCCCTGGGAGAGCTCCGGGTGCTCCGGTGCGGCGCTCTCGTCGGTCGCGAGCAGCGACAGGACGCCGTCGACGGCGCCGTTTTCGGCGGCGATCCGGGTCAGCTCGCCGGCCAGGGACGCGCGGTCGGCGTCCGCGCCGGCCGTCAGCGGGATCAGGTGCGCGCCGCGTCCGGCGAGGGCCGCGCGGACCGTCCCGGCCCACTCGTCGCCCTCGGGTGCGGCGAACAGCCAGGTGCTGCCGGTGAGGTCACCGGCGGGCAGGCCGTTCAGCGGCTGCCAGGTCAGCTGGTAGCGCCAGCCGTCGACGACGGACTGCTCGCGGCGCTGCCGCCGCCAGGCGGACAGCTTCGGGACCACGACGTCCAGCTCTTCGGGGCTCAGGCCCAGCGTGGCGGCGAGCGACTGGGCGTCCTCGCGCTCGACGCTCGCCCAGAACTCGGCGTCGACCGCGTCCACGACGGCGGCCTCGGCCTCGGGGGCCTCCAGCCAGTAGCGCTGCTGCTGGAACGCGTAGGTGGGCAGGTCCACCTTCCGCGCGCCGGGGAAGAGCGTCTGCCAGTCCGGGGAGACGCCGTGCACGTGCAGTTCGCCGAGCGCGGTCACGACGGCCTGCTGCTCGGGGCGGTCGGCACGCAGCAGCGGGACGGTGACGGCCTCGTCGACGCAGCCCTGTGCCATGCCGCTCAGGACCCCGCCGGGGCCGATCTCCACGAAGGTCGTCACGCCCAGGCCGCTGAGGGTCCGGATGCCGTCGGCGAAGCGGACGGCCTCGCGGACGTGACGGACCCAGTAGTCGGGGGTGTAGGGCTCGGCGAGACGGCCGGTGAGGTTGGAGACCACGGGGATCCGCGGCTCGCTGAAGGTGAGACCGCGGACGACCTCGGCGAAGTCCTCCAGCATCGGGTCCATGAGCGGCGAGTGGAACGCGTGGCTGACCTTCAGCCGGGACGTCTTACGGCCCTGCTGCTTGAAGATCTCGGCGATCTCCAGAACGGCAGCCTCAGCACCGGAAATCACCACGGACCGCGGGCCGTTGATAGCCGCGATGCCGACGCCGTCGGTCAGATGCGGCAACACCTCGTCCTCGGTCGCCTGGACGGCGACCATCGCACCGCCCGCGGGCAGCGCCTGCATCAGCGCGGCGCGCGCCGACACCAGCTTCGCCGCATCCTCAAGGGACAGCACGCCCGCCACATGAGCGGCAGCGATCTCGCCCACCGAATGACCGGCCACGTAATCGGGCCGGACGCCCCAGGACTCCAGGAGCCGGAACAGCGCCACCTCGATGGCGAAGAGCGCGGGCTGGGTGCAGCCGGTCTGGTCAAGCTGCTCCGCGTCGGCGTCGAGCGTGACGTCGAGGTGGGCGCGGACCTCGTCGTAGGCGGCGGCGAAGGCCGGGAAGGCGGCGTACAGTTCGCGCCCCATGCCGGCCCGCTGCGAGCCCTGGCCGGAGAACAGGAACCCGGTCTTGTCACCGAGGTGCGCGGCGCTCCGGACCACGGCCGCGGACGGGGTGTCCGACGCCAGGGCCCGTACGCCCTCGGCGAGTTCCTCCAGGCTCTCGCCGATGACGGCCGCCCGCCGGTCCCAGGCGGAGCGCGTCGTGGCGAGGGAGAAGCCGATGTCGGCCGGAGAGGCGCCGGAGCCGTTCTCCAGGAAGGAGAGCAGGCGCTCGGCCTGGGCCCGCAGCGCGGCGTCGCTCTTGGCCGAGAGCACCCACGGCAGCGCGCCGGCGGCGGGGGCGGGGGCGGCGGTCTCGCCGTCGGGCTCCTCGTCGAGGGCCGGGGCCTGTTCGAGGATCGTGTGGGCGTTGGTGCCGCTGACGCCGAAGGAGGAGACGGCGGCACGGCGGGGGTGGTCCGACGCGGGCCACTGGACGGCCTCGGTCAGCAGCCTGACGCCGCCGGCCGACCAGTCGACCTGGGTGGTCGGCTCGTCGACGTGCAGCGTCTGCGGCAGCACGCCGTTGCGGATGGCCATCACCATCTTGATCACACCGGCGACGCCGGAAGCGGCCTGCGTGTGACCGATGTTGGACTTGATGGATCCCAGCCACAGCGGCCGGTCCCCGGAGTGCTCCTGGCCGTACGTGGCGAGCAGGGCGTCGGCTTCGATGGGGTCGCCGAGGGTGGTGGCCGTGCCGTGCGCCTCGACCGCGTCGACCTGGGAGGCGGTCAGCCGGGCGTTCTCCAGCGCCTGCTGGATCACGCGGACCTGCGACGGGCCGTTCGGGGCGGTGAGGCCGTTGGACGCGCCGTCCTGGTTGACGGCGCTGCCGCGGATGACGGCGAGCACGTCGTGGCCGAGGCGGCGGGCGTCGGAGAGCCGCTCCAGGAGGAGCACGCCGACGCCTTCGGACATGCCCGTGCCGTCGGCGGTCGAGGAGAACGCGCGGCAGCGGCCGTCGGGCGACAGGCCGCGCTGCGCGCTGAACGCGATGAACGTGTTCGGCGTGGCCATCACGGTCACGCCGCCGGCCAGGGCGAGCGAGCACTCGCCGCGGCGCAGCGCCTGCGCGGCGAGGTGGAGCGCGACGAGAGAGGACGAGCAGGCCGTGTCGACGGTGACGGCGGGGCCTTCGAGGCCGAGGGCGTACGAGATGCGGCCGGAGACCACGGCGGCGGTGTTCGCGGTGACGAGGTGGGCCTCGATGTCGCTGTCGCCCTGCCGCTGGAGGTAGGCGTGGTCCTGGCCGTTGGTGCCGACGAACACTCCGGCGCGGGTGCCGCGTGCGGTGGCGGGGTCGATGCCCGCGCGTTCGAAGGCCTCCCACGAGGTCTGCAGGAGCAGCCGCTGCTGCGGGTCCATGACGAGGGCTTCGCGGGGGGAGATCCCGAAGAACGCGGGGTCGAAGTCGGCGGCGTCGTGGAGGAAGCCGCCCTCACGCACGTACGTGCGGCCCGTCCGCGCGGGATCGGGGTCGTAGATCGCGTCCAGGTCCCAGCCGCGGTCGGCGGGGAACTCCGTCACGCCGTCGCCGCCCGAGGAGACCAGCTGCCACAGGTCCTCGGGGGAGCCGACCCCGCCCGGGTAGCGGCAGGCCATTCCGACGATGGCGATGGGCTCGGTGTCCTTCGCCTCCAGCTCACCCAGCTGCCTGCGGGTGTGGCGCAGGTCCACCATCACGCGCTTGAGGTAATCCCTGAGCTTGTCGTCGTTCGACATGTTTTACGTCCTCGGTAGCAGTGCGTGAGAAGAGTTAGAGAGACCCGAGCTCTTGGTCGATGAGGTCGAACATCTCGTCGTCGGTGGCGGCGTCGATCCGGTCGAGGTCGAAGTCGCGGTCGGTGCCGGATCCGGTGCCGGCGTCGGCGGTGTTCGCGGCGGCGTCCTGGTGGGTGTCGGTCCACTTCCAGAGGAGCGCCTTGAGCCGGGCGGTGACCTTGTCCCGTACCGCGTCCTCCGGGGCGAGCGCGGCGAGCCGGGCTTCCAGGCGGTCCAGCTCACCGAGCACGGGCGGGGTCTCTGCGGCGAGGTCGAGGACCAGGTCCTTGTGCAGGAGCCTGGCGATCGCGACCGGGTTGGGGTGGTCGAAGACGAGGGTGGGCTTGAGCCGGAGCCCGGTCGCGGCCTTGAGCCGGTTGCGGAGCTCCACCGCGGTCAGGGAGTCGAAGCCGATGTCCCGGAAGGCCGTGGTGGGCTCGATCCGGGCCGCGTCGGCGCGGCCGAGGGCGGCGGCGGCCTGGTTGCGGACCAGGTCCAGCAGCACCTTCTCCTGGTCGGCCTCCGGCATGCCGGCGAGGCGGCGGGCCAGGGCGGGGGTGCCGGAGGCCGCGGCCTCCTCGGCCGGGCCGCCGGTGTCCCCCACGAGGCCGCGGAAGATCGCGGGCAGCACGCCGGCGCGGGCCATGGAGCGCAGGCCGGGGACGTCCAGCCGGACCGGCACGATCACCGGCCGGTCCACGGCGAGGGTGGCGTCGAACAGGGCCAGGCCCTCCGCGGAGGTGAACGGCACGACCCCGGACCGGCCCATGCGGTTGCGGTCGGCGTCGGTGATCCGGTCGCCCATGCCGCCGTTCTCGGTCCACAGGCCCCAGGCCAGCGAGGTGCCGGGCAGACCCGCGGCCCGGCGCTGCCGCGCGAGCCCGTCCAGGAAGGAGTTGGCCGCGGCGTAGCTCGCCGCGCCGGCGCTGCCCAGGACCCCGGCCAGGGAGGAGAAGAGCACGAACGCGGAGAGGTCCAGTTTCTTGGTCAGCTCGTGCAGGTGCAGCGCGCCGTCGGCCTTCGGCCGCAGCACGGTGTCCAGGCGCTCCGGGGTCAGCGCGGTGATCACGCCGTCGTCCAGGGCCGCCGCCGCGTGGACCACGGCCACGAGCGGGTGTTCGGCCGGGACCGAGGCCAGGAGCCGCGCGAGGGCGTCCCGGTCCGCGATGTCGCAGGCGGCCACGTCGACGTGCGCGCCCAGCTCGGAGAGGGCGGCGACGAGTTCGCCGACGCCTTCGGCGGCGGGGCCGCGGCGGCTGACCAGGAGCAGCCTGCGCGCGCCGCGTTCGGCGACGAGGTGGCGCGCGAGGGACAGTCCGAGGCCACCGGTCGCGCCGGTGAGCAGCACGGTCCCCTCGGGGTCCCACGCGTGGTCGGCGGGCTCCTCGGGCGGGGCGGTCCGGGCGAGGCGCGGCACGAACAGCCTGCCGCCGCGCACCGCGGCCTGCGGTTCGTCCAGGGCGGTGAGGGCCGCGGCGAGCGCGGGGGCCCCGTGCGCCACGGAGTCGTCGGCGTCGACGAGCAAAAGCCGGTCCGGGTGCTCGGCCTGCGCCGACCTCACCAGGCCCGCCACCGCGACGTGGGCGAGGTCCGGCGCCGTACCGTCCAGGTCGGCGGCTCCGCGCGTCATCACCACGAGCCGCGCGTCGGAGAACCGCTCGTCGGCGACCCACTCCTGGACGGCCGACAGCACACCGGCCAGCAGCGCACGTGTCGCCGAGGCGGCGTCGCCCTCGCTCGGGGCGCAGGGCAGGAGGACGTGGCCGGGCACGGCCGCGCCGTCGTCGACCGCCTTACGGAGCGCGTCGATGCCGGCGTACGGGCCGTCACCGCCGAGGACCGCCCACTCGGTCTCGGGAGCGGAAGCGGCGGCAGGAGCGGCAGCAGCAGGAGCAGCAGGAGCAGCAGCGGTGTGCTCGACCCAGTCGACCTCGAACATCCAGTCCTGGTGCGCCACGCGCGACGCCAGAACCTGCTGCGGGGACATCGCCCGCGTCCGCACGGACGCCACCGAGGCGACGGGAGCGCCGTCGGCGTCGGCCAGCTCGACCGCCACCGCGTCGCCACCGCCGGCGGCGGGCCGGACCCGCACGCGCACGGCCCCTGCTCCCGGGGCGTGCACGGACGTGCCGCTCCAGGCGTAGGGCATGAGCACAGCACCCGGGTCGCCGGCGCGGTCGAGCGCCAGGGTGTTCAGGACGGCGTCCAGCAGTACGGGGTGAAGGCCGTAGCGGTCGGCCCTGTCGCGCTCCGCGGCAGGCAGCGCGGCCTCGGCGTACAGCTCGTCCCCGGCGCGCCAGGCGGCGGACAGTCCCGGGTGCTCCTGGACGTCCAGCGGTTCGGCGCCCGCCGGGGGCCAGATCACCATGTCGAAGTCGGCCACCGGGGCGTTCCGGGTGAGTTCACCCGTGGCGTGGCGGACCCACGGCTCGTCGGCACCGCCGGCGGCGGCCCGGCTGAAGACCCGCACCGACCGCCGGTCGGCGTCGTCGCCCGCGCCGATCTGCACCTGGATGCGGACGGCGCCCTGTTCCGCCAGGACGAGCGGGGCGTCCACGTCCAGCGCTGCCAGCTGCGGGAACCCGGCCTGCCGGCCCGCGCCCAGCGCGAGCTCCACGAACGCGGCGACCGGAAGCACCGGCACACCGCCGACCGTGTGCTCCGCGATCCAGGGCAGGTCGGCCGCGGACAGCCGGCCGGTGAACAGCAGGTCGTCCGCCCCGGCGGCCTCCACCACGGCGCCGAGCAGGGGGTGCCCGGAGGAGTACAGGCCCGCCGAGGAGACGTCGAGCGCGGCCGTTCCTTCAAGCCAGTAGCGCTCGCGCTGGAAGGCGTACGTGGGCAGGTCGACGCGGCGGGCGCCGGGGAAGAGCGCCTGCCAGTCCGGGGAAACGCCGTGGGTGTGCAGCTGACCGAGGGCGAGGGTGATCGCCTGCGGCTCGGGGCGGTCGGCGCGGAGGGCGGGGATGGTGACGACGGCTTCATCGTCGAGGCAGCCCTGGGCGAGGGCGCTGAGGACGCCGCCGGGGCCGATCTCCACGAACGTCGTCACGCCCAAGTCGTGCAGAGTCTGCACGCCGTCGGCGAAGCGGACCGCCTCGCGGACGTGCTGGACCCAGTAGTCGGGGGTGCAGGGCTCGGCCAGGCGGCCGGTGAGGTTGGAGACGACCGGAATCTGCGGCTCGTTGAAGATCAGGCCGCGGACGACCTGCGCGAACTTCTCCAGCATCGGGTCCATCAGCGGCGAGTGGAACGCGTGACTGACCTTCAAGCGGGACGTTTTACGGCCCTGCTGCTTGAAGACCTCGGCGATCTCCAGCACGGCACCCTCGGCACCGGAGACCACGACGGACTGCGGACCGTTAATCGCCGCGATACCGACCTCGTCGGTCAGGTGCGGCAGCACCTCGTCCTCGGTCGCCTGAACCGCCACCATTGCACCACCGGTCGGCAGCGCCTGCATCAACGCAGCACGCGCCGACACCAACTTCGCCGCATCCTCCAGAGACAACACACCCGCCACATGAGCAGCAGCAATCTCACCTACGGAGTGCCCCGCCACATAATCCGGCCGCACACCCCACGACTCCAACAACCGGAACAGCGCCACCTCAACCGCGAACAACGCAGGCTGCGTGCACCCCGTCTGATGAAGCGCTTCCGCATCGACATCAACCGGCGCGTCCAGCAGCGCACACACCTCGTCATAAGCCGCAGCAAAAACGGGGTACGCCGCATACAGCTCACGCCCCATCCCCAGCCGCTGCGACCCCTGACCCGAGAACAAGAACCCGACCTTGCCCCGGGCCGCCTCGGCGCACCCCGTCACCACATGTGCCGCGGGTTCGCCCGCTGCCAGTGCGGTCAGCCCCGCGCGCAGTTCCTCCGCGTCGGCGCCGGTCACCGCGGCGCGGTGTTCCAGCGCCGACCGGGTGGCCGCCAGGGAGAAGCCCACGTCGGCCGGCGACGTGGTCGCGAAGTCCACGGACGACAGCAGCCGCTGTGCCTGTTCCCGCAGTGCCTCCTCGGTCTTCCCGGAGAGCACCCACGGCACCACCGAGGTCCGCGGCCTCAGCGCCTCCTCGGCTTCGGCCGCGGCCCCTCCCCCGGCCTCGTCGCCGGCGGCTTCCTCCGCCTCCGGCTCCGTGGCCTGCTCAAGGATGACGTGCGCGTTGGTGCCGCTGATCCCGAAGGAGGAGATCCCGGCCCGGCGCGGGTGGTCCGACTCCGGCCACGCGGCCGCTTCGGTGAGCAGCTCGACCGAGCCGGAGGACCAGTCGACCTGCGGGGTCGGCCGGTCCACGTGCAGGGTCTGCGGCAGCACTCCGTGCTGCATCGCCAGCACCATCTTGATCACGCCGGCGACACCCGCGGCGGCCTGCGTGTGGCCGATGTTCGACTTGAGCGAGCCGAGCAGGAGCGGCCGTTCGCGGTCCTGTCCGTAGGTCGCGAGCAGGGCCTGTGCCTCGATCGGGTCGCCGAGGTTCGTGCCCGTGCCGTGTGCTTCGACGGCGTCGATGTCCTCGGCGGACAGCCCGCCGCTGGCCAGCGCTTCGAGGATGACGCGCTGCTGCGAGGGGCCGTTGGGGGCGGTCAGGCCGTTGGACGCGCCGTCCTGGTTGACCGCGCTGCCCCGGACGACGGCGAGGACCTGGTGGCCGAGCCGCCGGGCGTCGCGCAGGCGCTCCACGAGCAGCAGTCCGGCGCCTTCGGACCACGAGGCGCCGTCCGCAGCGGCCGCGAAGGACTTGCAGCGGCCGTCGGGGGCGAGGCCGCGCTGGCGGCTGAACTCGACGAACGCGCTGGGGCCCGCCATGACGGTGACCCCGCCGGCGAGCGCCATGGTGCACTCGCCGTTGCGCAGGGCCTGCACGGCGAGGTGCAGGGCGACCAGCGAGGACGAGCACGCCGTGTCGATGGTCACGGCCGGGCCTTCGAAGCCGAAGGTGTAGGCGATGCGCCCGGAGGCGACGCTGCCGGAGTTGCCGGTGCTCATCAGGCCTTCGACGCCGTCGGGGAGGACGCCGGGCGTGAAGCCGTAGTCGTGGTACATCAGGCCGGCGAAGACGCCGGTGCGGCTGCCCTTGAGGGGGGCGGGGTCGATGCCCGCGTGTTCGAAGGCCTCCCACGCGGTCTCCAGCAGGAGGCGCTGCTGCGGGTCCATGGCCAGGGCCTCGCGCGGCGAGATCCCGAAGAAGTCCGCGTCGAAGTCGGCGGCGCCGTGCAGGAATCCGCCCTGCCGGGTGTAGACCTTGCCCGGCCGCTCGGGGTCGGGGTCGTAGAGGGAGTCGACGTCCCAGCCGCGGTCCTCGGGGAACTGCGAGATCGCGTCGCCGCCGCCGGCCAGCAGCCGCCACAGCGCCTCGGGCGAGTCGACGCCGCCGGGGAACCGGCAGCTCATGCCCACGATGGCGATCGGCTCCTGGTCGCGGGCCTCCAGCTCGCGCACGCGCCGCCGGGCCTGGCGCAGGTCGGTGGTGGCCCGCTTGAGGTAGTCCCGGAGCTTGTCTTCGTTCATCATCGGTGTTGCCCGCCCCTTTTGGCCTGCGCTGTTCGGGAGATGCCGCGTTCGTCGTTCAGGAGATGCCGAGTTCGTCGTCGAGGAGCTCGTACAGCTCCTCGTCGCTCGCCGAGCTGAGGTCGTCTTCGTCCCCGGCTCCGCCGGCGCCTCCCGGGTCGGCCGGCTCGTTCCCGTTCCAGCGGGCGAGCAGCGCCTGGAGACGCATGTTGATCTTGGTTCGGGTGACGTTGTCGACGCCGTCCGCTCCGGCGCCGTCGAGGGCGGTGGCGAGGCGGTCGAGCTCGTCGAAGAGCGGCACTGTGCCGCCCGTCCCGCCGGGCAGGTCCTTCAGGACCCGCTGGGCGAGCACTGCCGGCGTCGGGTAGTCGAAGACCAGCGTCGCGGGGAGCCGCAGCCCGGTGGCCTTGTTCATCCGGTTCCGGAGCTCCACCGCGGTCAGCGAGTCGAAGCCCAGGTCACCGAAGGCCTGGTCGGGCTGGACGGCCTTGGCCGAGCTGTGCCCGAGGACGGCGGCGACCTCGGACCTCACGAGGTCCAGCACCACCTCTTCGCGCTCGCTCTCGGGCAGGTCCGCGACCCGCTGCGCCAGCGGTACGGCGGCCGTCCGGTCCGTGCGCCGCGGCCGGCCGCCGACGAGGGGCCGCAGCAGCGGCGGCACCGGCGCGGTCGCGTTCCGCAGGGCGGCGAGGTCCAGCCGTGCCGCCACCACCAGGGGCTCGTCCAGCGCGAGCGCCGCGTCGAGGAGTCCGAGGCCGTCCTCGTCGGACAGCGGCAGCACGCCGCCGCGGGCGAGCCGGTTCCGGTCGGTGCCGCCGAGGTCCTCGGTCATGGTGCCGGTCCGCTGCCACAGGCCCCACGGCAGCGACACCGCGGGAAGGCCCTGCGCGCGGCGGTGCCTCGCGAAGGCGTCCAGGAAGGCGTTGGCCGCGGCGTAGTTGGCCTGGCCGGGGGTGCCGAGGGTGCCCGCGAGCGAGGAGAAGAGGACGAACGCCGAGACGTCGCCCGCCAGCTCGTGGAGGTTCAGCACCGCGTCGGCCTTGGGGCGCAGGACCGTGTCCAGGCGCTCCGGGGTGAGCGAGCCGATGACGCCGTCGTCGAGGGCGCCGGCCGTGTGCACCACGGCCGTCACCCGCGTCCCGTCCAGCGCCGCGGCGAGGGCGTCGCGGTCGGCGACGTCGCAGGCGGCCCAAGTGACCTCGGCGCCCGCGGCGGTGAGCTCCGCCCCGAGCTCCGCAGCGCCGTCGGCGTCCGCGCCGCGCCGGCTCAGCAGCAGGAGGCTGCGGACGCCGTGCCCGGTGACGAGGTGCCGGGCGACGAGTCCGCCCAGGGCGCCGGACGCGCCGGTCAGGAGCACCGTCCCGGTGCCGAAGTCCGGGGTGGTCCGCGGGGCGTCGGCGGCGGCCCTGGCGAGCCGGGGCAGCAGGAGCGTGTCGCCGCGCAGCGCGGCTTGCGGCTCCTCGGAGGCGACGAGCCGCCGTACCGCCGCCGCGGCCCGCTGCCGGTCGGTGTCCTCGTCGGTGTCGAGGAGGACGATGCGGTCCGGGTTCTCGGACTGCGCCGACCGCACCAGGCCCCACACGGCCGCCTGCGCCGGATCGTCCTGGGCCCCGTCGCCGGTAGCGACCGCGCCCCGCGTCACGAGCACGAGGCGGGCGGCCCGGTCCTCGGACAGCCACCATTGCACCAGCCCGAGCACCTCGGCCAGGACCTCCCGGACCCGCTCGGCGCCGGTGCCCGACCCGGCCGGGCAGGGCACCACGACGGCGTCCACGTCCGCCTCCGTGCCGGTCTCCGTCTCCGGGGCGGAGCGGAGGGAGGCGATGTCGTCGTAGGCGCGGACGGTCGTGCTCGTGCCGTTCGCCTCGGACGGTCCGGCGAGCGGCGCCCACTCCACAGTGAACAGGGAGTCCCGGGAGCTCGTACGGAGCTGGTCGGCCGACACCGGGCGCAGCGTGAGCGACTCCACCGAGACGACGGGCCGGCCCGTGCCGTCGGCGGCCTCCAGCCGTACCGCGTCCCCGCCGGCCTGCGAGAGCCGTACGCGCAGGCCGGCCGCTCCGGTTCCGTGCACCGTGACGCGGGACCACGCGAAGGGCAGCAGGGGCCCGTCGGCCGCCGGCACGAGGCCGCCCGCGCCCAGGGCGTGCAGGGCGGAGTCGAGCAGGGCCGGGTGCACGCCGAAGGACTCCGCGTCCGCGTGCGCTTCGCCGGGGACGGCCAGTTCGGCGTAGACCCCGTCGTTGCCGCGCCAGACGGCGCGCAGCCCCTGGAAGAGCGGGCCGTAGCTCAGGCCGAGGTCCGCGAGCCGGTCGTAGAAGCCGTCGAGGTCCACGGGCTGGGCGTCGGCCGGGGGCCAGCTGCTCAGGTCCGTGGCGGCGGGGGTGGCGCCGGTGGCGAGGGCGCCGGTGGCGTTGCGGATCCAGGGGCCTTCCCCGGCGCGCGAGTGCACGCTCAGCGGGCGGCGGCCGGAGTCGTCCCGGGCGCCCACGAGGACCTGGAGCTGCACGCCGCCGTGCTCGGGCAGCAGCAGCGGTGCCTGCAGGGTGAGTTCCTCGACGAGGTCGCAGCCGGTCTCGGCCGCGGCGTGGGCGGCCAGTTCCACGAACGCCGTTCCCGGCAGGATCACCGTGCCCAACACGGCGTGGTCGGCCAGCCAGGGCTGGGCCTGCAGCGACAGGAGCCCGGTCAGCAGGTGGCCGCCGGCGTCGGGCAGTTCCACCGCCGCGCCCAGGAACGGATGGTCGGCGGAGTCCAGCCCGGCGGCCCGTACGTCACCGGCCGGCGCGCCGGCCTCCAGCCAGTACCGCTCGTGCTGGAACGCGTACGTCGGCAGGTCCACGCGGCGGGCGCCCGGCAGGACGGCGTCCCAGTCGACGGCGACGCCGTGCACGTGCGCCTGTGCCAGCGACAGCATGAGCCGGTGCCGGCCGCCGTCGCCGCGGCGCAGCGTCGGTACGGCCACGGCTTCGGCCTCGGCGGCCTCGATGGCGTCCTGGATGCCCGCCAGCTGCACGGGGTGCGGGCTGACCTCGACGAACACGTCGTGACCGTCGGCCAGGGCGGACCGGATCGCGGCGTGGAACCGCACCGTCTGCCGCATGTTGCGGTACCAGTAGCCGGAGCCGAGCTCGGCCGCGTCCAGCTTCCCGCCCGTCACCGTGGAGTAGAAGGGCACGGCGCCGGGGAGCGGGCTGATGCCGGCGAACCCCTCGGCGGCCTGCGCCTCGACGCGCTCGATCTGCGGCGAGTGCGCGGCGTAGTCGACGGCGACCTTGCGGGCCTGGATGCCCTCCTGCTCGCAGTGCGCGAGGAGTTCGTCCAGGGCGTCGGTGTCGCCGGAGACCACGACGGTGCCGGGCCCGTTCACGGCGCCGATGCCGAGGCGGCCGGTCCAGCGGCCGATCAGCTCCTGCGCCTCCTCGTCCGGGAGCGTCACCGAGGCCATGCCGCCGAGGCCCTGGAGCTCGCGCACCGCGAGGCTCCGCCGCGCCACGATGCGGGCGCCGTCCTCCAGGGAGACCGCTCCGGCGATCACCGCCGCGGAGACCTCGCCCTGGGAGTGCCCGACGACCGCGTCGGGGGTCACCCCGAACGAGCGCCACACCTCGGCCAGGGCGATCGTCATCGCCCACAGCACGGGCTGCAGCACGTCGACCCGGTCCTGCTCGACGTCGGAGGTGCCGCGCAGCACCGCGGTCAGCGACCAGTCCACGTGCGGTGCGAGGGCGCGCTCGCAGGCGTCGATCCGGTCGCGGAAGACCGGTGAGGTCTCCAGCAGTTCGGTGGCCATGCCCACCCACTGCGACCCCTGTCCGGGGAAGACGAAGACGGTCTTGCCGCCGGTGCGTGCGGTGCCGGTCACCACGTCGGTCGGCGTGGAGCCGTCCGCGACGGCGGCCAGTCCCTGCCGGAGCGCCTCGGGGGTGTCCGCGACCACTGCGGCGCGGTGTTCGAAGGCCGCCCTGGTCGTGGCCAGCGCGTAGGCGGTGTCGGCCGCCGGGACCGCGTCGCTGTCGCCGCTGTCGCCGCTGCCGCCGCTGCCGAGGAAGGAGGCGAGGCGGGCGGCCTGCGCCCGCAGGGCCGCTTCGGTCCGGCCGGACAGCACCCACGGCACGACGGCGCCGGAGTCAGGGGCGGAGGGCGACTCGGCGGCCTCAGCGGCTTCGGGAGCTTCGGCGGCCTCGGGGGCCTGTTCGATGATGGTGTGGGCGTTGGTGCCGCTGACGCCGAAGGACGACACGGCAGCCCGGCGCGGACGGTCCGCCTCCGGCCAGTCCACGGCCTCGGTCAGCAGCCGGACGTCACCGGCCGACCAGTCCACGTGCGGCGTCGGCTCGTCCACGTGCAGCGTCTGCGGGAGGACGCCGTGACGCATCGCCATGACCATCTTGATCACACCGGCGACACCGGCCGCGGCCTGCGTGTGGCCGATGTTCGACTTCAGCGAGCCCAGCCACAGCGGCTGACCCTCCGGTCGCTCCTGCCCGTACGTCGCGAGCAGCGCCTGCGCCTCGATCGGGTCGCCCAGCTTGGTGCCCGTGCCGTGTGCCTCGACGGCGTCGACATCGGCCGGGGTGAGTCCGGCGGAGGCCAGGGCCTGCCGGATCACGCGCTGCTGCGAAGGCCCGTTCGGCGCGGTCAGGCCGTTGGACGCGCCGTCCTGGTTGACCGCGCTGCCCCGGACGACCGCCAGGACCTGGTGGCCATTGCGCTCGGCGTCGCTGAGCCGCTCCACGAGCAGCATGCCGACGCCTTCGCCCCAGCCCGTGCCGTCCGCGCCGGCGGCGAACGCCTTGCACCGGCCCTCGGGCGACAGGCCGCGCTGACGGCTGAACTCGACGAAGACTGTCGGACTGGCCATCACCGTGACGCCGCCGGCCAGGGCCATCGTGCACTCGCCGCTGCGCAGCGCCTGGACGGCCAGGTGCAGGGCGACCAGCGAGGACGAGCACGCCGTGTCGATGGTCACGGCCGGGCCCTCGAGGCCGAAGGTGTAGGACACGCGGCCGGAGGCGACGCTGCCGGAGCCGCCGGTGGTGAGCAGGCCCTCGACGCCCTCGGGCAGTTCGCGCGGGCCCTGGCCGTAGTCGTGGTACATCAGGCCGGTGAAGACGCCGGTGCTGCTGCCCCGGAGCGTCGCCGGGTCGATCCCGGCGCGCTCGAAGGCCTCCCAGGACGCCTCCAGCAGGAGCCGCTGCTGCGGGTCCATGGCCAGGGCCTCGCGGGGGCTGATGCCGAAGAAGCCGGCGTCGAACTCGGCCGCCTCGTGCAGGAATCCGCCGTCGCGCGCGTAGGTCTTGCCGAGGCGCTCGGGGTCGGGGTCGTAGAGTCCGTCGACGTCCCAGCCGCGGTTGTCCGGGAACCGGGTGATGCCGTCCCGGCCGGAGGCCACGAGCCGCCACAGGTCCTCCGGCGAGCGCACCCCGCCCGGGAGGCGGCAGCTCATGCCGACGATGGCGATCGGCTCGTCGTCGGCGGCGGTCCGCCGGTCCGTGGCTGCGGCCGTGGCCGCCGGGGCGTCGCCGAGGAGTTCGGTGCCGATGTGCCGGGCCAGGGCGGCGGGCGTGGGGTGGTCGAAGACGAGGGTGGCGGGCAGGCGCAGGCCGGTGGCCGTGGACAGCCGGTTGCGCAGTTCGACGGCCGTCAGGGAGTCGAAGCCCAGGTCCTGGAAGGCGTGCGCGGGCTGGACCGCCCGGGGCGAGGCGTGCCCGAGCACGGCGGCGACCTCGGACCGGACCAGGTCCAGGACGGCCTCGTCGCGCTCGTCCGGGGCCAGCCCGGCGAGGCGGTCGGCCAGGGAGCCTGCGGCGGCGCGCTGGGCGGTGCCGCGCGTGGTGACGCGGACGAGTCCGCGCAGCAGCGCCGGTACGGTCCCGGCCGCCCGGCCGCGCAGGGCGGCGGTGTCGAGGCGGACCGGTACGAGCACGGGCTCGTCCGAGGCGAGTGCCGCGTCGAACAGCCGCAGGCCGTCCTCGGTGGAGAGCGGCAGCACGCCGGAGCGCGCCATGCGCGACCTGCCCGCCTCGTCGAGGGCGTCGGCCATGGCGCCTTCCTGCTCCCACAGGCCCCACGCGAGCGAGAGCGTGGGCCGGCCCTGGGCGCGGCGGTGCCGGGCGAAGGCGTCGAGGAAGGCGTTGGCCGCGGCGTAGTTGCCCTGGCCGGGGTTGCCGAAGGCGCCCGCGGCGGACGAGAACAGCACGAACGCCGTGTCTTCGCCGGCGAGCTCGTGCAGGTTGAGCACGGCGTCGGCCTTGGGCTTCAGGACGGCGTCCAGGCGCTCCGGGGTGAGCGCGGCGATCACGCCGTCGTCGAGGACGCCGGCGGTGTGCACGACGGAGTCGACCGGAGTGGCGGCCAGCAGCCGGGCGACGGCGTCGCGGTCGGCGAGGTCGCAGGCGGCCCACGTCGCCTCGGCGCCGAGCGCGGCGAGTTCGGCTTCCAGGTCGGCGGCGCCCGGGGCGTCCGCGCCGCGGCGGCTGACGAGCAGGAGCCGGCGCACGCCGTGACCGGTCACGAGGTGCCGGGCGAGGGTACCGCCGAGCGCGCCGGAGGCGCCGGTGAGCAGCACGGTGCCGAGGTCACCCAGGGCGGCGCCCTGGGTGACGGCGGAGGTGTCGCCCTCGGCGAGGCCGGAAGCCGTGTCCTCGGCCAGGCCGAAGGCAACGCCTTCCATGGCCGGAGAAGCGGGGTTCTCCGCAGCCGGAGCGGCAGCTCCCCTCGCGGCCGGGGAAGCGGTCTTCTCCGGCGTGGAAGAGACGACGCTCTCCGCCGCCGCAGAGGCAGTGATGCCAGTCGCCGGAGAGGCGACGCCCTCCGCGTTCGGCAGCGCATGCCGCTCCCCCGCCGGGGATGCCGGGTGCTCCGTCACTTCGGACGCGGCGCGGGCCAGGCGCGGTGCGCTCGTCTCCCCGTCGCGGGCGATGACGTGCGGTTCGCCGGTGTGCAGAACTCCGGGCACGAGCCCGGAAACGTCCGCCGGGCGGTCGGTTTCGAGGAGCACGATCCGGCCGGGGTTCTCCGCCTGGGCCGAGCGCACGAGTCCGCCCGCGGCGGCGTGGGCGAGGTCGTCGCAGCGCGCCACGAGCACGAGGCGCGGCGTCCGGTCCTCGGCGAACCACCGCTGGATCAGCCGCAGCACCTCGGCGGTGACCGCGCGGACCCGCTCGGCCTCGGGGGCCCCTTCCGGGCCGTCGGGGCACGGGACCACGACCGCGTCAGGCTGCGACGGCGCGTCGGCGCCGGGCAGCGCGGCGGTGTCCGCGGCGTACGCGACGGTCGTCCCGTCCGTGTCGTCGGAGGACGGCAGGGTCAGCGGCGCCCGTTCGATCGCGAACATCGCGTCGCCGGAGCTCTTGCGAAGCTGGTCGGGCGACACCGCGCGCAGCGTCAGCGACTCCACGGAGGCGACCGGTTCGCCGGCGGCGTCGGCCACGAGCAGGGACACCGTGTCCGTACCGGCCGGCGACAGCCTCACTCGTACGGTGGAGGCGCCCGTGGCACGCACGGACACGCCGGACCAGGCGAACGGCAGGAGCGGCCCGTCCGCCGCGGCCACCAGGGAGCCGTTCGCACCGGCCGCGCCGATCGCGTGCAGCGCCGCGTCCAGCAGCGCCGGGTGGAGGAGGAAGGAGCCGGTGTCCGTGCCGTCGGGCAGGGCGATCTCGGCGAAGGTCTCCGCGCCCGCGCGCCAGGCGCTGCGCAGACCGCGGAACGCCGGGCCGTAGGCCAGGCCGAGGCCGGCCAGCCGGTCGTAGAAGCCGTCGAGGTCGAGGGGTTCGGAGCCCGCCGGGGGCCACGCCGTGAGTGCCTGGCCGGCGGCCGGGGCGGCCGCTTCTTCGGTGACGAAGCCGGTCGCGTGGCGGACCCAGGGCAGGTCGGTGTCGTCCTCGGGGCGCGAGTGCACGGTCAGCGGGCGGCGGCCGGAGCCGTCGGCGGCGCCGACCCAGACCTGGACGGCGACGCCGCCCCGCTCGGGCAGGAGCAGGGGAGCTTCGAGGGTGAGGTCTTCCAGGAGTTCGCAGCCGGCTTCGTCGGCGGCGCGCACGGCCAGTTCGACGAACGCGGTGCCCGGCAGCAGCACGCTTCCGAGGACGGCGTGGTCGCTCAGCCACGGGTGCGTGCGCAGGGACAGCCGGCCGGTCAGCAGCCGCTCGTCGCCACCGGCCAGGGAGACGGCGGCGCCCAGCAGCGGGTGGTCGGCGGAGCCCAGGCCGGCAGCGCGGACGTCGCCGGGCGCGGCCGCCGAGGCGTCGAGCCAGTAGCGCTCGTACTGGAAGGCGTAGGTGGGCAGGTCGACGCGGTGGGCGCCGGGGAAGAAGGCGTGCCAGTCCGGAGAGACGCCGTGCGCGTGCAGTTCGGAGACCGCGGCGACGACGGCGGCCCGCTCGGGGCGGTCGGCGCGGAGGACGGGGACGGTGGTGATGTCGTCGTCCAGGCAGCCCTGGGTGAGGGCGCTGAGGACGCCGCCGGGGCCGATCTCGACGAAGGTCGTGACACCCGACTCGTGCAGGGTCCGCACGCCGTCGGCGAAGCGGACGGCCTCGCGGACGTGGCGGACCCAGTAGTCGGGGGTGTACGGGTCGGCCAGGCGGCCGGTGAGATTGGAGACGACGGGGAGCTGCGGCTTCTCGAAGGTCAGCCCGCGGACGACCTGCGCGAAGTCCTCCAGCATGGGGTCCATGAGAGGCGAGTGGAAGGCGTGACTGACCTTCAGGCGTGAGGTCTTACGGCCCTGCTGCTTGAAGACCTCGGCGATCGCGGTGACGGCGTCCTCGGCACCGGAAATCACCACGGACTGCGGCCCGTTGATCGCCGCAATGCCTACGTGCTCGGCCAGATGCGGCAGCACCTCGTCCTCGGTCGCCTGAACAGCCACCATCGCGCCACCGGTCGGCAGCGCCTGCATCAACGCAGCACGCGCCGACACCAGCTTCGCCGCATCCTCCAGAGAGAGCACCCCGGCCACATGAGCAGCCGCGATCTCGCCTACGGAGTGACCGGCTACGTAATCCGGCCGGATCCCCCACGATTCGAGGAGACGGAACAGCGCCACCTCGACCGCGAAGAGCGCGGGCTGGGCGGTGCCCGTGCGGTGCAGTTCCTCCGAGTCGACGTCGAACGGGGCGCCGAGGTGCGCGCAGACCTCGTCGTAGGCGGCGGCGAACGCCGGGTAGGACGCGTACAGTTCGCGCCCCATGCCCAGGCGCTGGGAGCCCTGGCCGGAGAAGAGGAAGGCGACGCGCCCGCCGGTGCCGGAGTGGCCGCGTGCCACGCCCGGGGCCGGGGCGCCGGAAACCACGGCTCGCAGCCCCTCGGCGAGCTCCGCCGGGGTCTCGCCCTGCACCACGGCGCGGTGTTCCAGGGCCGTGCGCGTCGTGGCGAGCGAGAACGCCACGTCCAGCGGGGAGAGGCCGGCGTCGTCCGCGCGGGACAGCAGGCGTTCGGCCTGGGCGCGCAGGGCCTCTTCGGTCTTGCCGGAGATCACCCACGGCACGGGCCCGCCCTCGGCCGGCCGTGCGACCTCCGCGGCGACAGCCTGGGGGCTTCCGGCGGCCTGGGCGCTTCCGGCACCCTCTTCCGGGGCCTCCGGAGCGTCCGCGTCCTGGGTGAACGCTTCGGCCGACGGGGCTTCTTCGATGATCGTGTGCGCGTTGGTGCCGCTGATGCCGAAGGAGGAGATGCCGGCCCGCCGCGGCTCGTCCGACGCCGGCCAGGGCGTGGTCTCGGTCAGCAGGCGTACGGCGCCCGCCGACCAGTCGACGTGCGGGGACGGCGCGTCGACGTGCAGCGTGCGCGGGAGTTCGCCGTGGCGCATGGCCATGACCATCTTGATGATGCCGGCCACGCCGGCCGCGGCCTGGGTGTGGCCGATGTTGGACTTGATCGAGCCCAGCCACAGCGGATTGTCGTCGCTGCGGCCCTGCCCGTACGTCGCGAGCAGCGCCTGTGCTTCGATCGGGTCGCCGAGCCGCGTGCCCGTGCCGTGCGCCTCGACCGCGTCGACCTGTGCGGTGGTCAGCTGAGCGGCGGCCAGGGCCTGGCGGATCACGCGCTGCTGCGAGGGGCCGTTGGGGGCGGTCAGACCGTTGGAGGCGCCGTCCTGGTTGACGGCGGAACCCCGTACGACGGCGAGGACTTCGTGCCCGTTGCGGCGGGCGTCCGAGAGGCGCTCCACGAGCAGCAGGCCCGCGCCCTCGCCCCAGCCGGTGCCGTCCGCGCCCGCGGCGAACGCCTTGCAGCGGCCGTCGGGGGCCAGTCCGCGCTGGCGGCTGAAGCCGACGAAGGTGGCGGGGCCGACCATGGCGGTGACGCCGCCCGCAACGGCGAGCGAGCACTCGCCGTTGCGCAGCGACTGGATGGCCAGGTGCAGGGCGACCAGGGACGACGAGCAGGCCGTGTCGACCGTGACGGCCGGGCCTTCGAGGCCGAAGGTGTAGGCCACGCGCCCGGAGGCGACGCTGCCCGAGGTGCCCGTGCCCAGGTAACCCTCAAGGTCTTCCGGTGAGTTCTGCAGGGCGGCGAGGAACTCGTGGTTCATCACGCCGGCGAACACGCCGGTCCTGCTTCCCGCCAGGGAGGCGGCGTCGATGCCGGCCCGCTCGAAGAGCTCCCAGGAGGTCTCCAGCAGCAGCCGCTGCTGGGGGTCCATGGCGAGCGCCTCACGGGGCGAGATCCCGAAGAGGCCGGCGTCGAACTGCGCGAGGTCGCGCAGGAAGGCGCCTTCGCGGGCGTAGCTGGTCCCGCGGTTCTCCGGGTCCGGGTCGTAGAGCGCGTCCAGGTCCCAGCCGCGGTCGGCGGGGAACTCCGAGACGGTGTCCCGGCCGCCGGCGACCAGCTCCCACAGGTCCTCGGGCGAGTTGACCCCGCCCGGGTAGCGGCAGCTCATCCCGATGATGGCCACCGGCTCCCCGGCGGCGTCCTCGTAGTCACGAAGGCGCCGCCGGGTCTCCTGGAGATCTGCGGTGACTCGCTTCAGGAAATAGCGGAGCTTGTCCTCGTTCGCCACCGAAATCGTCCCTCACCCTTGCGAAGACTTACCGGAATTCGGCAAGGGGTCGCCGGGACGCACCGGAACCTGAACCGGAACGGTCAGGAGATCCCGAATTCCTTGCCGAGCAGATCGAATACTTCGTCGTCCGTGGCCGATTCCAGATCGCTGTTCGTTCCAGGGCCTTCCGTTACCGGCGATGCCTTGCCGGATTCACCGGCAATCGCCAATACGGCCTGGAGCTTTGACAGGATCCGGTCGCGAGCTTCACTCTCTGACAACTTCGTGACCAATTCTTGTTCGAGCCTGTCCAGGTCGGCAAGTAGGGAATCCACTAGGGCCGGTTCGGCCGCCCCGACCGTCTCCGTGAGCACGTGCCGGGCGAGGAGAGCGGGTGTCGGATAGTCGAAGACCAGGGTCGCGGGAAGCCGCAGCCCGGTCGCCTTGTTCAGCCGGTTGCGCAGTTCCACGGCCGTGAGGGAGTCGAACCCCAGGTCCTGGAAGGCGTGTTCCGGCCGGACCGCGTGGGCCGACGCGTGGCCCAGGACCGCAGCCACCTCCGCCCGCACCAGGTCCTCGACCGCCTTGTCCCGCTCGCTCTCCGGCAGCCCCTCCAGGCGCTCGGCCAGCGAGGACACGGAGGGCACGGCAGCGGCCTGCGCGGTCCTCCGGGCCGCGGCCGGCACGAGAGCGCGCAACACCGCCGGCGCCTCACCGGCGCGCAGCGCACCGGTGTCGATGCGGACCGGGGCGAGCAGCGCCTCTTCCGACGCCAGTGCCGCGTCGAAGAGCCGCAGCCCCTCCTCCGGCGGCAGCGGCAGCACGCCGCTGCGCGCCATCCGCGCCCGGTCGGCCTCGGCGAGGCCGTCCGTCATCGCGCCGGACTGCTCCCACACGCCCCACGCCAGCGAAACGGCGGGCAGGCCCTCACGGCGGCGGTACGAAGCGAACGCGTCGAGGAAGGAATTCGCCGCCGCGTAGCTCGCCTGGCCGGCGCTGCCGACCAGTCCGGCCACGGACGAGAACACCATGAAGGCGGCCGGGCCCATTTCGCGGGTGCAGTCGTGCAGATTCAGCACGGCGTCCACCTTGGGCCGGAAGACCTCCCTCATCCTTTCCGGCGTGACCGAGCTGAGGACCCCGTCGTCGAGAACGCCCGCGGTGTGCACGACGGCCGACAGCGGATGACCGCCGAGCCCGTCCAGCATTCCGGAGACAGCACCCCGGTCCGCCACGTCACAGGCCGCCCAGGTGACCTCCGCGCCCCACGCCGCCAGCTCGGACTCCAGCTCGGCCGCGCCGGGGGCCTCAGCGCCACGGCGGCTCGCCAGCAGGAGCCGGCGCACCTTGTGCTCGGACACCAGGTGCCGGGCGACGAGCGCGCCCAGCGAGCCGGAGGCGCCGGTCACGAGGACGGTGCCGTCGGCGAGGCCGGGTATGCCGGCAGCGGAGTCGGGCGTGCCGGAGTCGGGCGTGCCAAAGGCAGTTCCGGTGGCCTTCGTCAGGCGCGGGACGAGGACGTCCTCGCCGCGCACCGCGAACTGCGGCTCACCGGACGCGACCGCGGCAGGCAGCACGCGAACCGCCTCGTCGATGTCCTCGGCCTCCACCAGCACGATCCGGTCCGGATGCTCCGACTGCGCGGACCGCACGAGACCCCAGACCGCAGCATGAGCCAGATCGCCGGGGCGCGTCACCAGCACCAGCCGCGCCGGGCGCTCCTCCGCCAGCCACCACTGCACCAGCTCCAGGACCTCGCTCGCGATGCCGTGGACCTGCTCGGCACCGTAGGTACCGGATGCACCGGATGCGTCGGCGACCACCGGGCACGGCACGACGGCGATGTCGGGAAGGACCGTTTCGGCGGACAGAGCGGCCAGGTCCGCGTAGCTCCGTACGTCACTCCGTACGTCGAGCCCGGCGGCAGCCTCGGTGAGGGCCACCGGCTGCCACGCGAGGCCGAACAGCGAGTCGTCGGCGCCCCTGCCGGAGCCGCCGGCCCTGAGCAGCTGCTCGCGCGACACCGGTCGCAGCGACAGCGAGCCGACCGTGGCCACCAGGCCGCCCGCGGCGTCGGCCACGGTCAGCGACACCGCGTCGCTGCCCGTCCGCGAGACCTTGACCCGCAGCGCCGTCGCCCCTGCGGCCCGGACACTCACCCCGGACCAGGCGAAGGGCAGCAGCGGCCCGTCGCCGACGGGGACGAGCCCGCCCGCGCCGATCGCGTGGAGCGCCGAGTCCAGCAGCGCGGGATGGAGGGCGAACGCGCCCGCCTCCGTGCCCTCGGGCAGTGCCACCTCGGCGAAGACGTCGTCCCCGCCGCGCCACACCGACCGCAGGCCCTGGAAGACCGGACCGTAGCCCAGGCCGAGCCCGGCCAGGCCCTCGTAGAAGGCCGTCAGGTCGACGGCCTCAGCGCCCGCGGGCGGCCACGTACCGATCTCCGCAGCGGCCGGCGCCTCCGTCGACGACAGCACACCCGTCGCGTGCCGCACCCACGGCGCGTCGTCCGGCGCGTCCTCCAGCCGCGAGTGCACGCTCAGCGCGCGCTTGCCCGGCTCCTCTTCCTCGGCGCCGACCCACACCTGCACGGCCACACCGCTGCGCTCCGGGACGATCAGCGGCGCTTCCAGCGTCAGGTCCTCGATCTGCGCACAGCCGGCTTCGTCGCCCGCACGGACCGCCAGCTCCACGAGCGCTGTGCCCGGCAGCAGCACGCTGCCCATGACCGTGTGGTCGGCGAGCCAGGGGTGGGTCTTGAGCGAGAGCCGCCCGGTGACCAGGTATCCCCCGGCGCCCGGCAGCGCGACGGCCGCACCCGCCAGTGGGTGTTCGGCCGCACCCAGGCCGAGTCCGGTGGCAGCAGCGCTACCGGTGAACTCTTCGGGTGCTTCGAGCCAGAAGCGCTCGTACTGGAAGGCGTACGTGGGCAGATCGACGCGTTGGGCGCCCGGGAAGAGCGCCTGCCAGTCCGGGGAGACGCCGTGCACGTGCAGCTCACCGAGCGCGGTGACGACGGCCTGCGGCTCGGGACGGTCGGCGCGGAGGACGGGGATGGTGGCGATGTCGCCGTCGAGGCAACCCTGGGTGAGGGCGCTCAGCACGCCACCCGGGCCGATCTCGACGAAGGTGGTGACGCCCATGTCGTGCAGGGTCTGAATGCCGTCGGCGAAGCGGACGGCCTCGCGGACGTGCTGGACCCAGTAGTCGGGGGTGTAGGGCTCGGCCAGGCGGCCGGTCAGGGTGGAGACCACCGGGATCCGCGGCTCGCTGAAGGACAGACCGCCGACGACCTGCGCGAACTCCTCCAGCATCGGGTCCATCAACGGCGAGTGGAACGCGTGACTGACCTTCAGACGGGAGGTCTTACGACCCTGCTGCGTGAAGACCTCGGCGATCGCGATGACGGCGTCCTCGGCGCCGGAGACCACGACGGACTGCGGACCGTTGATCGCCGCAATACCGACCTGCTCGGTGAGGTGCGGCAGTACTTCGTCCTCGGTCGCCTGGACCGCGACCATCGCGCCACCATCCGGCAGCGCCTGCATCAGCGCAGCACGCGCCGACACCAGCTTCGCCGCGTCCTGCAGTGACAACACACCCGCCACATGAGCAGCCGCAATCTCCCCTACGGAGTGACCGGCTACGTAGTCCGGCCGGATCCCCCAGGAATCGAGGAGCCGGAACAGCGCCACCTCGATCGCGAAGAGCGCGGGCTGCGTCGCCCCGGTCTGGTTCAGCTCCTCAGAGCCGACATCCACCGGCGCGTCCAGCAGTGCACACACCTCGTCATAAGCCGCAGCAAAAACGGGGTAGGCCTCGTACAGCTCACGCCCCATGCCGATCCGCTGCGACCCCTGGCCCGAGAACAAGAATCCGACCTTGCCCCCGGCGCCCGGCTCGCCCACGGCGACGCGGGTGGACGGGGAGCCTGCGGCCACCGCACGGAGCTCTGCCAGGAGTTCGTCCCGGCTCTCCCCCACGACTGCCGCTCGGTGCTCCATCGCCGAGCGCGTAGTGGCGAGCGAGAAGCCGATGTCGGCCGGCCGCAGGTCCGCAGCGGCATCCGAGAGGGACAGCAGGCGCTCCGCCTGTGCCCGCAGCGCCGCTTCCGTCCTGCCCGACAGCACCCACGGCACCACCGCATCGGACACCGGAGCCGCAGCCGGAGTCGGGGCCTTTTCGGCGGTGGCGGGCGGTGCCTGCTCGACGATCACGTGGGCGTTGGTGCCGCTGATGCCGAAGGACGACACCGCCGCGCGGCGCGGCAGGTCGCTCGCAGGCCACTCCACCGCCTCGGTCAGCAGCCGCACCGCGCCCGCCGTCCAGTCCACGTGCGGCGTCGGCTCGTCCACGTGCAGGGTCTGCGGCAGCACACCGTGCCGCATCGCCATCACCATCTTGATCACGCCGCCGACACCGGCAGCCGCCTGCGAGTGACCGATGTTGGACTTCAGCGAACCCAGCCACAGCGGCCGGTCGCCGGCCCGCTCCTGCCCGTACGTGGCGAGCAGCGCCTGCGCCTCGATCGGGTCACCCAGCTTCGTGCCCGTGCCGTGCGCCTCGACGGCGTCGACCTGGTCCGGGGACAGGCCCGCGTTCGCCAGCGCCTGACGGATCACCCGCTGCTGCGAGGGACCGTTGGGCGCGGTCAGGCCGTTCGAGGCACCGTCCTGGTTCACCGCGGTGCCGCGGACGACGGCCAGCACCTTGTGCCCGTTCCGGCGGGCGTCGGACAGCCGCTCGACGAGCAGCATGCCCGCGCCTTCGGCCCAGCCCGTACCGTCCGCACCGGCCGCGAACGCCTTGCACCGGCCGTCCGCCGACAGACCACGCTGACGGCTGAACTCCACGAACGTGGAGGGGGTCGCCATGACGGTGACACCGCCGACCAGGGCCATCGAGCACTCGCCGGTGCGCAGCGCCTGGGTCGCCAGGTGCAGCGCCACGAGCGAGGACGAGCACGCCGTGTCGACCGTGACCGCCGGGCCCTCCAGGCCGAAGGTGTACGAGACGCGGCCCGAGGCGATGCTGCCCGCGCTTCCGCTGCCCAGGTAGGCGTCCATGCCCTCCGGGGCCGTCTTCACGCGCCCGCCGTAGTCGTGGTACATCACGCCGGCGAACACGCCCGTCTTGCTGCCCCGCACCGAGGCCGGGTCGATGCCGGCCCGCTCGAACGCCTCCCACGACGTCTCCAGGAGCAGGCGCTGCTGCGGGTCCATCGCCAGCGCCTCGCGCGGCGAGATCCCGAAGAAGGCCGGGTCGAACTCGGCCGCCTCGTGGAGGAAGCCGCCGTGGCGCACGTAGGACTTGCCGGAGCGGTCGGGGTCGGGGTCGTAGAGGTTCTCGACGTCCCAGCCGCGGTCCTCGGGGAAGCCGGAGATCGCGTCGCCGCCGGACGCGACGAGGCGCCACAGGTCCTCGGGCGACCGCACGTCGCCGGGGAACCGGCAGGCCATGCCCACGATCGCGATGGGCTCGTCCGTCCCGGCGACCGCGGCGACCGCGGCCTCGGAACTCTCCTGGACGCCGAGCGTCTCGGCGAGCACGAAGCGCGAGAGCGCGGCGGGCGTCGGGTGGTCGAAGACCATGGTCGCGGGGAGCCGCAGCCCGGTCGCCGTGTTCAGGCGGTTGCGCAGTTCCACCGAGGTGAGCGAGTCGAATCCGGCGTCCTGGAAGGCGTGTTCCGGCTGTACGGCCTGCACGGAGGCGTGCCCGAGCACGGCGGCGACCTCGGTACGGACCAGGTCCAGCACCACCTGCTCGCGCTCGGCCTCCGGCAGCCCGGCCAGCCGCTGCCCCAGCGTGCCCTTCGGCGCGGTCTGCGCCGCGCGCCGCGCGGTGCCCCGTACGGGTCGCAGCCCTCGCAGGACCGGGGGCACCGTGCCCTGCAGCCCGCTCAGGTCCAGCCGCAGCGGGGCGACGGTCGCCCGGTCCAGGGTCAGCGCCGCGTCGAACAGGCGAAGTCCCTCGTCGACGGCGATCGGGGCCAGGCCCACCCGCTTGAGCCGGGTGAGGTCGGCCTGGTCGAGCCGGTCGGCCATGCCGCTGCCCTGCTCCCACAGGCCCCACGCGAGGGAGGTCGCGGGGAGGCCCTGGGCGCGCCGTGCTTCGGCGAAGGCGTCGAGGAACGTGTTCGCCGCCGCGTAGTTGCCCTGACCTGCGCTGCCCAGGATCCCGGACACGGAGGAGAAGACCACGAACGCCGAAAGGTCGCTCGTCAGCTCGTGGAGGTTCAGCACGGCGTCGGCCTTCGGGCGCAGCACCGCGTCCATGCGCTCCGGGGTGAGCGCGGCGATCACGCCGTCGTCGAGGACGCCGGCGGTGTGCACGACGGCCGTCACCGGGGTCTCGGCGAGCACGGCGGCGAGGGCGTTCCGGTCGGCCGCGTCGCAGGCCGCCCAGCGCACCTCGGCGCCCCGCGCGGCCAGCTCGGACTCCAGCTCGGCCGCGCCGGGGGCGTCCGCGCCGCGCCGGCTGAGCAGCAGCAGGCTGCGGACGCCGTGGGCGGCGACCAGGTGCCGGGCGACGATGCCGCCGAGCGCACCGGACGCACCGGTCAGCAGGACGGGGCCGGTGCCGAAGCCGGGCGTGCCGGAGCCGGGCGTGCCAAAGGCAGCTCCGGTGGCCTTCGTCAGGCGCGGGACGAGAACGTCCTCGCCGCGCACCGCGAACTGCGGCTCACCGGACGCGACCGCGGCAGGCAGCACGCGAACCACCTCGTCGATGTCCTCGGCCTCCACCAGCACGAACCGGTCCGGATGCTCCGACTGCGCGGACCGCACGAGACCCCACACCGCAGCATGAGCCAGGTCACCGGGGCGCGTCACCAGCACCAGCCGCGCCGGGCGCTCCTCCGCCAGCCACCACTGCACCAGCTCCAGCACGGCATGGGTAACCTCGCGGACCCGGGCGGCGACGTCCTCGCCGGTGCCTGCCGGGCACGGCACGACAACGACGTTTGAGGTCCCTTCCGACTCCCGCAGCGCGTCGAAGTCCGCGACGGACTCGATCACCAGCGCTTCGGAGCCGGAGGGTGCGGAGGGCAGCGAGAACGGCGTCCACTCCAGCCCGTACAGCGGGCTGCCGTCACCGGCGCCCCGCAGTTGCTCCGCCGACACGGCCCGCAGCGACAGAGACTCGACCGAGGCCACCGGTTCGCCGGCGCCATCGGCCACGGCCAGGGTCATCGAACCATTGGCCGTCCGCGACAGCTTCACCCGCACCATGGCCGCGCCGGTGGCGTGAACGGCGACACCGGACCATGCGAACGGGAGGGCCGGACCATCGTCCAGCGAGACCAGCCCACCGGCGGCCAGGGCGTGCAGCGCGGCATCCAGCAGCGCCGGGTGGAGGGCGAACGCGCCCGCCTCCGTGCCCTCGGGCAGTGCCACCTCTGCGAAGACGTCGTCCCCGCCGCGCCACACCGACCGCAGGCCCTGGAAGACCGGACCGTAATCCAGGCCGGAGGCAGCCATGCCGTCGTAGAAGGCCGTCAGGTCGACGGCCTCAGCGCCCGCGGGCGGCCACGTACCGATCTCCGCAGCGGCCGGAGCTGCTGCCGAGGACAGCACACCCGTCGCGTGCCGCACCCAGGACCCCTCTTCGACGCGCGAGTGCACGCTCAGCTGCCGCCGGCCCGACTCGTCCTCGGGGCCGACCGCCACCTGAAGGGTGACGCCGCCGCGCTCGGGCACGACCAGGGGGAGTTCCAGGGTGAGGTCTTCGATCCATCCGCAGCCGGCCTCGTCGCCCGCCCGGACCGCCAGCTCGACGAACGCAGTACCGGGCAGGAGCACGGTCCCGTTCACGGCGTGGTCGGCGAGCCACGGGTGGGAGTCGAGGGAGAGCAGCCCGGTGAGCAGGACCCCGTCGCTGTCGGCAGTCGCGATCGCGGCACCGAGCAGCGGGTGGTCAGCCGCCCCCAGACCCGCGGCCCGGACGTCACCGGATGCCCGGGGCACATCAAGCCAGTAGCGCTCGCGCTGGAAGGCGTACGTGGGCAGGTCGACGCGGCGGGCGCCGGGGAACAGCGCCTGCCAGTCCGGCGAGACGCCGTGGGTGTGGAGCCGGCCGAGGGCGGTGGCGATGGCGTACGGCTCGGGGCGGTCGGCGCGGAGTGCGGGGATGGTGACGACGGACTCGTCGTCGAGGCAGCCCTGGGCGAGGGCGCTCAGCACACCGCCCGGGCCGATCTCCACGAACGTCGTGACGCCCAACTCGTGCAGGGTCTGCACGCCGTCGGCGAAGCGGACCGCCTCGCGGACGTGCTGAACCCAGTACTCCGGGGTGTACGGGTCGGCCAGACGGCCGGTCAGGGTGGAGACCACCGGAATCTGCGGCTCGCGGAAGGTCAGGCCGCGGACGACCCCGCCGAACTCCTCCAGCATCGGGTCCATCAGCGGCGAGTGGAACGCGTGACTGACCTTCAGGCGAGACGTCTTACGGCCCTGCTGCTTGAAAGCTTCGGCGATCTCCAGCACGGCACCCTCGGCCCCAGAGATCACCACGGACTGCGGCCCGTTGATCGCCGCAATGCCTACGTGCTCGGTCAGATGCGGCAGCACCTCGTCCTCGGTCGCCTGAACAGCCACCATCGCGCCACCGGTCGGCAGCGCCTGCATCAACGCAGCACGCGCCGACACCAGCTTCGCCGCATCCTCCAGAGAGAGGACCCCGGCCACATGAGCAGCCGCGATCTCGCCCACCGAGTGACCCGCCACATAATCCGGCCGGATCCCCCACGATTCGAGGAGACAGAACAGCGCCACCTCGATGGCGAACAGCGCGGGCTGCGTCGAACCCGTCTGGTTCAGCTCCTCAGAGCCGACATCCACCGGCGCGTCCAGCAGCGCACACACCTCGTCATAAGCCGCAGCAAAGACGGGGTACGTGGCATGCAGCTCACCTCCCATGCCGATCCGCTGCGAACCCTGGCCCGAGAACAAGAACCCGACCTTGCCCCCGGCGGCACCGCCCACCGGCGCAGCGCCCGAGGCCAGCGCCTCCAGGCCCTGCCGGATCTCGGCGAGATCCCCGCCCACGACGGCCGCGCGGTGCTCCAGCACCGCGCGCGACGTGGCCAGCGAGAAGCCCACGTCAGCCAGGTCCACCTCGGCGCCCTGGGCGCCCTCTGCACCGTCCGCGTCCAGGAAGGACAGCAGCCGGCCCGCCTGGTCCCGCAGCGCCGCCTCGTTCTTTGCTGACAGCACCCACGGCACCACCGCATCGGACACCGGAGCCGGAGCCGGAACCGGGGCCTTTTCGGCGCCGGCGAGCGGTGCCTGCTCGACGATCACGTGCGCGTTCGTGCCGCTCACGCCGAAGGAGGAGACCGCCGCCCGGCGCGGGGCGTCGCCCGCAGGCCACTCCACCGCCTCGGTCAGCAGCCGCACCTCACCGGCCGACCAGTCCACGTGCGGCGTCGGCTCGTCGATGTGCAGGGTCTGCGGCAGCACACCGTGCTGCATCGCCATGACCATCTTGATGATGCCGCCGACGCCCGCAGCGGCCTGCGAGTGGCCGATGTTGGACTTCAGCGAACCCAGCCACAACGGCCGGTCCTCGGCCCGCTCCTGGCCGTACGTGGCGAGCAGCGCCTGCGCCTCGATCGGGTCGCCGAGCCGCGTGCCCGTGCCGTGCGCCTCCACCGCGTCGATCTGGTCCGAGGACACACCGGCGTTCGCCAGCGCCTGACGGATCACGCGCTGCTGCGCCGGGCCGTTCGGGGCCGTCAGACCGTTGGACGCACCGTCCTGGTTCACTGCCGTGCCACGTACGACGGCCAGCACCCTGTGCCCGTTCCGGCGGGCGTCGGACAGCCGCTCGACGAGCAGCATGCCCGCGCCCTCGGCCCAGCCCGTACCGTCCGCACCGGCCGCGAACGCCTTGCACCGGCCGTCCGCCGACAGACCACGCTGACGGCTGAACTCCACGAACACGGACGGTCCGGCCATCACCGTGACACCGCCGACGAGCGCCATCGAGCACTCGCCGCTCCGCAGCGCCTGGGTCGCCAGGTGCAGGGCCACGAGCGAGGACGAGCACGCCGTGTCGACCGTGACCGCCGGGCCTTCGAGGCCGAACGTGTACGAGACGCGGCCGGAAGCGACGCTGCCCGCGCTGCCGTTCACGAGGTAGCCCTCAAGGCCTGCGGGCGAGGTGTGCACGCGCCCGCCGTAGTCGTGGTACATCACGCCGGCGAACACGCCGGTCCTGCTGCCCCGCACCGAGGCCGGGTCGATGCCGGCCCGCTCGAACGCCTCCCACGACGTCTCCAGCAGCAGGCGCTGCTGCGGATCCATCGCCAGCGCCTCGCGCGGCGAGATCCCGAAGAACTCGGCGTCGAAGTCGGCCGCGTCGTGCAGGAAGCCGCCTTCCCGGGTGTAGCTGGTGCCCCACTGGTCGGGGTCCGGGTCGTAGAGGTTCTCGACGTCCCAGCCGCGGTCCTCGGGGAAGCCCGACACCGCGTCGCGGCCGGAGAACACCAGCTGCCACAGGTCTTCGGGCGACTGCACGCCGCCGGGGTACCGGCAGGCCATGCCCACGATCGCGATCGGCTCGTCCGCCGCGCCGGTGGCCGTGGAGACGGTCGCCGGCACGGCCGCCGCCTCGCCGGAGCCGGCGGCTTCGGCGGTGAGGAAACGGGCGAGGGTGAGCGGGTTCGGGTAGTCGAAGATCAGCGTGGCGGGCAGGCGCATGCCGACGGCCGCGTTGAGCCGGTTGCGGAGTTCGACGGCGGTCAGCGAGTCGAACCCGATGTCCTTGAAGGAATCGTCCGCGCCGACCGACTGGGCGCCGGCGTGCCCGAGCACGGCGGCGACCTCGGTACGGACCAGGTCCAGCACCACCTGCTCGCGCTCGGCCTCCGGCAGCCCGGCCAGCCGCTGCCCCAGGGAGGACGAGGCCGCCTTCGCCGCCGCTGCCGCGCGCCGCACCGGCGCGAGCCGGACCAGTCCGCGCAGGACCGGTGGAACGGGCTGCTGCCCCTGCCCGTCGCGGAAGGCGGAGGTGTCGAGCCGGATCGGGACGGCCGCCGCCCGCCCGGTGGCGAGTGCCGCGTCGAACATGCGCAGGCCCTCCGCCGGCGGGATCGCGGCGAGGCCCATCCGCTTGATGCGCGTGAGATCGGTGTGGTCGAGGCCGCCGGTCATCGCGCTGTCGCTGTCCTGCGCCCACAGGCCCCAGGCCAGCGAGGTGGCGGGCAGGCCCTGGCCACGGCGGTGCTCGGCGAGGGCGTCGAGGAAGGTGTTGGCGGCGGCGTAGTTGCCCTGACCCGGCGTGCCGAGGGTCCCGGCCACGGAGGAGAAGAGCACGAACGCGGCCAGGTCGCCGGACAGCTCGCCGGCCAGTTCGTGCAGGTTCAGGGCCGCGTCCACCTTGGGGCGGAACACGCCGTCCAACCGCTCGGGAGTCAGCGAACCGATGATTCCGTCGTCCAGGACGCCGGCGGTGTGAATGATCGCGGACAGGCTCCGCCCGGTCAGGAGTTCGCGGACGGCATCGCGGTCGGCCACGTCGCACGCGGCCCACGTGACGTCGGCGCCCTGCTCGGTCAGCTCGGCGGCGAGCTCGGCCGCACCGGGTGCGTCCCCGCCGCGGCGGCTGACGAGCAGCAGGCTGCGGACACCGTGCTCGGCGACCAGGTGCCGGGCGAACAGCCCGCCCAGCCCGCCCGACGCGCCGGTCAGCAGGACGGTGCCGGAGCCGAGGCCGGGCAGCTCCGCCGCCGCGTCCGGCGCGGCGATGCGGACCAGCCTCGGCACCCGGACCTCGCCCGCGCGCACCTCGGCCTGCGTCTCGCCGGAGGCGATCAGGCCGGGCACCAGCCGGGCAAGGCGGGCGGCGCCGGCGGCGTCGTCACCGCTGCCGGTGTCGGTGTCGGTTTCCACCAGGACGATGCGGTCGGGGTTCTCGGTCTGTGCCGAGCGCACCAGTCCGCGGACCGCCGACTGGGCCAGGTCTCCCGTACGCGTCACCAGCACCAGACGCGACGGCCGCTCCTCGGCCAGCCACCACTGCACCAGCTCCAGCACGGCGTTGGTGACCTCGCGGACCCGGGCGGCGAGGTCCTCACCGGTCCCCGTCGGGCACGGCACGACCACGGCATCGGCGCCGGCGCGGGCGCCGGCATCGGCATCGGCATCGGCCGGCAGATCAGCGGCAGCCTGCAGAGCGGCGAGGTCTTCGTACGTCTCGACCCTCATGCCGTCCGGCGCGGCCGGCAGGCTGAGCGGCGTCCACTCCAGGGCGAAGACCGCGTCGTCGCCTCCGGAACCGGCGCGCAGTTGGTCGGCGGGGACCGGGCGCAGCGTCAGGGAGTCGATCTGTGCGACCGGCTCGCCGGTGCCGTCGGCCAGCACCAGCGACACCGTGGAGGTGCCGGTGCCGGCGCGCGAGACCTTCACTCGCAGCACGGAGGCCCCGGCGGCCGCCAGGCGCACACCGCTCCAGGCGAACGGCAGCAGCCCGTTGCCCGTCCCGGCCTCGGGCTCGACCGCACCCAGCCAGACGGTGTGCAGGGCGGCGTCGAACAGCGCCGGGTGCAGACCGTACGCGCTCGCGGCCGTCCGTTCCGTGCCGGGCAGTTCCACCTCGGCGAAGAAGTCGTCGCCGCTCCGCCACGCGGCGCGCAGCCCCCGGAAGACGGGGCCGTAGTCGAGCGCCATGCCCGCGAGGCGGTCGTAGAACCCGTCGACGTCGACCGGTTCCGCGCCCACGGGCGGCCACGCGGCGAGCGAGCCGTCCACCGGGGCCGTGGCGACGGCCAGGGAGCCGGAGGCGTGACGGATCCACGGCCGCCCGGACTCGTCCTCGTGCGCGTACGCGTCCCCGTCGTCGATCCGCGAGTGCACGGTCAGCGGCCTGCGGCCCGATCCGTCGTCGGCGCCGACGCGCACCTGCAGGGCGACGCCGCCGCGCCCGGGCACGAGCAGCGGTGTCTCCAGCGTCAGTTCTTCCAGCAGGTCGCAGCCCACGGCGTCGGCAGCGGTGATCGCCAGCTCGACGAACGCGGTGCCCGGCAGCAGGGCGACCCCGCTGACGGCGTGGTCCACCAGCCACGGGTGCGTGTGCGCCGACAGCCGCCCGGTGAGCAGGTGCCCGTCGCCGTCGGCCAGCGGCACGGCGGCGCCGAGCAGCGGGTGACCGGCCTCGCCCTGGCCCACGGCGCGCATGTCACCGGCGGAGGCGGGGGCGTCGAGCCAGTAGCGCTCGCGCTGGAAGGCGTACGTGGGCAGACCGATGCGGCGGGCGCCGGGGAAGAAGGCGTGCCAGTCCACTTCGACGCCGGTGATGTGCAGCTGGGCGTACGCAGTGGTGATCGCCTGCGGCTCGGGGCGGTCGGCGCGGAGTGCGGGGATGGTGACGACGGCTTCGTCGTCGAGGCAGCCCTGGGCGAGGGCGCTCAGCACACCGCCCGGGCCGATCTCCACGAACGTCGTGACGCCCAGGTCGTGCAGGGTCTGCACGCCGTCGGCGAAGCGGACCGCCTCGCGGACGTGACGGACCCAGTACTCCGGGGTGTACGGGTCAGCCAGGCGGCCGGTCAGGGTGGAGACCACCGGAATCTGCGGCTCGCGGAAGGTCAGGCCGCGGACGACCCCGCCGAACTCCTCCAGCATGGGGTCCATGAGAGGCGAGTGGAAGGCGTGACTGACCTTCAGGCGGGAGGTCTTACGACCCTGCTGCTTGAAGACCTCGGCGATCGCGGTGACGGCGTCCTCAGCCCCGGAAATCACCACGGACTGCGGACCGTTGATCGCCGCAATGCCTACGTGCTCGGTCAGATGCGGCAGCACCTCGTCCTCAGTGGCCTGAACCGCCACCATCGCACCACCGGTCGGCAGCGCCTGCATCAACGCAGCACGCGCCGACACCAACTTCGCCGCATCCTCCAAAGAGAGCACCCCGGCCACATGAGCAGCCGCGATCTCACCCACCGAGTGGCCCGCCACGTAATCCGGCCGCACACCCCACGACTCCAGCAACCGGAACAGCGCCACCTCAACCGCGAACAACGCAGGCTGCGTGCACCCCGTCTGATGAAGCGATTCCGCATCGACATCAACCGGCGCATCCAGGAGGCCGCACACCTCGTCATAGGCCGCGGCAAAGACGGGGTAGGTCTCGTACAGCTCACGCCCCATGCCGATGCGCTGCGAGCCCTGTCCCGAGAACAGGAACCCGACCTTGTCCGCCGAGTGTGCGCGTCCGGTGACGGCGTTCGCCGTCGTTTCGCCCGCGGCGAGGGCCTTCAGCCCCGCCCGCAGCTCGGCCGCGTCGGTGCCGATCACCGCGGCCCGGTGTTCCAGTGCCGAGCGCGTCGTGGCCGACGAGAAGCCGGCGTCGACGGGCGACACGTCGTCGCCCGCGAAGGCCAGCAGGCGCTCCGCCTGCGCCCGGAGCGCCGCCTCGCTCTTTGCTGACAGCACCCACGGCACGGGCACCGGGCGGTGCTCCCCTGCCGGCTCGGCCTCGGCCGTGGCGGGCGCCTCCTCGATGATCGTGTGCGCGTTGGTGCCGCCGATTCCGAAGGAGGACACCGCCGCCCGGCGGGTTCCCTCCGTGGCGGGCCAGTCCACCGGCTCGGTCAGCAGGCGCACGGCGCCCGCCGACCAGTCGACGTGCGCGGTCGGCTCGTCCACGTGCAGGGTCTGCGGCAGCATTCCGTGCTGCATCGCCAGCACCATCTTGATCACACCGGCCACGCCCGCGGCGGCCTGCGTGTGACCGATGTTGGACTTGATCGAGCCCAGCCACACCGGGCGGTCGTCGGAGTGCTCCTGCCCGTACGTGGCGAGCAGCGCCTGCGCCTCGATCGGGTCGCCCAGCTTGGTGCCCGTGCCGTGCGCCTCCACCGCGTCCACGTCAGCCGGCGTGAGCCCGGCCGAGGCCAGGGCCTGGCGGATCACGCGTTGCTGCGAAGGACCGTTCGGCGCCGTCAGGCCGTTGGACGCGCCGTCCTGGTTGACCGCGCTGCCGCGCACGACCGCCAGCACCTGATGACCGTGGCGCCGGGCGTCGGACAGCCGCTCGACCAGCAGCAGGCCGACGCCTTCGCCCCAGCCGGTGCCGTCCGCGCCCGCCGCGAACGCCTTGCAGCGGCCGTCGGGCGACAGGCCGCGCTGGCGGCTGAACTCCACGAACAGGTCCGGCGTGGTCATGACGGTGACGCCGCCGACCAGGGCCATGGAGCACTCGCCGCTGCGCAGCGCCTGCGCGGCGAGGTGGAGGGCCACGAGCGACGACGAGCAGGCCGTGTCGACCGTGACCGCCGGGCCTTCGAGGCCGAAGGCGTACGAGATGCGGCCGGAGACGACCGAGGCCGCCTTGCCGGTGAGCGCGTAACCCTCGATCTCCTCGGGGGCGTTGCGCAGCCCGTTGGCGTAGTCCTGGCCGTTGGTGCCGATGAAGACACCGGTCCGGCTGGCGCGGACGGACGCGGGGGCGATGCCGGCGCGCTCGAAGGCCTCCCACGCGGTTTCCAGCAGGAGGCGCTGCTGCGGGTCCATGGCGAGGGCCTCGCGCGGCGAGATCCCGAAGAGGCCGGCGTCGAAGCGGTCGGCGCCGTCGATGAAGGCGCCGTCACGCGCGTACGTCCGGCCGGACCGGTCGGGGTCGGGGTCGTAGAGCGAGTCGATGTCCCAGCCGCGGTCGGTGGGGAAGCCGGTGACCGCGTCGCGGCCGGAGCGCAGCAGCTCCCACAGGTCCTCCGGCGACTGGACGCCGCCCGGGAAGCGGCAGCTCATGCTGACGATCGCGAGGGGCTCGTCCGTCGCGACGGCGACCGTCGCCTGTGCGCCTTCCGCCCCCGGCCCGTGCCCGCCGAGGAGTTCCTCGCGCAGGTGACGGGCGAGGGCGGTGGGGGTCGGGTGGTCGAAGACGAGGGTGGTGGGCAGCTTGAGGCCGGTGGCCGTGTTGAGCCTGTGGCGCAGTTCGACGGCGGTGAGCGAGTCGAAGCCGGTCTCGCGGAACGTCCGGTCGGCCTCGAAAGCACCCTTGCCCGCGTGGCCGAGCACCGTGGCGGCCTGCTCGCGGACCAGGTCCAGCAGAGCACGGTCCTGCTCCCCCGGCGCGGCGCCCAGGAGGCGCTGGACCAGGGCGGACGCGGGCACTTCGGCGCTCTGCGCGGCCCGGGCGCGCGCTTCGAGGGCCTCACGGGCCTCGGGCACGCCCAGCAGCAGCGGGCAGGGGCGCGTGCCGGCGAAGGCCGGGACGAAGCGGTCCCAGTCCACGTCCGCGACGGTCACGGAGGTCTCGCCGTGGGTCAGCGCGCCGTGCAGCACGGAGATCGCGGGCCGGGCCGCGATCGCCCGGACGCCGCGCCGCCGCAGGTGGTCGCCGGCGGCGCCGTCGGCCATGCCGCCGTCCGCCCAGGATCCCCACGCGACGGCCAGTGCGGGCAGGCCCTGCGCGCGGCGCTGCTCGGCGAGGGCGTCGAGGAAGGCGTTCGCGGCACCGTAGGCGCCCTGGCCGCCGTTGCCCCAGACGCCGGTCATCGACGAGAAGAGGACGAAGGCGTCGAGGTCCCGGCGGTCCCGGGTGAGCTCGTGCAGGTGGAGTGCGGCGTCCGCCTTGGGACGCAGCACGTGGTCCAGGCGCTCGGGCGTGAGCGATTCGACCAGGCCGTCGTCGAGCACGCCGGCGGTGTGCACCACGGCGTTCACGGTGTGCTGCTCGAACAGCGTGGCGAGCGCGTCGCGGTCGGCCGCATCACACGCGGCGATGGTGACCTGGGCGCCCAGTTCCTCCAGCTCCGCCTTGAGTCCGGCGGCGCCGGGGGCGTCGGGCCCACGGCGGCTGGTGAGCAGGAGGTGTCCGGCTCCGGCGGTGGCGAGCCAGCGGGCCACGTGCCCGCCGAGCGCACCCGTACCACCGGTCACGAGCACCGTGCCGCGCGGGGACCAGGGCGCGTCCACCGGGGCCGCGCTCTGCGGCGCGCGGACGAGACGGCGGCCGGACACGCCGGCAGCGCGTACGGCGAGCTGGTCCTCGTCGGCCCGGGTCAGCAGGCCGGCCAGCCGCTCCAGCGAGCGGGAGTCGAGTTCGGCGGGCAGGTCGACGAGGCCGCCCCAGCGCTGCGGCTGCTCCAGGGCGACGACCCGGCCGAGGCCCCAGAGCCGGGCCGCGGCGGGGTCGGCGAGCGGGTCGGAGGCGCCGGTCGACACCGCGCCGGTCGTCAGGCACCACAGCGGTGCCTCGATCCCGGCGTCGCCGAGGGCCTGGACGAGCAGGACGAGCCGGTGGAGGGCGTCCGTCCCCGCGCCCTTCCCCGCCTCGGTCCCTGCTTCGGCCCCTGCTTGGGCCCCTGCCGCGGCGAACACGATGCCGTCGGCCTGCCCGTGCCCGGCGTCGGCCAGGGTCCGGGCCAGGGAGTCGCGGTCGGCGTCCTCGTCGACGACGAACGGAACGATTTCGACGCCGAGTTCCGTGAGCCCGGCGTGGATCGCCGCGGTCCACGCGGTCTCCTCGGAGACCACGTAGAGCCAGGTCCCCGCCGGCACGGCGCGCTCGATGTCACCGAGCGGCTGCCAGGTGATCCGGTAGCGCCAGCCATCGGCGGTGGACTGCTCGCGACGCTGCCGGCGCCAGGCGGAGAGCCTGGGCGCGACCACGTCCAACTCGTCGGGAGCCAGCCCCAGGAGCGCACCGAGAGAGGCACGGTCCTCGCTCTCGACGGAGTCCCAGAACTCGGCGTCCATCGCCTCCGGGGCACCGGCGACCGCCGCCTGGGGCGCGTCGAGCCAGTAGCGCTCACGCTGGAAGGCGTACGTGGGCAGGTCGACGCGGCGGGCGCCGGGGAAGAGGGCCTGCCAGTCCGGGGAAACGCCGTGGATGTGGAGCCGGCCGACGGCGGTGACGAACGCGTGGGGCTCGGGGCGGTCGGCGCGGAGGGCGGGGATGGTGACGACGGCTTCGTCGTCGAGGCAGCCCTGGGCGAGGGCGCTGAGGACGCCGCCGGGGCCGATCTCCACGAACGTCGTAACGCCCAGGTCGTGCAGAGTCTGCACGCCGTCCGCGAAGCGGACCGCCTCGCGGACGTGACGGACCCAGTACTCCGGGGTGTACGGGTCAGCCAGGCGACCGGTCAGGGTGGAGACCACCGGAACCTGCGGCTCGCTGAAGGACAGACCGCCGACGACCTGCGCGAACTCCTCCAGCATCGGGTCCATCAGCGGCGAGTGGAACGCGTGACTGACCTTCAGACGGGACGTCTTACGGCCCTGCTGCGCGAAGACCTCAGCGATCTCCAGCACGGCACCCTCGGCCCCGGAGACCACGACGGACTGCGGACCGTTGATCGCCGCGATACCGACCTCGTCGGTCAGGTGCGGCAGCACCTCGTCCTCAGTAGCCTGAACAGCCACCATCGCACCACCAGTCGGCAGCGCCTGCATCAACGCAGCACGCGCCGACACCAGCTTCGCCGCATCCTCCAGCGACAACACACCCGCCACATGAGCAGCAGCAATCTCACCTACGGAGTGACCCGCCACGTAATCCGGCCGCACACCCCACGACTCCAGCAACCGGAACAGCGCCACCTCAACCGCGAACAACGCAGGCTGCGTGCACCCCGTCTGATGAAGCGATTCCGCATCGACATCGACCGGCGCGTCCAGCAGCGCACACACCTCGTCATAAGCCGCAGCAAAAACGGGGTACGCCGCATACAGCTCACGCCCCATCCCCAGCCGCTGCGACCCCTGACCCGAGAACAAGAACCCGACCTTGCCCCCGATGGCACCGCCCACCGGGGCGGCCCCGGAAGCAATCGCCTCCAGCCCCCGCCGGAACTCGGCAAGGTCCTCACCCACGACCACCGCGCGGCGCTCCAGCACCGCACGGCTCGTGGCCAGCGAGAAGCCCACGTCTACCGGGTCCGTCGCGGCGCCCTCGGCACCCTCGGCACCGTCCGCGTCCAGGAAGGACAGCAGCCGGCCCGCCTGGTCCCGCAGCGCCGCCTCGCTCTTCGCCGACAGCACCCACGGGACCGGTCCCGCAGGATCGGCCGCCTCACGGGCGGGCTCGTCGCTTCCCTGGAGCTGCTCGACGATGACGTGCGCGTTGGTGCCGCTGATGCCGAACGAGGACACCGCCGCGCGGCGCGGCAGGTCGCCCGCGGGCCACTCCACCGCCTCGGTCAGCAGCCGTACGCCGCTCGCCGACCAGTCCACGTGCGGCGTCGGCTCGTCCACGTGCAAGGTCTGCGGCAGCACACCGTGCCGCATCGCCATGACCATCTTGATCACACCGGCGACGCCCGCGGCGGCCTGCGTGTGGCCGATGTTGGACTTCAGCGAGCCCAGCCACAGCGGCCGGTCGTCGTCGCGCCCCTGGCCGTAGGCGGCGATGAGGGCTTCCGCTTCGATCGGGTCGCCCAGCTTGGTGCCCGTGCCGTGCGCCTCCACCGCGTCGACGTCGGCGGGCGCGAGTCCGGCGGAGGCCAGGGCCTGCCGGATCACGCGCTGCTGCGAGGGGCCGTTCGGGGCGGTCAGGCCGTTGGACGCGCCGTCCTGGTTGACCGCGCTGCCGCGCACCACCGCCAGGACCTGGTGGCCGTTGCGCTCGGCGTCGCTGAGCCGCTCCACGAGCAGCATGCCGACGCCTTCGGCCCAGCCCGTACCGTCCGCGCCCGCCGCGAACGCCTTGCAGCGGCCGTCGGGCGACAGGCCGCGCTGACGGCTGAACTCCACGAACATGCCGGGCGTGGACATCACGGTGACGCCGCCGGCCAGGGCCATCGTGCACTCGCCGCTCCGCAGCGACTGGATGGCCAGGTGCAGGGCGACCAGCGACGACGAGCACGCCGTGTCGACCGTGACCGCGGGCCCTTCGAGGCCGAACGAGTAGGCCACGCGGCCCGATGCGACGCTGGTCGTCGTGCCGGTCAGCAGGTAGCCCTCGATGCCGTCGACGGGCTCGTGCAGCCGGGGGCCGTAGTCCTGTGCCGTCGCGCCGATGAACACGCCCGCCCGGCTCCCGCGCAGCGTGGCCGGGTCGATGCCGGCGCGCTCGAACGCCTCCCAGGCGGTCTCCAGGACCAGCCGCTGCTGCGGGTCGACGGCGGCGGCCTCGCGGGGGCTGATGCCGAAGAATCCGGCGTCGAACTCGGCCGCCTCGTGGAGGAAGCCGCCCTGCCGCGTCGAGGACTTGCCGGGGGTGCCGGGCTCGGGGTCGTAGAGGGCTTCGACGTCCCAGCCGCGGTCCGTCGGGAATCCGGAGACGGCGTCGCCGCCGGAGGCGACCAGCCGCCACAGGTCCTCCGGCGAGCGCACCCCGCCGGGGAGGCGGCAGCTCATGGCCACGATGGCGATGGGCTCGTCGGGGTCGGCCGCCGCCGTGGCCTCGGAGACCGCCGCGCCCCCGCCGAGGGACTGCGCGCCGAGGTGGCGGGCGAGCGCGGCGGGGGTCGGGTGGTCGAACAGCAGGCCGCTGGGCAGGCGCAGGCCGGTGGCCTCGCCGAGCTGGTTGCGCAGCTCCACCGAGCTGAGCGAGTCGAAGCCGAGGTCCTTGAACGTCCACTCGGTCTCGACCTGGCGGGCTTCGGAGTGTCCCAGGACGGCGGCGATGTGCGCGCGGACCAGGTCGAGGACGGCTTCGTCGCGCTCGGCCTCGGGCAGGCCGGCGAGCCGCTGCCCCAGGGCGCCGACAGGCGCGCTCGCGGTCCCGGCAGTCCCAGCGGTCCCGGCGGTCTCGTCCGGCTGCGGGGCGGCAGGGGCCCGGGTGGTGGTTGCGGCGACGGGGGACGAGGACGTGGTGGCCCCGTCCAGCCAGTACCGCTGACGCTCGAACGCGTAGGTGGGGAGCGCGACCTTACGGCGTGCGCCCGGTCCGTCGAACAGGGCGGTCCAGTCCGGCTCCAGGCCGTGGACGTGCAGCGAGGCGACCGCCGCGAGCAGGGCCCGGGCCTCGGGGCGGCGGGCGCGCAGGGCGGGTACGAACAGGGCGTCGTTTCCGGCCGCGGCGCCGGCGCGGGCCATGGAGGTGAGCACGCCGCCGGGGCCGAGCTCCAGGTACGTGCGGACGCCGTGCTCGTCGAGGCGGGCGACGCCGTCGGCGAAGCGGACCGCGTCGCGGACGTGGCGGACCCAGTACGCGGCCGAGCAGCCTTCGTACGCCGCGGGCTCCTCGGACAGCCGGCCCGTCACGTTGGACACGATCGGGATGCGCGGGGCGTGGAAGGTCAGGCCCTCGGCCACGCGGCGGAGCTCCGCCAGCATGGGTTCCATGTGCGGGGAGTGGAAGGCGTGGCTGACCCGCAGCCGGCTGGTCTTGCGGCCCAGGGCCGCGAAGGCGTCGGCGATCTCGGTGACGAGGTCCTCGTCACCCGAGACGACGACGGAGTCGGGGCCGTTCAGCGCGGCGATGCTCACGCGGTCGGTGCGGTCCGTGCCGTCCGTGCGGTCGCCGATGCGGGCGCGGACCTCGTCCTCCGTGGCCTGGACCGCGATCATGGCGCCACCGGTGGGCAGCTCCTGCATCAGGCGGCCGCGCGCGGCGACCAGGGCGCAGGCGTCGGCGAGGGAGAGGACACCGGCAGCGTGCGCGGCGGCGAGTTCGCCGATGGAGTGGCCCATCAGCACGTCGGGGGTGATGCCCCAGCTCTCCAGGAGCCGGAACAGGGCGACCTCGACGGCGAACAGCGAGGTCTGCGTGTAGAGGGTCCGGTCGAGCTCGGCCGCCTCCTCGGATCCCTCGGGGGCGAACATGACCTCGCGCAGCGGCCGCGGCAGCCGGGGGTCGAGCTGTGCGCACACCTCGTCCAGTGCGGCGGCGAACACCGGGAAGGTCTCGGCCAGTTCGCGGCCCATGCCGGCCCGCTGGCTGCCCTGGCCCGAGAAGAGGAAGGCGAGCCGGCCGCGCGGGCCGGTGCGGCCCGTGGTGAGTGCGGCGTCGATGCCGCCGGTGGACAGCTCGCGCAGGGCGCGCAGGAAGTCGTCGCGGTCCTCGCCCACGACGACGGCGCGGTGCTCGAAGGCGGTGCGGCCGGTGGCGAGCGACCAGCCGGCGTCGGGCAGGGCGAGACCGGGGTGCGCCTCGGTGTGCGCGAGCAGGGCGGCGGCCTGGGCGCGCAGTCCGGAGGCGGTCTTGGCGGACAGCGGCCACAGCGTCGGAGCCGGTCCCGTGCTCGTGCCCGCGCTCGATCCCGTACCCGCACCTGATTCCGCACCTGATTCCGTACCGGGACCCGCCTCCGCACCCGCGCGGTGTTCCGCCAACACGACGTGGCAGTTGGTGCCGCCCATGCCGAACGAGCTGACGCCGGCGAGCAGCGGGCGGTCGTCCTGCGCCTCCCACGCGGCGTGCTCGGTCTGCACCTGGAGGTTCAGCCGGGTCAGCGGGATCGCCGGGTTCGGGGTCTCGAAGTTGAGGCTGGCGGGCAGGGCGCGGTGGCGGAGCGACAGGGCGGCCTTGAGGAGGCCGGTGATGCCGGCGGCGCCCTCCAGGTGGCCGACGTTGGTCTTGGCCGAGCCGACCCGCAGCGGCCGGCCGGGGTCGCGTCCCGTGCCGAGCACCGCGCCGAGCGCGGCCGCCTCGATGGGGTCGCCGACCTTGGTGCCGGTGCCGTGCAGTTCCACGTAGCCGACGTGGGCGGGGTCGACTCCGGCCCGTTCGTAGGCGAGCCGGAGCACCTGCTCCTGACCGGACTGCAGGGGTACGGTCAGGCCGTCGCCGCCGCCGTCGTTGTTGACCGCGCTGCCGCGGATCACGCAGTAGACCGGGTCTCCGTCCTCGATCGCCCGGGCCAGCGGCTTGAGGACGACGATGCCGCCGCCCTCGCCGCGGACGTAGCCGTTCGCGCGGGCGTCGAAGGTGAAGCAGCGGCCGTCCGGGGAGAGGCCGCCGAACTTGGCGGCGCCCAGGGTGCTCTCGGGGACGATGTTGAGGCTCACGCCGCCCGCGAGGGCGATCGTCGACTCGCCCTTGCGGAGGCTCTCGCACGCGAGGTGGACGGAGACCAGGGAGGAGGACTGGCCGGAGTCCACGGTCAGGCTGGGGCCGTTGAGGCCGAGGAAGTACGAGACCCGGTTGGCGATGATGCTGCGGTGCAGGCCGGTGACGGTGTGCGGGGAGATGGCCGTGAGCCCGGAGCGGTGGTGCAGGGTCGCGTAGTCGTCCCAGATGGCGCCGACGAACACGCCGGTGCGGGTGGAGCGCAGCGTCCCGGCGCGCACGTGCGCGTCCTCCAGCGCTTCCCAGGCCAGCTCCAGGACGAGCCGCTGCTGCGGGTCCATGGCCGCGGCCTCCTTGGGGGAGAGCCCGAAGAACCCGGCGTCGAAGTGGCCGATGCGGTCGACGAACCCGCCCCGGCGGATGTCGGTCCGGCCCGGCTCGGTCAGGTCGGCGTCGGCCACGGCGGCCCCGTCCCAGCGGTCCGGGGGGACGTCGGTGATCGCGTCCGCGCCCTCGCTGAGCAGCCGCCAGAAGGCAGCCGGATCGGCGGCACCCGGCAGCCGGCAGGCCAGACCGATGACGGCTATGTCCTCGGCCGGAGCCGTCGAAGCCTTGGCATCCGCCGAGGCCTTCGCATCCGCCGGAGCCTTCGCGTCTCCCGAAGCCTTCGCATCCGCCGGAGCCTTCGTATCCGCCGAGGCCGCCGAAGCCTTCGAAGCCGAACCGGCCCGATTCCCCGTTCCGTTGAGCCCGGACTCGACCATATTGCGCTCCACCCACCCACACAGAGAACGAAAAGGCACCGCGCACACGGCGGTGTGACCCTAGTTAAGGCCCTGGGGCCGCGTTTCCGGCGTGGTATGGGATCAGGTCTAGGGGAATCCCAAAGGGACGGCGCATGCGGTGCCACCGGGCAAACCGCCGGCGGCCGACGCGCATCACTAAGGAGAACACTAGGGGCAGTTGTAGGAGAGTCATGGGCCGTATAGCCTTTCTCCTTTTTCCCCTCCGGCGAAGAGGTTTCATCGTTCATGACGCAATCGCGAGAATCCGGGAATCGCTTAGCACGGACCTTCCCGACGGCGCGCCCCGCGGGCTGCCCCTTCGACCCGCCGGCCCCTTTCGCGGAAGCGCGCGAGGAATGCCCGGTGACCCCGTTGCAGTACCCCGACGGGCACGTCGGCCGCCTGGTCACCGGGCTGCAGAGCGCGCGGGCCGTGCTGGGCGACACCCGCTTCAGCTCGCTGCCGGCCGGGAAGCGTTCTCCGGTCAAGGTGCCCGGCTCCGAGCTGAGCACCGACGCGCTGCCGGCAGGCATGTTCGTCAACATGGATCCGCCCGACCACACCCGCTACCGCCGCCTGCTGAGCAAGCACTTCACCATCCGGCGGGTGCGGGAACTCCGGCCACGCATCCAGGAGATGACGGACCGTCTGCTGGATGAGATGGAAGGCAAGGGCGGGCCCGTCGACCTGGTGGAGGCGTTCGCCAAGCCGCTGCCCACGCTGGTCACTTCCGAGCTGCTCGGGCTGCCGGAGGAGGACCGCGCGCAGTTCGGGCACCACGTCGACGTCCTCTTCAGTCTCTCCAGCAGCGGCGAGGAGATGCAGCAGTCGATGGTGCTGCTCGGCGGCATGCTGCACGCCCTGATCGACGCCGCGCGCAAGGACCCGGGCCAGGACATCCTCGGCCGGCTCACCGTCGAGACCGACCTGACCGACGAAGAGCTCCTCGGCATCACGATCGTCCTGCTCATCGCCGGCCTTGAAACCACCACCAACATGCTGGCGCTGGGCACCTACGCCCTCCTGCGCCACCCCGAGCAGCTGGCGGCCCTGCGCGCCGACTGGTCGTTGATGGACGATGCCGTCGAAGAGCTGCTGCGCTACCTGAGCGTGGTGCAGATCGGCCCGATCCGGGTGGCCGCCGAGGACTTCGCGTTCGAGGGTCAGTCCATCCGCAAGGGCGAGGTCGTCACGGTGTCGCTGCCCGCCGCCAACCGCGACCCGTCCGCCTTCGAGGACCCTGACGTCTTCGACATCCGCCGCGGCACCTCCCGGCACCTCGCCTTCGGCAGCGGCCCCCACCAGTGCATGGGCCACCACCTGGCCCGCCTGGAGCTCTCCATCGGCTACGAGTCGCTGCTGCGCCGCTTCCCCGGGCTGGAGCTGGCTGTTCCGGTGGACGAGGTCGGCACCCGGGAGATGATGGTGACGTACGGCGTCCTGGGCCTGCCGGTGCGCTGGTGAGGAGGCGGCCCTGATGCGGATCGAGATCGACAAGGACGTGTGCTGCGGCGCGGGCACGTGCGTGCTCGTCGCCCCCGGCGTCTTCGACCAGGACGACGAGGACGGCACGGTGATCCTCCTCGACGCCACGCCCGGCGCCGAGCAGCGGGAGGCGGTGGAAGAGGCCGCCGAGCGGTGCCCGACGGCGGTCATCAGAATCGTCTGACCACGGGCCCCGCCCGGTGGCGGACGGCCTCCGGGCCGGGGCCGGCCGATTCCGGGCGATTCCGGCCAATTCCGGGCGGGGCCGGTCGGCTCCGGGCGGGCTCGGCCGGCTCCAGGCAGGATCGGCCGGCTCGGCCGGCTCCGGGCCGGGGCTGCGGTGCGCCCCGCCGCGGGTCAGGCCGCGGAGGCCCGTCGTCGTGCGGCGAAGGCGTCGAGGCAGGCGTTGACGCCGGCGCGGGCGGTGGCGTGGTCGTCCCGGGCGGCGTTGCCGACGGCGCCCGCCACGGAGCCGAACAGGAGGAGGAAGTCCAGGCCGAGCCCGCGGGTCGCGGCATCGATGCGGGCGGCACCGTCCACCACGGGCGAGAGGCCGGCGCCCGTGCTCGCGAGCGGCCTGTTGGCGAGGCGGCCGTCGTCGGGGACGTCCGCCGCGTGGAACACCCCGTCGAGCCGGCCGTACTGCATGCGGATGTCGGACACCGCGGCGCGTACGGCGTCCTCGTCGGTGAGGTCGGTGGGCCGGTACGTCACCTCGCCGTGCGGCAGACGGACCTGCAGGGCGTCGACCGCCGGACTGCGCGCCGCCCGGCCGCCGACGACGACCGTCGCGCGGTGGCGCTCGCACAGCCGCTCGGCCAGGAGCAGGCCGATGCCGTCCGCGTCACCGGTGACCCAGTAGATGCCGCCGTCGCGCAGCAGGCTCTCCCCGGTGGTCGCCGGGGGCGGCTCGGCGGTCGTGCGGCGCGGCCGGCGGCCGTCGCGGCCGGGGGCGGGCTCCTCCGCCCTGCCGTCCTGCTCGCAGGCGCCGAGGAGCACGAGCTTGCCGGTGTTCGACGGGGCGGTCTCCTCGCGCGCGGCTTCGTGATGCGCGGCCTTCAGGAGCGCCGCGAGCGGGGCGTGGGCCGGGGAGTCCGGCGCGCCGGGCGCGACGACGGCCCACTCGGCCTCTTCGTCGCCGTCGTGCCGGAGCCACGCCCACGTGGCCGGGGCGGGGGCGGGGGCGGGGGCGGCATGCGCTTCACGGCCGTTGATGACGGACGGGACCGCGGGTGCGGCCGAGTCTCGTCGGCTGCCTCCACCGTCCCGGCATGCGGCATCCAGCGGTGCGCGCCACGCGTAGCGCCCTTCGTCCGGCGCGGCCTGCGGGGGCGTGGCGGTGGCACCGGCTTCCGGGGTCTCGGCGGGCGCGAACCGGTGCGGGGTCCGTGCGAAGGCGTAGCCGGGGAGGTGGACGCGGCGGCCGTGTTCCGGCAACTGCGCCCAGTCGACGGACAGGTCCCGGACCCAGGCGGCCGCGAACTCGCCGAAGCGGTCCTCCTCCGGGCTGCGCGCAGCGCGGGCAGCCCGTGCGGCCGGGTTGTCCGCGGCGGGCCCGCCGGGAGTGTGCGCGCGGGCCCGGCCGCGGAGGCAGCCGGCGGGCGGCTCCTCCCCCGCGGCGACGCGCTCCAGCTGGGCCGCCCACTCGGCGAGGCCGCCCGCGCGGAACACCACGCGCTCGCGCATCGGCACGCGGCCCTGTCGCAGGGTCCGGGCGATGTCGGCCAGGGCGGGGGCGTCGTCGCGTTCGATGCGGGTGCGGGCCCAGCGGGCGAGCCCGGCGCACGTCTCGCGGAGCCGGTCGTCGTCCTTGGCGGAGACCGGCAGCCACTGCTCTCCGTGCTCCGCGCCGGCCGCGGCGACGGGGTCGCCGGACTCCAGCAGCACGTGGGCGTTGGTGCCGTCGAAGCCGAAGGAGCTGACGCCCGCGCGCAGCGGTGCCGCCGGGCCGGCGGCGGGCCCCGAGGCCCCGGCGGTCCAGTCGGTGAGGCGGTCCACGACGTACAGCGGGCTGTCGTCCAGCTCGATGAGCGGGTGGAGTTCCTCGAAACCGACGGTCGCGGGCAGCTTGCGGTGGCGCATGGAGAGGATCACCTTGAGCATGCCCGCGATGCCGGCGGCCCCCTCCAGGTGGCCGATGCTGGTCTTCACCGAGCCGACTCCGCAGCGGTGCCCCTGCGCGGCCTCGGGCCGGGCCTTGCCCGCCTCCGGCCGGACCTTGCCGGCGCCACGCGGTCCCTTGACGGCGCCGGGCAGACCGGCTCCGGTCCCGGGCAGACCGGCTCCGGCCCGGCCGGGGAACCCCGTGCCGGTTCCGGGCGGACCGCCGGCCGCCCCGGCCCGGTCCGCTCCCTCCTCCGGCCGGTTCTCGTGCAGGTCGGCGAAGGCCTGTTTGAGGCCGCGGATCTCGATGGGGTCGCCGTCGGGGGTGCCGGGGCCGTGCGTCTCGACGTACGTGACGGTCTCGGGTGCGACGCCCGCCCGGCGGTGAACTTTGGCGATCAGCTCGGCCTGGGCCGCCGGGTCGGTGACCGTCAGGGAGCTGGTGCGGGCGCCGTGGTTGCTGCCGGCGCCCTTGATGAGCGCGTGGACGGCGTCGCCGTCGCGGCGGGCGTCCGCGGCCCGCTTGAGCAGGAGGACGCCGCCGCCCTCACCGCGCACGTAGCCGTTGGCGTTCGCGTCGAAGGCCCGGTACCGGCCGTCGGGCGAAACCATGCCCGCCTTGGCGAAGGCGATGAAGTGCCGGGGCGACAAGGACAGGTTGACGCCGCCGGCGAGGGCGTGGTCGCAGTCGCCGCGGCGCAGCGCCCGCACGGCCTGCTCGACGGCCACCAAGGAGCCCGCGCACGCGGTGTCGTTGGCGGCGGCGGGGCCGTGGAAACCGAAGTGGTAGGACACCCGGTCGGCGATGACGGCGCGGGCGGCCCCGGCCGGGGGGAAGGCGCCGGTCTCCTCGGTCTCGCGCTCGATCAGCTCGGCGTAGTCCCAGCGGTGGACGCCGATGAAGACGCCGGTGCGGGAGCCCGCCATCCGGTCGGCCCGGAATCCGGCGTCCTCCAGAGCGTGCCAGCTCAGTTCGAGGGCCAGCCGCTGCTGCGGGTCCATGGACCGCGCTTCGTGCGGGGGGATCCAGAAGAAGTCCGCGTCGAAGCAGTCCGCGTCGTCGACGAAGCCGCCCCAGACGCTGCCGGTCCCGTCGGGCTCGGGGCGCGGCCGGCCGGGGCGGTCCTCCCGGCGCCGGCGGCGCTCGGGCACCTCGCTGATCAGGGAGCGGCCCCCGGCCAGGTGGTCCCAGAACTCGTCGGGCGTGCGCGAGCCGGGCAGCCGCAGGGAAAGGCCGACGACGGCGATGTCCTGGTCGTGGCCGGGGACGCCGGTTCCGTTGTTCATGACGCGTTCTCCGTCCTAGGCCGACGCGGCGCTGCGGCGCACCGGTCGACGACGTTCAGGGGGACGCCGGCACGGGGACGCCGAGCAGGCCCGGCGGCCGCGCCGGGCCTCGTCCCGCGCAGGGTCAGGTGCTCGCCCGTGAGGATCCGCGCGACGCCGTGGTCGCGGCCCCGGGCGCCGTGGTCGTGGCCCCGAGGGGGCCGGGGACCGGGACCGCACGCGACCGGGTGGCGGAATGCGTCACGCCACCGCCGCGGCGGTGTGCTTTTGCGTCATGTTCCTGTGTCCCCCGGGTGAGCAGTGGTCTCCGATGACGTGCATCGTGCGCCACCGTCCTTGCGGGTGGCCTGACCATGCCGCTGTGGATTCCTTGCCGTCGCCCGCACCCGCTTTTCACCGATCTGACGAAATCCTTGCGAAGGCCTTGCGGTTCGCTTGCCGTTGGCTGGTCGCGATCTTGGAATGCCCCTGTTCCTTATGCAAGGATCCGATTTGGAAGGCGCCGGCAGTGCAGTGCCGGCTGCCGTCAGCGCCGTCGCGCGTGCCAGACCGATTGGGACCGACATGCCCGCATCCCCCGCGCCGGGTCCGTCCCCGGCGGATCAGCCGGCGGCAACCGTCCCGATCGAGCCACTTCTGAGCGTGCTCGGCCCCATGTCGGCCCGCCACGGCGGGCAGGATCTCCCGCTCGGACCGCCGCGCCGGAAAGCGCTGCTCGCCCTCCTCCTCGTCCGCCTCGGCCGCGTCGTGCCCACGGAGTTGCTCGTCGAGGAGCTGTGGGGCGGGGAGCCGCCCCGCCAGGCCGTCGCCACGCTGCAGAGCCACGTCTCGCACCTGCGCCGCGCCCTCCAGCCGACGGCCGGGCCCGGCGGCGCGTCCGTCCTGCGCCACCGGGCCGGCGGCTACGTCCTGGAACTCGCCCCCGAACAGATCGACACCTTCCGCTTCGAACTCCTCGTCGCCGAGGGGCGCCGGCTGCTGGACCGGCCCGATCCGCTCGCCGCGCGCGACCGGCTCACGGAGGCGCTGGCGCTGTGGCGGGGCACGCCCTACGGGGAGTTCGACGGCCATCCGCCGCTCAGCGACGAGAGCACCCGGCTCGAACACGTCCGGCTCACGGCCGTCGAGTCCTGCGCGGAGGCCCGGCTGGCCCTCGGGGCGGCCGAGGAAGTGGCCGCGGACCTCGACCGCGAGGCACGCCGCCATCCGGCGCGGGAGCGCCTCGTCGGCCAGCTGATGACCGCCCTCTCCCGGCTCGGGCGGCAGGCCGAGGCGCTGGAGGTGTACGAACGGACGCGCAGCCACCTGGCCGAGGAGTTCGGCGTCGGCACCACCGCCGCGCTCCGCCGTGTACGGACCGCGATCCTCCGCCATGAGCCGGGGACGGAGGAGCCGACGGGCGGCCCGACGCCTCGCGAGACAGCTGCCGGGGGCAAGGCCCGGGAGGAGGAACAGCCCGATGCGGTCGTGACGGGCGAGGCCACCGGGGCAGGAGCCGGGGCCGAAGCCGGAGGGGGCGACGCCGCCGGAAGAGCCGCTGCCGCCACTGCCGCCGCCGCTGTCACCGCCGTTGCAGGTGGCAGGACCCTCCGGCCGGACGACTCTACGCGCGTCATAACCGCCGTGCAGGACGCCGGGACCAGGCATGCCGTCACAACTGGAACGCCTGCGGTGCCTGGGACGCCTGGAACGCCTCCGATGCCTGGGACGACGGAGGCACCCGGCACAACGGGCGCGGGCGAAAAGGCCGACGGAGCGAACCCCGCCGGCAGGGCCGACGAGACCGACGGGGCCGGCACAGCCGGACACAGGCCACGGCCGGCGGGCCAGTCCCCCTTCACCGGCCGCGGCGAGGAGCTGGAACGGCTGACCACCGCGGCCGCGGGCGCACTGGCCGGCCAGGGGTACGTGGCCGGAGTGCTCGGCCCCGCGGGGGTCGGCAAGACGCGGCTGCTCTTCGAACTCGCCCCGCGCCTGGAGGCCGCCGGCAGCGGCGGCGAGGGGCTGGAAGTCATCTGGAGCTACTGCTTCCGAAGCGAGGGCGTGCCGCCCTACTGGCTGTGGACGCAGGTGCTCCGGCGGCTGTCCGTCAGCCGCCCCGATGCCTTCCAGGCCGCAACGAAACCTTTCTGCCATCTGCTCGCCCCGCTCATGCCCGAGTGGTCGGGCGGCGCCGGCCGCGCCCCGGGCAACGAGGCCGACTGGGGCCAGGCCCGGTTCCTCGCCCACGACGCGGTCTGCGAGGTCCTGCTCGCCCTGGCCGCCCGGAGCCCGCTGGTCCTGTTCCTGGAGGACCTGCACTGGGCCGACGCCCCCTCCCTCGACCTGCTCAGACTCCTCAGCACTCGCTGCCACGGCCACCCGCTCGCCATCGTCCTCACCGCCCGCGAGTTCGAGGTCGAGTCCGACGCCACGCTGCGCCGCATGCTCTCCGAGGTCCTGCGCGGCCCCCGGACGGAGACCCTGCGGCTGGACGGGCTCTCCCGGCAGGCCGTCGCCGACCTGGTCGTGGCCCAGGCCGGGCCGGGCGTGGACGCCGGGGTCGTCGAAGCGCTGCACCGGCGCAGCGAGGGCAACCCGTACTTCGTCATGCAGCTCCTCTCCCTCCTGGGGGACGCCCGGAGCCTGCGCAGCCCGGACGCGGTCGAGGTGCTGCTGACGCGCGTGCCCAGCGGGGTGCGCGACGTGCTGCACCAGCGGTTCGCCGCGCTGCCCGAACCGGTCCTGCGGGTGCTGCGGCTGTGCGCCGTCATCGGCGCCGAGGTCGACACCGACCTGCTGCGGCGCACCGCCACCGAGGACGAACCGGTCGCCGAGGCGCTGGAGTCGGCGATCCGCGCCGGGCTGCTCGGCGAGGACCTCCAGCACCCGGGGCGGCTCCTCTTCGCCCACGCCCTGGTCCAGGAGACCTTCATCGAAGAGCTCACGCGCGAGGAGCGGCAGCGGCTGCACGCCAGGGTCGCCGAAGCGCTGAGCACCCGCCGGCACGGGCGCGCCGGGGACACGAGCGCCGAGCGCGTCGCCCACCACACGTGGCACGCGAGGAACACCCTCTCCCCGGCGGAGGCGCTCCCCCGGCTGCTGCGCGCCGCCGAGCAGGCCGAGCAGCAACTGGCGTACGAGCGCGTGGAGACATGGCTGCGGCGCGCGGTGCAGCTCGTCGACCTGCTCCCCCAGGACGACCCCACCGTCGTGCCCCTGGAACGGCGGCTCCACGTCCAGCTCGGCCAAGTGCTGGCCACGACCCGGGGTTACGGCCACCCCGAGGCCGAGCGGGCCCTCGCGCACGGCCGGGCCCTGAGCTCGGCCGCCCAGGCCCCCGAGGACCCTTCGGTGCTGTGGGCGCTGTGCGCCGCCTACCTGGTCACCGGCCGCTACGACGCCTCCCGGCGGTTCTCCGGCCTGCTGCGCGACCTCGCGGGACGCACCGAGGCGCCCGTGGCGGTGCTCGGCGCCGCGTACGGCGAGGGCATCGTGCTGCACGTCCGAGGCCGTCTGTCCCAGGCGCTGGCCGAACTGGAGCACGGCGTCGACATGGCGGACCGCTACGCCGGCGAAGGCCACTCGCTGGCGCGCACCTTCCAGCACGACCCGCGCGTCTCCTGCCGCTCGTACAACACGTTCACCCACTGGCTCCTCGGCAACCGGCGGACCGCCAGGGCGCGCCGCCACCAGCTGCTGCACCTGACCGAGTACGACAGCAGGCCCTCCGACCGGTCCTTCGCCCTCTACGTGGACGCGGTCGTGGCGGCCTGGGAGGGCGACGCCCAGCGGGCGCGCTTCTCCGGTGCCGAGGGCGTCCGGGTGGCCGGCGAACACGGCCTGCTCTACTGGAAGGGCATGCTGGGCGTGCTCGAAGGATGGGGCCTGACCCACTCCGGCCTCGAAGAGGACGGCCTCGCCCTGATGCAGACGTCCCTGGCCGAACTGCGCCGCTCCAGCACCCTCCTGCGTCACCCCCTCCATCTGGGGCTCCTCGGCCAGGCCCAGTACCACGCCGGCCGGCCCGAAGAAGCGAAGGCGACCTTCCGCACCCTGCTCTCGGCTGTCGAACAGCGCGGAGAACACGTCTACTTGCACGGGTCGCTCCCCGCCACCCGGCTGCTCCGCGACCTCCTGGGGGCCGGCGCGGCCGAGGCGGCGTCGGCCGCGGTGTGACCTCCGGCCGGCCCCGCCCCCGCCTCATCCGCTCAGCCGAAGAAGACCGAGGACACGTCGTTGTCGAAGCCGATGGCTGCGAGATCGGCGACGTCACCGGTCACGACCTTGGACCTGCCGGTGCAGTTGCGTTCGGACCAGATCTTCAGGCTGCCGCGGGCCTGCAGGGACGACGCCACGTTGTCGCGCGCGACGTTCTGGCAGCCCTTGCCCGCCAGCCCCTGGGCCGGTTCGCCGAAGTTGCGCTCGTCGAAGAGGACGACACTGGAGGCGGGGCCGGTCTGAGCGCCACCGCCGACCCCGCCCCCTCCCTTGCCGGCCTTCTTGCCGTCGGGCGTCACGCCGAACCACGTGCCCCCGACTCCCTGCCCGTTGGTCTCGCCCGGCTTGGTGTCCTTGCTGAAGCGGTAGACCGGCCGGCCGCCGACCGTGACCTGACGGGTCCCGTCGTCGCGCTTGACCACCCCGACCTTCGACTTGTCGACGCCGTCAAGGAAGATCTTCCCGCCGGGCGCCACCAGGACCGGCGGCCAGGTGGTCGCGCACTCACCGTTGCAGGCGGACTTCGACGGGTTCGCGCTGTCCTTGTCGAAGCGGTAGAGCGTGAAGCCCGCGCCGTTGACCACCACCGGGTCGAGCGCGCCGGCCTTGGACGCGGTGAGCTGCACCCACCGCGTCGCCTCCGGCTTCACCGCCGGCTTCCCCGGCTCGTTCGCCCAGTCCCCCGTCATGGGCGGGGCGTTGTTCGCCTTCGCGGTACCGCTGCGGAAGTCCACGGCTTCCCCGTTCGCCTTGCCGCCGGCGACAGCGGACGCCTGGCCGGCCGGTGCTGCGGAGTCCTTGCCGTCTCCGCCTCCGCAGCCGGTGAGCAGCAGGGCTCCGACGGCGGCCGACGACACGATCACTGCGGTCTGCTTGCGGAACATGCGAGTTCCCCCCACTCATGGGCCCCGGACCGTCCCGGGACCCCGTCGCCACCCTGTACGGGCCCGGCTCCGCGCGCGCCTCAGCCGGTTGCCGTTCCGCAACACGACGCGGACAATGTCACGCGTCGGTCGCGCCCCGGCCCGATCGGCAAGCCCCGATCGGCAAGAGAGGCCTCGCATGCGAGCCGTTCACGGACGCGGCGCCTTCTCCCCGTGCACGGCCGTGTATTCCGCGGCGAGCCAGGGCCCCAGATCGTCGATGAGCATGCCGAGCACCCCCGGATCGGCCGAGGGGCTGCGGCCCGTGGCCGCGGCGATGCGCATCTGCTCGGCGCGCTCCGGATAGAAGCGGCCGAAGTGCGCGGCCGACTCGTCCAGGTCACTGGTCCAGCCGCCCCAGCGGGGCATGACGAGGGTGAATCCGGTGCGCACGAGACGCCGGGCCGCTCCGCGGCCGAGCGCCTTGCGTTCGCCGGCCGTGACTGCTCCGGCGGCGCGGGCGCGCCAGCGCGGAAGCGCGAGGCCGAGGTCGCCGTTCGTCTCGCGGGCGAGCAGGGACGTGGGGCGGTAGCGGGGCAGTTGCCCGGCGAGGTCGGTGCCCAGCAGCGGGGTGCACAGGCAGGCGACGAAGAACCCGAGGTCGTGGCGTTCGAGGTCGCTCAGCAGCGTGCGCGTGCCGGCCAGCAGGATGCCGACGCCGTCGATCTCGGAAAAAGCCCGGTCGAGCGCCGCCTCGACCGACGCGGCGTCGGCGCGGTCGGCGTCGGTGGGCTCGTCGTGGAGGGCGAGCAGGAGATCGAGGTCGGAGACGCCCGGAACGGACGTACCGCGCGGGATGCTGCCGTAGACGTAGGCGCTGTGCAGCCGCATGCCGCCGAACGTCCCGGCGATGCGAGCGCGCGCGGCGTCGACGACGGGGACGAACGCCGCCGCCACCCGGTCCAGGGAGCCTTCGCGCGCGATCGTCCCGTCGTGATCCAGCCCTCGTCCTCTCATGGGGCCACTGTGCACGGAGCAGCCGGAGTTGCCGAGTGGATTTCCGCCCGGCCCGGCCGCGGCCACGCCCCGCCGCCCCGGCCGCGCGATCACGCCATGTACGCTCCCAGCCATGCGATTCACGGCGGATGCCCTCCTGTTCGACAGCGACGAGACGCTGGTCTCCTCCCTGTGGTCGGTCAGGCACGTCTGGAGCCGGTGGGTCGAGTCGTACGGCATGACGCTCGAAGAGGTCGTGGCCCGCGTCGAGGTGCACGGCCGCCCGGCCGCCGAGATCGCCGCCGCGCTCCTGCCCGCGGATCAGGTCGCCGAGGGGCTCCGCCGCCTGGTCGACGCGGAGGTCGCCGACGCGCTCGCCGGCGGCGTCGTGCCCGTGCCCGGCGCCGTCGCGCTGCTGGCGTCGCTGCCGCAGGACCGCTGGGCCGTGGTGACCTCCAGCAGCCGGCGCGTGGCCGAGACCCGCCTCAACCAGGTCGGCGTCCACCCCAAGTTCCTCATCACGTCGGACGACGACATCACCCGCTACAAGCCGCACCCGGAGCCGTTCCTCCTGGCGGCCGAGCGCCTCGGTTTCGACCCGGCCCGCTGCGTCGTCGTCGAGGACGCGCCCGCGGGCCTGACCGCCGGACGCGCGGCCGGCATGGCGACGATCGCCCTGACGACGACGCATCGCCCGGACGAGCTCGAAGCCGACGCCACAATCGCCGACCTCACCGCCTTGTCCGCCCGGGTCAACGGGAGCGGCGAGCTGGAGATCACCATCGGCTGAAAGCCGCTGCCCGCAGCGGGCCGGAAGGGCCGCTGCGGGGCCCTCATTCGTCCCGGCGCCGCGCGGCGGCCCGGGGCCCGGGGGTGCGGGCGAGGAAGATGCCCAGGAGGATGACGAGGAGCGCGGCGCCGAGTTTGACCGCCAGGCTCCACAGCCCTTCCCGCGCATCCTCGTCCTGCAGGCGTGTGTACACGTAGCCCGCGGCGACGAGCACGGCGAACCCCGTGACGACGGCCAGTCTGCGGCCCACGCGGCGGGTGTCGCGGGTCAGCAGCGCGGCGGCCGACCAGCCCGCGAGCAGCAGGAGCACCCCGGCGAGCGTGAAGGCCACCGGCATGGCGGGGACGAACAGGGACACGGCCAGCAGGACGGCTCCGGCGGCCACGGTCAGGCGCACGACGCGGTTGCCGAAGTTGCCGGGGCGGGTCAGGAACCGGACCATGGCCCACACGGCGAGGGTGTAGCCGTGGAGCGCGCCGAGCACCGCGCCGACCGCTTTGACGCGGGAGAGCGTGCCGAAGGCGCCGGTGGCGACGGCGGCGGCCTGCGCCGCCGTGTTGGCGAGGAGGTCGCCGCCCGCCTCCTCGCCGATTCGCTGGCTGCCGATCAGGTGGGCGTTGTCCCACAGCTGCCACAGCACCTTCGGTGGCATCGCCCGGTCGGCGGGTGCGGTGCCGGCCGTCGCCGCGTCGTACCCGGCGAGCCACTCGGTGCTGCCCGCGGGCCTGCCGTCGCCCTCCGCGCGGACCGCGTCGGCGAGTGCGGGAAGCTCCTGCCGGAGGATCCGGGTGTGGAGTGCGTGGGTGACGGCCTCGACGCACAGGCCCAGCCGGGGATCGTCCTGCACACCCACGCCGGCGTCCTCGTCCGCGTCCGTGGGCGCGGGCGCGGGCGCGGCGGGGACGATCCGTTCCCGGACGAAGCCCTCGCAGGCGGCGGCGTACTGCTGCTGCCAGGTCTCTTCCAGCCAGGCCCGGTCGGCCGGTTCGGCGCCGTCGAGGGTGCAGTCGCGGATCATCGCCACGAGGCGGTCGGTAGCGGCGGCCGCGGCGGTGGCCTCCTCACGGGCCCAGACCTGGCGCAGCCGCTCGGCCGACAACAGGATCCGCACCAGGTGCGCCGCGCCGTCCAGGCGTCCGTGGATCCAGTCGTTGACCCGCCACGAGGCGCGGTAGAAGGCGCCGAAGTGGTGCAGTTGCCTGCCCGTGACCAGATCGGGGCGGCGCGACGAGACCTGGACCAGCTCGACCTCCTGCTCGGCGTCGCTGTGAGCGCCGCCGTACGCCTCCAGCACGACCTCCAGGCGGAGCATCCGGGGCAGGACGCCCTCCTCGCCCGGGCCGAAGAGGAAGCCGGTCAGCGCTTGCAGGCGTGCCTGCTCGGTGCGCTCGGGGTCGACGACGGCGTTCCCGGTCCGGGCGACGTCCCGCAGGGCGCCCGCACTGTTCTCCAGGCAGCCGGCGAGCTCCTGGGCCTGGGCGTACCACCGCTCCCGCCGTGCCGCGTAGGCGGGCGGCCCGGCTTGCGGGGAGCCGTCCCGGTCTTGCGGGGAGCCGTCCGGGTCTTCCGGGGAGCCGTCCCGGTCGGCGACGGCCTTGCGCAGCCATGCCGTCAGGGCGCGGAGGCTGTCCGGTGTCGCCCGGCCGAGCTTGTCGTACGTGCAGGGCGGCAGGGCGGCTCCCGCGGCGGACCAGTGGGACTCCAGCTCGTTCCAGTCGGCTTGGATGTCCTCGAACGCCGCGCTCGCGCGCTCGCGTTCGGCGACGATCGCGGCGCGCTGCGGTGAGCCCGTGGGCGCGAGCCAGACGGCCCTTTTGAGGACGTCGACGGTGAGGTCCCGCAGCCTGCGGACGGTGGTCTGCCCCCAGTCCCACTCGGCGCCGGTGCGTTTCACTGCGTCGGTGGTGGAGTCCCCGCGCGGGATGAACGACTCCGGCCGGGCGCGCCTGTCGTCGAGCACGCGGCGCAGCCGGTCCGCGATCTGCCGCTCGCTCCACCGGTCCACGCGGGCCGGGAGCTGCCCCGCGGCCGTCCACCGGGCGATGGTGTCGGCGGCGTACTCCACCCGGACCTGCACGTAGCCCTGCCATGCCGCTTCGGACAGCGTCCCCGCCGTGGCCGTCAGGGCGGACGCCAGGCGGTCCCGGGCGCGGCGCCGCCGCCGTACGTCGCGGTTGCGGTCCTGGATCTCGGTCAGTTCGCGGGAGACGGAGTCGGTGGCCCTCAGCCGGGTCAGCGCGCCGAGGACGACGTCGGGGGCGTTGGGCGGCGGGGGGACGCTCCCGGAGGGTTCCGGTGCGGCGGGGGCTGCTGCGGGTTCTTCCCCCGGGTCGGGGACGACGTAGGTCAGGAGCCGGCGGACCTGCAGCTGTGCGGGCTGGCGGTAGACGGCCTCCAGGGCGGGCCGGATCGGTTTGTTGAGCAGGATGCCGCCGTCGACGACGTGCTGCGAGGTGCGGAAGGTGGCGCGGCCCGCCTTCGACGACCAGGGCCCCTCGGCCGGGCCGTCCTCCGGGGTCACCTCCACCCACTGCGGTGCGAATGCCACGGGGAAGGAGGAGGAACAGCGTGCGGCGACGGCGAGGCGGTCGGCGACCGCGTCGTCGCGGAGGTCGCCGGCCGGGTGCGGGCCCGCGCCGTCCGCGGTGAACAGGAACCGGGCGTCGTGGTCGGTCTCGGTGATCCGTACGCCCATGTCGTCGCAGAACGAGCTCTTGCGGCCGTGCCAGAGGGTGCCCGTCATGATGAGCTCGACGGGCCGGTCGCCGGCGGGCCGCCCGTCCCCGGTGCCGGCGGGAGGCGGCGACGTCAGGACGCGGCGCAGGGCCTTGCCGAGCTCGTCGAGGAAGTAGTCGCCCTTCAGGAGCGAGGGCACCCGGCGGCGGAGCGGGTGCTGCAGGAGCTCCGCCAGGTCCCCCTTGTCGCGCCACAGGCTGCAGAGGGAGCTGATGTCCCGTTCGCGGGCCAGGCCCAGGGCGAGGAAGGCGCCGTTGAGGCCTCCGGCGGAGGTCCCGGCGATGACGTCGACGCGTGCGTCGGCGTGCAGGAGGTCGAGGAGGGGCCGGTAGACCGCCCGGTCCCAGCGGCGGGCCATGGCCAGGAGGTGGAGTTCGGCGGCGACTCCGCCGATCCACACCGCGAGGCTCAGGCCGCCGTTCATGACGACGGCCACCCGGATGTCCTGCCGGTCGATGTCGTCGGCGTCCGTCACGGTGTCTCCCTGGCGCTCCTCGCCCGGCCTGTGCGCGCTCCCAGCTCAGCACGCTGCCGGTGCGGCGGGCCTGATCGTCGCCCGGGCAGTCGGGTGATTTCTGTACGGGCCTCCGTACGCGTGCGGGGCGGCGGGGTCAGTCGGCCACCGCGCCGGCGGGACGGCCGGGCTCCTCGCACCGGTCGACGAGGAGCATCGCCGCGTCGTCGGCCAGGCGGCCCTCGGTGTGCCGGAGCAGCGCCTCGTGCAGCAGGTCGAGGAACTCCTGCGGGGTGCGGGCCCGGCCGTGGACCGCTTCCATGGCGTCGGCCAGGGGGAAGAACCCGTCGTCGGGGTCGCGGGCCTCGATCACGCCGTCGGTGTGCAGGAGGAGGCGGTCGCCGGGGCCGAAGGGAAAGGTCTCCGCCTCGGAGACGCCGATGATGAGGTCCTCCAGGCCGAGCGGCGGCTGCGGGGAGGCGGGCATGAGGGGGCGCGCCTTGCCCTCGTGCAGGAGGAGCGGGGGCGGGTGGCCGCGGTTGACGACCTCGACGACGGGCCCGTCCGGCACCTGGGCGACGAGCGCGGTGACGAAGCCCTCCGCCAGCGCCTCCTCGCTGAACGCGCCCGGCACGGCGCACTCCCGCCGCAGCGAGGCCATGCAGTGGTCCATGACCTCCGCCAGGTCGTCCTCGTAGTGCACGGCTTCCCGGAACGCGCCCAGCACGGCCGCGGCGGCGCGCACGGCGGGCAGGCCCTTGCCCCGCACGTCCCCCACGAGCAGGCGGATCCCGTAGCGGGTCTGCACGGCTTCGTACAGGTCGCCGCCGATCTGCGCGCCCTTCTCCGCCGCCAGGTAGAGGCTGGCCGCGCGGACCGTGCCGAGCCGGTCGGGGACGGGCCGCAGGATGACCTCCTGCGCGGCCGTGGCGATGCGGCGCACCTGGTCCAGCTCGTTCTTCCGGCGCGTGCTCACGGCGCTACTCGTCGTGATGCTGGCGGCCGACACCAGGAACAGGGCCAGGAAGTTGGTGTAGACCTGCTGGGTGCCCCAGGCCTGGTTGTACGTCGCGGTGCACACGCTGACGAGCACCGCGAGTGCGGTCGCCGCGAGGGTGCCCCTGGGGCCCATGGTGACGGCGGCCAGCGCCGGCGTCGCGGTGAGGATCGGGCCGGTGTACAGGAAGTGGGCGGGGGAGAACTCGATGCCCACCACGATCAGGACGAGCGCGAACGGGAGGCACTGCCCCAGCAGGAACAGCCCCCGGCCGAGGGTGCCCGCTCCCGGCCGGGGAGGCGAGCGGATGAGCGACCCCATGGGTCCAGGCTGCGCCGTGGCGCCCCGGCCGTCCACTCGGACGAAGGCGCCCACCGGCCCCGGTGATCAGGGCCGTTCGGCCCTTTCCGGCCGGGCACTCGGAACGATCTTCTGGCGGGGCGGCCGGGTGTGCCGTCCCTGCGTCAGGTGAATCGAGTGAACGGAGTCGACTGGTGATCGCTGTGGTGGGGCACCGGGACCTGGCCGCGGGCACGTCGCTCGCCGCCGACCTGCGCGATCTGCTGGAGCGCTGCGCCACGGGGGCGTCGGTCCTGGTGCGTGCCGGAGCGGGCCTGCCCCTGGTGGTGGGGCGGGCGGTGCGCGAGGCGGGCCGCAAGCTCGTCGTGCTGCTGCCCGCGCCGGCGCCGGGCGCGGCCGCGCTCCCCGCGTACGACCGGGCCGCGGCCGGCGAGTTGCTGGTGCTGGCCGAACACGTGCGGCTGCTGCCGTACGACCCGGCCGACCGCGACGCCTCCGTCTCCGCCGATGAGCAGCTCATCAGGTCCTGCCGGCAGGTGGTGGCGCTCTGGGACGGCTCGCCGTCCGACGGGCGGGACGCCACGGCGCACCTCGTGGCCTTCGCCCGCGCCCGCGGCATCCCGGTGACGGTCTTCTGGCCGCCGAGCGCCGTCCGCGGGCCGGCTGCGCCGCTTTCAGGGACCAACGGCCCCCGCTCGAAGGCCTGTCCGGCCCCTCCGGCGCCCTCCCGGCGCGGCTGATCATGTGATGGCGGCCGGGAAGAGCAACGGCTCCCCCTCACTCCGAGTCCCTTCCCGGCCGCCGTCTTCAGCAGCACGAGCACGGAGGTCCCCGACCAGTGGACACGGTGGGTACGAAGGGAGGGGTGTCCGCGGACGGGCACCCCATGGCCGATGGAGGGGCCGTCACGGCGCCGCGCAGCCCGGTGGTGGAGTGGCTGACGACCACCGACCACAAGAAGATCGGGACGCTCTACCTCGTCTCGGCGTTCGCGTTCTTCCTCATCGGCGGCCTCATGGCGCTGCTCATGCGGGCGGAACTCGCCCGTCCCGGCACGCAGATCCTGTCGAACGAGCAGTTCAACCAGGCGTTCACGATGCACGGCTCGGTGATGCTGCTGCTGTTCGCGATGCCGCTGTTCACCGGGTTCGCCAACTGGCTCATGCCGCTGCAGATCGGCGCGCCCGACGTGGCGTTCCCCCGTCTGAACATGCTGGCCTACTGGCTCTTCCTGTTCGGCTCCCTGACGGCCGCGGCGGGCTTCCTCACCCCGCAGGGCGCCGCGGACTTCGGCTGGTTCGCGTACGCGCCGCTGTCGGACGCGGTGCACTCCCCCGGTGTCGGCGCCGACATGTGGATCATGGGGGTGGCGCTGTCCGGCTTCGGCTCCATCCTCGGCGCCGTCAACTTCATCACCACCATCATCTGCATGCGCGCCCCCGGAATGACGATGTTCCGCATGCCGGTCTTCACGTGGAACGTGCTGCTGACCGCCGTCCTGATCCTCCTCGTCTTCCCGGTGCTGGCGGCCGCGCTGTTCGCCCTGGAGATGGACCGCAAGTTCGGCTCGCACGTCTTCGACCCGGCCAACGGCGGGGCGCTGCTGTGGCAGCACCTGTTCTGGTTCTTCGGCCATCCGGAGGTCTACGTGCTGGCGCTGCCGTTCTTCGGCATCGTCTCCGAGGTCATCCCGGTCTTCTCCCGCAAGTCGATGTTCGGCTACTGGGGCCTGATCGCGGCCACGATCTCGATCGCCGGCCTCTCCGTGACCGTGTGGGCGCACCACATGTACGTCACGGGCGGCGTGCTGCTGCCGTTCTTCGCCTTCATGACCTTCCTGATCGCGGTCCCGACCGGCGTGAAGTTCTTCAACTGGATCGGCACCATGTGGAAGGGCTCGCTGTCCTTCGAGACGCCGATGCTGTGGGCCACCGGATTCCTCGTCACGTTCGTCTTCGGCGGCCTGACCGGCGTCATCCTGGCCGCGCCCCCGCTGGACTTCCACGTCTCCGACTCGTACTTCGTCGTCGCGCACTTCCACTACACGCTGTTCGGCACGGTCGTCTACGCCATGTTCGCCGGATTCCACTTCTGGTGGCCGAAGTTCACGGGCAAGATGCTCGACGAGCGCCTCGGCAAGGTCACGTTCTGGACGCTCACCGTGGGTTTCCACGGCACGTTCCTGGTGCAGCACTGGCTGGGCGCCGAGGGCATGCCCCGCCGCTACGCGGACTACCTGGCCGCCGACGGCTTCACCGCGCTGAACACCATCTCGACCATCAGCTCCTTCCTGCTGGGCCTGTCGATCCTGCCGTTCATGTACAACATCTGGAAGACCGCCAAGTACGGCAAGAAGGTCGACGTCGACGACCCGTGGGGCTATGGCCGCTCCCTGGAATGGGCCACGTCCTGCCCGCCGCCGCGGCACAACTTCCGCGCCCTGCCGCGCATCCGCTCCGAATCCCCGGCGTTCGACCTGCACCACCCCGACGTCGCCCAGCTCGAAGCGGCACGGCACTGACCCCCGGGAGGGCACCCATGTCCCACATCGTCCTGGCGGTCGGAGCGACGGCGCTCTGCCTCTCGGGCAGCGTCTGGTACCTGCCCGCCGTCGCGGACCTCCGCGCCGGCGACGACCGGCCGCGCTCCCGGCGGCTCGGCGCCTCGGCCTGCGTCACCACGTGGGCGGCCGCCGCCGTGGCCGGACTGCTGCTCTTCGGCGATCTCCTTCTTCGCCTCGGGAACGACGACGTCGGAGATGGCCACGGTGACGCCGGAACGGGTCGCCCAGTGGAAGCCGGCCGCCTTCAGGTTGTCGAGCGTCGCCGCCACGATGACCTTGGGGTA
>NZ_PXWG01000270.1 GCF_003011965.1 Streptosporangium nondiastaticum
GGGACGCGGTTCCTTTGAAAGTCCTGCCGGCCTTTAGGGGCTGACAGGCAACACACAGCGAGGACGCTGTGAACGACCGGGACTATTCCTCCTGGTTGTTCCGCTCAACGCGAGTGTTCACACCCGATTACGGGTAAACATTCACGGAGAGTTTGATCCTGGCTCAGGACGAACGCTGGCGGCGTGCTTAACACATGCAAGTCGAACGATGAAGCCCTTCGGGGTGGATTAGTGGCGAACGGGTGAGTAACACGTGGGCAATCTGCCCTGCACTCTGGGACAAGCCCTGGAAACGGGGTCTAATACCGGATATGACCTTCGAAGGCATCTTTGAAGGTGGAAAGCTCCGGCGGTGCAGGATGAGCCCGCGGCCTATCAGCTTGTTGGTGGGGTGATGGCCTACCAAGGCGACGACGGGTAGCCGGCCTGAGAGGGCGACCGGCCACACTGGGACTGAGACACGGCCCAGACTCCTACGGGAGGCAGCAGTGGGGAATATTGCACAATGGGCGAAAGCCTGATGCAGCGACGCCGCGTGAGGGATGACGGCCTTCGGGTTGTAAACCTCTTTCAGCAGGGAAGAAGCGAAAGTGACGGTACCTGCAGAAGAAGCGCCGGCTAACTACGTGCCAGCAGCCGCGGTAATACGTAGGGCGCAAGCGTTGTCCGGAATTATTGGGCGTAAAGAGCTCGTAGGCGGCTTGTCGCGTCGGATGTGAAAGCCCGGGGCTTAACCCCGGGTCTGCATTCGATACGGGCAGGCTAGAGTTCGGTAGGGGAGATCGGAATTCCTGGTGTAGCGGTGAAATGCGCAGATATCAGGAGGAACACCGGTGGCGAAGGCGGATCTCTGGGCCGATACTGACGCTGAGGAGCGAAAGCGTGGGGAGCGAACAGGATTAGATACCCTGGTAGTCCACGCCGTAAACGTTGGGAACTAGGTGTGGGCGACATTCCACGTCGTCCGTGCCGCAGCTAACGCATTAAGTTCCCCGCCTGGGGAGTACGGCCGCAAGGCTAAAACTCAAAGGAATTGACGGGGGCCCGCACAAGCAGCGGAGCATGTGGCTTAATTCGACGCAACGCGAAGAACCTTACCAAGGCTTGACATACACCGGAAAGCGCTAGAGATAGTGCCCCCCTTGTGGTCGGTGTACAGGTGGTGCATGGCTGTCGTCAGCTCGTGTCGTGAGATGTTGGGTTAAGTCCCGCAACGAGCGCAACCCTTGTCCTGTGTTGCCAGCATGCCCTTCGGGGTGATGGGGACTCACAGGAGACTGCCGGGGTCAACTCGGAGGAAGGTGGGGACGACGTCAAGTCATCATGCCCCTTATGTCTTGGGCTGCACACGTGCTACAATGGCCGGTACAATGAGCTGCGATACCGCGAGGTGGAGCGAATCTCAAAAAGCCGGTCTCAGTTCGGATTGGGGTCTGCAACTCGACCCCATGAAGTTGGAGTTGCTAGTAATCGCAGATCAGCATTGCTGCGGTGAATACGTTCCCGGGCCTTGTACACACCGCCCGTCACGTCACGAAAGTCGGTAACACCCGAAGCCGGTGGCCCAACCCTTGTGGAGGGAGCCGTCGAAGGTGGGACTGGCGATTGGGACGAAGTCGTAACAAGGTAGCCGTACCGGAAGGTGCGGCTGGATCACCTCCTTTCTAAGGAGCATATGGCCGACTGCAAGCGAATGTCTTGCACGGTTGCTCATGGGTGGAACGTTGACTATTCGGCACAGTTCAGGATCTCCCTGTTAGTACTGCTTCGGCGTGGAACACAGTGGGGTGAGTGGCTGGGCCGGGCACGCTGTTGGGTGTCTGAGGGTACGGACTACGGTCTGTTCCTTCTTGACGCCGGCCCCAGTGAACTCCGGGTTTTGATCCGGGGGTGGTGGGTGGCTGGTCGTTGCTTGAGAACTGCACAGTGGACGCGAGCATCTGTGGCCAAGTTTTTAAGGGCGCACGGTGGATGCCTTGGCACCAGGAACCGATGAAGGACGTGGGAGGCCGCGATAGGCCCCGGGGAGCTGTCAACCGAGCTTTGATCCGGGGGTGTCCGAATGGGGAAACCCGGCAGTCGTCATGGGCTGTCACCCGCTGCTGAACACATAGGCAGTGTGGAGGGAACGCGGGGAAGTGAAACATCTCAGTACCCGCAGGAAGAGAAAACAACCGTGATTCCGGGAGTAGTGGCGAGCGAAACCGGATGAGGCCAAACCGTATGCGTGTGATACCCGGCAGGGGTTGCGTATGCGGGGTTGTGGGAGTTCTCTTGATCAGTCTGCCGGCTGGTCGGCGAGTCAGAAACCGTATGGATAGGCGAAGGACATGCGAAAGGTCCGGCGTAGAGGGTAAGACCCCCGTAGCTGAAATCTATGCGGCTTGCTTGAGAACCACCCAAGTAGCACGGGGCCCGAGAAATCCCGTGTGAATCTGGCGGGACCACCCGTTAAGCCTAAATATTCCCTGGTGACCGATAGCGGATAGTACCGTGAGGGAATGGTGAAAAGTACCGCGGGAGCGGAGTGAAATAGTACCTGAAACCGTGTGCCTACAAGCCGTGGGAGCGTCGCGGTGAGTGCTTGCATTCATCGTCGTGACTGCGTGCCTTTTGAAGAATGAGCCTGCGAGTTTGCGGTGTGTTGCGAGGTTAACCCGTGTGGGGAAGCCGTAGCGAAAGCGAGTCCGAATAGGGCGATTGAGTAGCGCGCCCAAGACCCGAAGCGGAGTGATCTAGCCATGGGCAGGTTGAAGCGGAGGTAAGACTTCGTGGAGGACCGAACCCACCAGGGTTGAAAACCTGGGGGATGACCTGTGGTTAGGGGTGAAAGGCCAATCAAACTCCGTGATAGCTGGTTCTCCCCGAAATGCATTTAGGTGCAGCGTCGTGTGTTTCTTGCCGGAGGTAGAGCACTGGATAGGCGATGGGCCCTACCGGGTTACTGACCTTAGCCAAACTCCGAATGCCGGTAAGTGAGAGCGCGGCAGTGAGACTGTGGGGGATAAGCTCCATGGTCGAGAGGGAAACAGCCCAGAGCATCGACTAAGGCCCCTAAGCGTACGCTAAGTGGGAAAGGATGTGGAGTCGCAGAGACAACCAGGAGGTTGGCTTAGAAGCAGCCACCCTTGAAAGAGTGCGTAATAGCTCACTGGTCAAGTGATTCCGCGCCGACAATGTAGCGGGGCTCAAGCGTACCGCCGAAGTCGTGTCATT
>NZ_PXWG01000271.1 GCF_003011965.1 Streptosporangium nondiastaticum
GGGCCCGGCGGGCGGGCGCCGGGCGGTGCTGGCGGCCGCCGACGGCGTCCGCACCCCCGTGCAGATCGCGCGGGCCCTCGGGCGTTCCGCCTTCGCGACGCTGCTGGACGTGCGGCGGCTGGCCGCCGCCGGCCTCGTCCGCACGCCCTGTGCCGACGCTCCGGCCGCTCCGGGGCCGCCGCCTCCCGCGGCTCCCGAGCTCTCCCTGCTCTACCGGATCCGCGACGCCCTGGAGGCCCTGTGACGGTGAGGCGCGCTTTCAGACCGTTCGCCGGAAGGAGACAGCCGATGACCGCCGCACCCGAGGTGCTCGCCGAGCTCCAGGGGTTACGGGCCCGGGTTCCGCACCTGACCGGGGCGATGGTGGCCAGCACGGACGGGCTGGTGATCGCGCACCTGGTCACGGGCATGGAGCCGGACGGCGTGGCCGCGCTGACCGCGGCGGCGCTCGGGGTCGGCGCGCGGCTGACGGACGCCGTGGGCCACGGCGGCTTCCGCGAACTGCTCGTCAGCGGCGAGCAGGGCTACGTGGCGACGTACGCGGCCGGGCCCTCGTGCGTGCTCACGCTCCTCGCCACGGCCGACGCCAACGTCGGCCGGCTGAACCTGGAGGCCCGCCGGGCCGGGGCGCGGATCGCCCCGCTGACCGGCGGGCCCGCCGACCGCCGGGAACGGGCCCCCGTGGCACCCCCGCCTCCGCCCTCCCGGTCGCCCCTGCCCTCACGTCCCGGTCACCGACCCGGCGGCATCAACGACAACGACAACGGAGCCTCTTCATGACGAACACCGAAACCGCCCTCAAGGACGCGATGGGCTCGATCGAGGGCGCCCTCGGCGTGGCGCTCGTCGACTACGGCAGCGGCATGGCGCTGGGCACGCTCGGCGGTTCCCAGTCGCTCGACCTCAACGTGGCCGCGGCGGGCAACACGGACGTGGTCCGGGCGAAGCTGCGGACGATGGAGATGCTCAACATCCAGGACGCCATCGAGGACATCCTCATCACCCTGGGATCGCAGTACCACCTGATCCGGCTGCTGACCGGCCGCGGCGGCAGCGGCCTCTTCCTCTATCTGGTGCTGGACTCGCGGCGCGCCAACCTGGCGATGGCGCGCCACCAGCTGAAGCGGATCGAGGCGGAACTGGAGGTGTAGGGGCGGACCGGAAGCGGGGTGACGGCGCTCCGGCAACCGCCTAGCCGCGGTTGCCGGACCCGTTGTGATCCAGCAGGGAGATGCGCTCCGCGAGGTGCGACAGCAGGTTGTTGCCGTTGCCGGTCACCGAGCCGTTGGTGCACTGCTGCTGTTCCTGCGACGTGAGCACCGGCAGGTCCTGGACGCCGGCATTGATGACGAGCAGCAGGGACTGCACGCCGAGCTTGCCGATGCCGAGGCAGAGGTCGTTGAGCGTGCCCTGGATCGCGGTCGTCTGCGGGCTCATGCGGCCGCCGGTGAGGGTCGCGCCGGAGTCGGTCCGCGCGCCGTTGGCGTTGGCCACGTCCCTGCTGTCGCCGATGGCCGCGGCGGGGCCGGCGATCACGCCGACGGCGGAAGCCGTCAAGGCCGATACGGCCATCACCTTCTTGAGCACTTCAGCACCTTTCACTGGGCCCGCGGTCCGCGGGGAAACGCGCACTGGGTAACTCCCCACTGCCGCAAATGTTCCGGATTGTCACCCATTCGACCTCGGCCCGGCGGGCCGCTTGCACGCACCATGCGTCACCGACAAGATGCGGTGCGTCACCAACCGTGCGGGCTCACCCATGAGCCCGGTCCGCCAGGAAAGGTCGTGCGCGTGCATCCGGAGGGCTCAGAGGACTCGGCGGAGAACGACCGGGCCGTGGCCGTCGTCGGGGCGGCCTGCCGGCTGCCGGGCGGCATCGGCGACCTGGCGGCGCTGTGGGAGGCCCTGGAGCAGGGCCGGGACCTGATCACGCGGGTGCCGGAGGACCGTTTCGAGACGGCCCGCTTCGTGGACCCGTCGGCGCCGCGCCCCGGCAAGAGCCGTACGGCGGCGGGCGGGTTCCTGGACGACATCGCGGGCTTCGACGCCGGCTACTTCGGCATCTCGCCCAGGGAAGCGGCGCAGATGGACCCCCAGCAGCGGCTGTTGCTGGAGCTGACGGCCGAGGCCCTCGACGACGCCGCGATCGACCCGGCGGCGCTGGCCGGTTCGGACACCGCCGTCTTCGTGGGGATCTCCGACGCCTCCTACGGCGCGCAGCAGATGCTGCGGATCGAGGGCGTCGACGCCTACACCATGGCGGGCGGCGCGGTGTCGATCGCGGCGAACCGGATCTCGTACGCCTTCGACCTGCGCGGCCCGAGCATGGCCGTCGACACCGCGTGCTCGTCGGCGCTGGTGGCGCTGGACCGGGCCTGCCGCACGCTGCGCGAGGGCACCAGCCGCACGGCCGTCTCCGCGGGCGTCAACGTCCTGCTCAGCCCCTATCCGTTCGTCGGGTTCTCCCAGGCGTCGATGCTGTCGCCGCGCGGGAGGTGCGCGGCGTTCTCGGCCGAGGCCGACGGCTACGTGCGGGCGGAGGGCGGCGGGGTCGTGGTCCTGAAGCTGCTGCGGGACGCGCTGGCCGACGGGGACCGGATCCACGGGGTGATCCTGGCGACGGCCGTGGGCAGCGACGGCCGGACGGCGGGGCTGTCGCTGCCGAACCCGCGGGCGCAGGAAGCCCTGTTGACGTCGGTGTACGCGCAGGCGGGCGTGGACCCCGACGAGGTGGTCTACCTGGAGGCGCACGGGACCGGGACCTCCGCCGGGGACCCGGCCGAGTGCGAGGCCGTCGGCCGGGCACTCGGGACGCGGCGCCGGCGCGGGGCGCTGCCGGTGGGGTCGGTCAAGTCCAACCTGGGCCATCTGGAACCGGCTTCGGGGATGGCCGGGCTGCTCAAGGCGCTCCTGGTGCTGCGGCACCGCAGGATCCCGGCCACGCTGCACGCTCTGCCGCTCAGCCCGGAGATCGACTTCGCGGGCCTGGGGCTGGCCCCGGCCACGGAGGCGCGGCCGGTCGACGGCGACGCGGGGCGGCCCGTGGTGGGCGTCAACTCCTTCGGTTTCGGGGGCGCGAACGCCCACGCCGTGGTCGCGGCCGCCCCGCCGCCCCCGCCGCGCGCCCGGCGTGCGGCGCCCCGTTCGCGGACGCTGCCG
>NZ_PXWG01000272.1 GCF_003011965.1 Streptosporangium nondiastaticum
GCGGGGCGCTCCTGCGCGCTCGCAGGGCGGCGCTCGGGGGCGTTCTCCCGGTCGGCCGCGGCGGCGGCACCGCGGCCGCCGTGCTCGGTGCCCGCTGCGGCGGCGCCGCCTTCGGACGTCGTCTCGGAGTCACCGGCCGGGCCGGGCACCCGCGGGCCGCCCTCCCCGTTCGCCTGCCGGCGGGGGGAGGAGGACTGCAGCCCGGACCCCCCGGTCGTACGGAACAGTTCGTCGGCGCCGGGCAGACTCACTCGGCGTGACACCGGGCGAGCACCTCCCTGGCGAGCTGTCGGTAGGCGGCGGCACCCACGGAGTTGGACGCGTACGTGGTGATCGGCTCGCCCGCGACGGTGGTCTCGGGGAAGCGGACCGTACGGCCGATGACGGTGTGGTAGACGTGGTCGTCGAAGGCCTCGACCACCCGGGCGAGGACCTCGCGGCTGTGCACGGTCCGCGAGTCGTACATGGTGGCGAGGATGCCGTCGAGCTCCAGGTCGGGGTTGAGCCGCTCCTGGACCTTCTCGATCGTCTCGGTGAGCAGTGCCACACCGCGCAGCGCGAAGAACTCGCACTCCAGCGGCACGATCACCTTGTGAGCGGCCGTCAGGGCGTTGACGGTGAGCAGGCCGAGCGAGGGCTGGCAGTCGATGACGATGTAGTCGTAGTCGGCGAGCAGCGGCTTGAGGGCGCGCTGGAGCGTCGACTCGCGGGCCACCTCGCTGACGAGCTGGACCTCCGCCGCTGACAAATCGATATTGCTGGGCAGCAGGTCCATGTTGGGCACGGCCGTCTTGAGGAGGACCTCATCGGCCGACATGCCCCGCTCCATGAGGAGGTTGTAGACCGTCAGATCCAGCTCCATCGGGTTGACGCCGAGGCCGACGGAGAGCGCGCCCTGCGGGTCGAAGTCGACGAGCAGTACCCGGCGTCCGTACTCGGCCAGGGCGGCACCCAGGTTGATGGTCGAGGTGGTCTTGCCGACCCCGCCCTTCTGGTTGCACATCGCGATGATCTTCGCGGGGCCGTGGTCGGTCAGCGGTCCGGGGATGGGGAAGTACGGCAGGGGACGCCCGGTGGGGCCGATGCGCTCGCGGCGCTGCCGGGCAGCGTCGGGCGCGAGGGTGGCCGCGTACTCGGGGTCGGGCTCGTACTCCGCGTCAGGGTCGTAGAAGTGCCCGTCGGGCACGTCCTCGTAGTCGGCGAGCCGCGCGGGATCGGAACCGCCGCGGTCGCCGGCCATGGCGTTCACGTGATGGCCGTCCATGCTCTGGTGGGCTGTCGGTGTGCTCTGGATGCTCTGGTGTGCCGCGAAGGTGTGGACAGCGACGGAGCCGACAGCTTCGAGTCCCCTGGGACTCTGGCCCTGCGCAGACATTCCTGGGTGACCACCCCCGGGAGCAAATGTCGACTCATTCACAAGTCGTCCTACCTCCTTGGTGACCAGGAAACATCTAGATAGGTCAGCGTTGCACCATGCCGACGGTTGGCGACTCTATGGCGTGTCGGCGGTTCGCAGCAACACAATCCGCCGGAGACGGCACGATGTGTCGGCAATCGAACAGGCTTCTGTCAAGGGTCTGCGGCCCACAACCCGGAAGTTTCGCGGGCGGGTGACCGGCCGTCGAATCCCGCCGCGAAGCGGGTGGGAACCGGGTGAAAACGGCCCCGGCCGGACCTTGCTCAACAAGGCCCGGCCGGGGGTGCGCTCTTGGCGTGTCGTGTTGACGACTCAGCCGAGGAGGGTGCTCAGTTCGACGAACGGCAGGCCGTGCGCCTCGGCGACGGGGCCGTAAACGACCTGACCCTCGTGGGTGTTGAGACCCTTGGCGAGGGCGGCGTCACGGCTGAGCGCCTCCTGCCAGCCGCGGTTGGCCAGCTCCACGATGTAGGGCAGCGTGGCGTTGGTCAGCGCGTAGGTGGAGGTGTTCGGCACCGCGCCCGGCATGTTGGCGACGCAGTAGAAGACCGAGTTGTGGACCTCGAAGGTCGGCTCGGCGTGGGTGGTCGGACGCGAGTCCTCGAAGCAGCCGCCCTGGTCGATCGCAATGTCGACAAGTACACTTCCGGGCTTCATCTTGGCGACGAGCTCGTTGGTGACCAGCTTCGGGGCCTTGGCACCCGGGATGAGGACGGCGCCGATGACGAGGTCGGCCTCGACGACGGCCTTCTCCAGCTCGTAGGCGTTGGAGACGATCGTCTGCACCTTGGTGCCGAAGACCTTGTCCGCCTCGCGGAGCTTGTTGATGTCCTTGTCGAGCAGGGTGACGTGGAAGCCCATGCCGACGGCGATCTGCGCGGCGTTCCAGCCGGAGACGCCGCCGCCGATGACGACGGCCTTGCCGGCCGCCGTGCCCGGGACGCCGCCCGGCAGGACGCCGCGGCCGCCGGCCGAGCGCATCAGGTGGTAGGCGCCGACCTGCGGGGCCAGCCGGCCCGCGACCTCGGACATCGGGGCGAGCAGCGGCAGCGCGCGGTTGGCGAGCTCGACCGTCTCGTACGCGATCGCCGTGGTGCCGGACTGCAGCAGGGCGTCGGTGCACTCGCGGGAGGCGGCGAGGTGCAGGTAGGTGAAGAGGGTCTGGCCCTTGCGCAGGCGGTGGTACTCCTCCGCGATGGGCTCCTTGACCTTCAGCAGCAGGTCGGCGGTGGCCCAGACCTCGTCGGCCGTGTCCAGGATCGCGGCGCCGGCCGCGACGTACTCGGCGTCGGTGATGGACGAGCCCACACCGGCGTTCTTCTCGACGAAGACCTGGTGGCCGTTGCGCACGAGCTCATGCACGCCGGCAGGCGTGATGGCAACGCGGAACTCGTTGTTCTTGACCTCGCGGGGGATGCCGACCTTCACGTCGATCACGGTCCTTGAATCAGAGAAATACAGGCTATTCCGGAAATGCGGGGGCACACCAGAGCAGACCGCGGCGACCGCGGCCCGACCAGTCTAATGAAGGATCCTTCGCTGTCTAGCCTTGCAAAGAGTCAATTTTTTGGAAGACCACTACCGGTTTCGCAGGTAACCCCTCGGGGGTGCCTCAGTCCGGGGGTGCCATCCTGGTGCCGGGCACCTCGGGCTCGGCCGGCGCGGGGAGGGGCACTATGGCGCCGCCCGGCGCCGCGGCGGGGGCCGCGGGCCCGGCGGGGGCGGAGGCGAC
>NZ_PXWG01000273.1 GCF_003011965.1 Streptosporangium nondiastaticum
GCCCGCGGCCGCGCCGCCCGTGCCCGCCGCGCCGCCGGCGCCGCCCGCCCCGGCCCCCGGCAGCGGGAAGATCAACCTGGACAAGGGCCGGGTCAGCCTGCAGAAGAACCAGACGGTGTCCCTCGTCAAGGGCGGGCAGCCGTTGACGCAGTCGGTGAAGATGGGCCTCGGCTGGGAGCCGGCCTGGGGCGGCCGGGCCATCGACCTGGACGCCTCCGTCATCGCCTACGGCCCCGACCGCAACATGATCGACGCCTGCTACTTCGGCAAGCTGCAGATCCTCAACGGCGCCGTCCAGCACTCCGGTGACAACCTCACCGGCGAGGGCTCCGGCGACGACGAGACGATCACGGTGCACATGGCCGGGCTCCCGCCGGAGGTCACCGGCCTGGTCTTCACCGTCAGCTCCTTCAACGGCCAGAAGTTCAGCGAGGTCGCCAAGGCCTACTGCCGCCTCCTCGACGCCCGCACCGGCGAGGAGCTCGTGCGCTTCGACCTCACCGGCTCCGAGCCCAAGACGGGCGTGCTGATGGCGAAGTTCATCCGGCAGTACTCGGGCGAGTGGGAGATGACCGCCCTCGGCGAGTTCGTGAAGTCCCGCACCGTCCGCGACCTGGTCAAGCCGGCGGCGCAGGCGCTGTGAGCACCGGGGCTCCCGCCGCCGGCAGGCCCGCGATCCGGGCCAGCCGGCGGTAGGAGTCCAGCAGGGCCTCCCGGTCGTACGAGGAGGTGGTGACCAGCACCTCGTCGGCGCCGCTGCGTTCGACCAGCGCGCCGAGCGCGGCCGCCACCTCGTCCTCCGTGCCGTGGAGGTGCCCGCGCAGCCCCTCCTCGTACAGGCGGCGCTCCCGCTCGGTCATCGCCCGCGCCTCGGTCTCCTCCGCGGGCTCCAGGGGCGGGAAGACGCCGTGCGTACGGGAATGGGCCAGCGCCCACGCCTCGGGGACGAGCAGCCGGCGGGCCTCCTCGCGGCTGCCCGCGACGGCCACGTTGCCGGCGATCACGACGTACGGGCGCTGCCACCACGATGACGGCCGGAAAGCCGCCCGGTAGCGCCCGACGGCGGCGAGCATCCGCTCCTCGCCGCTCAGGCCGCCGATCACCAGGGCCGCGCCCGCGGCGGCCGCCGGCTCCGCGCCCGCCTCGTTGGCCAGCACGAACGCGGGAACCCGCAGGCCCTCGGCCGGGCGGGCGTGCACCTCGGAGTGGGGCCGCGGCCCGTCCGTGAACCAGCCCTCCAGCTCGGCGAGCTGCCCGCCGAAGTCCCCCATGGCCTCCTTCTCCGTGCCCAGGGCCCGCCGGATGCCGTCCGTGAAGCCCACCGAACGGCCCAGGCCCATGTCGATGCGGCCCGGGAAGAGGGACTCCAGCACCCCGAACTGCTCGGCCACCACCAGGGTGCGGTGGTTGGGCAGCATCACGCCGCCCGTGCCGACCCTGATGCGCGAGGTCGCGGCGGCGACCGCCGCGGCGAGCACGGTCGGGGCCGAGCCCGCCACGCCGGGCACGCCGTGGTGCTCCGAGACCCAGAAGCGGTGGTAGCCGAGCGCCTCGGCCTGCTGCGCGAACCGTACGGTGTCGCGCAGTGCCTCGGTCTGCGGGCGGCCCCGGCGGGTGCGGGAGCGGTCGAGTATCGAGAGGCGGATGGTCACCTCTGTTCCAACAAAGGCGGCCGGCCGTGATTCCCGGCAAACGCGGCCGGCTGTGATTCCCGGCGGCCTCCCTACCGGCCTACTGGCGGCGCCAGGGGCCGGTGATCGCCAGCATGATGCCGGGCTCCTGGATGTTGGCGAAGAGCGTCCTGCCGTCCGGGGAGAAGGTGACGCCGGTGAACTCGCTGTACTCGGGCTTCTCCGCGGTGCCGATGTTCAGCTCGTTGCGGGCGACGGGGTACGTGCGGCCGTCGTCCAGGGCGCCGAAGAGGTGCTGCACGCCCTGGCCGTCCTCGGCGATGACCAGGCCGCCGTGCGGGGAGACCGTGATGTTGTCCGGCCCGTCGAAGGCGCCGTCCCGCTCCGGGTCCTCGTTGACGCCGAAACGCACTTTCAGCGTGAGCGTGCGGCGCCGCGGGTCGTAGAACCACACCTGGCCGTCGTGCTGCACGGGGCTCTCCTCGCGGGCGAACGACGACACGACGTACGCGCCCCCGTCACCCCACCACATGCCCTCCAGCTTGCGGGCCCGCGTCACCTCGCCGCCCTTGAACTGCTTGCGGACGGAGACGGACGCCGCGTCGCGGTCCGGCACGTCCACCCAGTCCACGCCGTACACCGTGCCGGGGCGGGTGGCGCGGGAGAGGTCGTCGACGAACCGGCCGCCGGAGTCGAAGCACTTGAAGGCCTGCAGCCGGCCCGCGTCGTCGGCGAGGGTGCGCAGCCGGCCGCGGCCGTGCCGGAAGCCGGCCGGCGGGGTCCAGCGGTAGAACAGGCCGTTGGGGCCCGCGGCGTCCTCGGTGAGGTAGAGGTGGCCGCGGGCCGGATCGGTGACGACGGCCTCGTGGGCGTACCGGCCGAGGGCCTTGACGGGCTTGGGCGCGCGGCCCGCGCGGCGGTCGTGCGGGTCGACCTCGAAGACGTAGCCGTGCGTCTTCGTCATGCCGTTCTGCCCGGCCTTGTCCTCCGTCTCCTCGCAGGTCAGCCACGTGCCCCAGGGAGTGGCGCCGCCGGCGCAGTTGGTGGACGTGCCTGCGATGCCGACCCGCTCCGTGACGTGCGCGCCGTCGTGCGACACCTCGACGACGGTGCAGCCGCCCGACGCTGCGGGGTCGTAGACGAGCCCCTCCGCGAGCGGCACCGGGTACTTCCAGTTGGCGCGGGGGCCCTTGAGCTCGTGGTTGTTGACGAGCAGGGTGGTGCCGCGGGGGCCCTCGAAGGCGGCCGTGCCGTCGTGGTTCGAGGGGGTGGGCTCGCCCGACTCCAGTCTGGTGACGCCGGCCCGGGTCACGACGCGGTACGAGAAGCCGGCCGGCAGGGCGAGGAGGCCCTTCGGGTCCCGCACGAGGGGGCCGTAGCCCGGCGGGCGGGCGGGGCGGGGGCGCGCCCCGCGCTGCTCCGGCACGCCGCCGGCCAGCGCGCC
>NZ_PXWG01000274.1 GCF_003011965.1 Streptosporangium nondiastaticum
GGGATTTCGGTCCGGGGCCGGGTTCCGGGGAAGTTCGCTCCCTGGAACCCGGCCCCGGGAAATCCGTCCCCGGAACTCAGTCCTGGGGAAGGACGATGACCGGCGCCGTCATGAGGACGGTGCGGCGCGGGTTGGCGGTGACCGGCGGGAGCTCGGTGGCGTGGGCGACGGCCTCGGCGATCCGCAGGGAGGCGCTGTCCTCGAGGTGGACGAGCGTGGTGCGGCGCGGGTTGGCGGTCTTCCGGTTCGCCTTCGGGGTCGCCTTCCGGGACGTCAGCTTCGTCGTCGTGGTCTTCACTTGCTGCCTCGCGGTGTCGTGGTGCGCTGGTCGTTCTCGCGGCCTGTGTAAAGGACCAGGCTAGGCGCGCCTATCCCCACGCGTCCGCGGGAGAAGTCCTGACTTGCTTGTGAGTTTGCTCACGAGCGTGCCGAAATATGCCGCAAACCGGGCGGCCGTTCGGCGCTCACGAAACGGACATTGCAGGGCTGAACCTGACGTTCCGCTCCTGATCATGGAATCTGGGACACCGGACGAGCCTCCTCGCCGACCTGGAGGTCTGTTCGTATATGCCCCTTATAAAGGCCCTGGTCCTCTACGCCCCGTGACGAATTCCGGCACTGAGCGTGATGCCGGAGGGGGTGGGGTGCACCGGCCTTGTTGGAGATCTGGCACTGTGCTGGAATTCCACGGACCGCCAGGGGGCAACCGCGGTCCCCCCACGACTCGACACCGTCCCGCCTTCTACCGGCGGGGCGCCTGGTCCAGAGGTTGCGACGCTAGTGCAGGGACGTTTCAAGAGGGATGGCAGCGCTGCGGCGGAGCCGGAGCCGCGCGGTGCGAACGACCGCGGCCCGTCCGCCGAAGGGCAGGCCGGCGAAGGATCCGCCGACCGGCCGCAGGCCACGTCAAAGGCGAAGGCCAAGGCGAACAAGGCCAAGCTGCCGAGCGGGCCGGGCTCACGAATAGCCCTGCGCAACTGGCGAATCAGTACCCGCCTCGTCTCCCTGCTGGCCCTGCCCGTCGTCGCCGCGACGACCCTGGGTGGCCTGCGCATCAACGACGCGCTCACCAACGTCGACCAGCTCGACCACATGAAGCTGCTCACGGACATGACCGGCAAGGCGACCCAGCTCGCCAACGCGCTCCAGGAGGAGCGCGACCGGTCCGCGGGTCCGAAGACGGACGGCAACCCCGGCGACGACGCCGTGGTCGCGTCGCAGGAGAAGACCAACCAGGCGATCGACGCCTTCAACGGGGCCACCCGGGGCGTGAAGCCGACCGACCCGACGATGGTCGGCGTGCAGACCACCCTGGTCGACATCACCCGGCAGCTGAACAAGATCAAGCAGGTCCGGCAGGACTCGTTCGACCCGAAGCAGAGCGACTACATCGCCCGCTCGGTCAACAACTACGACGGCCTGATCAACGCCCTGCTGTCGCTGTCCCAGGACATGGCCCAGGCGACCAGCAACGCCGACATGATCACCAGCACGCGCGCGCTGGCGACGTTCTCCGCCGCCAAGGAGTACGCGTCGATCCAGCGCGCCGTGATCAGCGCCGCCCTCGCCAACAAGAAGGGCCCGTACCTCTCCCCGAACGACCAGCAGTACGGCCGCGAGGCGTACGACGCGGAGAACGAGGCGATCCGCCGCTTCACCGCCATCCGGGGCGCGGACTCCCAGCAGCTGCTGCAGGCGATCAACGGCGGCAACGCGGACATCACGACCGCCAAGACGTACACCGACCGCGTCTTCACCAAGGACAACGGCATCAAGAACGAGCCGAAGTCCTACAAGGACTGGTACGACCAGGCCTCGGTGAAGCTCGGCGAGATGTCCAAGATCGAGCAGACCCTGCTCTCCCAGATGGAGCAGAAGGCCCTCGAGCTGCGTGACGACGCGCAGCAGGACGCCATCATCAACGGTGTCCTGATCATCCTCGTCCTCGGCATCTCGCTCGTCGGCGCCTTCGTCGTGGCCCGCTCCATGGTGCGCTCGCTGCGCCGTCTGCAGGACACCGCCCAGCGGGTCGCCCAGGACCGTCTGCCCGAGCTCGTCAAGCAGCTCTCCGAGACCGACCCGCAGGACGTCGACACGTCCGTGGAGTCCGTCGGCGTGCACAGCCTCGACGAGATCGGCAAGGTGGCCGCGGCCTTCGACGACGTGCACCGCGAGGCCGTCCGCCTCGCCGCCGAGCAGGCCCTTCTGCGGGGCAACGTCAACGCGATGTTCACCAACCTCTCGCGCCGGAGCCAGGGCCTCATCCAGCGTCAGCTCTCGCTCATCTCCGAGCTCGAGAGCCGCGAGGCCGACCCGGACCAGCTGTCCTCGCTCTTCAAGCTCGACCACCTCGCGACCCGCATGCGCCGTAACGGCGAAAACCTCCTCGTCCTCGCGGGTGAGGAGCCGGGCCGCCGGTGGACCCGCCCCGTCCCGCTCGTCGACGTGCTCCGTGCCGCCGCGTCCGAGGTGGAGCAGTACGAGCGCATCGAGCTCAGCGGCGTGCCGCCGACCGAGGTCGCCGGCCGCGTCGTCAACGACCTCGTGCACCTCCTCGCCGAGCTGCTGGAGAACGCGACCTCGTTCTCCTCCCCGCAGACCAAGGTCAAGGTCACCGGCCACGCCCTGCCCGACGGGCGGGTGCTCGTCGAGATCCACGACACCGGCATCGGTCTCTCCCAGGAGGACCTCGCCTCCATCAACGAGCGGCTCGCCAGCCCGCCGACCGTGGACGTCTCGGTCTCGCGGCGCATGGGTCTGTTCGTGGTCGGCCGCCTGTCCCTGCGACACGGCATCCGCATCCAGCTCCGGCCGTCCGACTCGGGCGGTACGACCGCGCTCGTCATGCTGCCGGTCGACGTCGCCCAGGGCGGCAAGAAGCCGATGCCCGGCGCCGTGCCCCCGGCCGGCAACGGTGCGCCCGGCGGCAACGCCGGCGTCGCGGGTTCCGCCCCGCGCCGGCAGGTGCCGCCCGCCGCCGGCCAGCAGCGCCCC
>NZ_PXWG01000275.1 GCF_003011965.1 Streptosporangium nondiastaticum
CGCGCGGGCGGCCCCGTCGGCGGGGCGGGCGGCGGGCGCGGCGGCGTGCAGGGTGAGCCGGTCGCCGAAGGGGACGTGCCGTTCGTGGCGGGCCGCGGCGGCCGGCGGCAGGGCCGGGAGCAGGGTGGCGAGGAGGAGCGCGAGGGAGGCCCGGAAGGGAGTGCGGTGCGCGTCGTGCACCGTGTCCGCCGTCGCCATGGGGGCACTCCTTCCGTACCGTTTGTCCTGGATATCCGGGCGGCGCCGGCCGGCCCCGCCGACACGCCGGACCGGACACCCGAGCAATAGCGACATATGGCGCGATTCACCGAATACTCAGGGATGGGAAGGCGGTGGGCGCATGCAGTTCGACGACGACGCCGGGCTGGACACCTCCCAGGTCCAGGACCAGCGCGGCAGCCGGATCCCAGGCGGCGGGGTGACGATCGGCGGCGGCATCGTGGGCCTGATCGCCCTGGTCCTGGGGCTTTTCTTCGGCATCGGGCCGCAAGAGCTCGGGCTGACCTCGGAGCCGGCCCCCGGCGGCACGGCGAGCAGCGACGCGCAGGTCAACCAGCACTGCCGGACGGGCCGCGACGCCAACACCCGCGAGGACTGCCGGATCGTCGCCGTGGTCAACAGCGCCCAGTCGTTCTGGAGCCAGGAGTTCGCCCGCCGCTCCGGGACGTACACCCCCGCGTCGACCGTCTTCTTCACGGGCCAGGTCCGCACCGCCTGCGGGGCCGCGTCCTCGGCCGTCGGGCCCTTCTACTGCCCGGGCGACCGCAAGGTCTACCTCGACCTGGGGTTCTTCAACGAGCTGCGGACGAAGTTCGGTGCGGCCGGCGGCCCCTTCGCGGAGGCGTACGTCGTCGCGCACGAGTACGGGCACCACATCCAGAACCTGATGGGCACGCTGGGCCGCGCCCAGGACCGGCGCACGGGCGCCGGGAGCAACGCCGTCAAGGTCGAGCTGCAGGCCGACTGCTACGCCGGGGTCTGGGCCCGGCACGCCACGACGACGCCCGAGAAGTCCACCGGGCGGCCGCTGATCAGCCGGTTGACGCAGGCGGACATCGACGACGGCCTGTCCGCGGCGGCGGCCGTCGGAGACGACCGCATCCAGGAGAAGTTCCAGGGCCGGGTGACCCCGGAGAGCTGGACGCACGGCTCGGCCGCGCAGCGGCAGCAGTGGTTCAACACGGGGTACAGCACGGGGGACATGGCCCGCTGCAACACGTTCCGCTGACGAGGAGTGAGAGGAGTGAGCCGCATGACGGACACGCACAAGCCGACGCCGGGCATCTACCCCACGCTGCTCTACCGTGACGCGAAAGCGGCGATCAAGCAGCTCACCAAGGCGTTCGGCTTCACACGGGCCGCCCTGTACGAGAGCGAGGACGGCACGGTCCTGCACGCCGAACTCGCCTACGGCAGCGGCAGGGTGATGATCGGTTCGAAGGGCCGGGTGGGGGTGTTCGCCGAGGCCATGAAGGAGAGCGGGCCGGTGGGCGTCTACGTCGTGGTCGAGGACACCGACGCGCACTTCCGGCGGGCCGAGAAGGCCGGCGTGGAGATCCTGATGCCGCCGACGGACCAGGAGTACGGCTCGCGGGACTACATGGCGCGCGACGTCGAGGGCAACGTCTGGTGCTTCGGGACGTACGTCCCGGCGGGGTGAGCCCGGCCCCGCCGGGGGCCGGGCCGCGGACTGCTAGACGCCGCCCGTGTGCACCTGGAAAGCCGCCTTCCGGACAGCCTTGGCCAAGGCCGGGTCCGGGTGGGCCGCCGCCAGCGCGACCAGCACCTGCACCGTGCGCGGGTGCCCCACCGCCCGCACCTCCTCCAGCAGCCCCGGCACCGTGCCCTGGACCGCCGAGTCGAGGTGCCGCACGAGCAGCCGGCTCTCGCCGTGGTCGGCGACGGCGGCGGCCGTGTCCACCCACAGCCAGGTGGCCTCCTCGCGGGTGAGCACCTCGGCCGCCTGCTCCGGGTCCCGCCCCTCGTGCTCGGCGAGCCACAGCAGGGCGTACGGCCGCAGGCAGGGCTCCTCCAGCACGGCCCGGACGGCGGGCTCCGCGGCCGCGCCGACCGCCCGCAGCGCCTCGAAGGCCAGGCCCCGGACGAGGGCGTCGTCGCCGCGGGCCGCGTCCAGCAGCTCGCACAGGGCGCTGCCGGCGGGCCGGGCGGCGAGCCACGCGCGGTACTCGGCGCGGGCCGGGCCCGGCGTGAGGTCGGCGCAGCCGCGCAGCATGGCCTCGGCGGACAGCTCGATGTTGCCCGCGGGGCTCTGCGCGGCGACGCAGATCTGCTCCAGCTTGACCCACACCGCCCAGTTGCCGAGCGGGGTCAGCACGGCTTCGGCCTCCGCGCCGGGCTGCGGCCCGGTGCCGCCGCGCATTTCCAGGGCGCCGACGGAGGAGAGCCCTTCGAGGGCCCAGCCGAGGAGCTCCTCCAGCGGGTCGTCGTCCACCGAGACGGGCCGGGCCGCGGGCACGGGCCGGCCGCCGTAGGGGACCTCGCAGCGCTCGGCGCGGATCTCGGCGACGCGCTGCTGCAGCAGGTCGAGGAGCATCGCGACGGGCACGGGCCCGGCCGACAGGTGCATGACGGACAGCAGCTGGGGCGCGGCCTCGACGACCTCGGCGGCGACCGTCGCGTCGGCATCGGCGGGCGCCGGGTGCGCCAGGGACCAGGCGTCGAAGAGGGCGACCCAGCCGCGCAGGACGGCGCCGTCGTCGCGGTCCCAGGCCTGCATGCGCCAGCCGGGGCGGGCCGTGCCGCCGTGCAGTTCGACGAGCCCGGCGAGGCGGGCGCGGTCCCAGTCGGCGCGGGCCTCGCTGCTGCCGTCCTCTCCGCGGGCCCGGCGTACGGGGGTGACCCTGGCGGGTCTGCTGGTGGTGGCGATGCTGGTGATCGCCGCAGCGAACATGCTGATGCTCGCGGTCGGGGTCGCCGGCCTCTT
>NZ_PXWG01000276.1 GCF_003011965.1 Streptosporangium nondiastaticum
CGCCGCCCGCTCTGAGCCGGGGACACGGCCCTTCCGCGTACGGCGAAGCGGCCCGCACCAGGTGATCCTGGTGCGGGCCGCTTCGTGATGCCGGGCCGGCCTGACGGGGGCTGTCAGGAAAGGCCGAGCTCGTTGTCGAGGAGGTCGAAGACCTCGTCGTCGGAGGCGGACTCGAAGTCGAAGTCCTCCCCGTCCTGCCCGTCCTGCCCGTCCTGCCCGGAGCCCTGGCGGCCCGCTCCCGCGGCGGCGCCCCGCAGGGCGTCCCACTTCGCCTTGAGGACCTCCAGCCGGCCCGCTATCTGCTCGTGCGCCTCCTCGGTGACGTCCAGGCCCCCCAACGCCTGCTCCAGCCTGCCGAGTTCCTCCAGGAACGCCTCCGGGCCGGAGAGTTCCGCGGGCGCGATCAGGGCGTGGAGACGGCCGACGAGCTCCCCGGGCGTCGGGTAGTCGAAGAGCAGGGTCGCCGGCAGCCGGACCCCGGTCAGGGCGCTCAGCCGGTTGCGGAGTTCGATCGCGGTGAGGGAATCGAAGCCGAGGTCCTGGAACGCCTGTTCCGGGTCGACCTGCGCGGCTCCCTCGTGGCCCAGCACTGCGGCGGCCTCACCGCGTACGGTCTCCAGCACGACGTCCCGCGCCTCCGCGGCGGACAGCCCGGCCAGCCGCCGCACCAGGCCTGCGGTGGCCCCGCCGCCCGTACCGGCCGCCGCGGCACGCCGCCCCGGCGTCCGGATCAGGCCGCGCAGGAGGGGCAGGGGTTCGCCCTGCGCGCGGAGAGCGGCGAGGTCCAGGCGGACGGGGAGGAGTGCCGGTGCGGTGGTGCCGAGTGCCGCGTCGAAGAGCGCCACGCCTTCCCCGACGGTCAGCGGGGGCATTCCGGAACGGGCCATGCGGGTGACGTCGGCCTCGGTGAGCGTGCCCGTCATGCCGCTGTCCTGCGACCACGGGCCCCAGGCGAGCGACACGGCCGGAAGGCCCTGCGCCCGGCGGTGGTGGGCCAGGGCGTCCAGGAAGGCGTTGCCTGCCGCGTAGTTGGCCTGGCCCGCGCTGCCGAAGGTGCCCGCGACGGAGGAGAAGACGATGAACGCATCGAGATCCAGGTCCTTGGTCGCCTCGTGCAGGTTCCACGCCGCATCGGCCTTCGGCCGCAGGACCGCGGCCAGCCGCTCCGGGGTCAGGGACGCGATGGTGCCGTCGTCGAGGACACCGGCGGTGTGCACGACGGCAGTGACGGAGTGCCGGGCCACCAGGTCCGCCACAGCCGCACCGCCGGTCACGTCACACGCCTCGACGGTCGCGTCCGCCCCGTACTCCGCGAGCTCGGCCACCAGCTCTTCCGCACCCGCGGCGGCCGGACCGCTGCGGCTGACCAGCAGCAGGCTCCGTACGCCGTGCACGGCCGCCAGATGACGTGCCACCACGCGTCCCAGACCGCCCGTACCTCCGGTGATCAGGACCGTGCCGGTCGTGTCCCACGCCACGTCGGCTGTGTCGCGCTCCTGTACCCGGGCGAGGCGCGCGGCGAGCACCGTGCCCTCCCGGACCAGCAGCTGAGGCTCGTCCGTCGCGAGCGCCTGCGGCAGCACGGCCGCGTCGGTGCCGGCGTCGCCGGCCAGGTCCACCAGACCGAAGCGCCCCGGGTTCTCCGACTGCGCCGACCGCACCAGACCCCACACCGCGGCACCGGCGAGATCCTCACCCGTCACCGCGCCCCGCGTCACGAACACCAGCCGCGACTCCGCGAACCTCTCATCCGCCGGCCACGACTGCACCAGCTCCAGCGTCCGGGCGGCCGCGGCGTGGACGGTCTCCACCGTGCCGGTGCCCGTGCCTGTGCCCGTGAAGGCGGCCGGCTCGATCAGCACCGCCTCGGGGGTCGCTTCCCCGGCCAGGGCTTCCAGATCGGCGTACGCCCGGAAGTGCGCCCCGTCCGGGCCGGTGCCGAGGGTGACGCTCTCACCCGTGAGCACGGCAGGAACCCACTCAAGTGCGAAGAGGGAGTCGCGGTCCCCGGTCCGCAGTTGCCCGGCGGAGATCGGGCGCACGGTCAGCGACTCCACCGAGGCCACCGGCGCACCGGCCGGATCCGCCATCGCGATCGACACGCCGCCGTCGGCGGCCCGCAGACGCACCCGCACCTCCGAGGCACCGGAAGCGTGCAGCGACACGCCGCTCCACGAGAACGGGACGCTTGCTTCACCGGCTCCCGCGGCGAACGCCGAAGCGTGCAACGCCGCGTCGAAGAGGGCCGGGTGAAGACCGTAGGCGACACCGTCGGTTCCTTCCGGCAGCCGCACCTCGGCGTAGATGTCCTCACCGTCCTGCCAGGCCGCCTGAAGGCCCTGGAACGCCGGACCGTACACGAACCCGGCAGCCGCGAACTGCTCGTAGCCACTCTCCACGTCCATGGGCCGGGCTCCCTGCGGGGGCCACACGGACGTGTCGAACACGGGCGGTTCCGCACCTGTGGTCACGGCGCCGCTCGCGTGCAGCGTCCACGGCTCGTCACCCTCACGTGAGTGCACGGCCACCGAACGGCGACCGGCATCGTCCGGCTCACCGACCCACACCTGCACCTGCACACCGGCACCTGTCGCCGGCAGGACGAGAGGCGCAGCGAGCGTCAGTTCGTCCAGCAGATCGCAGCCGACCTCATCGGCCGCCCGCAGCACCAGCTCCACCAGCGCCGTACCCGGCACCAGCACAGAACCCAGCACCACATGATCCGCAAGCCACGGATGCGACGACGTCGAGAGCCGGCCCGTGAACAGCAGACCACCCGAACCCGCCAGCTCCACCGCCGCACCCAGCAACGGATGCCCCGCCGAACCCAGACCGGCAAACCGCACGTCACCCGCACGCATCGCCCCACCCGAAGGCC
>NZ_PXWG01000277.1 GCF_003011965.1 Streptosporangium nondiastaticum
GGCGGCCGCGGCCGCCATGTCCACGGCGTCGGGCTCGCGGCCGGACGGGGGCTCCACGGGCCCGCCGGCCTGCCGCCGCGGCTTGCGCCGCTTGCCGAGCGCTTCTTCCTCCGCCCGCTCCGGGTCGAGGGCCTCGCCGGTGGTGCGTCGCGTCGCAGCGCGGCGGGGGCGCGCGGGGGGCTCCTCGCGCCAGTCGTCGGCGTAGTCCGCCCCGTAACCGGCGGCGTCCTCCCCCTCGTACTCGCCGGGGAGGGGCTCGATGATCCCGAGACGTATGCCCAGCTGCCGCAGCCGGCGCGGGACGGCGTTGACCGGGGTGGCCGTGACGACCAGCAGCCCGAAGATGGTGAGCAGCACCAGCAGCGGTACGGCGAGGACCTCGCCGACCGTGTACACCAGCGGCTTGGACGCGGCCCAGCCGATCAGCCCGCCCGCGTCCTGCAGGGCCTGCGAGCCGTCGCCGCGGCCCGGGGAGCCGCAGGCCACGTGGACCTGCCCGAGGACGCCGACGACCAGCGCGGACAGGCCGATGACGATCCGTCCGTTGGCCTCGGGACGCTCGGGGTGACGGAAGAGCCGGACCGCGATGATGCCGAGGAGTATCGGCACGACGAGGTCGAGCCGCCCGAACGCGCCGGTGACGAGCATGGTCACCAGATCGCCGACCGGGCCCTCCAGGCTGGACCACGTGCCCGCGGCCACGATCAGGGCGATGCCCAGCAGGAGCAGCGCGAGGCCGTCCTTGCGGTGGGCCGGGTCGAGGCCCCGCGCGCCGCGGCCGACGCCGCGGAAGAGGGCGCCCACGCCGTGCGCAACGCCCCGCCCCACGCGGCGGACGCCGCCGGGAGGAGCGGGCGCGCGCTTGGGGGCCCGCTTGGCCGCGGCCTTCTTCGCGGGCGCCTTGCGGGGCGGCGCCTTCTTGGCGGGCGCCCGGCCCGCGGGCCTGGGCTGGGACTTCTTGGCAGCGCTCCCCGAGCGCCCGGCACGCTGCTTCGAGGTGCCCGCCGCGCTCTGGGAACCCTTGCCGGACGTACGTGAGGCCATGGTGCCGAGATTACCGTTGCCGGGCGCGAGGGACACCCGCGCCCCGGCGTTCACCCGTTCGGGTAAGGGCCCCGTGATTCCAAGGGTGACGCGGCGTCAAAGGACCGGCCGGAGACCGGAAGCCGCAGGCCGTGAGCCGGCGGCCGGGACAGAGCCGGGACGGGCGGAAGGGTCAGCTGGAGGCGGGCAGCGGGCTCGCCCCGCTCCCGGCCCCGGGCTCCAGGGCGTCCAGCGCCCGCCGCAGCCCGGTGAGTTTGCGCTCCAGGTGGGCGGCGGTGGCGACCGCCGCGGCATCGGCGGACTCGTCCAGCTGCTTGGTGAGCGCCTCGGCCTGCTCCTCGACGGCGGCGAGCCGCGCGGACAGCTCGGCGAGCAGCCCCGCCGGCTCCTGGGCCGCGGCCGCGCCCGTACGCCCCGACTGGCCGTTCTCCAGCTGCAGCCGCAACAGGGCCGCCTGCTCGCGCAGCTGGCAGTTCTTCATGTACAGCTCGACGAAGACCGAGACCTTGGCGCGCAGCACCCACGGGTCGAAGGGCTTGGAGATGTAGTCCACCGCGCCCGCCGCGTAGCCGCGGAAGGTGTGGTGCGGGCCGTGGTTGATGGCGGTCAGGAAGATGATGGGGATGTCCCGCGTGCGCTCCCGCCGCTTGATGTGCGCCGCGGTCTCGAAACCGTCCATGCCAGGCATCTGGACGTCCAGCAGGATCACCGCGAAATCGTCCGTCAGCAGCGCTTTGAGCGCTTCCTCCCCTGACGATGCCCGTACCAGTGTCTGATCGAGCGCCGAGAGGATCGCCTCCAGCGCCAGCAGATTTTCCGGCCGGTCATCGACCAGGAGGATCTTGGCCTTCTGCACCATGGCCCGTCCTCCTCGCCCCGGCAGTGCACCGGGCGCCGCCCCAGGGGACGACTCCCTTGCGCCGCCCGTCCTTGTGCCGGTCATGGTAGCCGCACCCCGCCGGTCGCCACACCCTGTCACCGCGATGTCACTGTGCACGTAGCAGAAACGTAGTGGGGGACCAGAAGGTTCCCCGATTCCCCGGTCCCCACACGTCCTCGCGCACACTCGGTCAGCAGTCGCCCGGAAGCCGGCCGCGGAGCCCGCACGGGGCCCGCGGCCGGGCGTCACTCGGCGCGCATCCACTGCTCCATCACCGTGAGCAGGTGATCGGTGTCGACCGGCTTGGTGACGTAGTCGGAGGCTCCGGCGTCCAGGCTCTTCTCGCGGTCGCCCTTCATCGCCTTGGCGGTCAGCGCGATGATGGGCAGCCCCGCGAACTGCGGCATCCTGCGGATGGCGGCCGTCGTGGCATAGCCGTCCATCTCCGGCATCATGATGTCCATCAGGACCACCACGACGTCGTCGTGCTGCTCCAGGACCTCGATCCCCTCGCGCCCGTTCTCGGCGTAGAGCACCGACAGCCCGTGCTGCTCCAGGACGCTCGTGAGGGCGAACACATTGCGGATGTCGTCGTCGACGATCAGCACCTTCTCGCCGTGGAAGCCTCCGCCGAACCCGGAGCCGAAGCCCTTGGCCGTCGGTTGCTCTGCGTCACCGAAGGGCTCCGTCGGCCAGGGCTCGCCGCCCTGCGGGGCCGCCGGGGAGCGGTCCGCGGGAGCGGCCGGAGCGGGCCACTGCGCGGCGGCCTGCGCGGCCCGCTG
>NZ_PXWG01000278.1 GCF_003011965.1 Streptosporangium nondiastaticum
GGGCGGCGGCGCTCGGCGGCGACGCGGACGGCGCCGTCGAGGGCGGCGGCCACGAGGGAGAGGACGAGGGCCGCGGCGAGGGCGGGCGGCAGGGCGGCGGGGAAGTCCGCGGGGGCGAGCGGGGACAGGCCGGCGTCCGTGGCCATGGCCGGGGCGGCGAGGGCGAAGACGTGGGAGGCGGCGCAGGAGGCCAGGGAGAGCTGGGCGGCGTGCCACAGCCGCCGGATCCACGCGGGACGCTGCTCGACCCGGCCGACGAGCGCGCCCGGGATGGCCACGAGGCCCGCGGCGGCGGGCGGCAGCAGGAACGCCCCGGCGAGCAGGACGGGCAGGGTCAGGGTGCGGCGGGGCAGGCGCTCGCAGACGGCGCAGACCGCGGCCAGCAGCGCCACGGCGCACCACGGGACGCCCGGTCCGGCCCGCAGGGCGGGGGCGGCGCACGCGGCGGCGGCGAGGACGGCGCACAGCACGCACAGGCGCGCCGCCGCCGGTAGTGCCCCCATGGTGCGTCCTCCCCGTCCCGTGAGGTGCCGACATGCTTGCCGTCAGGAAGGGGAGAATAGGGTCCGGCGGAGCCGGGGAACGTCGCATTCAGGGATTGCCCCGCGCGAACCGACCAGATGCACACCTTCGGGTGATTATCGCCGCCGGACGGCATGCACGGGCCCGGCCGTATAAGGCCGAGGGCGGGACGGGAAGGGAAGGGAAGGATCGCCGCGCCGCGGGCGCGGGGACCGGCTACTCCTGGGTCGTGGCGCCCAGCGGGCCCGGGCGCGCGGGGCCGCCCGACGCGCTGCGGGTGCTCTTGGCGCCCGGCGCGCTCTCCGCGCCCTTGGCCGTGCGCGCGGCGGCCTCCGCCGCCCGGGCCTCGGCCACCACGTCCTGCTCGGGCACCGACTGCCCGGCGCGGATGAGCTCGATCCGGCCCATCACCTTCGAGCGCAGGTCGGCCGGCACGTCGTCATGGCCGCAGCAGCGCTTGACCAGCTTCTTCACGGCCTGTTCCAGACCGTACTTCTCCAGGCACGGGGAGCACTCGTCGATGTGCACCTCGAACTTGGCGCAGTCCCCGTCGGGCATCTCGTGGTCGAGGAACTCGTAGAGGTGGTCGAGAACCTCGGAGCAGTCCGTCTCGTGCGGGTCTCCGCAGCTCATGAGTCCGAGCCTTTCCGGTTGTGCGACTCGTCGGAGCCGTTCGGCGCAGCAGGGGCCGTCCCGGCGGGGACCAGTCCCCGCTCGCGGGCATAGTCCTCCAGCATTCCGCGCAGCTGGCGGCGGCCCCGGTGGAGCCGGGACATGACCGTGCCGATGGGCGTACCCATGATGTCCGCGATCTCCTTGTACGCAAAGCCCTCGACGTCCGCGAGGTAGACCGCTATCCGGAATTCCTCGGGGATGGCCTGGAGGGCCTCCTTGACATCGGAGTCCGGAAGGTGGTCCAGGGCCTGGGACTCGGCGGAGCGCAGACCGGTCGACATGTGCGACTCGGCGCGGGCCAGCTGCCAGTCCTCGATCTCCTCCGACGCGCTGCGCAGCGGCTCGCGCTGCTTCTTGCGGTAGGAGTTGATGAAGGTGTTGGTCAGGATGCGGTACAGCCACGCCTTGAGGTTCGTGCCGTCCCGGAACTGGTGGAAGGACGCGTACGCCTTGGCGTAGGTCTCCTGCACCAGGTCCTCCGCGTCGGCGGGGTTCCGCGTCATCCGCAGGGCGGCGGAGTACATCTGGTCGAGGAAGGTGAGGGCGTCCCGCTCGAACCTGGCGTTGCGCTCGGCAGCGCTCTCCGCCGCTTCGGCCGCGGCCTCCACGGCACTCTCCGCAGCGGTGCGCGCGACGCCGTTCGCGGCGCTCTCGGTGGCGCTCATGCCCGTGGCTCCGGTGTCTTCGGTCCCCTCGTCGGCCCCAGTGACCGGACCCACCTCCTCCAACACGACGGCAGGACCGGATGCGGACCCGCTCGAATCGGAGAATAGACGACGATCCCGCCCGTCCGCCGCTCCAGACGGGGCGGGCTGCGCCACATGCAGTGCGGACCATCCCAGGTCAGCGGTCTGCGGGCGGGACAGGCATGCGATCGAACCCATGCGGCGAGCTCCCATTCCTCGGTCGGGCCAGTGGCTGATGACGACTGGCACAACAGCGCCCGGGCACGCCGCATTCCCGGAATCCTCCGGAATTCAACAGCTCTTTCGGAATGCGGAATTCCGCACGGAGGGCGTGGCGGCGCGGGGCGAGGGAGCGGGGCGAGCCGGGCCGCGGGCGGCCGTCAGCGGCCGATGCCCGCCAGCCACTCCGCGACGGCCCCGGTGAGCCCGGCCAGCGCCTCCTCCTGCCCGACGTCCGCCTTCTTCGGCACGGCGAAGCCGTGGTCGCCGTGCGGCACGGGCACCAGGTGCGTCCCGGACGGGAACTCCTCGGGGCGGCCGAACGGGTCCTTCGCGCCCTGGACGACCAGGGTGGGCAGGCCGGCGCCGGTCAGCTCGTCCGCACGGGACTTCTCCGGCTTGCCCGGCGGGTGCAGCGGGAAGCTCAGGGCCAGCACGGCGGCGGCGCCGAGGCCGGCCGCCGTGCGGCAGGCGACCCGGGCACCCGCGCTGCGGCCGCCGGCGACGACC
>NZ_PXWG01000279.1 GCF_003011965.1 Streptosporangium nondiastaticum
AGGGCCGCCGCCGCGGGCGCGGGGCGGGCCGCCGGCCCAGCGGCCGCGAGCGCCACGACGAGAAGATCACCGTCTATGTCTCCGCCGAGGAGCTCATGGACCTCGAGCACGCCCGGCTGGTGCTGCGCGGTGAGCACGGCCTCGCGGTCGACCGCGGCAGGATCGTGCGGGAAGCCGTCGCCGTGGTCCTCGCCGACCTGGAGTCGCGGGGCGACGCGAGCATCCTCGTACGGCGCCTGCGCGGCCGCTGAGAGGCTTCCGCCGGTAGCCTGCCCCTTGGCCGTACGGCCCGTTTCCGCCTGCACCTGGACCCCTGATGCGCTCAGCTTTCTCTCCGGCCCGACGCCGCCGCCTGGGCACGGGCCCCGGCACGGGGTCGCCTGCCGGCGGGGGAGGGGAACACGGGAGCCCGGCCCCCACGGACACGCCTGACGGCGAGGCCGGCGAGAGCGGGACCGCCGCGGTGGAGCCGCCCCCGGCCGGGACGACCGGCACGGATGCGGTCCGGGAGGCGACCCCCCGGCCGGAGGCCCCCGAGACACAGCAGCTCCCGGCGGAGATCGCCGGCGGCCCGGCCCCCGAGCCGGACTCCGCCGCGGCAGCGGCCACCGGGAGTGCGGCCTCCGTGGCAGCGGCGAGGGGGAGTGCGGCCCCCGCGGCAGCGGATCCCGCGGCCGACGGCCGGTTCACCGTCCGCCTGGACAACTTCGAAGGGCCCTTCGACCTCCTCCTGCAGCTGATCGCCAAGCACAAGCTGGACGTCACCGAGGTCGCCCTCTCCAAGGTCACCGACGAGTTCATGGCGCACATCCGCGCCATGGGCCCCGACTTCGACCTCGACCAGACGACCGAGTTCCTGGTCGTCGCCGCGACCCTCCTCGACCTCAAGGCGGCCCGGCTGCTGCCCGCCGCCGAGGTCGAGGACGAGGCCGACCTCGCCCTCCTGGAAGCCCGCGACCTGCTCTTCGCCCGGCTGCTGCAGTACCGGGCCTACAAGCGCGTCGCGGAGATCTTCAGCGCCCGGCTGGACGACGAGGCGCATCGTTTCCCCCGCACCGTCGGCCTGGAGCCGCACCACGCCGAGCTGCTCCCCGAGGTCGTCCTCGGCATCGGGCCCGAGCGGCTCGCCGAGCTGGCGGTCAAGGCCATGCGGCCCAAGCCGGCGCCGCAGGTGTACGTCGATCACATCCACGCGCCCCTCGTCAGCGTTCGCGAGCAGGCCGAGGTCGTCGTGGCACGGCTGCGCGGGACGGGCCGCGCGACCTTCGGGGAGCTGACCGGCGACGCCCCCGACACCCTGACCGTCGTCGCCCGCTTCCTGGCCCTGCTGGAGCTCTACCGCGAGCGCGCGGTCGCCCTGGACCAGGACGAGGCCCTCGGCGAGCTCTCGGTGCGCTGGACGGGCGAGGAAGGGGCGGAACCGCTGGTGACGGACGAGTTCGACCGCGCGCCGGAGACCGGGCCGGAGGAGAGTGCACAGTGAGCGGAGCAGAAGTGGCGGAACCGGAAGAGGCCCTCGCGGGAGACTCCGCCGTGGCCCGGCTCGACCTCGGGCCCGCCCTGGAGGCCGTCCTCATGGTCGTCGACGAGCCGGCCACTGAGGAGCACCTCGCCAGGGTCCTGGAGCGCCCCCGCCGCGAGATCGCCGCGGCGCTCGCCGGGCTCGCCGCGGAGTACGACGCCCAGGGGCGCGGCTTCGAGCTGCGGCAGGTCGCCGGGGGCTGGCGCTTCTTCACCCGCCCGGCCTACGCCGACGCCGTCGAGGCCTTCGTCCTGGACGGCCAGCAGGCCCGGCTCACCCAGGCCGCCCTGGAAACCCTGGCCGTCGTCGCGTACCGTCAGCCGGTCAGCCGGTCGAAGGTCTCCGCGGTGCGCGGCGTGAACTGCGACGGGGTCATGCGCACCCTCCTCCAGCGGGGTCTGGTGGAGGAGGCGGGGACGGAACCCGAAACAGGTGCGATCCTGTACAGGACGACGAACTACTTTCTGGAGCGCATGGGCCTGCGCGGCCTGGACGAGCTCCCGGAGCTCGCGCCCTTCCTCCCCGAGGCGGAGGCGATCGAGGGCGACACTCAGGAAGGTGTGCCGTCGTTCGATCCGGACGCACCGGACACCGAAGCGGACGACAAGACGGAACTTTGATGCGAAGCAGCGGCAGGAACAGCGGAAGCGGCAACCGGGACGACCGGGGCGGGCGAGGACGTCCGGCGTCCGGGGGCGGGCGCGCGGGCGGCGGCCGTTCCGGCGGCGGGCGTCCCGAGGGCGGCGGTCGCTCCGGCGGCGGGAGCTACGGGGGCGGCGGTCGTTCCGAAGGCGGTCGCTCCGGCGGCGGCTACGGCGGCGGGCGCTCCGAGGGCGGGCGCTACGACGGCGGCCGCTCCGGGGACCGGCGCGACGACAGGCCGCAGGAGCGTCCGCGCCGTCCGCGCCCCGAGGAGCGCCGCTACGACGTGGGCCCCGACGCCGAGCGCACCCGCAGTGGTCCCACCAGA
>NZ_PXWG01000027.1 GCF_003011965.1 Streptosporangium nondiastaticum
GACCTGCGCCGCGTACGCGACCTGGCCGCGGCCATGCCGCCCGCCGCGCGCGCCGTGCCGCTCCCGGGCCCCGGCCCCCTGCTGCTCCCCGAGCCGGAGCAGCTCGTCCGCGCCTTCCTGGACGCGGTCGCCGACGGGCTGCCGCGCTCCCCCGCCGCGGCCCTCGCCGCAGGCGGTCCCGCCTTCGCCGCGGCCGAACCGCGCCGCCTGCCCGAGCAGCGCCCGTGGGCGGAGAGCGTCGCCGCCGGGCACGATGCGGGCGTACGGGTGTCCCTGCGCGTCGAGGCACTGGGCCCCCTCGGCGACGACGAGCACGCGGCCCCGCGCTTCCGGGCCGTCCTGCAGCTCCACAGCCTCTCCGACCCGGCCCTCGTGGCCGACGCCGCCGCGGTGTGGGCAGGCGAGTCGCCGGCAGGCGCGGCGCTCGGCCGGGACGCGCGCATGAAGGCGCTGCTCGCGCTGCGCCGGGCCGCCCACGCCTGGCCCGCGCTCACGCCCCTGCTGTCCGCCGCGGTCCCCGACGCCGTCGAACTCGCCGACGAGGAGGTGGGAGAGCTGCTGGGCGGCGCCTCCGCGGCGCTGGACGCCGCCGGGGTCGAGGTGCACTGGCCGAAGGAGCTCGTCCGCACGTTCACCGCACGCGCCGTCGTCGGCCCCCCGGACGGCGACGACGACGCCCCCGGGCCCGGCCACGAGCGGTCCGGCATGCCGTCCCTGCTGTCGGCCGACGCCCTGCTCACCTTCCGCTGGCGCTTCGCCGTCGGCGGCCTGGAGCTGACCCAGGACGAGCTGGACCGGCTCGCGGAGGCCGGCCGGCCCGCCGTACGGCTGCGCGACCAGTGGGTGCTCGTCGACCCCGAAGCGGTGCGCCGCGCCCACGGCCGCCAGGACCGCAAGCTCACTCCGGTCGAAGCGCTGGGCGCCGCCCTGACGGGCAGGGCTCCCACCGAGGAGGGCGACGAGGACGGCCCTCAGGTCGACGTCCGGCCGACCGGCTGGCTGGCGGCGCTGCGCGACCGCATCGCCGACCCCGAGCACGACCGCGAGCCCGTTCCCCCGCCCGCCGCGCTCGCCGCCACCCTGCGCGACTACCAGCTGCGCGGCCTGGACTGGCTGCACCGGATGACCTCGCTCGGGCTGGGCGGCTGCCTCGCCGACGACATGGGGCTCGGCAAGACCATCACCCTCATCGCCCTCCACCTGCACCGGCAGACGCTCCCCGACGCGGCCGGCCCCACGCTGGTCGTCTGTCCCGCGTCCCTGATGGGCAACTGGCAGCGGGAGGTCGAGCGGTTCGCCCCCGGCACGCCTGTACGCCGCTTCCACGGCGCGTCACGGTCTCTGGAGGGGCTGTCCGGCGGGGAGTTCGTGCTCACCACGTACGGCACGATGCGGCTCGACGCGCAGCAGCTGGCAGGCACGTCCTGGGGCCTGGTGGTCGCGGACGAGGCCCAGCACGTCAAGAACCCGTACTCCGACACCGCGAAACAGCTGCGCACGATCGGCGCGAAGGCGCGCGTGGCGCTCTCCGGCACGCCGGTGGAGAACAACCTCTCCGAGCTGTGGGCGATCCTCGACTGGACGACTCCCGGGCTGCTCGGCCCGCTGAGCCGGTTCCGCAAGCGCTACGCCCGGGCCGTCGAGGGCGGCGCGGACCCGGCCGCGGCCGAGCGCCTCGCGGCCCTGGTCCGCCCGTTCCTGCTGCGCCGCCGCAAGTCCGACCCCGGCATCGCGCCGGAGCTGCCGCCGAAGACCGAGACGGACCGCGCGGTGGCGCTCACCAAGGAGCAGGCCGGTCTGTACGAGGCCGTGGTGCGGGAGCTGCTCGCCGAGGTCGAGGCCGCGGACGGCTTCGAGCGGCGCGGCCTGATCGTCAAGCTGCTGACCGGCCTGAAGCAGATCTGCAACCACCCGGCGCAGTTCCTCAAGGAGAAGTCCCCGCGGATCGCCGGGCGCTCGGGCAAGGTCGAGCTCCTGGACGAGCTGCTGGACACGATCCTCGCCGAGCGGGCGAGCGTGCTGGTCTTCACGCAGTACGTGGCGACCGCCCGCCTCCTGGAGCAGCACCTGGGGGCGCGCGGCGTCCGCACGCAACTGCTGCACGGCGGCACGCCCGTCCCGCGCCGCGAGGAGATGGTGCGCCGCTTCCAGGACGGCGAGGTCCCCGTCTTCCTGCTGTCCTTGAAGGCCGCCGGCACGGGCCTCAACCTCACCCGGGCGGAGCACGTCGTGCACTTCGACCGGTGGTGGAACCCGGCGGTGGAGGCGCAGGCGACCGACCGCGCGTACCGGATCGGTCAGACGCAGCCGGTGCAGGTGCACCGGTTCGTCACCGAGGGCACGGTCGAGGACCGGATCGCCGAGATGCTCGTCCGCAAGCAGGCCCTGGCGGACGCCGTCCTGGGCAGCGCCGAGGCCGCCGTGACCGAACTGACCGATGCCGAGCTGGCGGATCTCGTCGCACTGAGGGGGAACGGACGTTGACCGGACAGGAAGTCACCGGCCGGGCGGAGCGCACCTTCGAGGCGCTGCCGCCCGAGAGCGTACGGAGCTCGGCACGGACCTGGTGGGGCCGGGCCTGGCTCAAGGCGCTGGAGGACACGGCGCTGGACGGCCGGCAGGTGAAGGCGGGGCGCAGGCACGCGCGCGCGGGCGCGGTGGGCGCTGTTTCGGTGCGGCCCGGCCGCATCACGGCCGTCGTACGGGACCTGGGCGGCACCCCGTACCGTGCCGACGTGGCGGTGCAGGAGTTCGGTGCCGCCGACTGGGAGCGCCTCCTGGAGCTGGTGGCGGGTCAGGCCGGGTACATCGCGGCGCTGCTCGACCGCGACATACCGCCGCACCTCGCCGAGGACGCGCTGGCGGCGGGAGTGGAACTGCTGCCGGGCATCGGAGACCTGGAGCCGGAGTGCTCGTGCGGGGCCTGGGACCACTGCGCGCACACGGCGGCGCTGTGCCATCTGATGGCGCTGCTGCTCGACCGGGACCCGTTCGTGCTGCTGCTGATGCGCGGGCGCGGTGAGCGCGAGCTGCTGGACGAGCTGCAGGAGCGCAACGCCGCGGCCAAGCCGGACCGGCCGCCGGGGCACGGCGCCGGGCCCCGTTCCGGGGTGCCTGCCGCGGAGGTGTTCGCCGCGGCCTCCTCCGTGCTCCCGCTGCCGGATCCGCCGCTCCCGGTGGAGGCTCCCGGCCGTTCTCCGGTCCTCGGCGGCGACGTGGCGCCCGCGCCCGGACTGGACGCGGAGGCGCTGGAGTTCCTGGTGGCGGCCGCGGCCGCGCAGGCCCGGCAGCTGCTGGCCGAGGCGCTGGCCCCGGGTCACGAGCGCGCTCCGGCCGCGCGGGAGCTCACGCTGTGGGAGGACGCCGTACGGCTCGCGGCGGCCGGCCCGGACGAGCGGATCGCCGGACGGCTCGCGGCGGGCTGCGGCCGGGAGCGGTCCGGACTCGACCGGGCGGTGCGTGCGTGGCGGCACGGCGGGCCCGCCTCGCTCGCCGTGCTGGACGAGGAGTGGACCCCGGAGCCGGAGGACCTCGCGCGCGCCCGCGCCGGGCTGGCGGCCGCGTGGCCGGAAGAACAGGCTCCGCCGCTGCGGGCCGCGCGCAACCGCTGGACCGTGGTCGGCGGGGACGCGCAGCTGCGCTACGGAAGGGACGGCCGCTGGTGGCCGTACCGGAAGGAGGGCGGCCGCTGGCAGCCCGCAGGGCCCTGTGAGAGCGATCCGGCGGCCGCGCTCTCCGCGCTCCTCACGGACACAGCCCCCGGTGGCCGATGATTCAAAGGCTCAGAGGAATAAAAAGGAACCTTTCATAGGCAACCCCGAGGATTCTGCCGATCAGCGACAGATTATGGTGATCTACAGTTCAATCACCTTCTGGTCACGGAAAGGCCCTTTGGGATGGTTTTCGCCCTGCTCCGCCGGTTCACGCGTTTCTCCGCTCCGGAGACCACGCCGATTCCGTTCGGAGCGGGGGCCCTCGACTGCACCGTGGCGGACACGGCGCAGTCGCCGCTGCACAGAGCCGAGGTCTCCGTGCGGGACGCCGCCGGGCAGGAAGTGGTGCACGGTCAGACCGACCCGCACGGCCGGTTCGCGACCACCCTCGCGCCCGGCGAGTACAGCCTCGCGCTGTCGGCCGACGGGTTCCGGCCCGTCCTGCGCACCGTCACCTGCGCGGAGGGCGCCGCCACCTCCCTCGGCACGGTCGCGATGGAGACGGCCCCGGCGCCCGCCATGCCCGCGCCGGGCGCCTGGCGCATCGACCCGGACCACACGGCGGTGCGCTTCATCGCCCGGCACATCGGACTCGCCGAGGTGCACGGGCGCTTCAACCGTTTCGAGGGCACCCTGTGGATCGCCGAGGACGTCGAGCGCTCCCGCCTGGACGTCGTGATCGACACGGCCAGCATCGACACGGGCGTCGCCCAGCGCGACGAGCACCTGCGCTCGGCGGAGTTCCTCGACGTCGCCCACTACCCGTACATGCAGTTCACCAGCGAGCGGTTCGTCCACCGGGGCGGGTCGCGGTGGACCGTGCAGGGCGTGCTCAACCTGCACGGCGTCAGCCGGAACATCGCGCTGGACACCCGCTATTTGGGGATCGGCACCGGCATCATGGGCGAGACCCGCACGGCCTGTTCGGCCTCGACCGAACTGCACCGCGAGGACTTCACCCTGGACTGGCGCTCCATGCTCCGGCGCGGAATCGCCATGATCGGCGCCACCATCAGGGTCGAGCTCGACATCCAGGCCGTCCCGCAGCAGGCTCCCGCCGTCTGACGGCCCGTGCGCGGCCGGCGGTCAGCGCCCGCCGGTGCCGCCGGAGACCGGGAGCAGGCCTGTGGGGAAGCCGCTCGGCAACGCGGTGGGCCAGGACGTGGGCAGGCCGCTCGGGAAGCCGCTGGGCAGTCCGGACGGCATCGCCGTGGGCCACTGGGACGGGAACCCGCTGGGGAGCGTCAGCGACGGCGACGCGGACCCGCCGGGCGACGAGCCGTCACCCGGCCCGCCCTGCTTGCCGTCCTTGCCGCCGACGACGAGGACGGCGCCCAGCCCGAGCCCCGCGACCGCCACCAGAGCGGTCGCGAGGAGGGCGGCCCGGCGCCCGCCGCCGCCCCGGCGAGGAGGCGGCGGAGGCGCGCCCCACGGCGGTTGGGCGGGCCCGAAGCCGCCCGGGGGCGGGCCCGGCGGCGGCCCGTACGGCGGTCCAGGTGGAGTGGCCATGCGGCCAGCCTCCCTCCGGGCACGCACACACCGGACGGCGGTGACGGTACCGCCACATAATCCGCCCCGGACCGGGACATTCCACCTTCAGGTCACCCGCGGACGCGCCGAAGGTCAGGCGAGCCGGCCGGGCGCGTGCTCAGCCTGCCGCGCGCAGGAACGCTTCGAGGCCCGCGAGGTCGTCCGTGTTGAGGTAGTCCACCCCGGCGGAGAACAACGCACGCCACACCGCCTCGCGCGCCGGACCCGGCTGGTCCGGCGTGGCCCAGAACCGTACGGTCCGGCCCTCGGCGTGCGCGGCGGAGACGATCTGCCGGAGGCGGGCCTTCTCCCGGGCCGGCATCGGGCCGTTGCCCTGCCAGCCGAAGATGCTGTTCCAGTTGTCGCTCACCAGGGGGATGAAGGACGCGGGGGCACCGGCGCCGAGGTCGGCGAGCCGGCCGTCGTAGAACGCGTGGCGCAGCCGCTCCTCCGCCATGGGCCCCCGGGCGCTCCGGTCCCCCGAGATCACGGCGGTGACGGCTCCCCGGCGTATCCGGCCGTCGGCGCAGGAGGTGAACAGCGTGCCGTACCGGCGCAGCCGCCGCGAGAGCTCCCGGTACGTCGCGGCGCCGTCGGTCTTGATGTCGACGAGCAGCTTCAGCGAGAGGTTGTACCCCTTGTAGACCCGGCCGTGACCGGCTCTGACGCGGCGCTGCAACGGGTCGAGGTACAGCGCTTCGAGGGTGCGGGACGGGTCGAGGCCGGACGCGTCGTGGGCGACGAGGAGCTCGCCGTCCACGAGCCAGATGTCCGCCTCGACGCTGCCGAACCCGTGGGCGAGCGCATCGGCCAGGGGGTGGGGGTGCTCGTAGTCGTTGTGCGCGTGCGCCCGGCGCAGCGGCGGCTTGCCCGGCGCGCCGGACGCGTCGCGCCCCACGGCGGCCGGGGCGGCGAGGGCCGGCGGGGCGAAGGATCCCGTGAGCGCGGCTCCGATGGCGGCTCCGAAGGCGGTGACGGCCGCGCGGCGCGAACGAGGGCTCATGGGGCTCATGGCAGCTCTCCCAGTTCTCCAGGAACTCCCGGGTCGGTGTGGGCCGGTGCGCGGCGGCGGTCCGTCCGCACGGGCCGTACGTGTGAGTATCCGGGCCCTCCGGGTCCCTGGGCAGGGATGTGCCGGGAGTTGCCCGCGCCGACGCCGACGCGTTCCCTGACGTTCTTTCGCACGGCCCGTCGCTTTCGCACGGCCCGTCGTTCTTTCGCGTGGCCTGTCGCTCTTTCGGGGCATGGTGAACCGTTCTGCTCCGTGCCAGAGTTGACGGGACCTCTGGGGTGACTGTGAAGAGACGCAGAAGACGTGTGCGCTCGGTACTGACGGTTCTGGTGGCGTGGACCTCGCTGGTCGGCGGGGGCACCGCCCTGGCGGATGCGGGTGACCGGCCCGCGCTGCGACTGGGGGCCCCGGCCCCCGTCGCACCCGGTGTGGACTACCGGGAATTCTCCCTGTCGGCCTCTCACGGCCCGGCGTACGGGCACGTGCTGAGGGTCGATCTGAGCGAGCCGGGCGTCTCGCTCGACCTCTTGCACCCGGGCTCGGTCGCCGCGCGGGCGACGGTGTCGCGGATGACGGCCGCCCGCGGCGCGGTGGCCGGGGTCAACGGCGACTTCTTCAACATCACGGAGACCCAGCACCCGGGCGTCGAGGCCACGGGCGCGCCGGTCGGCCCGTCCATCGCGGGCGGCCGCCGGCTCAGTGCCGCGGTGCCCGACGGCCAGCGCTTCGGGCCGGTGCTGCCCCCGGGCGCCACCACGCGGGACGTCATCGGCCTCGGCACCGACGACAGGGGCCGGCTGGACCGGCTCACGCTGAAGGGCACCGTGACCGCCAAGGGCAGGAAGCTGCCGCTGCGCGGCCTCAACCAGTACGCCCTCCCGGTCGGCGGGATCGGCGCGTACAACTCCTCCTGGGGCTCGGCGTCACGGCTCCGGGCGACCTGCGGCACGGACGCCGACAGGGCCGCCCCCTGCACGGACGACACCTACGAGCTGACGGTCCGGCACGGCAAGGTGGCGGGCGCGGCGCACAAGCCGGGCCACGGCGCGATCCCCTCGGGCACGCTGGTGCTCGTCGGGCGCGAGGCGGGAGCGCGCGAGCTGCGCCGGCTGAAGGACGGTGACGCGGTGCACGTCGAGGAGCGGCTGCAGCCCGCCGGGCAGGGAGCGTTGCGCTTCGCGGTCGGCGGCTTCCCCGTGCTGCGCGACGGCCGGCTGCTGTCCGGGCTGGACACCACGACCTCCGCGGTGCGGACCTCCGCCGGCGTGGGCGGGGACGGCCGGCTGTTCTACCTGCTGGCGCTCGACGGCGGCGCCGGCTACCGCACGGGGCTCACCGTCGCCGAGCTCGCCGACCTGATGCGCGATCTGGGCGCCGACGACGCCGTGAACCTGGACGGGGGCGGCTCCAGCACGCTGGCCACCCGCGATCCGGACAACGGGCGGACAACGGTCCGGAATCATCCGTCGGGCGGCGCGGAACGGCCGGTGGCCAACGGCATCGGCGTTTTCCTCCGAACGTAACATCATCGATCAATCCACCCTTTTGAGTGACTGCGCCCGCCGATATCCCGCTGCTAGCTTCGAAGGCGGTCAAGGGGAATTCTTCGGCACGCCCGCAGCCCGTCCGTCGGGGCCGCGGGCTGTCCATAACGGATGGGTGGGCATTCCGATATGACGACGTCAGTGGAGACCGGCACCGACGGCAATAACGGCCCCGGCCGGCTGAGCCTGGGCACCGAGGCCGCACGGAATCTGGCGACCACGACAAAGTCCGTACCGCAGATGCAGGGAATCACCTCGCGGTGGCTCCTGCGGATGCTGTCATGGGTGCACGTCCCGGGCGGCACGTACCGGGTCAACCGGCGCCTGACACACACGCTGGGCGACGGCCGGGTCGAGTTCGTCTCGACGGGCGCCGACGTCCGGGTCATCCCGGCCGAGCTGGGCGAGCTCCCGCTGCTGCGCGGCTTCGGCGACCCGGCGGTGCTCGAAGCGCTCGCGGGCCGCTTCACCCAGCAGGAGTTCCGGCCGGGCGACGTCCTGGTGGAGGCCGGGCAGCCGGCCGACCAGGTGGTGCTGGTCGCCCACGGAAAGCTCAGCAAGGTCCGCGAGGGCGAGTACGGGGATCCGGCCGTCCTCGGCGTCATCGCCGACGGCGGCTACTTCGGCGACAAGGCCCTGGCCGCCGCCTCCGAGAGCAACTGGGACTTCACCGTCAAGGCCGTCACCGCCTGCACCGTCCTGACCCTGCCGCGGCAGGCGTTCCAGGAGGTCCTGGAGGGGTCCCAGGAGCTGCGCTCCCACCTGGAGGCCTTCCGCGAGGCCTCCGCCCGCCCCCGGAACGAAGAGGGGGAGTCCGCCATCGACGTGGCCGCCGGCCACGCGGGCGAGCCGGTGCTGCCCGGCGTCTTCGCGGACTACGAGCTCTCCCCGCGCGAGTACGAACTGAGCGTCGCCCAGACCGTCCTGCGCGTCCACACCCGCGTCGCCGACCTCTACAACGAGCCCATGAACCAGCTCGAACAGCAGCTGCGGCTGACCATCGAGGCCCTGCGCGAGCGCCAGGAGCACGAGATGATCAACAACCGGCAGTTCGGCCTGCTGCACAATGCCGACCTCAAGCAGCGCATCCACACCCGCAGCGGCCCGCCCACCCCCGACGACCTCGACGAGCTGCTGGCCACGGTCTGGAAGGACCCCGGCTTCCTGCTGGCGCACCCGCGCACGATCGCGGCGATCGCCCGCGAATTCAACCGGCGCGGAGTGTATCCGGACAATGCCACCGTCGGCGGCCACTCGATTCCCGCCTGGCGGGGAATTCCCATCTTCCCGTGCAACAAGATCCCGATCAGCGAGAACGGCACCAGCTCCGTTCTCCTGATGCGCACCGGAGAGGAATCCCGGGGTGTCGTCGGGCTGCACCGCACGGGAATTCCCGATGAATACCAGCCGAGCCTCTCCGTGCGTTTCATGGGCATCAGCGACCAGGCCATCATGTCCTATCTGGTGAGCGCCTACTACTCCACCGCCGTTCTGGTGCCGGACGCCCTCGGAATTCTGGAGAACGTCGAGATCGGGCACTGATCCCGCCGCCGTACCACGCTCCGCGCACCACGTTCGCGCACCTGCGGACCCGCGAGCCCGCGGATCCGCGCCGAGTACCGCACACAGATGGGTGACAACCAGCTATGACCACGTCAGTCGAGTCCGGAGAGGCCGCACCGTCCGGGGAGGCCCAGCTCAGCCTCGGCACGTCAGCGGCACGCCAGCTCGCCACGACGACCAAGTCCGTACCGCAGATGCAGGGGATCTCGTCCCGCTGGCTGCTGCGCGTGCTGCCGTGGGTGCAGGTGTCGGCCGGCACCTACCGGGTGAACAGGCGGCTCACGTACACCGTCGGGGACGGCCGGGTCGAGTTCATCTCGACCGGCTCGGAGGTCCGGGTCATCCCGCCGGAGCTCGGGGAACTGCCCCTGCTGCGGGACTTCGGCGACAACGACACGCTGGAGGCGCTGGCGAACGGCTTCATCCAGCGCACGTACGCCGCCGGTGACACGCTCGTCGAGGCCGGCACGCCGGCCGACCAGATCTTCCTCATCGCCCACGGCAAGCTCAACAAGACGGGCACCGGCAAGTACGGCGACGAGACCGTGCTCGGCGTGCTGGCCGACGGTGACTACTTCGGCGAGCAGGTGCCCCTGGAGCCCGACGGCACCTGGGGATTCAGCGTCCGTGCCGTGACCCGCTGCACGGTGCTCGCCCTCCCGCTGCAGACCTTCCAGGAGCTGGCCGAGCGCTCCGAGGCGCTGCGCGCGCACGTCGCGGCGTTCACCTCCCGCCCCGCCAAGCCGACGAACAAGCGCGGCGAGGCCGACATCGCGGTGACGTCCGGCCACGTCGGCGAGCCGGCCATCGCCGGCACCTTCGTGGACTACGAGCTCTCCCCGCGCGAGTACGAACTGAGCGTCGCCCAGACCGTCCTGCGCGTCCACACCCGCGTCGCCGACCTCTACAACGACCCGATGAGCCAGCTCGAACAGCAGCTGCGGCTGACGGTCGAGGCGCTGCGCGAGCGCCAGGAGCACGAGATCGTCAACAACCGCGAGTTCGGCCTGCTGCACAACGCCGACATCAGCCAGCGCATTCACACCCGCAGCGGCCCGCCCACCCCCGACGACCTCGACGAGCTGCTCGCGCGCCGCCGCAAGACCAAGTACATCCTCGCCCACCCCCGGACCATCGCGGCGTTCGGCCGGGAGTGCACCGCCCGGGGCCTCTACCCGCAGTCCATCGACGTCCTGGGCTCCTCCGTGCGCTCCTGGCGCGGTGTGCCGCTGCTGCCCTGCAACAAGATCCCGATCAGCGAGTCGGGGACGAGCTCGATCCTCGCGATGCGGACGGGCGAGGAGAGCCAGGGTGTCGTGGGCCTGCACCAGACGGGCATCCCGGACGAGTTCCAGCCGAGCCTCAACGTCCGGTTCATGGGCATCAACGAGCAGGCGGTCTCCTCGTATCTGGTGAGCGCCTACTTCTCCGCGGCGATCCTCGTGCCGGACGCGCTGGGCGTCCTGGAGGACGTCGAGATCGGCCGCTAGGGCGCGCCGGAGGATGACGCCTCGGGCCGGGTCCCCCCGACGGCGGGGCCCGGCCCGGGCGGCGCGGACCCGGTCAGGGGCGTACGCCGCTCACGATGCGGGCCGTGGTGGACAGGCCGTCGGAGATCGTCGGCGCGATGCTCGTGCTCGCCAGGAGGAAGCCGAGCAGAACGCAGACCAGGGCGTTCGACACCTTCAGCGAGCCGCTCCGCATGAACACGACCACCAGGACGAGCAACAACAGGACCACGGAGAGCGAAATGGCCATGGCGAACCTCCTGGGTGGTGCGGTTGTCCGCCAGTCTGGCCCACCGAGCGCCCCGGCCCGGCGCGCCGCGTGTACTCCATTCAGGTACGAGCGTCGCCCTCCGGGCCGCCGCGCTCGGCAGGCAGGCCGCCCGCAGGGTGCCTAGGCTGGCGGAATGAGCCGCACAGCCGCCGACAGCAGGCCTTCCGCGGAGCGGCCCGCCCCGGCTCCCAAGGGCCGTGAGGGCGGGGAGCGCGAGTCCGCGTGGCGGCGGCTCCTGCACCGGGTCCCCAACGGCTTCGCGGTCTTCTTCGGCGCCCTCGGCCTGTTCTGCGCGATCACCTCGCTGATCGTGCCGCTGCGGCGGGCGGTGGGGCCGCTGACGGAGGCGCTCGACACGCTGACCGTCCCCACGGCGCCCAACCTCGCGTACGCGGTCTTCCTGCTGCTGCTCGCGACGGCGATGGCCGCCCGCAAGCGGGTCACCCTGTGGTTCGTCCTGGCCTATCTGACGCTGCTGCTGATCGCCGACGCCCTGCTGCTGGCGGTGGGCTACTGGGACACGATCCCCTCGCTGGTGCTGTGCGTGGCGGCGATGACGCTGCTGGTCCTGGCCCGCCGGGAGTTCTACGCGGCGTCGCGCCGGGGGGCGTTCCTGCGGGCGCTGCTGGTGCTGGCGGCGGGGCTCGCCGTGGCGATCCTGGTGGGCTGGGGCCTGGTGTCGCTGTTCCCGGGCTCGCTGGAGCGCGGGGCGGGGAACCGGCTGCTGTTCGTCGCCAACAAGGTGTGCGGCGGGCTGGTGAGCGGCCGGCACTTCACCGGCCATCCCCCGCACTGGCTGTACTTCCTGCTCGGGCTGTTCGGCGCGCTGGCACTGCTGAACGCCGCCATGGCGCTGTTCCGCTCGCAGCGCCTGGAGGCCGCGCTGCACGACGACGAGGAGCCGCGGATCCGCGCCCTCCTGGCCCGCTACGGCGGCCAGGACTCGCTCGGCTACTTCGCGACGCGCCGGGACAAGGCCGTGATCTTCTCCCCCAGCGGCAAGGCGGCGGTGACCTACCGGGTCGAGGCGGGCGTCTGCCTGGCGTCCGGCGACCCGCTGGGCGACCCGGAGGCGTGGACTCCGGCGATCGACGCCTGGCTGGAGGTCGCGGGCCGCTACGGCTGGCAGCCGGCCGTGATGGGCGCCAGTGAGGCGGGCGCGAAGGCGTACGCCCGCTCGGGGCTGGGCGCGCTCCAGCTGGGGGACGAGGCGATCCTGCAGGTCGCCTCGTTCGACCTGGACGGACGCGAGATGCGGGTGACGCGGCAGGCCGTGCACCGGGTGGAGCGCACCGGCGCCACCGTACGGATCCGGCGGCACTCGGCGCTCACCGACGAGGAGATGGGCGAGGTCATCCACCGGGCGGACGCCTGGCGGGACACCGAGACCGAGCGGGGCTTCTCGATGGCGCTGGGCCGGCTCGGCGACCCGGCCGACGGCGACTGCCTGCTGGTGGAGGCCTTCGACAGCGAGGGGACGATGATCGCCCTGCTGTCGTTCGTGCCCTGGGGCCGGGACGGGGTCTCGCTGGACGTGATGCGCCGCGACCGGGCGGCGCCCAACGGCGTCATGGAGTTCATGGTCGCGCAGCTGTGCGCGCAGGCCGGGCGGTTCGGCGTCAAGCACATCTCGCTCAACTTCGCCGTGTTCCGCTCCGCGTTCGAGGAGGGGGCGCGGATCGGGGCGGGGCCGGTGCTGCGGCTGTGGCGCAAGCTGCTGCTGTTCTTCTCGCGGTGGTGGCAGCTGGAGGCCCTCTACCGCTCGAACGTGAAGTACAACCCCGAGTGGCACCCGCGGTTCCTCTGCTACGCCGACGCGGGTGCGCTGGCGCGGATCGGGCTGGCGGCGGGCATCGCCGAGGGCTTCGTCGCGGTGCCGAGCCTCGGTCAGCTGTGGAGCCGGGGGCGGGCCAGGGGCGTCACCAGCCCGGCGTCCACGGCGGGCCTGCCGCCGCTCTCCGAGCTGGGCCTGGAGGCCGGCGCCGAGGAGGCGGGGGCGGACGGGCTCGCGGGGCTGCCGGAGCAGGTGCGGGTGCGGCGGCGGAAGCTGGAGCTGCTGCGGGCGGCGGGCGTGGACCCGTATCCGGTCGACGCCCGCCGCACGCACACGCTCGCCGCGATCCGTGCCGCCCACGCGGGGCTCCCGCCGTCGTCCCGCACGGGCGAGCGGGTGACCGTGGCCGGCCGCGTGCTGCTGGTCCGCAACCACGGCGGGGTCGCGTTCGCCGTGCTGCGCGACTGGTCGGGCGACCTGCAGCTGACGTTCGCCCGCGAGGACTGCGGCCGCGAGGGGCTGCGGCGCTTCGCCACGCACATCGACCTCGGCGACCACGTCGAGGCGGAGGGCGAGATCGGCACCACCGACCGCGGCGAGCTCACCGTCTTCGTGAGCAGCGCCCGGATGACCGCCAAGTGCCTGCGCCCGCTGCCCGACAAGCGGCACGGCCTGAGCGATCCCGAGGCGCGGGTGCGGATGCGCTACGTGGACCTGGCCGTCTCGCCGGAGGCCCGGCGGACGGTGCGGGCCCGCAGCACGGCCGTGCAGGCGCTGCGCCAGGGGCTGCTCGACCGCGGGTTCCTGGAGGTCGAGACGCCGATGCTGCAGCAGATCCACGGCGGCGCGAACGCCCGGCCCTTCACCACGCACATCAATGCGTACGACCTCGACCTGTATCTGCGGATCGCTCCGGAGCTGTATCTGAAGCGGCTGTGCGTGGGCGGGATGGAAAAAGTCTTCGAAATGGGCCGCACCTTTCGCAACGAAGGGGTTTCGTACAAGCACAATCCGGAATTCACGATGCTGGAGGCGTACCAGGCGTTCGCGGACTACGACGTGATGCTCGACCTGACGCGCGAGCTGATCCAGGCCGCGGCGGAAGCCGCCCACGGGTCGGTGGTGGCCCTGCGCCGGGACGCCGGCGGGAAGCTCGTCGAGCACGACATCTCCGGGCCGTGGCCGGTGAAGACCGTCTACGGCGCGGTCTCGGAGGTCCTCGGCGAGGAGGTCGACGCGGACACGCCGGTGGGGGTGCTGCGGCGGCACTGCGACGCGGCGGGGGTGCCGCACCGGCCGGAGGACGGGCGCGGGGACATCGTGCTGGAGATGTACGAGCGGCTGGTCGAGGAGCGCACGGAGCTGCCCGTTTTCTACAAGGACTTCCCCACCGACGTCTCACCGCTGACGCGGCCGCACCGGGTCGATCCGCGGCTCGCGGAGCGCTGGGACCTGGTCGCGTTCGGCACGGAACTGGGCACGGCGTACTCGGAGCTGATCGATCCGATCGAGCAGCGGCGCCGACTGACCGCGCAGTCGCTGCTGGCGGCGGGCGGCGATCCGGAGGCGATGGAGCTGGACGAGGACTTCCTGCGGGCGCTGGAGTACGCGATGCCGCCGACGGGCGGGCTGGGGATCGGGGTGGACCGGCTGGTGATGTTCCTGACGGGGCTGTCGATCCGGGAGACGCTGCCGTTCCCCCTGGTGCGGAGGCGGTGACAGCCCGGCATCACTAAAAGACTTCCTTTGGGAATGGGATAGAATTCTTTATTTGCCTTATAGATCGGCCGTTGTTAGCTTGCCGATATGACCTCGGCACAGCGCACCAGCATTCCGTGGGCTCCGATGGCGGCGACCGCGCTGCTGTGGGGTTCCGCCTTCACCGCCATCCAGGTGGCGCTGCCGGACTACTCCCCGGCCGCGATAGCCCTCCTGCGCATGGCCATCACCGTCGTCCTCCTCCTGCCGTGCCTGTTCCTCGGGCGGATCGGCCGGCTGCGGCGCGCCGACGCGCTGCGCATGGCGGCCTTCGGCCTCACCGGGATGACGGCCTACCAGGTGCTGCTGTGCGCCGGCGAGCAGAGCGTGGACGCGGGCACCGCGGCCATGCTGATCGCCGCCTCCCCGGTCTTCACCACCGTGCTCGGCATGGCCTTCCTCGGCGACAGGCCCGGCCGGCGGGGCCTCGCCGGCCTCGCCGTGGCGCTCACCGGTGCGCTCACCGTCGCCGTCACCTCGGGCGGCGGGAGCGGTTCGCTCATGGGCGCGCTCATGGTGCTGGGCGCCGCCGCCACACAGGCGACGTCGTTCGCGCTGCAGAAGCCGCTGCTGAAGAAGTACTCGGGCGCGGAATGCGTCTTCTACGGCAGCCTGTTCGGCATGCTGCCGCTGCTGGCGACGGCTCCCGGGGCGGTCGGGCAGATCGCGGCGGCCGACGGGCACCGCACGCTGGCCGTGCTGTGGCTGGGCGTCGGCTGCACGGCGATGGCCTTCTGGACCTGGTCGCGGACGCTGCGGGCCACGACGGCGTCGACGGCGTCGCTGGTGCTGTACGCGGTGCCGGTCGCCGCGCTGCTGCTGGACGCACTGTTCCTCGGGAACCTGCCGTCGCTCAACGCGGCCGGGGGCGGGCTGCTGGTGCTGGCCGGTGTTGCCGTGGCCACGGTGCGGAGGGCTTCTCCGCAGCCGGCGGAGCCGGTGGTCGAGCGGGAGCTCGTCGGCAGCGAGCGCTAGGTTCGGGGCTCCGCCCCGGACCCCGGTCCTCAGACGCCGGACGGGCTCTTCTCGGCCCTGAGTTCGTCCCAGTGCACCGTCTCGTCGCACCAGCGGTCGAGCAGCACCCTGTCGTGTCCCACGGCCAGCAGCCCCGCGCCGCTCCCGGCCCGGTAGTCCTCCACGACCGCCACGAGAGCGGCCGTCGTCGACGCGTCCAGCATCGCCGTCATCTCGTCGCAGATCAGCCAGCGCGGGCGCAGGACGAGGGCCCTGGCCAGGCAGGCGCGCTGCAGCTGGCCGTCGCTGACCTCGTGCGGCCGCCGCCTGAGGAGTTCCCCGGAGAGCCCGACGCGCTCGGCCAGTGCGGCCACCGCCGCTGCCGCCTCGGCCCGCCGGCCGGTCGCCCGCAGCGGTTCCGCGATCAGGTCGGTGAGCCGCATGCGCGGGTCCGCGGCGAGCCGGGGCTGCTGGAAGACCACGCCGAAGGCCGTGCGCTGCTCGCGCGTGGCGCGGTGACGCGCGCCCCGGACGGGGTCGCCGTCGACGACGACCGTGCCGGAGTCCGGCCGGTGCAGCAGGGCGGCCACCCGGGCCAGGGTGGACTTGCCGCAGCCGCTCGGGCCGAGCAGGCCGACGGACCGGCCCGGCGCGATCGTCAGGGAGACGCCGCGGACGACGGGCCTGCGCGGGTCGTACCCCGCGGTGATGCCGCTCAGCTCAAGCACGCGAGGTCTCCTCCGGGTGGTGGCAGGCGACGCCGTCGGCGGTCGCCGGGAGCGTCCCGCAGCGGTCGCTCGCCCGCGTGCAGCGGGCGGCGAAGGCGCAGCCGGGCGGCAGGTCGCCGAGTTCGGGGGGCACGCCGGGGATCGGGGTGAAGGCGCGCTCGGGGAGGGCGTCGAGCAGGGCGCGGGCGTAGGGGTGGCGGGGCCCCGGCTCGCCGAAGAAGGCGGGAGCGGCGGAGATTTCCACAATGCGGCCCGCGTACATGACGGCGACGCGGTCGGCGATGCGCCGGGCCGCCGCGAGGTCGTGGGTGATCATCAGCAGGGCGCGGCCGGCGTCGGCGTGCCGCCGTAGTTCGTCCACCGTGCGGTCGACGAGCTCGCGGTCGAGGCCGGTCGTGGGCTCGTCGGCGAGCAGGAGGGGGGCGTCGCCGACGAGGGCGAGGGCGGTGGCCGCGCGCTGTGCGAGGCCGCCGGAGAGCTGGTGGGGATGGCGGTCCAGGTGGGTGGCGGGGAAGGCCGCCCGCTCGGCGGCGGCTTCGGCCGCCGCCCGCAGTCCGGCCTTGCGGACGCCCGTCAGCTCCCGGACGGTCTCCTCCAGCTGGGAGCGCACGGTGCGGACGGGGGTCAGGTGCGCGGAGGGGCTCTGCGGCACGAGGCCGATGCGGCGGCCGCGTACGGTGCGGGCGAGGGTGCGCTCGCCGGCGGTGAGCAGGTCCAGGTCGCCGAGGAGGGCCCGGCCGTCGGTGCGGGCGTTTCCGGGCAGGAGGCCGAGGAGCGCCGAGGCCAGGACGGACTTGCCGCAGCCGCTCTCGCCGATGAGGGCCAGGCATTCGCCCGGGCCCAGCTCGAACGAGGCGTCGGTGACGGCGGCGATCCGCCGCCCGCCGCGCATCCGGAACCGTACGGAGAGGTTCTGTACGGACAGGACGGGGCCGGGCGGCACAGGGCCGGACGGTACGGGAGCGGACCGTGCGGGGCCGGAGGTTGCGGGGCCGGACCGGGCGGGGCCGGAAGTCGCGGGGCTCACAGCGTCAGCTCCGATCGGCGCCTGGGGTTGAGCCGTTCGCGCCACGCGCCCGCCAGCCCGGCCACGGCCAGGGTGGGGACGATGATGAACAGCCCGGGGAAGAGCGTCGGCCACCAGTCGCCGGCCAGCAGGGAGCCACGGGCGCTCTGGACCATGTTGCCGAGGCTCGCCTGGTGCGTGGGCAGGCCCAGGCCCAGGAAGGACAGGGCGGACTCGTGCCAGATGGCGTGCGGGATCATCAGCACCGCCGCGAGCCCTGCCTGCGGCAGGACGGCCGGGAGCAGATGGCGGACGGTCACCCGCCACCGTGACGCGCCGCCGGACACCGCGGCGTCGACGTACGAGCGCGAGCGCAGGGACAGCACCTCGGCCCGTACGATCCGGGCCGTCGACAGCCAGTGCGTGACGACGACGGAGGCGACCACGGGCCAGACGCCCGGGCGGAACATCGTGACGACGAAGATGCCGAGCAGCAGGTGCGGCACGGACGAGAAGAGGTCGACGATCCGCATCAGGACGCGGTCCGCCCAGCCGCCGAGCGCACCCGCCGCCGCGCCGACGGCCGTGCCGATGACGGTGGCGGCGAGAGCCGCGGCGACGCCGACGAAGAGGGAGACGCGAAGCCCGTAGACGCTGCGCAGCAGCAGGTCGCGGCCCACTTCGTCGGTGCCGAAGGGGTGCGCCCAGGAGGGCGCCTGAAGCTTGGCGGCCAGGTCGACGGCCTGTTCGTCGAGGGGGACGGCGAACGGCACGGCCAGCACGGCGAGGACGACGGCTGCCGTGACGGCGGCGGAGACACCGGTGCGCACGCGGTCAGCCATCGAAGCCCACCCTCGGGTCCGCCAGGCCGTACAACAGGTCGGACAGCAGGTTGCCCACGAGCACGGCGGCCGTCGCGAGCACGGTCAGGGCGGCGAGCAGCGGGAAGTCGACCTTGGTCGCGGCCTCCACGGTCGCGGAGGCGATGCCGGGCCAGCTGAAGACGGTCTCCACCAGCAGGGCGCCCGTGATGAGTTCGGGGACGCGGGAGCCGGTGAGGGTGAGTACGGGCAGCAGGCCGGAGCGCAGGGCGTGGCCGAGCAGGACGGTGCGTTCGCGCAGGCCGCGGGCGCGGGCGCCGCGCACGGGGTCCTCCGCGAGGGCGTCACCGACGCCCTGGCGCACGTACAGCACGAACCACGGCAGCTGGGAGACGGCGAGGACCGCCGCGGGCAGGACGACGTGGGAGGCGATCTGGCCGGGCGTGGCGGTGTCGCTGCCGGTGTCGGTGAGGCCGCCGGCGGGCAGGGCGTCGAGCTTGAGGGCGAAGAGCCAGATGGCGAGGAGGCCGAGCCAGAACGGCGGGGCCGCTTCGAGCGCGTACGCGAGCGAGGTCACGGCCCGGTCGAACAAGCCGCCGCGGCGGCGCGCCGCGAGGACGCCGAGCGCCGTTCCGGCGGTGACGGCCAGGGCGAAGGCGATGCCGCACAGCAGGACGGACCAGCCGATGCGTTCGCCGATGACCTGGGCGACGGGCTGGCGGAGCGAGGCGGAGACGCCGAGGTCGCCGGTGAGGGCCGAGGTCAGCCAGTCCCACCAGCGGGCGGTGAAGGGCCGGTCGGCGCCGAGGTTGTCGCGCAGCTGGTCGAGGACGTCCTGGCGGGCGCCGAGCCCGGCGCTGCCCGCGTACGCCTTCGCCGGGTCGAAGGGCGAGGCGGCGGCGAGGGCGAAGACCCCGAAGGTGACGGCGGCGAGGACGGGGACGGCGGCGAGCAGCCGCCGTCCCGCCATGCGCGCCATGGGCCCCCACGGGAGCCCGGTGGTGCTGCGGGTCACTGCTCGGGCTGCCAGTCCTCGACGTTCCACCAGGGGCCGGCGCCGAGGCCGTGGTCGTGCGGCTCGACCTGGGTGGAGAGGTCCTTCCACTCGTCGTTCATGACGTAGAGGTGGTCGACGTGGGTGAGGAAGGTGTAGCCGGGGTTGTCGGCGAGGCCCTGCTGGACCTTGTCGTAGGCGGCCTTGCGGGCGGCCTTGTCACCGCTGCGCCGGCCCTCCTCCAGGGCCTTGTCGACGTCGGGGTTGCTGTAGGCGGCCATGTTGTTGAAGCCGTTGAGGGCCAAGGAGGAGTGCAGCAGGTTGTAGAGGTCGAAGTCGGGGTCGGCGGGGTTGCCGCCGCCGGCGAGGACCGCGTCGTCCTTCATGCGCGGCTCGATGACCTCCCAGGTGCCGCTCTGCACCTTGACCTCGATGCCGGCCTTCTTGGCGTCCGAGGCGAAGGCGAGGGCGTGCTCCTCGCGGAGCTTGTCACCGGCGGGGAACCAGAGGGTGAAGGAGGCGCGCTGCCCGTCCTTCTCCCGGATGCCGTCGCCGCCGGGCCGCCAGCCGGCGTCGTCGAGGAGCCTCTTCGCCTTGTCCGGGTCGTACGGGCGCTCGGTGCCCTTGGCGAACCAGTCGCTGTCGGTGGGCACGGGCCCGTACCCGGCGCGGCCGGCGCCTTCGAGGAGCTTGTCGACCATGGCCTTGCGGTCGACGGCGAGGTCGAGGGCGCGGCGCACAGCGAGGTCGCCGGTGACCTTGTCGGCGGCGGGGAGGGTCACGCCGCGGAAGTCGGTGGTGCGGGCGGTCATGGTCACCTTGGACTTGTCGCCCTTGAAGCCCTTGGCGAGGTTGGGCGGCAGGATGGCGCCGTCGAGGTCGCCGGAGCGCAGCCGGGTGGCGCGCACGTCGTCGTCCTTGATGATCGCCATCGTGAGCTTCTTGACCTTCGGCTCGCCGCCCCAGTAGCCGGGGTTGGCCTTGAAGGTCAGCTTCTCGCCCTTGCTCCAGCCGGTCAGGACGTACGGTCCCGTGCCGATGGGGGCGGTGTTGAAGGAGCCGGAGTTGACGTCCTGCCCCTTGGCCGCGTGCTCGGGGACGATGGGCAGCACGGTGCGCTCGGCGAAGGGCGCGTACGGGTACTTGAGCGCGAAGACGACGGTGTCGTCACCGGCGGCGGTGACCTTGTCGATGGCGTCGAGCTCCCCCTTGGCGGCGTTGTTGGTCTTCTCGTCCAGGATGGTGCGGTAGGTGAAGACCACGTCCCGGGCGGTGAACGGCTTGCCGTCGCTGAACTTCACGCCTTTGCGGAGGGCGAAGGTGTACGTACGGCCGTCGTCGGTGACCTTCGGCAGCTCGGCGGCGAGGGCCGGCCGGAGCTTCATCGAGGCGTCGCGGCGGAGCAGCCCGTCGAAGATCTTGGAGTTGCCGTCCTTGCCGTAGCCGAGGAGCGGGCTGAGCGTCTCGGGTTCGTTGGCCAGGCCGACGACCAGGGAGTCCTTGTCACCCTTGGCGCCGCCGCCCCCGCCCGGTGTCGAACAGGCCGCCGCGCCTGCCGCGAGAACGCCTGCCATGGCCGTGGCGGCCACTCCCCGTACGGACCGGGCCGTCATGCCCCACACCTCTGCTCGATTGCTTGTGCTTAGTCACTTGCTTTTGCGAACCAGTCGCAATTAAACAGTATGCAAAGTTACGGTCATGAGGTGGGGTCGGAGGAGCCCAGGTCAGGGGCGTGGGGCGGGGCGGATAGGGGAGGGCAGGGAGCCAATCCGGGAGCCACCGGCTGTTGACCGCCCTGCCCGAGGGACATCCGGATCAGGCTGAACCGTCGCCGAAGATCTCGTCCATGGCCTCCGCGCCGGACGTAATCACGGGACGCAATTGCTTCCGGTACACCTTCTCCGTCGTGGCGGTGCCGTCATGGCCGAGGACGCGGGCGATCTCCTCGATCGGCATGCCGTGGTCCGACAGCAGGGACACGAAGCTCGTCCGCAGTTCTCGCGTCGTCCATGCCTTGGGGTTCTCGAACCCCGCTTCTCCCAACAAGGTCCTGAAGTGACGGAGCACGTCCACCGCGTCGCGCTGCTCTCCCGCGTCTCCGGGGAAGACAAGCCTGTCGTCACTCCACGTCGAGTCGTCCCCATGGGCCTGCATCTGCTGTTGCTTGTAGGCCTGCATCACCGCCTCGACCTGGCGGGGCATGCGGAGGGATCGGCGGCTCTTCCTCGTCTTCGTCTCCCCGTGCCGGCGAACCGATCGCCAGACTTCGACATAGGGCCAGGACCCGTCAGCGCCGGCGAAGTGCACGTGCCGCCAGGTGAGCGGCCGTTCTTCTTCTGTACGCACGCCGACGAGCAGTGCCAGGACGACGTAGGCGTGAATCCAGCTGCCCTTGCAGGCTCTGAGAACCATCTCTGCTTGTTCGAGGCTGAGCGACTTGCTCGGGCGACCCGGGCGCCCGTCGGGCAGTTCGACGAGTTCCGCCACGTTCCGCCGCACGCGCTTCCTGCGTTGTGCATGGCTGATGGAGCGGCGAAGGATCGAGAGCACGATCTTCAGTGACTGGTCCGCGAGGATCTCCGCCTTCACGTCGAGCCACTCGTCCAAGTCGTCGGCCTCCAGGTCGCGCAGCTTGGCGCTACCCAGGTCCGCAATGACGTGGTTGTTCGCGAGGCTGCGGTACGTCGTGAGGGTTCCTTCTGCGCGCCCCTTCAGGCCTGACGTGAACCATGCCTCCACCGCCTGACCGACGGTGTACCGCGCGGACGACTTGACGCCGGCGTCAAGCTCCTTCTTGAGTTCCTTGAGTTTGTCCCGGACTTCCGTCTTGGTCTTGCCTGTGATCTTGGGGCGGTGGCGCTTACCGGTCGCCGTGTACCCGAGGGAAATCGCGCCTATGCAGCGGCCCTTGGACTTGTCCCAGTAGATCGAGTTTTCTCCGTTGCCTGCCTTGCGGGCTTTTCCGAGCCGATCGGTCATGCGCGGCTCTCAGCGACGGACGTCTCGGCCTTGAGCAGTTCGACGTAATCGTCGATGTACTCCGCGGGTACCAGGCGCCGGCGGCCACGGCGGACGGTGCGGAGTCTGCCGAGACGTATCTCTTCGTAGGTGGTGCTGCGGCCGATGCCGAGGATCTCCGCCGCTGCTTCAACGCTGTGCAGGCGGCGGCGCGGTGCGCGAGTGGCGATCACGCTGGGGTGGTTGGGCACGGGTCAGCTCCTGGCGGTGAGGGTGGGGGCGCAGCCGGGGTGGGTGGTCTCGCCGGTGGCGACGAGGAAGTCAGCGAGTGGGGTGTCGCACTCGGTGCACCGCGGGGTGGGGGTGGGGTCACCAGAGAGAAGGTACGAAATAGCGTTCCCAGCGGTCCCAGCGTCCCCCCTCTCACGTTTATGCAGGTCAGAGGGGGTGGCGTGGGGGGACGCTGTGCGGGGGTCAGCGTCCCCCTCGGCGGGGTGGGGGGATGCTGAGGCCCCTTCGCTAGCGTCCCCCCTGTTTCCGCAGGTCACGGACGGTTTGGAGGCTTGGGGGGACGCTGGGAACGCTGTTTCGCACCTTCTCTCTGGTGATGCGGTGAGGCAGTAGAGGCGCTGCTTCTTCGGCTTGGGTCCGCGCTGGGAGTCGTCGACCTCGATGCCGATCGTCCGTAGCGCGGGGGCGAGGCGTTTGAGCTGGCCGCCGGCGCGGGTGGAGTCCTTGGGCCACTTCTTGGGGAGCTTGTCGGGGGTCTCGACCGCTTCGAGCAGTTGGCTCGCCGTGAGGGTCACGCCGTCGGGGCCGGCTTTGTCGACGAGGTCGACGACGGCCTGGGCGAAGGGTTCGCCGTCGAGGACGTCGGCGACTGCGCCGGCGGCTGTGGCGCGGTAGGAGTCGAGGGTGTGCCAGCCGGTGACGTTGTCGACGGCGGCCAGGACGCGGGCGAAGTCGGCCATGCGGGGCCGTTCGGTGAGAGTGACCTTCGGCAGGGCTTTGAGGACCTGGGCGAGGAGGTCGAAGAGGCTGGCCAGGATCGCGGAGTGCGCGTCGGCGTACGCGCGGTTGAGTTCGGCTTCCTCGCGGCGTTTGTGGTCGGGGATGAGCTGCAGCTCGATGGTCAGCAACCGCTCGGCCAGGTCGCCCGCGAGGGCGCCGGCGTCGATCGTGGTCATCGCCAGGACGCGGCGGAATTCGAGCACGACGACGTCGTCGTCGGTGTACAGGGCGCGGTCGACGATGCCGTCGCCGGTAACAGCGCGGCACAGTGCGTCGGAGAGCCAGTCCGGGACGATCGAGACGTTGTCGAGGCAGATGGCCCAGGAGTTGAAGGCCTGCACGGCCCAGGACTTCAGGTCACGCGGTGCGGTGCGTTTGGGGGCGCCGGAGGGATCGACGATGCCGATGACCATGGCGGCGCTCCAGGACTTGCCGGTGCCCTGTTCGCCGCGGAAGGTCAGGATCGGGTGGGGCAGGTCCGGGATGAAGGCGGCGACGAGCCAGGCGACCAGGAGGCGGAAGCCGTCGTCGGTGATGTTGAGCAGCTCGCGGAGCTGGGCCAGGCCGTCGCCGTCGCGGACGGGTTCGGGCAGGGGCTTCATGGCGCCGGATCGGCGGAAGACGACGGGGGATGCGCCCAGGCGCTGCCAGCCGTCGGGGCCGATAGCGACGCAACGGCCGTCGGTGGTGCCGAGGTCGACGATGATGCGGTCGTCGTGGCGGGCGACGCGTAATTGGGGCGTGCGGGGGTTGGCCATAGCGGCGACTCCTTCCAGAACGGTCATGGCGTCGGCGAGCGCCGACTGTGAGGGAACAGTGCCGTGATGGGTGTCGGCGAAGATGCGAGCGAGCTGCGAGCGCAGGCCCGCTTTGCCGCGGAGCGGTAGCGCGATGTTGGGGCCGCCGACGGGGATGCCATAGGGGCGGCCATCGTCGGACATGAACAGCTCGTAGCGTTCGCGGGCGAGGGCGGCCAGCAGTGAGGCTTGTGAGGGACCTTTCTTGTCGGGGTCGACGCCGTTGTTTTCCAGGAGTTTCCGGGCCAGGTCGGCGCTGCTGGTCCGGGTGGTGCCGTTGACGTGCGTGGTCACCGGCTGCTCCGGCCGCCGCGGCGTGCGGCAGAGGCGACGGTGGCGCGGGCTTCAGCCTCGGTCAGGCCGACGTGGCAGGCAGCCTCGATGAGGGCGGCGGCCAGTTGCGGGCCGTCGACCGACTCGCGGGCCCGGCAGGCGGCCCAGTACAGACGGCTGTTGCGCTCCCCCGGCGGCGCGTCGAGTACGAACTCCACCAGGGCGACGGCTCGCCTCCCGGACATGGGCACCGCGGCCGGCGATGCGCTGTGGTGGCCTCCGGCCGGGCGGAGGAGTTGCAGTAACGGCGGTGGAACCGAAGCGACGGGCAATTGGGCCGTGGTGGGGTCAAAGACGTAAGTGCCGCGCAGCGTGCGGGAGCCGGGGCCGACGAGGTAGCCGCCGGTGCCGCGGATGTCAATTCCGGGGGCCAGGCGGCCCACCGAGTTCGGGATGACCGCGCCGTCGGGGGCGGAGAGCCACAGGTGGCGGCCGCCACTCGGGGTGAGCACGGTCGGCGTGGGCGGAACTTCGAAGCCGTGAGCGTTGGCGAGCTGCTGGAGTGCGGCCGGTCCGTCGTCGCCGTTCTTCACGTCCAGGTCCAGCCCGATGAGGTGGTGTGGAGGCCGACCGCAGGCAATGCCGTAGCCGGTGGCCCAGGGGGCTGCGTCGAACAGGACTCGGATCGCCTCAGGGTCGGTGGTGGCGTCGTGGACGCCGTGTCCGATGCGGCCGCATTCGCCGCGGCAGCGGCGCGTGGTCCGCGGTTCGTCACGGTGCGGGGAACGAACGGCTGGGATCTTCGTGCGGGACAGGGGTATCACTGCCAGCCCTCGGGCGGCGGCAGCCACGGCGAGTTTCGCGGAGGCGGCCGGAGGGTGGTCGGGGCCTGTCGGGTGCATGTGGTCGTTCTCCTGGAGTGCGGGGGCCAGGGGTGTCAGGGGTGTCAGGCCGGAGGTGTCAGACGCGTCTGACGCGTCAGGGTCGTCAGGCGGCCTGGTCGTCGCGGACGATGCGGTACTCGCCGGGCTCCCCGGTCTCGGCGAGGCGGCCGGCCAGGATGAAGTCGGCGACCTGGCCGGAGACCCACGAGCGGCCGCGGCCGTGGCGGTCGCAGTGCTCCATGAAGTCCTTGGGACCGACGGTCGTGCGGCCTTCCGCCTCGAACTCGTCGAGGATCTCTTCCATCACCTGGCGGGCCCGGGCGGGCGAGATGCGCTCGCGGCGCCGACCCTGCGCGGGCTCGGCGAACTGCACGACGTGCGTGGCCGCGGGGAGCTCCCGTTCCGGGTCGATGTCGGCTTCGTCGGCCTGGCCGTCCTCGTCGTCCTCGTCGTGCAAGGCAGCGCCGATCGCGTGCTGCTCGTACTCGTCCGTGTAGCCGTCTTCCTCGTCCTGGTCGTAGGGCTCGTGGTCGTGGTCGGTCACGGTGGTCTCCCTGGGCTGGGCGTCAGTGGTGCCGGGCAGGGGGTAGCGAGTGCGCTGGGTGAAGTGGCGGCCGGCGGCGCGGGCCGCGGCTTCGGCGGTGACGGGGTCGAGTGCGGGGCGGGTCTCGGCGAAGGTCAGGACGACCCAGTCGAGGTGTTCGCGTGGGGTGAGGTAGGAGCGGGCAGGGGTGGCCCAGAAGGTCTCGGGGATGCCGTTGGCGACGAGGTAGCAGTAGCCGGGCTTCTTGTCCTTCCACAGGTGCGGGGCAGCGCCGGCGTCGAGAACGTCGTCGTCGAGTGCGAAGCCCGCGTCTCGGTCGTTGCGAACGCCGTAGCACCAGGAGGAGCCGAGGGAGGCCCGGGTGTCGGTGGAGACCTGGTTGGCCGAGGCGCGTTGCAGGGAGACGACCAAGGTCACGCCGGCGGAGCGGGCTTCCTGGGCGATGCCGGTGAAGACGTCCTCGTCGGTTTCGCGGATGGTCTTGGCGGCTTCCTCGAACCAGCCGATGAGGTAGGGCATGCCTGGTGAGCCGTCGGCCTGGGTCTCGGCGCACTCAGGGACCCACTGCTTGTAGCCGTACTTGGCCAGCCATGCCGTACGGGCGGGGATGACGGCCTTGATGGCTTCGATCATGGCTTTGGTGGACTTCATGTCCAGCGCGGCCCAGTCGATGGCGGGCAGGAGCGGTCCGAGGGTCTGTTCGGCTTTGGCCGGGTCGGAGGCCCAGACGATGGCGTCGCGGCGCGAGAGGACTTCGGCCAGGGCCGTCATGCCTCCCTCGGACTTGCCCGAGCCGGTCATCCCCATGATCAGCAGGTGCATGGCGTTGCGGGCGGTGGCCGGGTCGCCAGGGAAATAGAGGACGGCGACGGTGCCGTCCTCGTAGATGCCGACGGCGACCGGGTCGGCGATGCTGCCGCCGGGGTGCGAGGGGCCGGGGTAGGGGACGGTGTTCTTCAACAGGTCGAGGGGAACGACCGTGAGCTGGGCGCGGGAGGCGCTGTCGGGGTCGGGGGTGACGCGGATGGCGGTCTTGGGCACGTCCAGGGCGCTGGCGAGCAGCGGCGCGGCCTTGGTGACGTCGTCGGTGGTCAGTTCGCCGCGCGGGAGCTGCAGGTCGAAGGTGGCTTTGTTCGGGGCCACGTCGGTGCGGGTGATATGGGTCTTGGCCAGGCCGACCTTCTCCAGCAGCCCGCCGTCGCCACCCGCTCCGGGTGCGTCGGGGTTGCGGCGCAGGATCTGGCGGATGTTCCAGGAGAGGGCGACGGCCGGGGCGCCCATGAAGTACAGGCCACCCAGGGGCCCGGCGCCGGGTCCGGCGATGGCGGCCGCGGTGAACCAGCCGGTTCCCGCGGCCACGGTGATGGCGGAGTGGAGGCGACGCTGTGCGGTGGTACTCCTGCCTGCCCACCAGGTGACGCCGGTCAGGGCGACGGAGGTGAGAGTCAGTCCGGCGGTGGCGGCGGCGTTGTCGGCCCAGTAGTAGTGCGCGGGCAGGGAGACCAGGCCGGTCCCGGCCCCCACCAGCCACGGGGGCAGGTGCGGCTTGACCCGGTGCAACAGGTACTCGACCACTCCGCCGCCACCGTGCGCGGAGCGCAGGTGTTCTTCGTGGAGTTGCTCGGGTGCGGGCTGGGACACGGCTCATACCTCCTTCACGTGCAGGTCAGCCGTTGAAGTCGAAGCGCTGGCCGGGACGCTGACGGCTGCGGTAGGGGGCGAGTTCAGGGTCGAACTCGCGCTGGAAGGCGGCGTAGGTGGCGGCCAGGTTCTTGGCGGTGTCGCGGGTGTCCTCCGCGGCCTTCTTCATCCGCTTCGCCACCCGCCGGGCCCGGGCCCGGGATCCGAACGCGCGTCCCTCGGGATCGGGCACCTCCTTCAGGACGGCTTCGAGGACCTCCGAGGCGGAGGCGAGTTCGAAGGAGAGCTGGAGGAACAGTCCGCGGCCGTTCTCGCAGTAGTTGCGGATGTCGACGTTGGAGAAGAACTCGGGGTCAGCGAGCGGGCTGTGGACGCCTCCGCGTCCGCGGCCCTGGTCTCGGAAGAATCCGGTGCCAGCGTCCCCGACTCCCCCGTGACGACCGCCGTTGCGGCTGCCGGAGCCGTTGCCGCCGACGTGGAAGTGGTACGAGCGGTTGGTGGTGCGCTGCTGCCGGGAGCCCCTGCCGTTCGTCCCGGGGCCGGTGCCGGAGGCGCGGCTTCCCGTGGAACGGCTGCCGGTTGAGCGGTTGCCTGCGCCGGAGGCGGGGCCGGGTCCGTAGGGCGGGGTCGTCATGAGTCGTACTCCTTCTCAACGGGCTGGGTGATGTCGCTCGGCTCGTGCACAGGGGCGGTGGCCGTGGAGCGGCGCAGGGAACGCCGGACGAGGGGAATGGCGATGGCGAGGGCCAGCCACAGCAGCGGGAGCGGGCCGGTGGTCGGCCCGGCAGCCACAGCGGCCGCGGCCCATGCCCCGGCCGTGAGGACCACAGCCGCCAGGCCGTAGCGCCAGGTGCGCACACGGGGGTCGGGGCTGGGCCGCCGCCGCTGGACCCAGGCCAGCCAGATGGGCAGGGCAGCAGCACCCACGGCGAGCGGTAGCCAGGTCCACGGCGCGGCCGCGTGCACGACCGCGGCGGCGACGAAGCCGGCCACGGCGGCGAGGAGGGGCAGTGCGGCGCGGCGGCGCTTCCAGGCGGCGCGGCCGAGGGCGGCGGCCAGGCGCTGCCCGAGGGTCGGCTGCTCGGGAACCACGAGGACGATCGGGGTCTGCCGTCGGCCCCAGGTGTGGCGCTGCCGCGGGATGCGGACGGTGGTCGTGTCGCGCTTGTACCGCGGGCCGGTCACGGGATCACCTTCCGGGAGTTCCGGGGCGGGACGGCGGTGCCAGGGCGGCCGATGCGGCGGCCGTTGACGGTGCGGTAGACGTCGTGCCGGCAGGCCGGCTGCCAGCGGTGGCCGAGGCGCTTGGCCCGGTACATCGCCTCATCCGCGCCGCGCAGCAGTCCGGAGAGGTCGGTGCCGGGACGGTCGGTCACCCGGCAAATGCCGATCGCGGCGCTGGGGTGGACGACAGCGCTGCCGGTGTCGACCGGTGCGGACAGGTGCCTCCACAGTCCGTAGAGCTGTTCGTCGTGGAGGTCGGTGTCCGGGGCGAGGCGGACGACGGCAGCGAACTCGTCGCCGCCGAGGCGGGCGGCGAATCCGCGTCGGTCGGCGCACCAGGCGGCGAGGCGGTGTCCGACGGCGGCGAGGGCCTGGTCGCCCGCGTGGTGGCCGTAGGTGTCATTGACGCCTTTGAAGTCGTCGAGGTCGAGGAGGAGAACGGCGACGTGCGGGTGGCTGATGGCGCGCAGCGCGCGGGTGGTGAAGGCGCTCCTGCTCATCAGGCCGGTCAGGGGGTCGGTGCGGGCAGTGCGTAATCGGCGGGCGAGGTAGAGGGCGTGGGCGGCCCAGCCGGCCACCGGGGCGGCCAACGGCAGGGCTTGAAGGAGGGGCGTCACGATGCTTTCTCCTCTTCGCGGTCATCGGCGGCCTGCTCGGGTGCAGCGCCGAGGACGTGGGGGTCGCCGAGTTCGGGCACGGCGGGCGGGGGTGCCTCGTCGGTGGCGGGCGGGGGCGGTAGTTCACGTACGGGAGCGAGCCGCGGTAGGCATTGGGCGGTGTCGCGGATGCGGGCGGCGCGGCCGGTGCCGATGCCGTAGGTCTTCATCAGCCAGGTCGCCGAGGCCTCTCCGCCGTCCGCCATGCGCTCGCGGGCAGCGGCGATGAGTTCCTCGTCGCTCTTGCCGGACGGCAGGGCCCGTCGTGGCCTGCGCGCGGCCACTGTCCGGCGGTCCCTCCGCGGCTTCGGCGGGCGGGCGTCGGCCGCGGACCGGTCATGAACAGGGGCCGGGGGTGCCGGTACCCCTTCCGCCGCAGGCTGCTCCTCCGCCTCGGCAGGGGGTGTACCGAGCGGGGGACTACCGTCGGCGGCGGGGTGCTGGGTCGTACCGTCAGGGGTGCTGTCGGCAGGGGTCTGGTGGCGGAGGTGGGCCATGTGCACGAGCAGCCCCAGGACGACGGGCGGAATCGCCGACGCCGCGACAATCAGCGGCCAGGACACCGGGATCACCCCGGCCGCGGCGGCATGGTCAACCGCATTGCCGGCGACCGACAGGGCAATGCCACCGATCGCGTTGGCCTTCGCCCAGGTGCGAGCCGTACGGCTGCGGGTGGAGCGGCCCAGCCACACGCGGACCGCGGTCAGCGCGTACGCGTCCACGGTCACCGGCAGCAGCCAGGACAGCCACGGCCACCAGCTGGTGCGCAAGGCGAGGTCCTGCAGGGCGGCGTAGGAGGACGCGGCAGCGGCCAGGCCGACCGCGCCCATGCCCACCGCGAGCGGCCAGTCATGGCGCACAGCTGTGGCGTTGTCGCGGGGGTCGGTCGGGGCGGTCACCGGACGGCCTCCGACAGGGCGCTGAGCGTGGTGGTGGCGACGGTGGTGACGGCCTTCTTGGTGCCTTCGGCGAAGCCGGTGCCGGTGAGGAACAGGCCGATCAGCAGCCCGACGATCAGGGTCGACCAGCGGTGACCGACCCACACGCACAAGGCGATGCCGATGGCGGCCAGCAGTACGGTGATCGACACCGTTACCGCGGGTGCCGCCGCGACGGGCGCGGTGGCCAGGGTGGGCATCACGGCAGGGGCCTCCGATCCAGGAGAGAAGGAAGAAGGGGGCGGGGTCCCGCCCGGCGCGGGCTCGATGGCCAGCGCGCCGGGCGGGGAGCAGCGGGTGCTACGGGGTGTGGCCGTTCTCGTGGCGGGCGATGACCAGGGAGATCAGGCCGGGGTCGGTGGCGTAGCCGATGTAGGTGCCGTCGGTGGTCCACACGTGCCAGCAGCCGCGCAGGTGCAGGTGGCTGGTGGTGCCCACGGCCAGGTAGCGGCCGCTGCGGATCACGGGGTCCATCACCGTGCTTCCGGTGGGCGGGGGCAGGATGGCCACGGTGATCAGCCTTCCTCGCGCTCGCCGGATGGGGTGCAGTCGCTCACGCACGCGGTGACGATCTCAGCGTCGGCGAGGACCAGGGCGAGGCTGTAGTCGCTGTCAATGACGCTCTCGATGTACTTGCCGCACGAGCACGGGCGCAGCAGGACCACGACGTCGTACGAGCTCGCCCAGGGGTCGTCCAGGGCGGTCGTGCGCCGCTCGTACGTCACGAACATGCCCTCGCCCAGGTGCGCGACGGCCATGGGCCGTGCGTCCTCCTGGCCGCCGGGGTAGCCCTGCCAGGCCTCCGGGGACAGGCCGAGGCCGAGAGTCTGCGGGAAGAGGCGTTCCATGCAGACGGGCGCGCGGGTTGCGATGTCCTGCCGCTCGTGTTCCTCCCGTTCACGGCGGGCCTGTGCCCGGGCCTGGTCTGTGCGGGTGCGGAAGTCGACGGCCAGTTCCCGCAGGTGTGCGACCGGGCCGGTGGTGTCGGGCATGGCTGTGTCCTTCCGGGGGCGAGTGATGGCCTCGTGCCAGTCGTCCAGCGCGGGTGTGGGGCTGGTGCGGAGGCGGCAGGGCATGTGGAAGCCGAGGAAGTCATCGGCAGTGACGACGACGGCCCGGTGGGCGCCTCGGTGGCTGAAGGTCGCCTGCTCCCCCACGGCGGCCCAGCGCTGGAACATGTGCAGCGTGAAGCACACCGGTTCATCGGCCGCGGGCTGTTCGAGAGCCTTGGCGGCGATCTCGCGCCAGTCGGGGAAGTCATCTTTGCCGGTGAGCGAAACCGTGTGGCTCGCGTGGCGGCCGCGCAGGCGTACCTCGGGCACGCCCTCGTCCCCGTATTCGGCGTAGGTCAGGAAGACGGTGTCGCGCGGGTCGGTGTCGTTCAGGAAGCGGCCCAGCGAGAGGGCGTCGGCCGCCGCGATGTGCGCGCGCCACGTCGGTGCGGGACGGCTGGCTTCGGCGCGGCCGATGGCGAGGGTGTGGCGTTCGGTGGCTACGGCGTAGAGGTGGGTGCCGTCGAGGTCGAGGAGCAACCCGCCCCAGGGCCAGTCGGTGGTCATGTGCGGCAGGGCCCTGGCCACGGCCGTGCGCAGCCCCGTGACCCCGACGTCGGACAGTTCGATCGTCATCCCTGGTGTCCTTCCGTGTCGTTGGTGGTGTGGGGGATGCACGGCCAGGCGGGCTCGACGTACGCCGTGGAGTCAGTGCGGCGCAGGTACCGCTGCAGGCTGACCGCCTGCTTCGCGGCCTGCTCGGTCTGCAGCGCGTGGAGGGCGCGGAGGTCCATGGCGCCGAGACGGGGGAAGACGTGGCCGATGCGCCAGGCCAGGCGTGCGGCAGCGAGGGCGTCGGCGACCGGGGTGTGCGGGCCGTCGTGGCGGACCTGCCAGTGCCGGCACAGGTCGGGCAGCTTGCGGGAGCCGGACCGGAAGCCGTCGAGCTGTCGGTCGATGACCAGCGGGTCTATGACCGGCGCCAGCTGACCGTTGGAGAGGCGGTCGGCCAGGGGCACCAGGTCGTGGCGGCGGCATTCGCGGTCGAGGAGGGTCAGATCGAAGCGGGCGTTGAAGACCACCAGCGGGTGCCCGGCGCCCATCAGCGACGCGAGCATCGCGGTGATCTCCTCGACCGCCGCCGCGGCCGGTGCTCCTTCGGCGCGGGCGCGTTCGGTGGTGATGCCGTGCACTGCCGTGGCCGCTTCCGGGATCTCCATGCCCGGGTCGATCAGCCACTCGCTGACCTTCGTCTCCAGCCCGCCGCCGGTCTCGACGACGGCAGCGGCCACGATGCGGTCGGCGTCGTGGGCGATGCCGGTGGTCTCGGTGTCGAAGGCCACTAAGCGGCCATCGGGCCAGGTCGGGGCGGTCATCGCGGTAATCCCTTCGCCGGGAGGGGCGGGCAGGTGTGGGAGCGGGTGGCGCGGCGGCCGGCGTACTGGTTGCGGTAGGTGCGGCTCCAGCCGCAGACGCGGCAGCGGGTACGGGCGCTCACGCGAGCCGCCTCCCCACCACGCGGCCGCCGCCGGCGGTCAACAGGTCGAGGGCCTGGTCGGTCAGCTGCGGCGCGTACTCCGGCAGCACGCCGAGGGCGTCCAGGGTGTCGATGAGCGCGGCCATGGGCTGCTCGTCGCCGTCCCAGTACGCCGCGACAGCCGTGCGTGCGGCGGCCACGAGCTCGTCGTGAGCGCGCTGCAGCGCGGTGAACCGGCGGGTGAGGTCGTCGAGTTTGGACATGAAGGCACAGCCTCCGGAAGGAATCGGGGGTGCTGCCGGGCCCGTGCGGACAGCACGAACCAAGCCCTCCGGGCGGAACCCGGCAGCACAGGGATGGAAGAGGAAGAGGGCTTCAGCGGCGGCGCGTGTGCCGCGGGTCCTGCGTGCTGTTCAGGAGCGAGCGCAGGACGACGGCCACGACCGCCAGCGACAGTGCGGCCACCGCGACGGACGCGGCCACGACCGCGACCGACAGCAGGAGCGCGACCAGGACGACGCCGGTCACCAGTACACCGCCGGCGCCCAGGGCCACGGCCGCACCCGGCGTCAGGCGCGAGACCTCACGCGAGTGGCGGCCCGTGCTGTGGTCGCAGCGGCAGACGGCGCAGTGATGCGCGGGCGCGGCCTGCGGCGCCGGGGGCGGGAAGATCTGGTTGCCGAACGCGTCGAAGACGGCCGGGACCTGTGCGCGGTCGCCGGGCAACGGCTCCCGGGGCAGGAAGGGCGTACTCATGCCGCTGCCCTCCTGCCCTTGAGGTCCTGGCGCTCGTCGGCGGTCAGGCCGCCGAACACACCGAACCTCTCGCCGTTGGCGAGCGCACGGGCCAAGCAAGCCTCCCGGACCAGACACCGGCCGCAGATGCGCTTCGCCAGCGCAACGGCACCGGGATCCACGGCAAAGAACAGCTCGGGCTCTTCTCCGGCGCATGCCGCGTGGTCGACGACCATGAGGTCCGCGCCGAGGACCTGCCGTCCGCCCGGGGGCAGGCGGTGCGGCGACACCCACGGCCCCTTGGCCAGACGCAGATGCGGCCGCGACGAACCGCGAACGGTCGTGCTGACGCGCCTCACCGCAGCACCCCCGCCCGCTCGACACGCGAACGCGGGGAGAACTCGCACCCACAGGCCCCGCACAGCTCCCGCGCCGCCGTCCGGCACCGCGAGACCTGCACCGACCGGGCACAACGGGGGCAAAGCGTCGTCCGGCACACCGGACGACGGTCGTATCCGGGCGCGGCGGGCATCACGCGGCCGCCTCGCCGAGACGGTCCTCGTCGGTGGCCAGGGACACTGACGCGAAAACGGCCACGTCCAGCCCCTGCCAGCAGCCGCGGGCCGTGAAGTGCCAGTGCCCGTCGGACATCTGCCTCAGGTGAGGTTCGGTCCCGAACGCCCTGGCCACGCGGGCCACGGACGGGAACAGCACGTCGGACGGCAGGAACGAGAACTGCACGTGGAAGCTGTCCGAGTCCACCGTCAACGACGGTGCCGGCAGCCCCGGGAACATCTCCAGGAAACTGGCCACCTTGCCTAAGACCACCGAGAGATCGGCAGCCACCGGCACCGGGACGAACCCGCGCCTGGGCAGGGGCGTACGCTGGTCAAGCACTGTGAGCTCCTCTTCACAGGAAGCGGGGGCGGCGATCTACTTGGCGGTGGGCGCCGCTCCCGGCATCGCATCCGATCCCCTGACGGCATGGCCGTACAGGGGCTTTCGCGCCCCATCTGGTGCGCACCAGTAGCGTGCTCCTGGTGCGCACCAGATGCAAGGGGTTCGGCGAAACATCCGCTGAACTCATCGCATCGACGCAGTTCCAGGAAATCTCATGACTCAACTCCCTACCAGCCAACAAGGCTTAACAAGTTGATAGTTAAGACCTCCCCACCAGCAGCAACGTAAGGCATGCTGCTCCTCAGCACCCAACAGGACTCTGCGGTAGGGGTGTTGAGCGTGAACGAGGGACTCCGACAGGCCAGGCTGGCGCAGGGTTGGTCGCAGGAACGGCTGGTCCGCGAGATCGAACGGTACGCGAAGCAGCACCTCTCGGACGTGGCATCGACAGCCAGCCTGCGGGTCTACGTCTCCGAGTGGGAGAACGGCCGCCGCAACATCTCACCGAGGTACGCAGCCGTACTGCGGGGCCTGCTCGGGATCACTAACGACGAGCTGATGAGCCGTCCGACTGGCGGCACGGAGACTCCGTCTGTCGTCGGCGGTTACGACGACCTGGTGAACCGGATCGAGTCTGCTCGCAGCGTGAGCTTGACCATGGTCGATACGTTCATGAACCAGACGGAGTTGCTGCGCACAGTCGACAGGCAGATGGGAGCCGGTGGCCTCGTCGACCAGATGACCGGGCACCTCTCGACCCTGGAAGACGCGCTCACGTTCGCCGTCCTCCCAGAGACTCGGCGGCCGGTTGCACGAGCCTTGGCCAGCGCTGCGACTCTTGCCGCGTGGCAGGCGCTCGACGTTGGTTCGGTAGAGCGCGCCTGGCGACACTACGAGTTAGGCAAACGGGCAGCTCAAGAGGCGAACGAGCCGATGTACCTTGCCCATGCCATGGTGGAGCAGGCTTACGTGCTGTGCGACGCGGGGCGCCCTGAACTGGCCGTCGACCTGGTCCGGGACGCTTGGCGCGCCGGAGCTGGCCGACTGTCGCCACGCCTTCAGGCCTGGCTGCATGCAGCAGAGGCCGAAATCTGTGCGCGCGCCGGCCTGGCCGACGACTGCCGCCGGTCGCTGGACCTGGCCTTCGACGCCCTACCCGGCGGGGTTGAGGACCGCGACCCAGACATGCTGAGCATCTTCCTCAACGGCGCGCACTTGACGCGCTGGCGCGGCAATGCACTCGCGATTCTCGGCGACGATCGAGCAGTGAGCAGCCTCTACACGGCCTTGGAGAGGCGTGACCCGTCGTTCATTCGTGCCACGGCTGGCCTGCGGTGCGACCTCGCTCAGGCGCATCTCGCCCGTGAGGAGTACGACCAGGCGCAAGAGCACCTGCGGCAGGCCCGATTGCTGGCGAGCCGCACCGGTTCGGTGCGGCATCGCCGGCGAATCGAGCAACTCACGAAGCGGCTGTAACAGAACCCGTCCGGCGATTGGCCAGCAGGTGGAGCAGCGCGACCAGGGTTCCGGACCCCATCAGCTCGTCACGCGCCATGAGTCCTGGGACGTCCGACAAGGGCACCCAGGCCACATGGCCAGCCTCTTCCACGTCCGTGGGGTCCCCAACGTGTTCGGCCCCGTGCCCCACGAAGATCTCGTGGGGCGAATCAACCATGCCGACCATGGGCTGATAGGTGACCACGTGCTCCAGCAGAGCCGGACGCCAGCCCGTCTCTTCTTCCGTCTCACGCATGGCTGTCGCAAGAGCTTCTTCCCCCGCGTCCACAATGCCGCCGGGAAGCTCCCACCCCCACTTGTCCGGCACGAACCGGTACCGCCAGAGCATCAAGACGCGGTCCTGATCGTCTACTACCGCTGCGATGGCGACGTGTTGCAGCCGGACGACGTGGTGCTCGAAACGCTCCACTCCCGGCGGCTCAACATCGACAAGCGCGAGCTGAACCCAGCGGTTGTCGTAGACGGTTCGCTCCCCATGGATCTGCCACGGCTCAAGCGGACCTGGCGAGCTCGTACTGACTCTTTCGGCTGCAGCAGGGCGAGGCGACACGAGGTATGAGCTGCGGTTTCGCACCTCCACAACGCCTTCAGCGACAAGCCGTGCAAGCACTTGGCGGAGGGCCGTGCGCCCGATGTCGAGCTGCTCCGACAGCGTGCGTTCCGACGGCAACTTGTCCCCGGGCGAGAGTCTCCCTGACATAATCCACTCCCGGATCGTCTTGTCGACCCGTTCGGTCTTCGGCCCCATCCTCTGAGCACACCCCCGACTCGTCTACGGCGCAGCCGCTGCTGCAGCCTAGGAACGTTCCTAGGCGATCCTGGCACGCGAGGGGAAACCAGACGAGGTCGCCGGACTAGCCGACCGAGCCGCCGGCCTCGCTCGGTCGTCGACCAATGTGCCCACAACCAGCTTGGGTCTCCGGCTCGGCCCGTCGAATGAACCGCCTGACGATGCTGCCTGGGCCATAGCGGGCGACGATCTCGGCAATGTGCTCGCCAGGCGTTAGGTGCCGTCGATGGACGTAGTCATGTCACAGAGCACAAGAGCATCGGCCAGGCTTGCCTCTGTGACCTCAAGCTCTGACGTGAGCTCGTCACGCAAACCGTGCTCCTCCGGCCTCCAGCAGTGCGCAGGAAGGTGAGCGACAGAGCTCACGACCGCTCGTCAGGCATGCATCACGCCGCGCAGGTACCGAGCGCTGTTCACGGGGTTCCTCGGAGAGCGAGCCTGTGCATGTGGGTCGCGCTCACTTCCTCGAGAGCAGTGCTCATGTCGCAGCTATTCATCCCGGATGGGAGAATAGATTCCGAGCGCCACGACTCCCTCACCATGGAGGGAACTTCTATGAGAGCAGCGATATATTACCCGCAAATGACGCCTCCCCTATCTTGGCTCAAGCAGTCCCTTCTCTTTTGGGACCACGTGTGCGCCATCGAGCATGCTGACTATTGGGAATCACCTGACCCGACACTCCAATGGCTCGGAGAGCAAGGCGTATTCGAACCCCTAGTTATCGACAGCCTGGAACGTGAGGCGCAGGATCGATTTCAAGCAGAGGTGGAGTCCGTTGCGGAACTGGCAAGCCGACAACGTCTCTATGTGCCACCTGCCGAAATCGAGCAAGATTTCATCTACCTAGGCAAGCTGCCACTTGAAATAGAAGAGACCCTTAGGTCGCGATCACTAGCCCAAGAGACAGGCAAGGGCGAACTCCTCACGCACAGAGATCTAACGCTCTGCATTCTGGGGCTGGCAGCAAAACACCTATCCAATCAGTTCACTTTCGGCGATCGACACTACTCCACTCACACAAACTCATCCCTCTCTGCCGATTTCGCCTTTTCCCCTCTACCTGACATGAATTCCGAGACGGTCCTTCAGATAGTACTTCGGGACCTCCTACCTGTACCAAACGATCAGGTCTCGTTTCAGGATATTCTGGAATTTAAAGCATCACATGCCCGTGAACTACTGGCCTTCAGGCGAGCCCTCGACGGCCTGCAGGTAGCACTCCCCCAGGAACTCCTACAAAACCCTGGTGCAGCCGCAGGCGTTAGGGACGAATTCGAGTTGGCGCTACATGACCTACATGCAGCCTTCAGGCGCAGGCGCATCGCGTTCTTGACTGTCGGGGTTTCCATCTTTGCCGGATGGGCGCTCGGACAAATGGCTCCTGACCTCACAGCTACCGTCGCCTGGGAGCTAAGCGGCTTCGGGACTGGAAATATCATTGCAGGCCTCGCACAGGTGCGCGACACTCCTCGCGTGAGGGATTTCAGCTACCTATACAAGGCAAGGCAAGACTTCCCTGGACGAGGTGAACGATATTGATCATCATTGGCACAGAAGTCGAGTATCTTATCTACGAGGTAAACCCTCAGAGGCTTTGGGTACCCGATCCGTTCGCCTACTGGCGCCCGGCCCGCCGCGACACCCTCTCAGTCATCATGGAGCAAATCGCCAATAGCTACCCTGCAATTTCTAGCCGAGGGAGGCTCTGGCTAGCCAATGGGGCCTGCGTTTACATTGATGGAAATTTACTCGAATACGCTTCACCCGAGTGCTTTACCTCGGTTACTGCGTCCGCTTGCGAGCATGCTGGCGCTGAAATTGTGGGAGAAGCCTGCAAACAAGCATGTTCAATAACTCGAAAGGACATCAAAGCCTTCGCGCGCTGCGCCGGGCCAGATGGCATGGAGGCCGGATATCACGAAAACTACGGCCTGCCTCCCGAACAGTACTTTCAGCTGTTCCATAAGACATTCTGGCCAACGCCCAGAATCCTGGGATCAGTCGTCACGCATTTGATTTCCCGCATCATTTGGTCCGGAAAAGGCGAGCACTCCTTCAGTGGAGACTGGCTCTTCTCTCCTCGAGGGGCCAGAGTGGATCGAGTATGGGACTTGAATACAGAGACCCATCGCCCGATTATTCACGTAAAGCGACCGAACATGGAAGATGATTTGCTTCGCATAGAGATAACCTGCGGAGACTTCAACTCTCCCACAATGACCACGCTGAAGCTTGGCTCTACTGCTGCCGTACTCCTCGCAGCAAGTCAGGGAGTCTTCGACGATATGCGCATTACCGTATCAGACCCCGTGAAATCAATGCGCAGCGTCGCCAAGTCTCTTACCGCCCCGATCACACTCAAAGATGGAAGCACACAATCTTGCCTCTCATTGCAATGGAATCTCCTGTCCAGGCTTCAGGAGTGCGGCAAGGAAATCGACAAAGGAGGACCGCATTTCAATTGGAGTGATTCACTCGACCTATGGGAACAGATTCTTGCCGCATTGGAAAACCACGGAGGCATGGACGCAGCGGGGTCTTAAATACCAGGTTCAGGTGTGGGACAAATTCACCCTCGTGAAGAAGCCGACGCAACGTGCGGCGATGCCGTTGGGACAGTACTGCGAAAGCAACAAGGTCCTCGCTGCCGCAGAAGGCAGTCACCCGCCTCTGTTGATCTGCCTGCAAGGGGCCACTGTTCACCACTGCCAGGGACTCCGAGGCCAACAACGACCCAGAACTCCTGCGAGTCACCGCCGCGCCATACGCGGGCTGTACACCTGCACTAAGCGATCTCCAGCTACTGCGTCGCAGGTCCACGTGCGGGGGGCATCACCCCCGGGCCGCTGGTGTCCTTCGAGTGCTGCCGGTCCGCCGACCATGCGCCTTCCCTCTCGCTCGTATGCCGGTGCACAGTCATCCCGTTCCGAACACGGTAGCGGGGTTCGACATCAGGTGGGAGGCGGATGACGTTGGCCAGGGTTTCGCAGAAGTGTGGTGCCCGCACCAAAGCCGGCAAGCTGCGCAAGCGGGCGGTATCACCCGGAACATCGCGCTGTTGGGAGCATCCGGGGGCATGGACCGAACCCGGTCGGCTCCTCCAGCAAGCGAAGGAGCTCAAGGCTGCCAAGGCGAAGTTGGCCGCCAAGACCAGGGCACGCAGGAAGTGAGTTGAGCGGCTCCCGGGGAGCTATTCAGGGAGCCACTGAGCACGGCGCCAGGGGGCCGTTCGCGAACCGTTGCGGACGGCCTCACTCGTCGGGGCCGACAGCGATGCCGCTCCGCCCTGGAGACCACCGGCCGCCACCAGCATAATCCGGGCCACCCTCAGACCAGCGTTCCGTCACTGATGCTCAGTACCCTACGTCTTCGCTGGTCAACGCCCCAGCTGCGGCCGCTCCACCAGCAGACCAAGAATCTGCTGGCCGTCAAACCCAGCAACGTCTACCGCGGCGCCCCCTCGTCGCGCCACGACCCGCTCGGATGCCCCCGGTGCCCCCGCTTCGCCCTATGTGCGCCCTGCCCATCGCCCGACCCGCGATGAAGAGTCAGCGCTGCGCCCGGACAGGAGGGCGGTGGCCGAACACACAGGGGAGGCGGATGACAGTGGCGAAGGTTTCACAGAAGTGTGGGGCCCGCACCAAGGCCGGCAAGCGGTATCAGCGGGCGGTATCGCCCGGGACGTCCCGCTGTTGGGAGCATCCTGGCGAGTGGACCGACCGCGGTCAGATCAACCGGAAGTTGAAGGAGCTGAAGGAGACCCAGGCGCAGCTGAACAAGTCGCGCAAGAGGTGATCTGACCTGCCTTCCCGGGAGCCAGAAAGGGAGCCACCCGGGGTGGTGTCAGTGGGCCGTCCGCGGACTTCCGTGGACGGTTCCGCCTGGAGGTTCCGGCAGCGACGCCAGCCCCGCCAGCAGCGCAAACAAGCGCTTCTTACACAGCATGCAAAGTTACGGTCATGGGCGGGGGTGTGCCGTCGAGGCGCGGTGGAGGAGGGCCGGGGTCGGGTCCTGGGTTCGGCGGGGTGGGGCGCCGTCGAGGAGGGACAGCAGGTGTTCCGCGGCGCGGCGGCCGAAGGCGGCCGTGTCCCGGGTGAGGGCCGTGAGCGCGGGGTGGGTGTTGCGGCAGAGGGCCGAGTCGTCCCACGCCACCACGGACAGGTCTTCCGGGACCGCGAGGCCGCGTTCCGCGGCCACCGCCAGGCCCGCCACGGCCATCACGTCGTTGTCGTAGACGATCGCGGTGGGCGGGCGGGGGCCGGTCAGGGCGCGGCGGGTGGCTTCGGCGCCCTGCGCGTCGGAGTAGTCGGTGGTCACCGAGCGCGCGTCCGGCAGTCCCCGGCGGGCGGCCTCGGCGCGGAGGCAGGCCATCCGGCGCCGGGTGTGGGCCAGTTCCGGGAGGCCCGCGATGTGGGTGATGCGCCGGTGGCCCAGGGCGTGCAAGTGGCTGACGATGGAGGACATTGCGCCGGTGTCGTCGGCCCACACCGTGGAGATCGCCGCGCCGGGCGGGGCCGTGACGGCCGGGGCGCCGATGACCACCGCGGGCAGGCCCAGGCCGTCCAGCAGGGCCGGGCGCGGGTCCTCGGCCCGCGGGTCGACGACCAGCAGGCCGTCCACGCGGCGCTCGGCCCACCAGCGGCGGTAGACCGCGCACTCGGCGTCGAGGTCCTCCACGACCTGGAACAGCAGACCGAAGCGGCGGGCGGCGAGTGCTTCCTGCACGCCGGAGACCAGTTGCAGGAAGAACGACTCGACGCCCAGGGTGCGGGCGGGCCGGGCCAGGACGAGACCCACGGTCGCCGCGCCCTCGCCGGACAGGGCGCGGGCCGCGGTGCTCGGTTGCCAGCCGAGCTGCTCGGCGACCCGGCGCACGCGCTCGCGCGTGGCCTCGGAGACCCCCGGGCGGCCGTTGAGCGCGAACGACACCGCGCTCACCGAGACGCCGGCCCGGCGCGCGATGTCCTTGATCGTCGGACGGCGGGGCGGCGTGCGGCGCATCCCATCCCCCTCCAGCAGCACTCTCGGTCCGCAGGCGACGACAACACACTAAAGCGCATTAGTCGTTGACGGCAGTATTGACTAACTCCCCTTCCCGGTGCACCTTTTGGACCGCACCTCCCGGCCCCGACCGAAGGAGACCGCCGGCCATGCCGATACCCCGCAGAGCCGTCGCCGCGACCGTTCCGCTGCTCGTGTCCGCCCTCACGCTGACCGCCTGCGGCTCGGGCGGAACGGACTCCGGGGGCGGTGACGCGGGCGGGAAGCCGGAGGGTGACATCACCTTCCAGACGTGGAATCTGCGCAGCAACTTCAAGGACTATTTCACCGGCCTGGTCGCAGAATTCGAGAAGGCCAACCCGGGCGCCCGCGTCAAATGGCTGGACCAGCCCGCCGACAACTACGCGGACAAGCTGAGCGCGGACGCAGCCGCGGGCACCCTCCCCGACGTCGTCAACGTCTCCCCGGATCTGTCCTACCCCCTGGCCAAGGCCGGTCTGCTGATGAACCTCGACAAGGAGCCGGCCGCGGCGAAGTTCAAGGGCGAATACACCCCGGAGGCGTGGCAGGGAAACGTGCTGCCGGGCCTGGACGGCTCGTACTCCTTCCCCTGGTACCTCAATACAGGCCCGCTGTTCTACAACAAAGCCCTGTTCCGGCAGGCCGGCCTCGACCCGGAGAAGCCGCCGAAGAGCTACGGCGAGCTGTTCGCGGCGGCCCGCACCATCGCGGAGCGCTCCGGCGGCAGGATCGCGACGCTCGGCGGCACTCCCGCCGTCGAGGACTTCGGCCGCTACGGCGTGCGGCTGATGAACGACGACGCCACCCGGTTCACGTACAACGAACCGAAGGGCGTGGAACTGCTCACCGAGTACAAGAAGCTCTACGACGCCGGCGGCCTCGACCCGCAGTCCCTGACCAACACCCCGGACAAGACCGGCCAGAAGTTCCTGGAACAGAAGGTCGCCATGAATCCCGGCAGCGCCCACGACCTGGAGACGTTCAAGAAGAACGCCCCCGGCCTCTACCGGGAGCTCGGCATCACCGACGCCCCCAACAACACGGGAAAGCCCAATATGTACGTGATGGGTCTCGGTGTCAGCAGCCGCAGCAAACACAAGGCCGCGGCCATCGCCTTCGCCCGTTTCGTGACGGACCGGAAGAACCAGGAGGCGTTCACCCACAAAGTCGCCGTCTTCCCCAGCACCAAGGGCTCCCTCGACGATCCGTACTGGACGAGGGACGACGGCACCGACGAGGGCCGCGTACGAGTGGCCTCCGCGAAGATGCTCAAAGGGGCGGTCAATTACACGCCGGTCGTGCTGAGCGAGGAGATGAAGACCGCCCTCAAGAACGAGGTCGCCAAGGCCCTCCAGGGAAAGAAGACACCGAAGCAGGCCCTGGACGACGCGGTCGCGCAGAGCAACAAGCTGCTCAAGCAGGGCTGACGGGCGTGAGGCATGTGGAACACGTGCGTACGCACCGGGCCGTGAGCCCCTGGCTCTTCCTCCTCCCCGGCCTCGCCACCGTCACCGCCTTCAGCCTCTACCCCTTCCTCACCACGCTCCACAAGGCCTTCACCGACGCCCGCACCCTCACGCCCGGCGGCTGGGTGGGGCTGCGCAACTTCCGCGACATGGCGCAGGACGAGCAGTTCTGGATCGCGCTGCGCAACAGCAGCCTCTACGTGGTCCTCGTCGTCCCCTTCACCGTGCTGCTGCCGCTGTTGCTCGCGCTCCTGGTGCAGAAGCGGATCCCTGGCGTCGCGTTCTTCCGGTCCGCGTTCTACACGCCGGTCGTGGCCTCCAGCGTCGTGGTCGCCCTGATCTGGGGGTGGATGCTCGACGACCGGGGCCTGGTCAACGGGATCCTGCGGGCCCTCGGGGCCGGGCCGTTCGCCTTCCTCGGCGACGAGTGGCTGCTGCTGTTCAGCGCGATGGCCCTGACGGTCTGGAAGGGCCTCGGCTACTACATGATCATCTATCTGGCGGCGCTGGCGCACGTGCCCCGCGAGCTGTACGAGGCGGCGGCCGTCGACGGCGCGGGCGCGCTGCGCCGCTTCACCGCCGTCACCGTGCCCGGCGTGCGCTCGACGATGGTCCTGGTCGGCGCCCTGTCGTCGGTGGCCGCCTTCAAGGTCTTCTCCGAGGTCTTCCTGCTGGCGGGCCCCACCGGCGGCCCGGCCGGGCAGGACACGACGCTCGTCATGCTCGTCCAGCGCACGGGCACGGGCCTCAACGGCCGGGTCGGCTACTCCTCCGCGCTCTCGCTCGTCGTCTTCGCCGTCGCCCTGCTGCTGATGCTGCTCGTGCTGCGCGCCGACCGGACGAGGAGGCGGACATGAGCCGCACCACCCCGTGGGAGAAGGCCGTCCGCTACGTCCTCCTCCTCGCGGTGCTGGCGCTGACGGTCGGCCCGTTCCTCTGGCAGCTGTCGACGTCCTTCAAGAGCACCACCGAGGACGTCTACACCTCCCCGCCCCGCTTCCTGCCGGCCCGCCCGACCGCGCACAACTACGCCGCGGTCGCGGACATCATCCCCGTCTGGGACTACGCCCTGAACTCCCTCAAGGTCGCCGTCGCGAGCGTCCTCACCAACCTCGCCGGCGCCTCGGCGGCCGGTTACGCGCTCGCCCGGCTGCGGTTCCGCGGGCGCCGGGCGGCGGGGCTGGCGTTCGTGGCGGCGGTGCTCGTGCCGCTGGAGTCCATCGTCGTCGCCCAGTTCACGATGATGCGCGACCTGGAGCTCAACAACACGCTCGTGGCCGTCGTCCTGCCGGGCGCGGTGGGCGCGCTCAACGTCCTGCTGATGCGCAACGCCTTCGCGAACCTGCCCTACGAGATCGAGGAGGCGGCCGTCATCGACGGGGCGAACGTGTGGCAGCGGTTCGTGCGGATCGCGCTGCCGTCCGTACGGGGCACCCTCGCCGTCGTCGCCGTCTTCTCCTTCATGGGGGCGTGGGACGACTTCCTGTGGCCGCTGATCGTCCTGTCCGACCCCGATCGCTTCACCCTCACGGTCGGCCTGAACCACCTGCACGGCACCTTCCAGCAGGACCCGCGGCTGGTCGCCGCCGGCACGGTCGTCGCCGTCGCCCCGCTCGTCGTGATGTTCGCGTGCCTGCAGCGGTACTTCTTCCGCGGCGTCGGAGAGGGCGCCGTCAAGGGCTGACCCCCGCTCCCTCCGCCCAGTAGAAGGGACACCCCGCCCCATGCGCTTCGGCGTCAACTACACCCCCGCCCGCGGCTGGTTCCACCACTGGCTCGACTTCGACCTGGACGACGTCCGCGCCGACCTGGACTCCGTGGCGGCGCTCGGCCTCGACCACATCCGCGTCTTCCCCCTCTGGCCGCTCTTCCAGCCCAACCGCACCATGATCCGGCCGCGCGCCGTCGAACAGCTCGTGAGCCTCGTCGACGCGGCCGGCGAGCGCGGGCTCGACGTCAACGTGGACGGGCTGCAGGGGCACCTGTCCAGCTTCGACTTCGTCCCCTCCTGGACCACCACCTGGCACCGCCGCAACCTCTTCACCGACCCGGACGTCGTCGACGCGCAGGCCCGCCTCCTCACCGGACTCGCCGCCGCGCTCGCCGAACGGCCCAACTTCCTCGGCATGACCGTCGGCAACGAGTTCAACCAGTTCTCCGGCCCGCCCCACCCCGACCCCGACCGCATCCGCCCCGCCCAGGCCGGCCGCTGGCTGCGCCGCATGCTCGCGGCCTGCGAGGAGGGCGCGCCCGGCAGGACCCATCTGCACGCCTCGTACGACGCCGCCTTCCACGACGGCGAACACCCCTTCACCCCCGCCCACTCGGCCCGGCTCGGGGCCATGACCGCCGTGCACTCCTGGGTCTTCAACGGCACCGCGCAGCGGCACGGCCCCGACGGCGCCGCCGAACACCTCGCCGCCTACCTCGTCGAGCTGTCCAAGGCCTGGGCCGACGACCCCGCCCGCCCCGTATGGCTGCAGGAGACCGGCGCGCCCGCCCCTCACGTCCCGCCCGGCCGCGCCGCCGCGTTCACGGAGGCGACCGTCCGCAACGCCCTGGACTGCCCCGGCCTCTGGGGCATCACCTGGTGGTGCTCCCACGACGTCGACCGCGCCCTCGCGGACTTCCCGGAGCTGGAGTACGGGCTGGGGCTGCTCACCAACGACCGCGAGCTCAAGCCCGCCGGGGAGGTGTTCGCGCGCCTCGCCCGGGAGCACCGGAGCGACGGGCCGACTTCGCCGCCTCCACCGCCCGCGCCGCGGCGGACCGCCCTGGTCCTGGACGCGGGCGACGTCGAGGAGGCGCCGGGCCGGGCCGTGAGCGCGCCGGGCGGGGCGTTCTTCGAGGCCTGGATGCGGGTCGCCTCCGGCGGGGGGCGGCCGGCTGTGGTGCTGGCCCAGCGGGCGGGGGATGCGGCGCATCTTGCTGCGCGGGGCATCGCCGAGGTCGTCGCCGTCGGCGAGGCGGGCTGAGCGGTGCGGCCCCGCCACCCGTTTCGGGGCTCCGCCCCGGACCCCGGTCCTCAATCGCCGGACGGCTCAAAAGGAGAACGGGACAGCTCCAGAGGAAGACCGGACGGCTCAAAAGGAAAACGGGACAGCCTGAAGCAAGGCAGGACGGCTTCAGGAGAAGACCGGACGGCCTGACAGGAATGAGGAACCACCATGCGCATCACCCGCCGGGAAGCCCTCGCCGCCGGTGCCGCCGGTCTCGCGGCCGCCGCACTGCCCGGGGAGCACAGTGCGGCCGCCGCGCCGGCCGGCCGCGCTCTGTCCCCGGAACCGGGCGGCGCGGCGCCTCCCCCCTCCCTCCAGCCCTGCGCCTCCTACTGGTTCCCCGGCAGCCTGCCGGCCGGCTCGCCCGCGCCCGGGGTCGTCTGGCGCAGCCTCGCCGCGTGGGACCCGGCGAAGGATCCCGACCTGCCGTTCAACCGGTCGGTCGTGCCGCTCGCCGCGCGCTTCGCTCCCCCGCCGCCCAACGCCACCGCCCGCGCCGGCCAGGCCCGCGTCTGCGCGCTCGCCGCGTTCGCCCACACCTCCGGGAACCCCTCGCAGGGCGCGCAGACCGCCGACTTCTACGCGCTGACCCACTGGGCCTACCTCGACGAGCTGGTCTTCTGGGGCGGTTCTTCGGGCGAGGGGCTGATCCTGGCGCCCAACGCGCCCGTCGTGGACGCGGCCCACCGCAACGGCGTGCCCGTGCTCGGCACGGTGTTCCTGCCGCCGGCGGCGTACGGCGGGCAGCTGCAGTGGACGCGGGACCTGGTGCGGCGCGGCCCGGACGGCGGCTTCCCGCTGGCCGACCGGCTGATCCGGGTGGCGCGGGAGTACGGCTTCGACGGCTGGTTCGTCAACGCCGAGACCGGCGGCGGCGACGCACGGCTCGGCGCGGACATGCGCGACTTCGTCGCGTACCTCGGCACGCGGAGCAAGGGGCGGGGCACAGCGCGGGGCGAGGGCCTGCGCGTCACCTGGTACGACGCCATGACCGTCTCCGGCGGCATCGACTGGCGGAACCGGCTCGACGAGCACAACGCGCCGTTCTTCCGCGCCGCGCGCTCGATGTTCCTGAACTTCAACTGGGACCGGGCCGGTCTCGGCTCCTCCGCCGGGCTCGCGCGGCGGCTGGGGCGCAGCCCGTACGACCTGTGGGCCGGGATCGACGTCGAGGCGCGCGGCTGGGGCACGCCCGTGGACTGGGACGCCGTCGTCCCGGCGGCGGGCCCGCACGTCGTCTCGTACGGCTTCTACCGGCCCGAGTGGACGTGGACGAGCCTGCCCGCGGAGGCCCGCGGTCCGGCCGCGTTCCACGCGCGCGACGACCGCTTCTGGTCCGGGCAGGCGCTCGACCCGTCCGCGCCGGAGGCGGGCCCGTGGCGGCCGCCCGCCGCGTCCGTCGCGGACCGGTCCACGCTCACCGCGCTTCCCTTCGCCACCACCTTCAACACCGGTCACGGCCTGGGCTGGTACGAGAAGGGCCGGCGCACGGGCGAGTCCGCCTGGAACCACCTGGGGCTGCAGGACCGGCTGCCGGGGCGGCGCTGGGTGATCCGTACGGCGGGCCCGCGGCCGGCCGTCGGCTTCGCCTTCGACGACGCCTGGAGGGGCGGCAGCAGCCTCCTGATCGAAGGCCGGCTCCCCGCGCCGGCGGAGCTGGAGCTCTACGCGTGCCGGCTGCCGTTCCCGGACACCACGGTCGTGGAGCTGGCCCACCGTACGGATCCCGGTTCGGCGGCGGTGCGCGTCGAGCTGGTGGTCGCCGTGGACGACGGCGTCGCGTACCTCCCGGCGGGCGTCCTCCGCACGGGCGGCCGCGGCTGGACCACCGCGAGGGTGCGGGCCGGAGCGAAGCTGCGCGGCCGCAGGGGGCGGACGGTCCGGGCGCTCGGCGTCCGGCTCACCGCGCCGGACGGCGGTGCGGTGCGCTGGCGGCTGGGCTGTCTGGCGGTGCGTGACGCGACGCCCGCGACGCCCGCCCCACCGGTCGCTCCGGCGGTCACCGCATCGCGCGTGGGGCCCGGCGGCACGGCCGAGCTGCGCCTGTCCTGGAGCGCCCCGGCGGGCGCGGCGGTACGCCAGTACGAGGTGCGTCAGGCGCTGCCCGGCGGGCGCTTCCGCTTCCTAGGCGGCACCTGCGGGCATGCCTACTACGTCCCGGCGCTGCGTCGTACGGACGGCGAGGCGGCCACCCGGATCGAGGTGCGCGCCGTGGACGAGCTGTACACCGTCTCGGCGCCCGCTTCCCTCACCTTCCGCTGGTAAGGCAACCGGCCGGAAGGCAACCGACGTGAGGAAACCGACCTGATGCACAACGACCGCACCATCACCGAGGCCCGGCTGAAGCGCGTGCTGGACGAGCGCATCCGGCCGGCCGTGTACCCCGAGTCGGTACCGCTGACCGTCACCATGTGGCACGCGCCCGGCGAGCCCGTCCCGGTGGCCGAGGGGATCGCCGCCGGGGGCGTGCCGATCGAGGCGGGCGCGGCGTGGGGGCCGCCGTGGGGCACGAGCTGGTTCACCGTCGCGGGGAGCGTGCCGCGGGAGTGGGCGGGCCGGACGGTGGAGGCCCTGCTCGACCTGGGGTTCGACGAGAACATGCCGGGCTTCCAGTGCGAGGGGCTGGTCTACCGGCCGGACGGTTCGCCGGTGAAGGGCCTGAACCCGCGCAACCAGTGGGTGCGGGTCGCCGACCGGGCGGCCGGCGGCGAGGAGGTGCTGCTGCACGTCGAGGCGTCGTCCAACCCCGTGATCCTCGACTACCGCCCGTTCGTGCCGACGGAGCTGGGCGACCGGGAGACCGCGGACGGCGAGCCGCGCTACCGGCTGGCCCGCATGGACCTGGCCGTCTTCGACCGGACGGTGTGGGAGCTCGTCCAGGACCTGGAGGTGCTGGAGGGGCTGATGAGCGAGCTGTCCCCGGACGCGCCCCGCCGCTGGGAGGTCCTGCGGGCGGTCGAGCGCGCGCTGGACGCGGTCGACCTGCAGGACGTCGGCGGTACGGCCGCCGCGGCCCGCGAGCGGCTCGCGGCGGTGCTGTCCGCGCCCGCGCACGCCTCCGCGCACCGGATCAGCGCGGTCGGGCACGCGCACATCGACTCGGCGTGGCTGTGGCCGCTGCGCGAGACGGTGCGCAAGGTCGCCCGCACGACCGCGAACATGACCGCGCTGCTGGAGGACGAGCCGGAGTTCGTCTACGCCATGTCGCAGGCGCAGCAGTTCGCGTGGATCAAGGAGCACCGGCCGGAAGTGTACGCGCGGGTGAAGAAGGCGGTCGCGGACGGCCGCTTCGTGCCGGTGGGCGGCATGTGGGTGGAGTCGGACACGAACATGCCGGGGTCGGAGGCGCTGGCCCGGCAGTTCGTGCACGGCAAGCGCTTCTTCCTGGAGGAGTTCGGGATCGAGACGGAGGAGGTGTGGCTGCCGGACTCCTTCGGCTACTCGGCCGCGCTGCCGCAGCTGGTGCGGCTGGCGGGGGCCCGGTGGTTCCTGACGCAGAAGATCTCGTGGAGCCGGACGAACAAGTTCCCGCACCACACGTTCTGGTGGGAGGGCCTGGACGGCACCCGGGTCTTCACCCACTTCCCGCCGATCGACACCTACAACGCGCAGCTCTCGGGCCGGGAGGTCGCGCACGCGGTCCGCAACTTCCAGGAGAAGGGCGGGGCCACGCGCTCCCTCGCGCCGACGGGCTGGGGCGACGGGGGCGGCGGCACGACGCGCGAGATGCTGGCGCGGGCGAAGCGGCTGGCGGACCTGGAGGGCTCGGCGCGGGTGGCGTTCGAGAAGCCGTCGGCGTTCTTCGAGAAGGCGCACGCCGAGTACGCGCAGGCGCCGGTGTGGGTGGGCGAGCTGTACCTGGAGCTGCACCGGGCGACGCTGACCAGCCAGGCCGGGACCAAGCAGGGCAACAGGCGCAGCGAGCACCTGCTGCACGAGGCGGAGCTGTGGGCGGCGACGGCGGCCGTGCGGGCGGGCTTCCCGTATCCGTACGAGGCGCTGGACCGGATCTGGAAGACGGTGCTGCTGCACCAGTTCCACGACATCCTGCCGGGCACGTCGATCGCGTGGGTGCACCGGGAGGCGGCGGCGACGTACGCGGCGGTGGCGGCGGAGCTGGAGGACATCGTCGCGGGGGCGCTCACGGCGCTGGCGGGCGAGGCCTCGGGCGGCGGCGGGACGGTGGTGTTCAACGCGGCGCCGCACGGGCGCGGGGAGGTGCCGGCCCTCGGTGCGGCGGTCGGCGGCGGGCCCGTGCCGGCGGTGCGGCCCGAGCCGCGCGACGGCGGCGGGTTCGTCCTCGACAACGGCCTGCTGCGCGTCGTGATCGACGGCCGGGGCCTGGTGGTGTCGGTGTACGACCCGGCGGCGGAGCGGGAGGCTATCGCTCCGGGCGCGGCGGCCAACCTGCTCCAGCTGCACCAGGACTTCCCGAACATGTGGGACGCGTGGGACGTGGACCACTTCTACCGGAACTCGGTGACCGATCTGACGGACGCCGAGACGGTCGAGGCGGCGGACGACGGGGCGGTGCGGGTGGTGCGGGTCTTCGGGGCGTCCCGCGTCGAGCAGAGGATCTCCCTGCCGGCGGGCGAGCGGCGGCTGGACATCGCCACGGAGGTCGACTGGCACGAGACGGAGAAGTTCCTCAAGGCCGCGTTCCCGCTGGACGTGCACGCGGACCGGACGGCGGCCGAGACCCAGTTCGGCCACCTGTACCGGGCCGCGCACACCAACACCAGCTGGGACGCCGCCAAGTTCGAGGCGTGCGCGCACCGCTTCGTCCACCTGGAGGAGCCCGGCTGGGGCGTGGCGCTCGTCAACGACTCGACGTACGGCTACGACGTGACGCGCACGGTCCGCCCGGACGACACGGGCACGACCACGACGGTGCGGCTGTCCCTGCTGCGGGCGCCGCGCTTCCCCGACCCGCGCACCGACCAGGGAACGCACCGGTTCCGGTACGCGCTGGTGCCGGGCGCGTCGATCGGCGACGCCGTCCGCGAGGGCTACCGCATCAACCTGCCCGAGCGGCGGGTGCCGGGCGGCACCGCCGTACCGCCGCTGGTCCGCGTCGGGAACGACGCGGTCGTCGTCTCCGCGGTCAAGCTCGCGGACGACGGCAGCGGCGATGTGGTCGTGCGGCTGTACGAGTCGCTGGGCGGCCGGGCCCGCACCCGCCTGGAGGCCGGCTTCCCGCTCGCCTCGGCGGCGGTGTGCGACCTGCTGGAACGGCCGCTGGCCGGGGCGGAGACGGAGGGCGACGCGGTGCGGTTGGCCTTGCGGCCGTTCCAGATCCTGACGCTCCGGCTGGAGCGGCGCGGCTGAGCGGGCCGGCGGAGCGTGGCCGGGCTGCGGCTCGGCCCGGCACCGCCGGTCAGCCGCGTCGTCGGTCACTCGCCGTCGCGGCGGAGGGACACTGCCCGCCGCAGCGGCGGCAAGCCGCAGCGGCGAGGGTCCGGCGGCGTGCGCGACCACGAGATCGGCGTGCGCCGTGATCCGCCCGACGGGCATTCAGCCTCCGATCGCGCCCATCAGCATCGGGAAGGAGGCGACGAGCTCCCGCTCCCAGTACGGCCACGTGTGCGTGCCTTCCGAGGCGCACACCGTGGCCGGGACGCCCAGCCGGGCGAGACGGGCGCGGAACTCCTGGTTCATGCCGAAGATCGCGCGTTCGACCGCTTCGCCGCCGTGGGCCGCGGGGTCGGTGCAGCGGGCCGGGGAGGGCGGCGGGCCGCCCCACTGCCAGCCCGTACCGCTGTTGGTGCCGTTTCCGTAGGAAACGTAGAGGGGCGTGCCGGCCAGAGAGGCGGCCTGGTGGAGCGGGCTGTTGCGCTCCCAGACATGCCGCTGGCGCACGTCGGCCGGGTCGCCGGTGTCGAAGGGATAGCCGGGCTCGCCCCACAGGCGCTTCCAGTCCGTCAGGCAGGTGAGGCCGCCCAGCTTGACGGCGTCGGGGCCGTTGAAGCCGCCGTCGGGCGACTTGTAGAGCGGGTCTACGGCGCCGCTGTAGGAGGCGGCCGCCTTGAACATGCCCGGGTGCGCGGCGGCGAACTTCAGCGCTCCCTGGCCGCCCATGGACAGGCCCGCGACGGCCGCCCGGTCCGTGCCCGCGCGGTACTCCCGCTCCAGGAGCGGCCTGAGCTCGCCGAGCAGGTAGGTCTCCCAGGCGGGGGCGCCGCCCGCGCCGTGGTTCCACCAGTCGCTGTAGCCGCTGCAGCCGCTGGTCTCCGGCATGACGACGATCGCGTCCCGCCCGGCGGCGAGCTCCTCCACGTGCGTGTTGCCGGTCCAGTCCTTGTGGTTCCCGCCGCCGCCGTGCAGCAGCCACAGGGTGGGCCACGTGCGCCGGGCGTTCCTGTCCCAGCCCGCGGGGAGCAGCAGCCGCACCCACTTGGTGTGCGTCAGCCCGTCGATCTCGGGTGACCGGACGGCCACGTCGAGCATGCGATCGCCGATCCGCACTTCCCGGACGACCCGGGCGGGATTCTCCGCGGCCCCGGCCGTGCCCGCGGGCACCTGCACCCCCAGCAGGGCCAGGAGCAGCGCGAGCACCGTCAGTCCCACTCGCCGGTGAGTCCTGTGCACCATGTGACGCCCCCTCACGTCCGGTGATGTGCGTCATATTACGGTGAGGGTGTGACAACGTATGTGGCGCTGCTGCGCGGTATCAATGTGGGCGGCAAGAAGCGCGTTCCCATGCAGACCCTCCGGGAGCTGCTCTCCGGGATGGGTTGCGGCTCGGTCCGTACGCATCTCAACAGCGGCAACGCCGTGTTCACCCATCCCGGGACGGATCCGGACGAACTGGCCCGGGAGCTGGAACGGGCGATCGAGCGCGAGCTGGGCTTCGCGGTGACGTGCATGGTGCGGAACGCGGATGACATACGCCGTGTCGTTGACGCCGATCCGTTCGCCGGACGGGAGGTCGACCCCGCGCGGTACGTGGTGACCTTCCTCGCCGGGCCCGCCGACGCCGAAGCCGTGGCGGGCGTCGACGCGGCGGCGTACGCGCCGGAGGAGTTCGTCCTGGCCGGGCGCGAGCTCTACGCGTACTACGCGGACGGCATCCGTGACGCGAAGCTCACGAAGGTGCTGACGGAGCGCCGCCTGGGCACGGCCGGCACCGGGCGCAACTGGAACACGGTCACCAAGCTGGCCGCCATGGCGCAGGAGACGCAGCAGACGGAGGAGCCGGCGGCAGCCGGGGAGTGACTCCGGCGCAACCGCCCGCCCGCGGCTCAGCCGGATGAGGTCTCCGCTTAGCATGCGGGCATGAAGCTGCGTTTTCCCCGCCTGCGCGGGCGACGGCTCGCCGCCACCGCCGCCGCGGCCGTCGTGCTCGCCGGCGGCGGCACCTGGGCCGTGGCCTCCGGCGCGGGCGGCGATCCGCCCGTGCACCGCGAGGACCGCTTCATGACGATGCCGGAGGCGCCCGGCAGCAGCGGTTCCGTACGCGTCGACACGTCGTTCTTCACGGCGGGCGGTACGGGCCGCAGACCCGCCGTCCTCCTCGCGCACGGCTTCGGCGGCAGCAAGGACGACCTGCGCGGGCAGGCCGAGGAGCTGGCGCGCTCCGGCTACGCGGTGCTCACGTGGTCCGCGCGCGGCTTTGGCCGCTCCACGGGGCGGATCGGGCTCAACGACCCCGACCACGAGGTCGCCGACGTGAGCCGGCTGCTCGACTGGCTGGCCACGCGCCCCGAGGTGGAGCTGGACGGGGACAAGGACCCCCGGGTGGGCATCGCGGGCGGCTCGTACGGCGGCGCGATCGCGCTCCTCGCGGCCGGTCACGACAAGCGCGTCGACGCGATCGCCCCGCAGGTCACGTACTGGAACCTCGCCGACGCGCTCTTCCCCGGCGACGTGTTCAAGAAGCTCTGGTCGGGGATCTTCTTCACCTCCGGCTCGGCGGCGCCGGGGCCCGTCACGGGTGGCGGCAAGGCCGGCGCGGTGCCGCCCGCCGCACAGGCCTCCCCCGGGACGGCGCTCGGCTGCGGGCGGTTCGAGAAGCAGCTGTGCGACATGTACGAGCGGGTGGCGGTGGCCGGCAAGCCGGACGCGGAGGCCCGTGAGCTGCTGGAGCGGCGCAGCCCCTCCGCGGTCGCCGGCCGCATCAAGGTGCCGACGCTGTTCTTCCAGGGCCAGACCGACTCGCTCTTCCCCCTGGACCACGCGGACGCCGCGGCCGGGGCGATCGGCCGCAACGGCGCGCCGGTCGCCGTCGACTGGATCGCCGGGGGCCACGACTCCGGCTTCGGCGAGACCGACCGGACCGCCCTGCGCACGCGCGCCTGGTTCGACCGCTACCTCAAGGGCGACGAGAGCGCGGGCACCGGGCCCGCCTTCCGGGTCAGCAGGACCGGCGGCATCGACACCACCGACGGCAAGGCGCAGCTGCGCGGCGCGAGCGGGGAGCGCTACCCGGGCCTGCGGAACGAGCCGCGGACGATCGGTCTGACCGGCCGCCGGCAGTCCTTCGCCAACCCGCCGGGGGCGGCGCCGCCGGCGATCTCCGCCGTGCCCGGCGTCGGGGGCGCGGCGTCGCAGCTGTCCGGGCTCGGCCTGGGGCTGTCCCTCGACTTCCCCGGCCAGCACGCCCGCTTCGACTCGGCGCGCCTGGACGAGGGCGTCCGCGTGACCGGCTCGCCGGCGGTGAAGGTGAACGTCACGTCCGACACGGGCGAGGCGGTGCTGTTCGCCAAGGTCTACGACGTCGGCCCCGACGGGCGGCAGGTGCTGCCCGCGCAGCTCGTCGCCCCGGTACGGGTGACGGACGCGAAGGGCGGCCGGACGGTGGAGCTGCGGCTGCCGGCGATCGACCACACCTTCGAGGCCGGGCACCGGATGCGGCTCGTCCTCGCCTCGACCGACCTGGGCTACGCCTCGCCGGCGGCGCCCGCCGCGTACGGCGTCTCCCTGGAGGGCGGGCTGAGCGTGCCGACCGCCCCGGACGTGCGGACGGCCTCATCCGCGCTGCCGTGGTGGACGTGGGGGCTGCCGCTGGGCGGCGCGGTCGTCGCGGCCGCCCTGTTGCTGACCGGGCGCCGGCGGGTGACCGCACCGGCCCCGGACCCGGCCCTCGCCGGGGTGCCGCTGCAGATCACCGGGCTGAGCAAGCGGTACGCCAAGTCCGCCGACCGCTACGCGGTGCGCGACCTGTCGTTCCGGGTCGAGCGCGGCCAGGTCCTGGGGCTGCTCGGGCCGAACGGCGCGGGCAAGACCACGACGCTGCGCATGCTCATGGGGCTCATCCGCCCGGACGACGGCGAGGTCCGCGTCTTCGGGCAGGCGGTGCGGCCGGGCGCGCCGGTGCTGTCGCGGGTCGGGGCGTTCGTGGAGGGCGCCGGCTTCCTGCCGCACCTGTCCGGGCGCGCCAACCTCGACCTGTACTGGCAGGCCACGGGCCGGCCGGCCGAGGACGCGCACCTCGACGAGGCGCTGGAGATCGCAGGGCTCGGCCCGGCCCTGGACCGCGCCGTGCGGACGTACTCGCAGGGCATGCGGCAGCGGCTCGCGATCGCCCAGGCCATGCTGGGGCTGCCGGACCTGCTGATCCTCGACGAGCCGACGAACGGGCTCGACCCGCCCCAGATCCGGGAGATGCGCGAGGTGATGATCCGTTACGCGGCTGCCGGCCGGACCGTCATCGTCTCCAGCCACCTCCTCTCCGAGGTCGAGCAGACCTGCTCCCACCTGGTCGTCATGGACCGGGGCCGGCTGGTGACCGCCGGTCCCGTCGGGGACATCGTCGGCTCGGGCGACACGCTGCTCGTCGGCGTCGAGGGCGAGGTCTCCGAGGTGACGGCGGACAAAGTGGCCGCGCTGCCGGGGGTGGCCTCGGCGGTACGGGCCGAGGACGGCCTGCTGGTGCGGCTCGACGGCGCGACCGCGCCGAAGCTGCTGGCCGAGCTGGTCCGGCTGGAGGTCCCGGTGGCGCGCGTGGGTCCGCACCGCCGCCTGGAGGACGCGTTCCTGACCCTGATCGGAGGCCCGTCGTGAGTGCTGCGGTGGACGAGGCGGAGAAGGCCGGCGGGACCGCTCCCGGCTACCGGGCGCGGCACACGCTGCCGCTGCGCGTGGAGGCGGTGCGGCAGTTGCGGCGGCGCCGGACGATGGTGGTGGGGGCGGTGCTCGCCGCCCTGCCGTTCGTGCTCATCGCGGCGTTCGCCATCGGCGGGCAGCCGAGCGGGCGCGACGGGCGGGTCACCCTCATCGACACCGCCACGGCGTCCGGGGCGAACTTCACGGCGACGTGCCTGTTCGTCTCGGCAGGCTTCCTGCTGGTGGTGCCGGTCGCGCTGTTCTGCGGCGACACGGTGGCGTCCGAGGCCGGCTGGTCGTCCCTGCGCTACCTGCTCGCGGCACCGGTGCCGCGGACGCGGCTCCTCGTCAGCAAGCTGACGGTCGCGCTGGCGTTCAGCGCGGCGGCGATGGTGCTGCTGCCGGTGGTGGCCCTGGCCGCGGGCACGGCCGCGTACGGCTGGGGGCCGCTGCAGATCCCCACGGGCGGTTCCCTGCCGGGCACCACCGCCGTGGGGCGGCTCGCGATCGTCGTCGCCTTCGTCTTCGTGGGGCAGCTGGTGACGGCCGGGCTGGCGTTCTGGCTGTCGACGGTCACGGACGCGCCGCTGGGCGCGGTGGGCGGCGCGGTCGGCCTGACCATCGTCGGGAACGTCCTGGACGCGGTGACGGCGCTGGGGCACTGGCGGGACTTCCTGCCGGCGCACTGGCAGTTCGCGTGGGCGGACGCGTTGCAGCCGCGGATGGAGTGGGGCGGGATGGTGAAGGGGACGGCGGTGTCGGTGGCGTACGCGCTGGTGCTGTTCGCTCTGGCGTTCCGGCACTTCCGGGGGAAGGACGTGGTGTCCTGACGGACGGTCCGTCGGTCCGGCACGGCGGGGGTCCCCGTGGGGGCTCTGTCATTGCCGGACGGCCGGCCGGGCACCGCCGGGTTCCCCGGTGGGGGCCGAGCGCCGTCGCGGCGGGGGAAGAGGCCCCGGTCCCGCCCTTTCACCGTTTCCCGGGCTGCGCCCGGACCCGTGGGCCGAGCCCCGAGCGCCCCGCAGGGGTTTCGGGAAGGCGCAGGAACAAGGCCCCTTCTCCCGCCGCAGCGGCCGGCAACCACCGTCTGCGCACCCGGCGGTGCCGAGCTGCCTCAGCCCGGTCACCCCGCCCCGTACACCCTCCCCGGCTTCCGCGCTCCCGCCAGTAAGTCCCGTACGGCCTCCCCCGCCTCCCCCGGCGTCCAGCGGTCGCCCTTGTCCGTGGTCGGGCCCGGGTGCCAGCCCTCCATGACGGTGATGCGGCCCGCCTCGGCCGCGAAGACCTGGCCGGTGACCCCGGCCGAGTGGGCCGAGCCGAGCCAGACGACGAGCGGGGAGACGTTGCCGGGGGCCATGGCGTCGAAGCCGGTGGGGGGCGCGGCCATGGTCGCCGCGAAGATCCGCTCGGTCATCCGGGTGCGGGCGGCGGGGGCGACGGCGTTGACCTGGACGCCGTAGCGGCCCAGTTCGGCGGCGGCGACGAGCGTCAGGGCGACGACGCCGGCCTTCGCGGCGGCGTAGTTGGCCTGGCCGACGCTGCCGAGCAGCCCGGCCCCGGACGTGGTGTTGACGACGCGCGCCCGCGGCGTCCGCCCGGCCTTGTGTTCCGCGCGCCAGTGCGCGGCGGCGTGCCGCAGCGGCAGGAAGTGGCCTTTGAGGTGGACGGCGACGACGGCGTCCCAGTCGTCCTCGCCGAGCTTGACGAGCATCCGGTCGCGCAGGATGCCGGCGTTGTTGACGAGCGTGTCGAGCCGCCCGTACGTGCCGAGGGCCGCGGCGACGAGGGAGGCCGCGCCCTCGTCCGTGGAGATGTCGCCGGTGTGCGGGACGGCGTCGCCGCCCCGGCCGCGGATCTCCTCCACCACCCCGCGAGCCTCGCCGGCGGAGGGCTCCGCTTCGTTGACGACGACCCGTGCGCCTTCCGCGGCGAAGGCGAGCGCGTGCGCCCGGCCGAGGCCGCGGCCGGCTCCGGTGACGGCGGCGACGCGCCCGGTGCAGATTCCGGTCATGCGGGCGGCTCCTCGTGGTTGACGGTGGCGGCGGCGAGGAAGGCCGGACGTTCCCCGCCGCCGTGGACGAGCAGTTCGGCCCCGGTGATGTGGGCGGCGTCGGCGGAGGCGAGGAAGACGGCGGCGGCGCCGATCTCGTCGGGCTCGGCGAGCCGTCCGGCGGGCACCGTGCGGGCGACGGCGGCGAGCCCGGCCTCGTCCCCGTAGTGGAGGCGGGCGGATTCGGTGCGCACCATGCCGGGGACGAGCGTGTTGACGCGCACGGCGGGCGCCCATTCGACGGCCATGGTGCGCGCGAGGCTGTGCAGCCCGGCCTTGGCCGCTCCGTAGGCGGCGGTGCCGGGCGAGGGCCGGGTGCCGCTGACGCTGCCGACCATCAGGATGCAGCCGCCGCCGGGCTGTTCGCGCAGCAGGGGGTACGCGGCGAGCGACGCGGTCAGGGGTGCGAGGAGGTTGAGGGCGACGACGCGGGCGTGCCGGTCCGCGCCGGCCGCCGCGAGCGGCCGGAAGGGCGTGCCGCCCGCGTTGTTCACGAGGACGTCGAGCCGCCCGTAGTCCGCCGCCACGCGGTCGAAGAGTGCGGTGACGGCGGCCTCGTCGCGCAGGTCGGCGGACAGGTGGCGGGCGGTGCGTCCGGCGGCGGTGACGGGCCGGTCCGGCGGGTGGCGGGCACAGACGACGACGTGCGCGCCGGTGCGCAGGAAGGCCCGCGCGATGCCCGCGCCCACGCCGCGCGTGCCGCCGGTGACGACGACGGTGCGCGCTCCCGTGTGCCCCGTACCGGCCGGCATGGTGCCACCTCCCGCGGCGGGTCGTCCGCTGCTACCTTCGGACCACGGCACTACCTAACAAACGTTTGGTGGAAAGGTAGCGGATCCTCCGATGAGTGTCTCCACCTCTCGCCCCGAACCGGCCGTCGCCGTCGTCACCGTGGACTTCCCGCCCGTCAACGCCCTGCCCGTGCGGGGCTGGTACGACCTGGCGGCCGCGGTCGGCGCGGCGGGCGCCGACCCCGCGGTCCGCTGCGTCGTGCTGGAGGCCGCGGGCCGCGGCTTCAACGCCGGCGTGGACGTCAAGGAGATCCGGCGCTCCCCCGGCCACGAGGCGCTGATCGGCGCCAACCACGGCTGCGCGGCGGCCTTTTCGGCGGTCTACGACTGTCCGGTGCCGGTGATCGCCGCCGTGCACGGCTTCTGCCTGGGCGGCGGGGTCGGCCTGGCGGGCAACGCGGACGCCGTCGTCGCCTCGGAGGACGCCGTGTTCGGCCTGCCCGAGCTGGACCGCGGCGCGCTCGGCGCCGCGACGCACCTGGCCCGGCTCGTCCCCCAGCACCTCATGCGCACGCTCTACTTCACGTCGCGCACGGTCACCGCGCAGGAGCTGCACGGGCACGGTTCCGTGTGGCGCGTCGTGCCGCGCGCCGGGCTGCGCGCGGCCGCCCTGGAGCTGGCGCGGGAGATCGCCGCGAAGGACGGCGTGCTGCTGCGCCTGGCGAAGGCCGCGCTCAACGGCATCGACCCGGTCGACGTGCGCCGCAGCTACCGCTACGAGCAGGGCTTCACCTTCGAGGCGGGCCTGTGCGGCGTGGGGAACCGCCTGCGCGAGGCGTTCGGGCGGCCGGAGCAGGAGAAGCGGCAGGAGAGGGCGAGCGAGAGGGAGGCCCCGTGACCGGCGGCGACACGACGACGCCCGCGGACAGGACGACGTCCGTGGACGGGACGAAGGCGGGCGGGACGCAGCGGGCGGACAAGACCATGACCGCCGACGAAGCCGTCGCCCGCCTGGCGAGCGGCATGACCGTCGGCATCGGCGGCTGGGGTTCCCGGCGCAAGCCCATGGCCCTCGTCCGGGCCCTGCTGCGCTCGGACGTCCGCGACCTCACCGTGGTCTCCTACGGCGGCCCGGACGTCGGCCTGCTGGTGGCCGCCGGGCGGGTCCGCAAGCTGGTCGCCGCCTTCGCGACGCTCGACTCGATCCCGCTCGAACCGCACTTCCGCGCCGCCCGCCAGCGCGGGGAGGTCGAACTGGTCGAGCTCGACGAGGCGATGTTCATGTGGGGCCTGACGGCCGCCGCGCACCGCCTGCCGTTCCTGCCCGTCCGCGCCGGCCTCGGCTCGGACGTCATGACCGTCAACCCGTGGCTCCGCACCGTGACGTCCCCTTACGGGGACGGTGAGGAGCTCGTCGCCGTGCCGGCGCTCACGCTGGACGCGGCCCTGGTGCACCTCAACCGGGCGGACGCGCGCGGCAACGCCCAGTACCTGGGCCCGGACCCGTACTTCGACGACCTGTTCTGCGAGGCGGCGCGTGAGGCGTACGTCTCCTGCGAACGCATAGTCGACAGCGCCGAGTTCACCCGGCGGGCCGGCCCGCAGACACTCCTCGTGCAGCGGCACTGCGTCACCGGCGTCGTCGAGGCGCCGGGCGGGGCTCACTTCACCTCCTGCGTCCCGGACTACGACCGGGACGAGGCGTTCCAGGCGGCGTACGCGGCGGCCGCGGCCGACCCGGCGGCCTGGCGGGAGTTCGCCGCCCGCTTCCTGTCCGGCGACGAGGAGGCCTACCGCGCCGCGGTCGCCGACTTCGCCGAGGGCGCGGCATGAGCGCCGCGCCGGCGGGGCGGGCCGAGGTGTGCGTCGTGGCGTGCGCGGAGGCGTGGCGCGGGAACGGGGAGGTGCTGGCCGCCCCCATGGGGGTGGTCCCGGCGATCGGGGCGCGGCTCGCGCGGCTCACCTTCGCGCCGGACCTGCTGCTCACGGATGGGGAGGCGCTGCTGGTCGCGGACGTGCCCGCGCTGGGCGCGAAGGCCCGGGCCGTCGAGGGGTGGCTGCCCTACCGCCGGCATCTGGCGCTGGTCGCGGGCGGGCGGCGGCACGTGATGATGGGGGCGGCCCAGCTCGACCGGCACGGCAACCAGAACATCTCCTGCATCGGCGACTGGCGGCGGCCCGCCCGGCAGCTCCTGGGCGTCCGCGGGGCCCCGGCCAACACCCTCAACAACCCCACGAGTTACTGGATCCCCCGGCACTCGCCGCGCGTGCTCGTCGAGAAGGTCGACATGGTGAGCGGCGTCGGCTACGACCGGGCGGCCGCCGCGGGGCCGTCGGCGACGCGCTTCCACCGCATCCCGCGGGTGGTCACGGACCTGGCGGTGCTCGACTTCGAGACGCCCGGCCGCACGATGCGGGTCCGCTCCCTGCACCCCGGCGTGACGGCCGCCGAGCTGCGGGCGGCCACGGGCTTCCCCCTGGAGGTCCCCCGCGACGTGCCGCGCACCCGCCTCCCCTCCGCCGAGGAGCTGCGGCTGATCCGGGAGGTCATCGACCCGGACGGGCTGCGCGCGCGGGAGGTACGGGGATGAGGACGGCCCTGACCGATCTGGTGGGCGTCCGGCACCCGCTCGTCCAGACGGGCATGGGCTGGGTCGCGGGCCCGCGGCTGGTGTCGGCCGTGGCGAACGCGGGCGCGCTCGGCGTCCTCGGCTCGGCGACCATGACGCCGGACGCGCTCAGGGCCGCGATCAGAAAGGTGCGGTCCCGTACCGCCGGGCAGCCCTTCGGGGTCAATCTGCGGGCGGACGCGGGCGACGCCCGGGAGCGCGTGGACATCCTGATCGAGGAGGGGGTGCGGGTCGCGTCGTTCGCGCTGGCCCCGTCGCGGGAGCTGATCGCCCGCCTCAAGGACGCCGGGGTGCTCGTCGTCCCGTCCGTGGGCGCGCGGCGCCACGCCGAGAAGGTCGCGGCGTGGGGCGCGGACGCGGTCGTGGTGCAGGGCGGTGAGGGCGGCGGCCACACCGGGGAGGTCGCGACGACCGTCCTGCTGCCGCAGGTGGTGGACGCGGTGGGCATCCCGGTCGTCGCGGCGGGCGGCTTCCGCGACGGGCGCGGCCTGGTGGCGGCCCTGGCGCTGGGCGCCGCGGGGGTCGCCATGGGCACGCGCTTCCTGCTGACCGCCGACAGCACGGTGCCGGAGGCGGTCAAGGCGGCCTACCTCGCGGCGACGGTGCGGGACGTCGTGGTCACGACGAAGGTCGACGGCCTCCCCCACCGGATGCTGCGCACGCCCTTCGTCGCGGGCCTGGAGCGCTCGGGGCGGCTGGGCGGGCTCGCCCGCGCGCTGCGGCACGCGGCGTCGTTCCGGGCGCTGTCGGGGATGGGCTGGCCGGCGCTGGTGCGGGACGGCCTTGCGATGCGGCGCGGCCGCGAGCTGACCTGGAGTCAGGTGTTGCTGGCGGCGAGCACGCCCGTGCTGCTGAAGGCCGCGATGGTGGACGGGCGTACGGATCTGGGGGTGATGGCCGCGGGGCAGGTCGCCGGGGCGATCGACGACCTGCCGACGTGCGCGGAGCTGGTGGGGCGCGTGATGGCGGAGGCGGAGGAGGTGCTGGCGGCGCTCGGAGGACACGGCGCCGCCGGCTGAGCCGCACAGCTCCCGGGAGCGGCGGCCGGGGCGGCCGTACGGCTCAGAGCCGCTCGATGACCGTCACGTTCGCCTGGCCTCCGCCCTCGCACATCGTCTGCAGGCCGTAGCGGCCGCCCGTGCGCTCCAGTTCGTGGAGCAGCGTCGTCAGCAGCTTCGCGCCCGTCGCTCCCAGCGGGTGGCCCAGCGCGATGGCGCCGCCGTTGACGTTGACCTTCTGCGGGTCGGCGCCGGTCTCGCGGAGCCAGGCCAGGACGACGGACGCGAACGCCTCGTTGATCTCGACGAGGTCGATGTCCGCGATGGTCAGCCCGGCTCTCTTCAGGGCGTGGGCGGTGGCCGGGATGGGCGCGGTCAGCATCCGCAGGGGGTCCTCGCCGCGTACGGACAGGTGGTGGACGCGGGCGCGCGGGGTCAGCCCGTGGTCGCGCACGGCGCGCTCGCTCGCGAGCAGCAGGGCGGCCGCTCCGTCGGAGATCTGCGAGGAGAGGGCGGCGGTGAGGCGGCCGCCTTCCACGACCGGCTTCAGCGCGGCCATCTTCTCCAGTGAGGTGTCCCTGCGGGGGCCTTCGTCGGCGGACAGCCCGCCGTACGGGGCGAGTTCGCGGTCGAAACGGCCCTCGTCGGCGGCGCGCACGGCCCGCCGGTGCGAGAGCAGCGCGTACTCCTCCATGGCCGGCCGGCCGATGTCCCACTGGCGGGCGATGAGCTCGGCGCCGTGGAACTGGCTGACGGGCCGGTCGCCGTAGCGCGCCCGCCAGCCCTCCGAGCCGGCGAACGGGCCCCGGGTGAGGCCGAGCGGGACGGCCGCCCGGTGGACGGCGTAGGCGATGGGGATCTGCGACATGTTCTGGACGCCGCCGGCGACGACGAGGTCCTGGGTGCCGGAGAGGACGGCCTGGGCGGCGAAGTGGACGGCCTGCTGGCCGGAGCCGCACTGCCGGTCGACGGTGACGCCGGGGACCTCCTCGGGCAGGCCGGCGGCCAGCCAGCTCGTGCGGGCGATGTCCCCGGCCTGGGGGCCGACGGTGTCGACGCAGCCGAGGATCACGTCCTCGACGGCGGCCGGGTCCACGCCCGTGCGCTCCATCAGGGCGCGCAGGACGTGCGCGCCGAGGTCGGCGGGGTGGGCGGCGGAGAGGCCGCCGCCGCGCCGGCCGGCGGGGGTGCGGACCGCTCCGACGATGTACGCCTCGGCCATGGCTGATCGCTCCTCGGTGTCCCTGGGGTCATTCGCGTACGGCGATGCCCTCCAGCACCATCGACAAGTACTGACGGGCGATCTCCTCGGGGCTGTGCGCGCCGCCCGGCCGGTACCAGGACGCGGCGACCCACACGGTGTCGCGCACGAAGCGGTAGGCGAGCCGGACGTCGAGGTCGGCACGGAAGACGCCGGCCGCCGCGCCGCGGCGCAGGGTGCCGAGCCAGGCCTGCTCGAACCTGCGCTGCGAGTCGGCGAGGTAGGCGAAGCGCGGCTGCAGGGCGAGGTGGCGGGACTCGCGCTGGTAGATGGCGACGGCGGGGCGGTGCCGGTCGATCTCCCGGAAGGACTCGGTGACGAGGGCCTCCAGGGTCTCCCGGGGGCCGAGGCGGGCGGCGAGCACCGCGTCGTAGCCGTCCCACAGCTCGTCGAGGAAGGCCGACAGGATCTCGTCCAGCATCGACTCCTTGGAGTCGAAGTGGTAGTAGAGGCTCCCGGCCAGGATCCCGGCCTCGTCGGCGATGCGCCGCACGGTGGTGGCGTTGTAGCCGTGGGCGGCGAACACCTCGGCGGCGGTCGCGAGGAGTTCGCCGCGCCGCTCGGGCGCGGGCCGCTCGGCGGCGGTCTTCTTGCTGTTCGGCACGGGTCCATTCTCGGTCACGCGCGCTGGCTGCTGACGGAGACCGTCTCGCCGGTCATGTACGAGGAGTAGCCGCTGGCCAGGAAGACGATGACGTTGGCGACCTCCCAGGGCTCGGCGGCCCGCCCGAACGCCTCGCGCCGCACCAGCTCCTCCAGCAGCTCCGGGGTGGTGACCTTGGACAGGTGGGGGTGGAGGGCGAGGCTCGGCGCGACGGCGTTGACGCGCACGCCGTAGGCCGCGGCCTCCACCGCCGCGCAGCGCGTGAGCGCCATGACGCCGGCCTTGGCCGCGGCGTAGTGGGCCTGCCCGTGCTGGGCGCGCCAGCCGGCGACGGAGGCGTTGTTGACGACGACGCCGCCGGTGCCGCGGGCGCGCATCCGGCGCAGGGCGGCGCGGGTGCAGCGGAATGTGCCGCCGAGGGTCGTGCCGACGACGGCGTCCCACTGGTCGTCGGTCATAGCGGTGAGCTCCGCTGTGCCGCCGAGGCCCGCGTTGTTGACGACGACGTCGAGGGCGCCGTGCCGCTCCTCGGCCAGCTCGAACAGGGCCGCGACCTGCTCCTCGTCGGTGACGTCGCAGGGCAGGCCGGCGACCCGGCGGCCGCCGAACTCCTCGCTCAGCCCGGCCACGGCGGCGCGCAGCCTGCGGGCGTGCCGGTCGCCGAGCACGACGCGGGCGCCTTCCTCCAGGAACCGGCGGGCCGTCGCTGCGCCTATCCCGGCGCCGGCCGCGGCGGTGATGACGGCGGTGCGGCCGGACAGCAGGTCGTGAGCGGGAGGACAGGGCGGCGGGCCGGGCCGGACAGCGGTGGACTTCTCGACGCTGCTCATGACCGTACGTTAACCTACCAAACACTTGTTAGGGAAGGATGGTTGATGACCACTGACCCTGTGAGGGCCACTGACCCTGCGACGAGCGACCCTGCGACGAGCGACGGCCCCGCGACGGCCGACGGCCCCGTGGTGCGCTACGAACGCAGCGGCCCCGTCGCGACGGTCACCATGAACCGGCCCGCGTACCGCAACGCCCAGAATTCCGCGATGACGTACGCCCTGGACCGGGCCTTCTACGAGGCGTCGGCGGACGACGCCGTCAAGGTGATCGTCCTCGCGGGCGCGGGCGCGCACTTCTCGTCCGGCCACGACATCGGCACGCCCGGGCGCGACGCCCACGTGCCGTTCGACCGCCGGGCGGGCCTGTGGTGGGACCACTGCGGCAAGGCGGGCGCGGAGAGCCGGTTCGCGCGCGAGTCCGAGGTCTACCTGGGCATGTGCCGCCGCTGGCGCGAGCTGCCCAAGCCGGTGATCGCCGCGGTGCAGGGCGCGTGCGTGGCGGGCGGGCTGATGCTGGCCTGGGTCTGCGACCTGATCGTCGCGAGCGAGGACGCCTTCTTCGCGGATCCGGTGGTGCGGATGGGCATCCCGGGCGTGGAGTACTTCGCGCACCCGTGGGTGCTGCCGCCGCGCGTCGCGAAGGAACTCCTCTTCACGGGCGACCGGATGACCGCGCGGCGCGCCCACGAGCTCGGCATGGTCAACCGCGTCGTGCCGCGCGAGCACCTGGCCGCGCGCACCCGCGAACTCGCCGAGCGGGTCGCCGGGATGCCGCGCATGGGCCTCGCCCTCGCCAAGCGCGCGGTCAACCAGGCCGAGGACCTCCAGGGCCTGCACGGCGGCCTCGACGCGGCGTTCGCCCTGCACCACCTCGCGCACGCGCACAACGCCGAGACCGCCGCCGACCCCCTCGGCGGCATGGACATCCGCGCGATGAAGGCGGGGACGGAAGCGGGCGGCGCCTGATGGACCTGGACCTCACCCCCGAGGAGGAGGCCTTCCGCGCGGAGGCCCGCGCGTGGCTCGCCGCGCACGTGCCGCGCGGGCCGTTGCCTTCCCTGGAGACCCCGGAGGGCTTCGCCGAACACCGCGCGTGGGAGCGGACGTTGCACGCCGGCCGCTGGTCGGCCGTCTCCTGGCCGCCCGAGTACGGGGGCCGTGGCCGGTCGTTCCTGGAGTGGCTCGTCTTCGAGGAGGAGTACTGGGCGGCCGGTGCGCCCGCCCGGGTCTCGCAGAACGGCATCGGCCTGCTCGCCCCGACGCTCTTCGAGCACGGCACGGAGGAGCAGCGCGCCCGGATCCTCCCCCCGATGGCCGGCGGGGAAACGGTGTGGGCGCAGGCGTGGTCCGAGCCCGGGGCCGGCTCGGACCTCGCGTCCTTGCGGTCGGTGGCCGTGCCGGCGGCCGGCGGGTGGCGCTTGAGCGGGCAGAAGGCGTGGTCCTCGCGGGCCGCGTTCGCCGACCGGGCCTTCGGGCTCTTCCGCAGCCATGCCGCCACGGGCCGGCCCCACGAGGGCCTGACGTACGCGATGTTCGGGCTGGACGCCGAGGGGGTGACGGTGCGTCCGGTCGCCCGCCTCGACGGCAGGCCCGCGTTCGCGGAGATCTTCCTGGACGAGGTGTTCGTGCCCGACCGGGACGTGGTGGGCGCGCCCGGCGACGGCTGGCGCGTCGCGATGAGCACCGCGGGCAGCGAGCGCGGCCTCACCCTGCGCAGCCCGGGCCGCTACGTGGCCGCCGCGCGCCGGCTCGTCGCCCTGTGGCGAGCGGCGGCCGACCCCGGGGACACGGAGCTGCGCGACCGGGTGGCGGACGCGGTGGTCCGGGCGCGCGCCTACCAGCTGTACGGGTACGGGTGCGCGAGCGCGGCGGGCGGCCCGCGCGGCGCGGAGCCGAGCCTGACGAAGCTCTTCTGGTCGGAGCTCGACCTGGCGCTGCACGAGACGGCGCTCGACCTGCTCGGCCCGTACGGCGAGCTGGCCGCCGCCGCGGCCGACGCCCCGGCGCACGGGGCCTGGGCGGAGGGCTGGGTCTTCGCCCTGGCGGGCCCGGTCTACGCGGGCACGAACGAGATCCAGCGGGACATCGTGGCGGAACGACTGCTGGGCCTGCCGAGGGGACGGCGGACGGCGACCGGGCCGCCGGGCGGGGACGGCGCGCCGCC
>NZ_PXWG01000280.1 GCF_003011965.1 Streptosporangium nondiastaticum
AGGGGTGCGGGGGTACGAAGGGTGCGGGGCGGTCAGCGCACGGCGGGGCTCGCTTTCTCGTGCGCCGCGGGGACGCCGCGGTCGGCCTGCAGGGACCACAGCTCCCGGAAGAGACCGGGCGCTTCGACGAGCTCGGCGAAGGTGCCCTGCTGGATGACCCGGCCGTGGTCGAGGACCACGATGCGGTCGGCGACGGCCACGTTGGCCAGGCGGTGGGTGACGAGGACGACGGCCCGCTCCTGGGCGACCTTCCGGAGCCCCGCGAAGATGCGGTGCTCGGCCCGGGCGTCCAGGGCGCTGGTGGGCTCGTCCATGACGAGCAGGCCGGCGGGGCGGTAGAAGGCGCGGGCGATGGCGATGCGCTGCCACTGGCCGCCGGAGAGCTCCACCCCGCCGAACCACTCGCGGGCGAGGAGGGTGTCGAGCCCGCTGCGGAGCTCCTTGACGACCTCGTCGGCGCCGGCGTGCGCGGCCGCTTCGAGGACGACGCCGTCCCCTTCGTGGGCCTGCCCTAGGGTGATGTTGTCGCGGGCGGACAGGGGCCAGTGGGCGAAGTCCTGCGGGACGACGGCGGTCTGCCGCCACAGCGCCTGCGGGGCGAACTCGCCCGTGCTGACGCCGTCCCACGTGACCTGGCCGCCGGTGGGCAGGTAGAGGCCGGTCAGGAGCTTGCTGAGGGTGGTCTTGCCCGAGCCGTTCTCCCCCACCAGGGCCAGGACCTCGCCGCGCCGCACCTCCAGGCTGACGTCCTGCAGCGCCGGGCGGTCCGTGCCGGGGTAGCGGAAGGTGAGGGACTCGGCGCGGACGGCCCGGGGCGCCGCGGGGGCGAGGGTGCCGCGCTGCATGCGGTGGCCGCCGGCCTCGTCGATGAACTCGGCCCAGTCGTCGAGGTAGAGGCCGGTGCGGAAGAGGCGTGCGCCGTAGCCGACCATGCCCCGCAGGGACGAGCCGACCGAGCGCAGGGCGAAGACGGCCGTGCCGGCCGAGGCGAGCGACATGCGGCCCGTGCCGAGCAGGAGGGCGAGCGCCGCCCACACCAGGCCGGAGGCGATCCCGCCGGCCACGGCGCCGGCGAGGGCGTACCGGGCGCCCTGGTGGACGGCCCGGTCGGTGGCGGTGTGGATGCGGTCGCCGATCGAGCGGTAGCGGCCGAGGAGGAATCCGGCCATGGTGCCCGAGCGCAGCTGGTCGGCGAAGATCTTGTCGGTGACGTGCCAGCGCAGGTGGCTGAGCACCCGGCGGTCGGCGCTGAGGGCGCGGGAGGTCTGGTAATGGACCCGGGCGGCCTTCACGCTCGCGATGCCCTGCGGGAGGGTGGCCAGCAGGAGGAGCGGCAGCAGGAGCGGGTGGAGGAGCGTGACCACGCCGGCCGCGGCGACGAGCGAGGCGAGGCAGGCCATGAGGTCCTGGGACTCGGTCAGCAGGTCCTGGGCGACGTCGGCGCCGCGGTCCGCGGCCTCGCGCTTGTCGTTGAAGCCGGGGTGGTCGTAGGCCGCGAGCTCGGCGTTGATCGCCGCGTCCAGCATCTGCAGCTCGGCCTCGCGGGCGATCCGGGGGGCCAGCCGGCTGGAGATGTTGCTGACGGCGATGGCGAGCAGGGCCCGGGTCCCGGCGGCGCCCGCGAGGAGGCCGATGGAGGGCAGGGCGTCGACGAGCCGGTCCTGCATGTGGCCCGAGGTGACGAGGGCGGTGATGGTGCTGCTGGTGGCGAGGAGGCCGAAGGCCTCGAAGGCGCCGGACAGCAGCTGGCAGGCGAGGAGGGCGAGGACGGCGCGTCTGTCCACGCGCCAGGCGAGGCCCAGTGCCCTGCGGACGAGCCGGGGCAGGCGCCGGCCCATCGCGCGGGCGGTGAGGGGGCTCTTCTGGAAGGCGGTCAGGGTCGGGGAGCGGAAGCGTAATTCCTCATGTACCTCGGTGGTCTCGGTGGTTTCGCCGGACAACGTGGATCCCCCTGGTTGCGGGTGGTGACGGCTGGTTTACGACGGTGATCGTCTGCACGATGACGCATGGCGCGGACGCGATACGGGTGAACGCCCTTAATCCACTCGAACGTGGTCTTTCTGACCGACCGTCACATCCGGCGAACACCTCACCTTGACGCGCCCCTGTCAATAGTTGGCCGCTCGTGGCACCCTGCCTCACGCACCCCCGCTCGGCCTGCACCCTCGCTCGGCCCGCTCAGTTCGCACCCCCGCTCGGCCCGCTCAGCCTGCTCGTCGCCAACTCGCCGTATCCGCACCGCAGAAGGAAGTGCGCGCGGGAGGAAGCGCGCAACGAAGTACGCGCGGAAGGAGTGCGCGTGGAAGGAGTACGCGTGAGACGATCCCGACGTACGACCGCGGGCGTGCTGCTGGCCGCCTGCGCCCTGGTCACCGCGGGCACGCAGGCCGCGGCGGCCGGAACCGCCCCGGGCCGGGCCGTGGCGCCCGCCGTGCACACCGCGGCCGCCGCCCCGG
>NZ_PXWG01000281.1 GCF_003011965.1 Streptosporangium nondiastaticum
GCACCCGCCCCACCCGACACAGACCCCATACCCCGAACCCTCCGTAGGAGACACCGTGGAGCGAGACGACGTCCTCATCGCCCAGGCCCGGACCTGGCTCGCCGAGGACCCCGACCCCGACACCCGCGAGGAGCTCGCCCAGCTCATCGACGCCGGGGACACCGCCGAGCTCGCCGCCCGCTTCGCCGGGACCCTCCAGTTCGGCACCGCCGGCCTCCGCGGCGAACTCGGCGCCGGCCCCATGCGCATGAACCGCTCCGTCGTGATCCGCGCGGCAGCCGGCCTCGCCGCGTACCTGAAGAAGCAGGGCCACACCGGCGGCACGGTCGTCATCGGCTACGACGCCCGCTACAAGAGCGCCGACTTCGCCCAGGACACCGCCGCCGTCATGGTCGGCGCCGGCCTGAAGGCCGCGGTCCTGCCGAAGCCGCTCCCCACCCCCGTCCTCGCCTTCGCGATCCGCCACCTCGGCGCCGTCGCCGGCATCGAGGTCACGGCCAGCCACAACCCGCCCCGCGACAACGGCTACAAGGTCTACCTCGGCGACGGCTCCCAGATCGTGCCGCCCGCCGACGCCGAGATCGCCGCCGAGATCGCCGCGGTGAGCAGCCTGAACGACGTCCCGCGCCCCTCCGCCGGCTGGGAGACCCTCCGCTACGAGGACGTCGTGGGCGCCTACCTGGAGCGCACGGACGCCGTCCTGACCGGCGGCTCCGCCCGTGACGTCCGCGTCGTCTACACGCCCATGCACGGCGTCGGCCGCGACGTCCTGACCGCCGCCTTCGAGCGCGCCGGCTTCCCCGCCCCGACCGTGGTCGCCGCCCAGGCCGAGCCGGACCCGGACTTCCCGACCGTGGTGTTCCCCAACCCGGAGGAGCCGGGCGCCATGGACCTGGCGTTCGCCACCGCCCGCGAGGCCCGGCCGGACATCGTCATCGCCAACGACCCGGACGCGGACCGCTGCGCCGTCGCCGTCCCCGACCCGGACAGCGCCGAGGGCTGGCGCATGCTCCGCGGCGACGAGGTCGGCGCGCTGCTCGCCACGCACCTGGTGCACAAGAACGCCCGCGGCACGTTCACCACGACGATCGTCTCGTCGTCCCTGCTCTCCCGCATCGCCGCCGCGAGCACCGGCACGCCGTACACGGAGACCCTGACCGGCTTCAAGTGGCTGGCCCGCGTCGACGGCCTGCGCTACGCCTACGAGGAGGCGCTCGGCTACTGCGTCGACCCCGAGGGCGTCCGTGACAAGGACGGCATCACCGCGGCCCTGCTGGTCGCCGAGCTGGCCGCGGAGCTCAAGGAGTCCGGCCGCACGCTCAGCGACCTCCTGGACGACCTGGCGGTCGAGCACGGCCTGCACGCCACGGACCAGCTGTCGGTGCGCGTCCAGGACCTCTCCCTGATCGCCGACGCGATGCGGAGGCTGCGCGAGCAGCCGCCGACGGTTCTGGCGGGCCTGCACATCACGTCCGCGGAGGACCTGTCGAAGGGCACGGAGTCGCTGCCGCCGACGGACGGCCTGCGCTACCACCTCGCGGGTGACGAGTCCGGGACGGTCTCCGCCGCGCGGGTGATCGTGCGGCCGAGCGGCACGGAGCCGAAGATCAAGTGCTACCTGGAGGTCGTGATCCCGGTCGCCGACGCGGCGGCGCTCGCGGGCGCGCGGGCCAAGGCGACCGAGGTCCTGGCCTCGATCAAGGCCGATCTGTCGCAGGCGGCGGGCATCTGATGCGGGAAGGGGCCCGGGGCTGACGCCCCGGGCCCCTTCCGCGCCGGCCCGGCCGTCAGCCGGCCACCAGCAACACCACGAACAACACCAGCCCCACCCCGGAGGGGACCAGCACCTCGTACGCCCACCGCACCACCACGTCCCCCTTCGCGTCCTCCCGCGAAGCGCCCCGCTCGGCGAGCTCCTGCAGCTCCGCGACCGTCTGGTCGGCGGGAGCCGCCTCCGCCCCGCTCCGGGCCGCGCGCTTGCGCTTCCGCAGGGACACCGGCACGGCCCACAGCTGGTACGTGGAGCCCCCGGCCAGCACCTCGCTGGAGTAGCCGGCCCGCACCGCGTCCACCGCCGCCCACGGCAGGGTGATCGTCCGGAACGGGTTCCGCACGAGGAGCCGCGAGGCCCCCGCGAAGACGGCGGGCCGCAGCGTGAAGGCGATGATCAGCGGGACGACGCACAGCAGGCCGGCCAGGGCCAGCCAGGGCGTGCGGCCGTCGCCGCGGGCCACGGCGTCGCCGCCCAGCCAGCCGGCGAGGGCGAGCAGCAGCACGCCGCCCGCGATGCCGGCGGGCGAGCGGTAGCGCCTGTCGGCGTATTCCTGTTCGGGGCTAGGGCTCGTCATGGGCAGATTGTGCCTGACGCCTCCGGCGGGGGCCGCGGGCACGGCGGCCGGCAC
>NZ_PXWG01000282.1 GCF_003011965.1 Streptosporangium nondiastaticum
ACGCCCCCGGCAGGTCCGCCCGCGCGGCCGCCGCGCAGTCGCCCCCGACCGCGGCCGCCCGCGCGCCCTTGTCCGCCGCGTCCCCGGCGAGCGCGTACGTGTAGCCGACCAGCACGCACTGCCACACCACCGCCAGCACCACGATGATCAGCGGCAGGACGCCCAGGAACTCCACGGCGACCTGCCCCCGGTCGCCGCCCCCGCGCCGCCGGAAGCGGCCCATCGGCACGGGAGAGAGCTGATCCGCCCCGGTGCCGCCGCCGCTCCCTATGGCCCGCCTGCGCCGTGCGCCGCCGGTGAGCGACCGGCCCGCATGGGCGGCGGCGCCGCGTAAGGGCCCGGCGCCCGCGCCCGGTGCGGTGACCAGGCCGAGCTCCCCCGCGAGGGTCCACAGGGCCTGCCGCACGCCAGAGCGGGCGTCGAGGTCCTGCATCCGGCCCGAGTCGACGGCGGGCTGCAGCTCCTTGTAGCCCGCCGGGACGGTCGTACGGGCGGCTCGCGTGCCCGTCGTCCGCTCCACCAGGGCGGGCTGGATCTCGCTGTGCCGGGTGTGCCGGTTGAGGACGGTCACCGTGTCGGCGGCCTTGCGGATCTGCAGCCGGTCCCACAGCCGCACCATCCGCTTCGCGGCCCGTACGGACACCACGTCCGGCGTCGTCACCAGCAGCGCCACGTCGGCCGTCTCCACGACGGCGGCGCCCGCGGCCGTCATCTGCGTGCCGCAGTCGGCGATGACCAGCTCGTACCGGCTGCGCAGCGCGGCCGCGATCTGCCGCGCCGCGAGGTCGCCGACCTCCTCGCCGCGCTCCCCCTCGGCGGGCGCCAGCAGCAGCCCGAGGCCCGTCGGGTGCGGGAAGACGGCGTCCTGCAGGACCCGCGGCGAGATGTCGCTGATGCCGGCCAGGTCGGCGATCGACCGGCGGAACTGCACGTCCAGGTACGAGGCGACGTCGCCCGACTGCAGGTCCAGGTCGACAAGGGCGACGCTCCGTCCCGCGGCGCACGCGGCGAGGGCGAGCTGGACGGCGGTGACGGTCGTCCCGACGCCGCCCTTGGCGCCGACCACCGCGAGGAGCGTCCCGCCCGGCCCGCCTCCGGACCCCTCGCCGCCGCTGCCCAGGTGGCGGCGGACGCCGGTCGCCCAGTGGGCGGCGGCCTGCACGCGGGCGCCGACCTCGTCGTACGACAGCGGCAGCCCGGCGAGGCCGCGCGCGCCCACGTCCATGGCGGCGGCGTAGAGCGCGGGCCCCTGGTCGGCGGTGACGAGCACGACGCCGGTCGCCGGGAAGCGCAGGGCCACTTCGCGGATGACCTCCAGCGCGGGCAGGGGGCCGAGCCGCTCGTGGACGAGCACGACTTCGGGGAGCTCGTCCACGGAGGCCGCCGCCAGCACGGCGAGCGTGTCGAGCAGGCGGGCCGAGTCCCCGACGGCCTGCAGCGGTTCGACGCCGGGCAGCTGGCCGAGCAGGCCGCCGATGGCGCGGGCGGCGTCCGGGTCGCCGACGGCCGGGAGGATCCTGATGGTCACCGTTCTCCCCTGCTCTACTTGTCGCCGTCGAGCGTGTAGGTGCGGTCGCTGCCGCTGACCGCGTCGTCGCCGCCGGGGGCGACCAGCGCGAGCCGGACGTGGGAGGCGAAGGACTCCGCGTACGCCACCCGCTGGGCGTCCTTGGTGTCCAGCGCGAAGGTGATCGGCACGGCCTCGCCCCCGCGCCGCACCCCGGCCGTGCCGCTGCCGCTGTCGCGGTCGAAGGGGGTGAGCTTGCCGACCTGGATGACCTGGGCGTTGGTGACGATCACCTTGGACACCGGCTTGCCGCCCTGGTCCTTGCCGTCGAAGGTGGCGTAGACGTTGACCTTCGCCCCGGCGTAGATCTTGCCCGCGACGCCCGTCGCCGCGTCGATCATGATGGCGATCTCCTGCTGCCCGGGCCGCAGCGCCGGCCGGGCGACGGCCATGTCCTGCTGGAGCAGCGATCCTCTACGGAGGGGAGTGACGGAAATCTTGCCGTCGAGGTAGCGGAGGTCCGTGACGGCCGTGGAGGGCAGCCAGCGGCGGGGCATCGAGACCTTCTCGAACCGGTCCTTGGCGTCCTCCAGGTGCTGGTAGGCCGGGATGTCGGCCTTCAGCCGGTACGCGGTGGCCTCGGGGCCGAGCTTGGACTCGGCGTCGTGGACGACCGCAAAGACTCCGGCGAACGCGCCGAGGGCGCAGAGCACCGACAGAAGCAGGAGGATGATCCCGCGGCGCTGGCGTGAATTCATGGGGCGGCGAACCTCGTTCGGGGACGTGACCGGGCGGGCCCGGCGGCGGACCGGGCGGCGCCGAGGACGGTGCTCAGCGGCGGGCCGGGACGGCGGAGGCCGCC
>NZ_PXWG01000283.1 GCF_003011965.1 Streptosporangium nondiastaticum
CCGCCCGCGCTCGCCGGGCAGGCCGGGCCGCTGCTGTCCGGCGCGGACGCGGCCGTCGTCGAGGTGACGGACGCCCAGTACGGCGGGATCCTGGCCGGCTCGGCGAGCGTCCTGGTCGTCTGCCGGCAGTGGACGCGCACGGGCGGCGGGCCCGTGGTGGCGGGCGGGACGACCGTGGACGTGCGCCTGACCGAGGCGGCGCCGCGCTGGTCGGTCGGCGAGCTGCACCCGGCCGCGCCCGGGCCCGCGGCCGGCAGCCTGCCGGAGGCGGCGCGGCGGGTGCTGGACGAGGACCGGATCCAGCTGCCCGCGGCGGCCGAGGCCGACGTCCGGGGCGGCGGCGTCCACGCGAGCGTGCTGCGGGCGATGCTCCGGCTCGCGGAGCGCTACCGCATCGACGTCAGCGTCGTGCGCTCCGGCCATCCCCTGAACGTGTTCGGCACCGGCCGGCCCAGCGACCACCCGCCGGGCCGGGCCTTCGACGTGTGGCGGATCGACGGGCACGCGGTGGTCGACCGGGCGACGCCGCGCGCGCTGGTCGAGGCGTTCATGCGCGACGCCGCCGCGGCCGGCTCGTACAACGTCGGGGGCCCGCTCCTGCCGGCGGGGGCGGGCGCGGGGCCGCAGTTCTTCACCGACGACACCCACCACGACCACGTGCACGCCGGCTTCGGCGACTGAGCCGGCGCCGACCGCAGGACGCGGCAAGAGGAGGCCCCGTGACCGTCGAGTACATCCGCTACCGCATCACCGACCCTGAGCGGCGCGCCGCCTTCGAGAAGGCCTGCGCGGCCGCCGCCGAACACCTGTACGCGGCACCGCAGTGCCTGGGCTACGAGCTCGCGCGCGGGGTGGAGGAGCCGGAGCGGTTCGTCCTGCGGATCGAGTGGACGTCGGTCCACGACCACGAGCAGGGCTTCCGCGAGGGGCCGCACTTCCGGCCGTTCCTCGCGGAGGTCCGCCCGTTCGTGGGCGACATCGAGGAGATGAAGCACTACGAGAGGCTCCTCGTCGTCGCCAAGGGGAGGGTCTAGAGCCCGGAGACCCTTGCGGCGGTCAGTCGACGCAGGGGACGCCGCCCATCTTGACCGGCGGGCCCTGGAAGGAGTCGGAGGAGACGGGATCCGACCCGCCGGGCTTGGCGTCATCTGCTTTGCCCTTATCCGGTTTGCCCTCACCCGGTTCGGCGTCGCCGGCGGCCGGCGTGTCCTTCCGCTCCGTCTTCGGCTCCGTCATCGCCTGGACGAGGGACTTGACCTTCGCCGGGTCGACGAGGTTGACGGCCTCTCCCTTGCGGGTGGCGAAGCCCTCGATGGGAAGGGTGTGGAACTCGGCGTTGCCGCCGGTCAGGTTGGGCGCCTGCCGGGCGAAGTCCAGGATGTTCCACCGGTTGTCGATGACGACGTCCTTCTTGATGACGTCGAACAGCCCCTGCAGCTTGCCGAGGTCGCTCCACACGCCCTGTTCCTGGAGCTTGTGCGTGACCGAGGACAGGAACGCCTGCTGGCGGTGGGTGCGGTCGAGGTCGCCGCCGGCCAGGCCGTGCCGCTGCCGGACGAAGGACAGCGCCTGGCGGGCGTCGAGCTGCTGCGGCCCGGCCGGGAAGTCGGCGCCGGAGTAGCGGTCGCGCACGGGGTGCTTCAGGCACACCGGGACGGGCTGGACCACCTTGGCGATGTCGTAGAAGCCCAGCAGGTTGACCTCGGCGAAGTGGTCGATGGGCACGCCGAGGAAGTGCTGGACCGTGGCCAGCGTGGCCTCGCGGCCGGCCTCGCGCCCGCGGTGCTCCAGCTCGGCGCCCTTGACGCCCTGCGCCGACAGCTTCTCCTCGGCCTCGGCCTTGGCGATCCCGTACGCCTCCTTGATCTTGTGCTCGCCGCGCCCGCCGGCGATCTCGACGTAGTCGTCGCGCGGTATCGAGAAGGCCGTCACCTTGCCGCCGCCGGCCGGGATGTGCATGAGGATGAGGGTGTTGGTGTTGTAGCCGCCGATGTCGCTGGAGCCGGCGTGCAGTTCGTCCTGGACGAACTCCTTCGGCAGGTCGTTGCCGTTCATGTCCTTGCGGCTGTCGAGGCCGATCAGGAGCAGGTTCACCGCGCCGTCGCGACCCGGCGGCGCGTCGTCGCGCAGGGCGTCCAGCGCGCTGGAGGTGTTCACTCCGCGGTCCAGCCAGTGGTAGGCGCACCAGCCGACGCCGCTGGTGAGCATGACGAGCGCGGAGGTGAGGCAGACCGCGATGCGGGCCGCGCGCCCGGGCTTGGGGGAGGGGCCGGCGCGGCGCGGGCGGGGGCACGGCCCGCC
>NZ_PXWG01000284.1 GCF_003011965.1 Streptosporangium nondiastaticum
GCCGGACCGCGCCACGCGGTGGTCGTCAGGCTCGGCCCCCCGGAGGGGCCCGCGCGTCAGAGCTGTTCGATCACGTAGTCGACGCAGGCCGTCAGGGCCTCGACGTCCGACGGGTCGATCGCCGGGAACATCGCGATGCGCAGCTGGTTGCGGCCGAGCTTGCGGTACGGCTCGGTGTCGACGATGCCGTTGGCGCGGAGGACCTTGGCGACGGCCGCCGCGTCCACGTCGTCCGTGAAGTCGATCGTGCCGATGACGGCCGACCGCTTGGCCGGGTCGGTCACGAACGGGCTCGCGTGCTTGGAGGCCTCGGCCCAGCCGTAGAGCGTGCGGGCGGAGGTCGCCGTGCGGCGGACCGCGAAGTCCAGGCCGCCCTGGCCGTTCAGCCACTCCAGCTGCTGGTTCAGCAGGAAGAGGGTGGAGAGGGCCGGGGTGTTGTACGTCTGGTTCTTGAGGGAGTTGTCGATCGCGGTCGGCAGGGAGAAGAACTCGGGGACGTGCCGCCCGGACGCGTGGACGCGGGCCGCGCGCTCCAGGGCCGCGGGGGAGAACACCGCGAGCCACAGGCCGCCGTCGGAGGCGAAGGACTTCTGCGGGGCGAAGTAGTAGACGTCGGTCTCGGCGATGTCGACGGGCAGGCCGCCCGCGCCGGACGTGGCGTCGACCAGCACGAGCGCGCCCTCGTCGGCGCCCTCGACGCGCTTGACGGGCGCCGCGACGCCCGTGGAGGTCTCGTTGTGCGTGAGGGCGTAGACGTCGGCGCCCGCCTCCGCCTTCGGCTCCGGGTGGGTGCCGGGCTCGGAGGAGATGACGGTCGGCTCGGCCAGCCACGGCGCGAGCTTCGCGGCCTTCGCGAACTTGGAGGAGAACTCGCCGAAGGAGAGGTGCTGCGACTTGTTCTCGATCAGGCCGTGCGTCGCGACGTCCCAGAAGGCGGTGGAGCCGCCGTTGCCGAGGATCACCTCGTAGCCGTCGGGCAGGGAGAACAGTTCGCGCACGCCGTCCCGCACCGAGCCGACCAGGTTCTTCACCGGGGCCTGGCGGTGGGACGTGCCGAGCAGAGAGGTTCCGGTGGCAGCCAGCGCGGCGAGCGCCTCCGTACGCACCTTGGACGGGCCCGCGCCGAAGCGACCATCGGCGGGCTTGATGTCAGCGGGGATCTGGATATCAGCCACGGAGGCAGCCTAGTCCGTGCGGAGTTTCCGATCAGTAAAACGTCCGTTCGGTGAGACGGGGGCGGGCGGGGGCTGTGCAGTATGGGAGGTATGGCTGATCTTGTGGAGGGTGACGCTGACGGCAGCGGCGACGACGCAGGCCGTACGGACCGCGAGGGGCTCCGTGGAGAACTGCGCGGGGAGCTGGCCGCCGCGCTCCGGAAGGGCGTGCGCGGCGACGTCCGCTTCGGGGCCGCCGACCGGGCCCTCGTGACCATGGACGCCTCGAACTACCGGCGCGTGCCCCTGGGCGTGGTCGCCCCCCGCGACGCCGAGGACGTGGCGGCCGTGCTCGCCGTCTGCCGCGCGCACGGCGTGCCGGTCGTCGCCCGCGGCGGCGGCACGTCGATCGCCGGACAGGCCACGGGCGAGGGCGTGGTGCTCGACTTCACCCGCCACATGAACGCGATCACGTCGATCGACCCGGAGGCCCGCACGGCCGTCGTCCAGCCCGGCGTCGTCCTCGACGCGCTCCGGGACGCGGCGGGCGCGCACGGCCTGACGTTCGGCCCCGACCCGTCCACGCACGCCCGCTGCACGCTCGGCGGCATGATCGGCAACAACGCGTGCGGCGCGCACTCCGTGGCCTGGGGCACGACGGCCGACAACGTGCACGCGCTGGACGTCCTCACGTACGCGGGCGAGCGGGCCCGGCTCGCACAGGGGTGGGAGGGGCTGCCGGAGCGGCTCGCCGGAGGCCTCCGCACCCTGGTCGGCGGCGAGTTGGCCGCGCTGCGCACCCGCTTCCCCGACCTGCCGCGCCGCATCTCCGGCTACGCGCTGGACGCCCTGCTGCCGGAGCGGCGCACCGACGTGGCCCGCGCCTTCACCGGCAGCGAAGGCACGCTCGGCGTGCTGACGGAGGCGACCGTACGGCTCGTGGAAGCGCCGCGCGCCCGGGCGCTGGCCGTGCTCGCGTACGCGGACGAGAGCGCCGCCGCGGACGCCGCCCACCTGCTCCTGCCGCACGGGCCGCTGACGGTCGAGGGCATGGCCGCCGACCTGGTGGGCCGCGCGGCGGCGGCCGGGCTGCCCGAGGGCGCCGCGTGGCTGTTCGCCGAGACGGGCGGGGCCACGG
>NZ_PXWG01000285.1 GCF_003011965.1 Streptosporangium nondiastaticum
CCGTCCCCCGCCTCCCCGCCCTCCCCCGCCGCCATCGGCGACGACGGCGGCGGCGCCGTGGGAGCCTTCTGTTCCGCTCGTTCCACCTTCGCCACCTGCGCCGCCACCAGGTCCGGCGGGATCTCGACGTCCTCGGGGTCGCCGAGGCTCGTCGCGAAGAACATGGCGAGCGTCGCGCCGGACCGGACGACGGTGATCAGGCTCGGCGCGCGTTCCGCCGCGTTCTCCAGGCGGTAGGCGACGGCCTCGTCGCCCAGCCGGGGAGCAGCGAGGGTCCGCACGGCGCGGAACTCCTGCGGTTCACCCTCGCCCGTGAGCATGCCGAAGCCGTCCGCGCAGCGCACCGCCGCGGAGCGCAGCCCGCGGAGCGTGGCGGCGGCGCCGTCGCCGCGGTAGGCGGAGACGCGGATCATGCCCATGAGGCCCTGGAAGTCGAGGTCCTCGCCGGCCTTGGCGAAGGTGTTGACGACGGACGCGGCCGGCTCGGGCCGCGGCTCGGAGCCGAGGGCTTCGACGAGCGGCCGGCAGGCGGCGGCGTCCGTGCTGGGGCGGCCGACGCCGGCCGCACCGCTGCCGGCGCGCTCGATCTGGAAGCCGGGCACCTCGCGGGCTCCGAGCTCGACGTGCCGCAGCTGGGCGGGGCTCAGTATCCGCACGGCATTGCGCGTGCCCTTGGCCTCGCCCCGGGAGCCGCCGCGGTTCCCGCCGCCGCCGGGACCGCCGTTCCCGTCGCCACTGCCACCGCCGCCGCAGCCGGCCGTCAGCCCGAGGGCCACGACCGCGGAGACCGCCACCATCGCCTTCACAGGCCCAGGGTCCCAGCGCCCGCGGGGTCCGTGCCCGCGCCACGCTGAGCCACACGGTTACCCTCTGGACTGCCGTTCGACGCACGGCTTGACAGGGGCTTCGCGACTGCCCCTACAGTTCGCTCGCCCGAACACGAGAACGCACCGGCCCCGGAGGGAGGACCGCCCGCCCGCCCATGAAGATCGCATTCCTGATCCACAACGCCTACGGCATCGGCGGCACCATCCGCGCGACCGGCAACCTCGCGAGCGCCCTCGCCGCCCACCACGACGTCGAGCTCGTCTCCGTCTACCGCAGCGCGGACGCCCCGAAGCTCCCGCCCGGCCGCCGCGTCCGCCTCACGTCCCTGATCGACATCCGCAAGGGCGCCCCGGGCTCGGAGACGGACAACGAGCTGCAGCAGCAGCCCAGCGCGCTCCTCCCGGCCCGCGAGCGCGACGTGAAGGCCTTCACCCGCCTCGCCGACCTGCGCGTCGCCCAGTACCTGGAGGCCACGGACGCGGACGTCGTCGTGGCCACCCGCCCCGGCCTCCTCGTCCACCTCACCCGCCTCGCCACGGAGCGCACCTACGTGCGGATCGGCCAGGAGCACCTCATCCACGGCGGCCACCACCCGGAGGTCCGCGCCGCGCAGGACGCCGCGATCCCGCTCCTGGACGCCCTCACCACCGTCTCCGAGGCCGACGCGGCCACGCACCGCGCGATGCTGCCGGAGGCCCGTACGCACATCGCGGCGCTGCCCAACGGCGTCTCGGCCGCCGCGGTCGAGCCCTCCGACGGCAGCGCCGAGCTCGTCGTGGCCGCCGGCCGCCTCATCCCCGTCAAGCGCTACGGACTGCTGGTCGACGCCTTCGCCAAGGTCGTCGCCGAGCGCCCCGACTGGCGCCTGCGCATCTACGGCCGCGGCCCCGAGCGGACCGCCCTGCGCGAGCGGATCGACGAGCTCGGCCTGAACGAGAACATCGCGCTCATGGGCCCGCACTCGCCCATCGAGACGGAGTGGGCCAAGGGCTCCATCGCCGCCGTGACCTCCGACTTCGAGTCCTTCGGCATGACCATCGTCGAGGCCATGCACTGCGGCGTGCCGGTCGTCGCCACCGACTGCCCGCAGGGGCCGCGCGAGATCATCGAGGACGGCGTGGACGGCCTCCTCGTCCGCCCCGGCGACGCCGACGCGATCGCCGAAGGCCTCCTCAAGCTCATCGACGACGAAGAACTGCGCCGCTCCATGGGCCGCGCCGCCCGCGCCTCCGCCCAGCGCTACGCCCCCGCGCAGATCGCCGAACGGTTCGAGCAGATCGTGCGCGAGGTGCGGCCGGAGCTCCTGCCGGAGCCGGCGGCCGTCAAGGCCGTCAAGGCCGCCGAGGCACCCGCCTCCGCCCCCGCCGCCCTGCGCCGCACCGCGGCCCGCCTCGTACGGCCGCTGCGCCGCAAGGCCGCCGAGGCCGCCGGAGCCC
>NZ_PXWG01000286.1 GCF_003011965.1 Streptosporangium nondiastaticum
GGGCGCAGGCGCGACGGCACCTACTCCGTCGTCGTACGGCGGCTGAGCGAGGACGGCGCCGCCCTGGGCACCACCGAGTACACGTGCGAGATGCTCTTCCTCGCGGCCGGCACCCTCAACACCAACCCGGCTCAGGCCGGCCGGGCACCGCCGGAATCCACCGCCGTGGCCGGTCGCCGTCGCGGCGGAAGAATCCCCGGCGCCCCGGACCGGAAAGCACCGGGCACCGGAAAGGTCAGCCCCGCGACCGCGCCTTGAACGCCGCCTTGCGGGCCTCCTTGGCCACCTTCTTCTCCGGGTGGAGGCGGCCCATCGCCTCCAGGACGTCCGCCGTCGCCGGGTGCTCCACCCGCCACGCCGCGTCGAAGAACCCGCTGTGCTGCCCGACGAGGCTCTCCACCAGCCCGCGCAGCTCGTCCGTGTCACCGGACGCCGCCAGCTGGGCGGCGATCGTGTCGATGGTCAGCCAGAAGACCATGTCCTCGCCGGGCTCGGGCACGTCCGCCGCGCCGTGCTCGGCGAGCCACACGCGGGCGAGGCCGCCGAGCTCACCTCGCCGGGCGGGCTGGGGGCCTTCGGCTGGCTGGTGCACCCGGTCGGCGAGGCCTGCCGGGGGCTGCTCCCCGAGGCCCCGGAACGGGCCTCGGACGGCGCCCCGGACCGGCCCGGCCCGGAAGGCTGACAGACTTGTCCCCATGACCCCCATGACCCCCATGACGGAGACGACAGTCGGCATCGGCGGTGCGGCGGAGAGCACCGACATGGTGCTCAACATCGGACCCCAGCACCCGTCCACGCACGGCGTGCTGCGCCTGCGGCTCGTCCTCGACGGCGAGCGGGTCCGGGAGGCCGAGCCGATCGTCGGCTACATGCACCGCGGCGCGGAGAAGCTGTTCGAGGCCCGCGACTACCGGCAGATCATCGTGCTCGCCAACCGCCACGACTGGCTGTCGGCGTTCTCCAACGAGCTGGGCGTCGTCCTGGCCGTGGAGCGGATGCTCGGCATGGAGGTCCCCGAGCGCGCCGTGTGGACCCGCACGCTCCTCGCCGAGCTGAACCGGGTCCTCAACCACCTGATGTTCCTCGGCTCCTACCCGCTGGAGCTCGGCGGCATCACCCCCGTCTTCCACGCCTTCCACGAGCGCGAGGAGCTCCAGACGGTGATGGAGGAGGTCTCCGGCGGCCGCATGCACTACATGTTCAACCGCGTCGGCGGCCTCAAGGAGGACCTGCCCGCCGGCTGGCTCGGCCGGGCGCGGCACGCCGTGGCCCAGGTCCGCTCCCGGATGGACGTCTACGACCGGCTCGTCCTCGGCAACGAGATCTTCCGGGGCCGCACGCGCGGCGTCGGCGTCCTCGCGCCGGAGACGGTGCACGCGTACGGGGTGAGCGGCCCGATCGCCCGCGCGTCCGGCGTCGACTTCGACCTGCGGCGCGACGAGCCGTACCTCGCCTACGGGGAGCTGCAGGACGTGCTCAAGGTCGTCACCCGCCAGGACGGCGACTGCCTCGCCCGCTTCGAGTGCCTGCTGGAGCAGACGCACAACGCCCTGGAGCTCGCGGAGGCCTGCCTGGACCGCATCGCCGAGCTGCCGCCGGGGCCGATCAACCAGCGGCTGCCGAAGGTGCTGAAGGCCCCCGAGGGCGCCACGTACGCGTGGACCGAGAACCCTCTCGGCCTCAACGGCTACTACCTGGTCTCGAAGGGCGAGAAGACCCCGTACCGGCTGAAGCTGCGCTCCGCCTCCTTCAACAACATCCAGGCGCTGACCGAGCTGCTGCCGGGGACGCTGGTCGCCGACATGGTGGCGATCCTGGGGTCGCTGTTCTTCGTCGTGGGCGACATCGACAAGTAGGGCACGGCGGTCCGCAGGCCGTGCAGAAACGAAACCCCCGGCGGGAGCCCCGCCGGGGGTTTCGTTTCTGCGGGCCGGGCCCGCGCGCCGCCTAGGACACGGCGGTACGCAGCTCGGCCACGTCTATCTGCTCGGTCTCGTCGTGCGCGGTCAGGTCGATGACGTCGTCGCCGGCCGGCTCGCCGACCGCCCCGGCCTTCGCCTCGGCTTCCGCTTCGGCCTTGGCCTCGGCGAGCGCCTCCTCGCCGACGACGTCCGCGAGGTCCGTGTCCTCTACGGGACGCTGCGCCGGGGCGGGACCCTGGGTGCCGAAGAAGTCGAAGCCGCCCGTGGTGCGGGAGGCGGGGCGCCGGG
>NZ_PXWG01000287.1 GCF_003011965.1 Streptosporangium nondiastaticum
CCGGTGCCGCGGGCGCGGCGAAGGCCGGGGGCGGGGTGGTCTGCTGCGGAGGGGCGAACGCGGGCGCCGCGGCCGGTGCCTGGGCGGGCGCCGCCTGGGGTGCCTGGGCCGCCTGGTTCTCGGGTTCCTCCTCCAGCACCTCGCCGCCGAAGTTTCTCAGCAGCGCTTCCAGACCGCCGTCGAAGCCCTGTCCGACGGCCGCGAACCGCCAGACGTCCTTGAGGTAGACGTCGCCGAGCATCACCGCGCGCTCGGTGCTGAACTCGCTTCCGGTGAAGGAGTAGCGCGCGACTTCCTGGCCGCCCGCGACGATGCGGAGGTAGCCGGGGCCGGCCTGCGACATCTGGCCGGCCCCGTCGAGGGTGGCCGTGAAGGAGAGGCGCTGGATGTGCGGGGGGATCTGGTCGAGGGTGACGCGGAAGGACTCCGTGTCGCCGGCCTGCGCGCCGAGCTGCTGGATGGCGCCCTCGGGCGACTTGGGCTGGTTGAAGAAGACGAAGTACCGGTCGTCCGAGAGCCGCTCCGCGGCGTCGAGGCCGAAACAGCTGATGTCGAAGGTCAGGCCGGGACCCGCGATCTGCACTCCCACGTACAGATCGGTCCCCGCCGTCAGGTCACTGATCTTGGCCTTGTGGCCGCGCTGGAATTCCCTGGCCATGCGTTACGACCGTCCCCCATCCGAACGTGCGATGAAAACGTGTGATGAATGCGTTGCGTCAGGCTAACGGCTGAGGGCGGGATCATCCGACTCAGGACCGGCCGTGCCCCCTGAAGGGGACGCGGCGGCGCCGGGTCCGGTTCATTCGCTGCGCGCTGCGGGCAGATGGGGCAGCCGGTCGGCGGCCACCACGCCCTCCAGGTAGCCGCGGGCGCGCTCGGTGCGCGGGTAGGCGTCGAGGAGCCGCCAGAAGCCCGGGCCGTGGCCGGGGACGAGCAGGTGCGCCAGCTCGTGCAGGAGGACGTAGTCGAGGACGTACTCGGGCATGCCCTGCAGCCGGTGCGAGAGGCGGATGCTGCCCTCGGCGGGGGTGCACGAACCCCAGCGGGTGTTCTGGTTGGTGACCCAGCGGACGGTCGCGGGGCGGGCCCTGCCGCCGAGGTACTGCTCGGACAGGCGGGCGGCGCGCTCGGCGAGCTCGGCGTCGCCGAGCATGCGCTTGCTCTCCTGGGCCGCGAGCTTGTCGAGCATCGTCGTGACCCAGCGCTGCTCCTCGGCCTCCGACATGCGCGCGGGGATGAGGACCACGGTGCGGTCGCCCTCCCGGTACGCGGAGACCGTTCTGCGGCGGCGCGCGCTCCGTCGGACCTCGACCGCACCGGGCTCGGCGCCGCCGGTGAGCGGGCCGGGAGCACTGCGCGGTGGTCGTGCGGCACTGTGCAGGGGGTCGACGGGCACGGCCCCGACGTTACCGGCTGCCGGCGCGTGAAGTCCCGCCCATCGCTCCTTGTCGGGGGCAAAGACCCCGCGGAAACAGCGTTCGTACGACCATCACACCGTGCCTGTGGACAACTTCGCACGCGGGCGGCGCGGAAGGGCCATGCTGGGGCCACGTCGAGGGGGGAACCATGCAGAAGACCGCAGAGCGCACGAATCCCTGTCAATCCGCGCATCCCATGCTCAAACCCGCGCTGCGCCGCAGCTGGCGCAGCCGGGACACGGTCCAGTTCGGGGTCGCCCCGGCGCACGCGGTGGCGGTGGGGCCGGTGGACACGGCGACGGGCAGCTTCCTGGGCCTGCTCGACGGAACGCGCGGGATGCCGCTCCTGCGGGAGGAGGCGAGAGCCGCGGGCCTGCCGGAGGGGCGGGCGGACGCCCTGGTGGAGCGGCTGTCCGCGGCCGGGCTGCTCGACGATCCGCGCGGGGGCGGCGAAGGGGCGGCGGCCCTGCGGAAGACGGGGGCCGCGCTGGAGCGGCTGCGGCCCGACCTGGCCTCGCTGTCCGTGCTGCACCCGGGGCCGGGCGAGGCGATGCGACTGATGGGCGCGCGGCAGGCGATGCGGGTGCAGGTGCGGGGCGCCGGCCGGGTGGGTGCGGCCGTGGCGGCGCTGCTGTCGGCCTCGGGCGTGGGGCAGGTCGATGTGATGGACGGCGGCTGCGTGGAGCCGTGGG
>NZ_PXWG01000288.1 GCF_003011965.1 Streptosporangium nondiastaticum
TGAGCGCCCGTCCCGCCGCCGTCGCCGGGGTGGCCGTCGCCGCCGCCGCGGCGAGGCCGCCGAGGCCGAGGGCGAGACCGAGGAGGAGCCGGAAGGCGAGCCCGAGGAGGCCGCCGAGGCCCGCGAGGAGGAGCCCGAGGAGGGCGAGGAGGCCGCCGGCCTGGGCACGGCCGGCAGCCGTCGCCGCCGTCGCCGCCGCCGTCGCAGCGGCGAGGCCATCGAGACCGAGCCGGGCGCCGACGAGCCGGAGCGCACGGTCGTCAAGGTCCGCGAGCCCCGCAAGCGCGAGGAGCGCGAGCCCGGCACCGGCTTCGACGAGGTGCAGTCCATCAAGGGCTCCACCCGCATGGAGGCGAAGAAGCAGCGCCGCCGCGAGGGCCGCGAGCAGGGCCGCCGCCGCGTGCCGATCATCACCGAGGCCGAGTTCCTCGCCCGCCGCGAGGCCGTCGAGCGCGTGATGGTCGTCCGCCAGAGCGGCGAGCGCACCCAGATCGGCGTGCTGGAGGACAACGTCCTCGTCGAGCACTTCGTCAACAAGGAGCAGGCCACCAGCTACGTCGGCAACGTCTACCTGGGCAAGGTCCAGAACGTGCTGCCGTCGATGGAGGCCGCCTTCGTCGACATCGGCAAGGGCCGCAACGCCGTCCTGTACGCGGGCGAGGTCAACTTCGAGGCGCTCGGCATGGGCAACGGCCCGCGCCGCATCGAGACCGCCCTGAAGTCCGGCCAGTCCGTGCTCGTCCAGGTCACCAAGGACCCGATCGGGCACAAGGGCGCGCGTCTGACCAGCCAGGTCTCCCTCCCGGGCCGCTACCTCGTGTACGTGCCCGAGGGCTCGATGACCGGCATCAGCCGCAAGCTCCCCGACACCGAGCGCGCGCGCCTGAAGACCATCCTCAAGAAGATCGTCCCCGAGGACGCGGGCGTCATCGTGCGCACCGCCGCCGAGGGCGCGAGCGAGGACGAGCTGCGCCGTGACGTCGAGCGTCTGCAGGCGCAGTGGGAGGACATCCAGAAGAAGGCGAAGCAGATCTCGACGAGCTCGCCGAGCCTGCTCTACGGCGAGCCGGACATGACCGTCCGCGTCGTCCGCGACATCTTCAACGAGGACTTCTCCAAGGTCATCGTCAGCGGCGACCAGGCCTGGGAGACCATCCACGGCTACGTCTCGCACGTCGCGCCCGACCTGGCCGACCGCCTGCAGAAGTGGACGTCGGACGTCGACGTCTTCGCCACGTACCGGATCGACGAGCAGCTGATGAAGGCGCTGGACCGCAAGGTCTGGCTGCCGAGCGGCGGCTCGCTCGTGATCGACCGGACCGAGGCGATGGTCGTCGTCGACGTCAACACCGGCAAGTTCACCGGCCAGGGCGGCAACCTGGAGGAGACGGTCACCAGGAACAACCTGGAGGCGGCCGAGGAGATCGTGCGCCAGCTGCGGTTGCGCGACCTCGGCGGCATCATCGTGATCGACTTCATCGACATGGTGCTGGAGTCCAACCGGGACCTGGTGCTGCGGCGCCTGCTGGAGTGCCTGGGCCGCGACCGCACGAAGCACCAGGTCGCCGAGGTGACCTCGCTGGGTCTGGTCCAGATGACCCGCAAGCGGGTGGGCCAGGGCCTGCTGGAGTCCTTCTCCGAGAGCTGCGTGCACTGCAACGGCCGCGGCGTCATCGTCCACATGGACCAGCCGGCGTCGGTCGGCGGCGGTGGCGGCGGCAAGCGCGGCAAGAAGAAGGGCAAGGCCGGGCACGAGCACGTGCACGAGGCCGCCGCGGCTCCGGCCGCCGAGGAGGCCCCGTCGCTGGAAGAGGCCCCCGCGGCCGCCGCGGCCGAGGGTGCGCCCGAGGCGCCCGAGCTGGAGCCCGTCGTCGTCACCGAGGCCGACCTCCAGCCGGCCGTCGGCGGTGACGAGGAGTGGTTCGGCAGCGCCGCCGAGGCGGAGGCCGCGGCCAAGCGCGGCGGCCGTACGCGCCGCCGGGCGACCCGCAAGGCGTCCGCTCCGGCGGGTGCGCCGCGGGTGGCCGAGGCTCCGGCCGAGGTCGTGGTGGAGGC
>NZ_PXWG01000289.1 GCF_003011965.1 Streptosporangium nondiastaticum
CCCGCGGCGGCCCGCTCGGCACGCTGCCGCCGCCGGTCCAGCCACTGCCCCGCCCATGCGGGCGGAGCGTCCTGCGCGACCGGCACCGCGGCCTCCCCGGAGGCCCACAACAGCAGCAGCCCCAGCGCGTGCTTGCACGGGAACTTCCGGCTCGGACACGAGCAGTTGAAGCCCGGCCCGCCCTCCCCGGACAGATCCACCACCGTGCGGTACGGCGTGCTGCCGCTGCCGGAGCACTCCCCCCAGACCGCGCCCGCGCCCCCCTCCGGCCGGGCCCCCGCGCCCGACCACGGACCGGGCGCCGCGAGCTTGCTTCCTGCCTTGCGTGATGCGGCGTCAGGCGCCAGTGCGAGCACCGTCTCCGCCGTCCACCGTTCCCCCTGCGGATTCATGCCACAAACGCTAGGACCCCCCACTGACAATCGCCCTGACCTGCGGATTCGGCACGCCCCGGCCCATTGTCAGTGGGGTGGTGCAGGGTGGTTCACGCATCCCGGAACCGCACACCGAGGGGGACTTGTGACCGCGTCCGGAACCGAAGCCCAAACCCGATCCGAAGCCCTGCGCCCGCACGCGGAGCACGCCTTCGCCGGCGAGCTGAAGGCCCTCGCCGCCGCCGACGACCGGCCCCGCCCCGAGCGCTGGCGGCTCTCGCCGTGGGCCGTCGCCACCTACCTGCTCGGCGGCACCCTGCCCGACGGCACCGTGATCACGCCCAAGTACGTGGGACCGCGCCGCGTCGTCGAAGTCGCCGTCACCACGCTCGCCACCGACCGCGCCCTGCTCCTGCTCGGCGTGCCCGGCACCGCGAAGACCTGGGTCTCCGAGCACCTGGCCGCCGCCGTCAGCGGCGACTCCACGCTCCTCGTCCAGGGCACGGCCGGCACCCCGGAGGAGGCCATCCGCTACGGCTGGGACTACGCCCGGCTCCTCGCCCACGGCCCCAGCCGCGAGGCGCTCGTGCCCGGCCCCGTCATGCGGGCCATGGCCCAGGGCCTGACCGCGCGCGTCGAGGAGCTCACCCGCATCCCCGCCGACGTCCAAGACACCCTGATCACGATCCTCTCCGAGAAGACCCTGCCGATCCCCGAGCTGGGCGAGGAGGTGCAGGCCGTCCGCGGCTTCAACCTGATCGCCACCGCCAACGACCGCGACCGCGGCGTCAACGACCTGTCCAGCGCCCTGCGCCGCCGCTTCAACACCGTCGTCCTGCCGCTGCCCGCCACGCCCGAGGACGAGGTCGACATCGTCTCCCGGCGCGTCGATCAGATCGGCCGCTCCCTCGACCTGCCGTCCGTGCCCGACGGCACGGACGAGATCCGGCGCGTCGTCACCGTCTTCCGCGAGCTGCGCGACGGCGTCACCACCGACGGCCGCACGAAGCTCAAGTCGCCCTCGGGCACGCTCTCCACGGCCGAGGCGATCTCCGTCGTCACCGGCGGCCTCGCCCTCGCCGCCCACTTCGGCGACGGCGTGCTGCGCGCGGGCGACGTGGCCGCGGGGATCCTCGGCGCGGTCGTCCGCGACCCGGCCGCGGACCGGCTGATCTGGCAGGAGTACCTGGAGACCGTCGTCCGTGAGCGCGACGGCTGGAAGGACTTCTACCGCGCCTGCCGCGAGGTCTCCGCGTGACCGCCCCCGGCCCCGGCACCGCCTCCGGCCACGGCCCCGTCCTGCTGGGCATCCGGCACCACGGCCCCGGCTCCGCGCGGGCCGTACGGGCCGCCCTGGAGCAGTGCCGGCCCGCGGCCGTGCTCGTCGAGGGCCCGCCCGAGGCCGACGCGATCGTCCACCTCGCGGACGAGGAGGGCATGCGGCCGCCCGTCGCCCTGCTCGCCCACGCGGCGGACGACCCGGGCCGCGCCGCGTTCTGGCCGCTCGCCGAGTTCTCCCCGGAGTGGGTGGCCATCCGCTGGGCCCTCGCGCACGGCGTGCCCGTACGGTTCATCGACCTGCCGGCGGCGCACACGCTCGCACTGGGCGCGGACGACGGGGAGCGGCCCGACTCCGAGCCGGCCGGCTCCGGCGGCCCGCAGGCCGGGGCCCC
>NZ_PXWG01000028.1 GCF_003011965.1 Streptosporangium nondiastaticum
GCCGATGACGCCCGCCTCCTCCAGTCTGCGCACCCGCTCGGTGACCGCGCTGGAGGACATGTTCCCTCCTCGGCGAGCTGCTGGAAGCGATGCAGGTCGACGTCCTCGGGCCCGGCGCAGAGCCGGTAGCCGCCGGCCGCCGAGGCCACGGCGGCGTGGCCGATGGCGCGGCGGAGCCGGCCCACGAGGGCCTGCAGCGCGCCCGCCGCGTCGGCGGGCGGCTCGTCGTCCCAGACGGCGTCGATCAGCGCCTCGGCGGTGCGGACGCGCCCCGGGTGCAGCGCGAGCGCGGCGAGGAGGGCGCGCAGCCGGGCGCCGCCGAGGGCGGCGGCCCGGCCGTCGCCCGAATAGGCCTGGGTGGTGCCGAGGATGCCGTAACGCACCCGCCCATTGTCTCCCGGCCCGCACGCCCGGGTTACGGGCGGGAGGGGTGGAGGAAGTACGGTCACCCCGGTACCTCCCGGTACGCCAAGGACCCACCTCACAGGAGCACAGGTATGTCGACAGCGACCCGCGGCGAACGGCGCGTGAGCCCCGTCTTCCTCGCCCTCGTCGCCATCATGGCGGTCTCCATATGGGCGGTGTGGACGGACTTCTCGGCCAGCCCCGGCTTCGCCGTCTTCCTCTTCGTCGTCTCCGGGTGGGTCGTGTCGCTGTGCCTGCACGAGTACGCGCACGCGCGCACGGCCCTGCACGGGGGTGACCTCACGGTCGGCGCCAAGGGCTATCTGACGCTCGACCCGCTGAAGTACACGCACGCCATGCTGAGCATCGTGCTGCCCCTCATCTTCGTGATCATGGGCGGGATCGGCCTGCCCGGCGGCGCCGTCTTCATCGAGCGCCACCGCATCCGCGGCCGCTGGAAGCACAGCATGATCTCGGCCGCGGGCCCGCTGGCGAACGCCGCGTTCGCCGTGGTCGTCACGGCCCCCTTCTGGCTGGGCGCCATGGACGGCGTGCCGGACCACTTCCGCTACGCGCTCGGCTTCATGGCCCAGCTGCAGGTGACGGCCGCGATCCTCAACTTCCTGCCCGTGCCCGGCCTGGACGGCTACGGCGTGGTCGAGCCGTGGCTGTCGTACAAGGTGCGGCGCCAGGTGGAGCCGTTCGCCCCGTTCGGGATACTGGCCGTCTTCGGCTTCCTGTGGATCCCCGAGGTCAACCACGCCTTCTTCGACATGATCGACGCGGTGCTGCGGTTCCTCGACGTCACCGCGTGGGACACGTACTGGGGTCAGCAGCTGTTCCGCTTCTGGCAGGGCACGCCGGACATCCCGCCGCTGTCGGGCCTGGTGTTCTGAGGCGGCCTCTTGCGGGCCCTCAGTCCCAGGCCACCGGGAGCCGGTCCACGCCGTAGATGTTCGCGTGGTGCCGCAGCGGCACCTCCTCGGCCGGGACGGCCAGCCGCAGCGCCGGGAAGCGGGCGAAGAGCGCCGGGAAGGCGACCCGCATCTCCACGCGGGCCAGCTGCTGGCCCAGGCACTGGTGGACGCCGTGGCCGAAGCCCAGCTGCCCGACGGCCCGGCGGCTCAGATCGAGGGCGTCGGGACCGGGGAAGCGCTCCGGGTCGCGGTTGGCGGCCTGGAGGGAGAGCGTGACCGTCTCGCCCGCCCTGATCAGCAGGCCGTCCACCTCGACGTCCTCCAGCGCCGACCGCACGGTGGTGTGCGCGACGGTCAGGTAGCGCATCAGCTCCTCCACGGCCCCGGCGGCGAGGCCGGGGCCGTCGCGCAGGGCGGCAAGCTGGTCCGTGTTGCTCAGCAGGGCGAAGGTGCCGTGCGCGAGCATGTTCGCGGTGGTGTCGAGGCCGGCGCCCAGCAGGAAGCCGCCGAGGCCGGTGAGTTCGTCGTCCGTGAGGTCGCCGGTGGTCAGGTCGCTGAGCAGGTCGTCGGTGGGTGCGGCGCGCTTGGCCGACACCAGCGCCCGGATGTACTCCTGCAGCCCGGTCCACGCCGCCCGCATCTCCTCCACCGAGGAGTTCTGGTCCATCAGCGCCGCCGTGTGCCGCTGGAAGACCTCACGGTCCGCGTACGGCACCCCCAGCAGCTCGCAGATCATCAGCGCGGGCACGGGCCGGGCGAACGCCTCGACCAGATCCAGCGGGCCGCCCCGCCGCTCCATGGCGTCCAGGCACCCGGTGGTGATCTCCTCCAGGCGCGCGGTGAGCGCGTCCATCCGGCGGACGGTGAACTTCCCGGCGAGCAGCCGCCGGTAGCGGGTGTGCTCGGGGGCGTCCATCCCGGTCATGTCCCCGGGCGGCGCGGGAGGCAGGGGGCCCTCGGGGCCTCCGGGGAGCGGGTGGTGCATGAGCTCGTAGCGCGCGCTGAAGCGAGGGTCGGACAGGATCGCGCGGACCGTGGACCAGCCGGTGGCCAGCCAGCCCATGTGCCCGTCGGGGTAGCGCATCGGAGTCAGCGGCCGTTCCGCGCGCAGGGCGCCCAGCCCGGCGGGCGGGTCGAAGGGACAACCTGCCGGGCGCTCGGTCGGCAGGGATACGGGGGACTGCACGAGCAGTTCGTCATCCATGACATCACCATGGCATCGCTATGGCGCCACACGCAAGCAGATTGGCGCCAAGGCTGCGTGGAGTGACGGGAGGTCAGTTGAGCGCGTCACCGGGAGACGTCACCCAGTACGTGACGCGCAGGGCGTTGTCGACGTGCACGCCCTTCGCCTGCAGGGCGGCGTCGACCATCCTGTCGCTGCCCTCGAAGCCGACCTGCAGGCTCTGCGCCGTGTAGCCCTTGCCGCCGCTGCCCTCGCCCGAGGACAGGATCACGCCGGCGTAGCCCTTCGCGCCCGGCTTGAGCGAGGTGACCGCCTGCGGCTCGCTGCCCTCGATGACCGGCGGGACGGACTGGGCCCCCTCGAACTTGACGACGGGATAGCCCTTCAGATCGCACATCTTGGAGCCCTTGTTGGTGAGGGTGAGCAGCATGTGGTTCAGGGGGCGGGAGACCGGCGTGGCGACGACCTCCACGGCGGCAGTGCTGCAGTCCACACGGTTCTCGGGGGCGTACGGGTCGCGGGACGCGCCGCCCTTTCCGTCCGTTCCAGTCGTTCCGCCCTTTCCATTCGTTCCACCCGTCCCGTGGGTGCGGTGGGACGTGGAGGCGGCCGGCGCGGCGGACTTCGCGCCCGGTGCACCTTGCTGTGCCCCCTGCGCCGGCCCGGAGGGCTGCGGGGCCGCGGCGGAGGCCTGCGGGGAGGCGGCGCCTTCCTGGCGGACGCCCTCCCCCTTCCCTTCGGCCCCGCACGCCGTCAGGGAGAGCGCGGCGACGGCGACGGCGGCCATGGCGGCGGCGAGCAGGCGGGGGCGGGAGTCGGGGCGGCGGACGGAGGCGTGCATGACGGAATCTCTTTCGGTGCGGGTGGCCTGCGCGGACGGTTCTCCGTCCGCGGGCGGCGGGGCGTCGCTCGACCGGATCCGGGAGCGGCGTGCTTGGATGACGAAAGCTTGTGCGGGAACGCGTCCCGGAGGCCAGCGATACGGTCGAGTACGGGACGCGGGAATGCCGGCACAGGCTTTGACCTGGGGAAATGGCCGTTCCCTGGAATGGGGAGCTGGGATGGGGAGTGACGTGGGGGCGGGCGATCTCGCTGAACTGCTGCGCGAGCTGAAGGAGCGTTCGGGCCTGAGCTACGGCGTGCTGGCCAAGCGACTGCACGTCAGCACGTCGACGCTGCACCGGTATTGCAGCGGGGCCGCCGTGCCGGCGGAGTTCGCTCCGGTCGAGCGGCTGGCCCGCCTGTGCAGGGCCACGCCGGAAGAGCTGATGGAGGTTCACCGGCGGTGGATCGTGGCGGACGCGACGCGGGGCCGCAAGCAGCAGGCGGGGCCCGCGGCGACGGCGGAAACCGGGGACTTCGCAGCGAAGGCGGAAGCCGGGGACTCCGCGGCGCGGGAGGAGCCGGGGCCGGGGGAAGGGCCCGCGGCATCGGAAAAGGCCGGGGCGCCGGAAGGGGCCGAGTCGCGGGAGAGGCCCGCATCGGACGCGGCGCCGATGACGCCACCTATGGCCCCACCGGCACGGGCGGCGGCGCCACAGCGCGGGCGGCTGCCCCGTAGGGCCGTCCTCGCGGCGATCGCCGCCGCCGCGGCCGTCACCGTCCTGGGCTCCGCGGCGCTCGCCGTCACGCTCACCGGGGGCGACGGCGACGGTGGCGGGAGCGGCTCCGGCTCCGCCGACGGGAGGGGCCGGATCGTAGGAGCCGCCCCGTCGGGGAAGCCGGGGCACGGGAAGCCGCAGGCGTCCGCCGAGCCGGGCGCGGGCGGAGGCAGCGGTAGCGGCAGCCCCTCGGGCGAGCCGTCCCCCTCACCGAGCCGGGAACAGGAGAGCGGGAAGGGCGGCGCGTCCCCGTCCCCCGGGAACGGGCCGGATTCCCCCGGGAACGGGCCGGAGCAGGAGACCGGCGGTGGCGCGGGCCCCGGCAAGCCCGCGGGCGTTCCCCTGACCGCCCACGTCCGGCCCTACGCCTACGAAGACCCCTGCTCCCAGCACTACCTGGTCGACCGGGCGCCCGCCCGCGTCCCGGTGCCGCCTTCGGAGCCGGATGCGCCCGGCTGGGTGGCCGAGGTCGGGGCCGTTCCGGCCGGCGAACAGTACGTCAAGATCACCCTGCAGGGCACGGGCAAGGAGACCGTCGTCCTCGAAGGGCTGCAGGTCCGCGTGCAGGGCGGTGCCAGGCCGCCGCTCGCCTGGAACGACTACGCGACGGGCGTCGGATGCGGCGGCGACGTCGCGACGCGCTCCTTCGGCGTCGACCTCGACTCCGCGCGGCCCGTCGCCGAGCCCAGGGCCGGGCAGCGCGACTTCCCGTACAAGGTGAGCGAGACCGACCCCGAGGTCTTCTACGTCAAGGCGGCCGCCCGGCGCCACGACGTCAGCTGGTACCTGGAGGTGCAGTGGTCCAGCGGCGGCCGGCGCGGGGTCCTGCGGATCGACGACCAGGGCAGGCCCTTCCGCACCAGCGGCGCCGGGGGCAGGCCCGCGTACCAGTGGCCGCCGGGCGGGGCGGGCTGGGAACCGGCGCCGAGCGGAAACTGAGGCCGGGCCGGGGCCGTCGTCTGTCCGGCCCCGCCCGTTCTCTCAGGAGCCCTCGCCGGCGGCCGCGGCCTTGTCGTTCTTCGCCTTGCGCACGTAGTACCAGGCGATGTTGGACGAGACGCCGAGCAGCAGGATCCAGATGATGCCGAGCCAGCTGCCCTGGGCGAAGGAGACGACGGCCGCCGCGACCGAGAGGACGCAGACGGCGAGGGCGTAGAGGGCGAGGCGGGGCATGGGGGACGGCTCCTGTCCGGGGGCGCATACGGTCACGATCCCGGCCATTGTCGCTCAGGCGCCGCGCCCGCGTCCCCCCGCCCCGTGCCCGTGGCCCGTGCCCCGGCGGAGGCGCTTCGGTCAGACGTCGGTGACGCGCAGCCCGGCGTGCGCCTTGTAGCGGCGGTTCACCGAGATCAGGTTGGCGACCAGCGACTCCACCTGGTGCGCGTTGCGCAGCCGGCCCGCGAAGACGCCGCGCATGCCGGGGATGCGGGCCGCCAGGGCCTGCACGACGTCGGTGTCGGCGCGCGACTCGCCGAGCACCATCACGTCGGTGTCGATCGCGTCGATCTCCGGGTCCTGCAGCAGGACGGCCGACAGGTGGTGGAAGGCGGCGGTGACGCGGGAGTCCGGCAGCAGGGCGGCGGCCTGCTCGGCGGCGCTGCCCTCCTCCGGCTTGAGGGCGTACGCCCCCTGCTTGTCGAAGCCGAGCGGGTTCACGCAGTCGACGACGAGCTTGCCGGCGAGCTCCTCGCGCAGCCCTTCGAGGGTCTTGGCGTGGCCGTCCCACGGCACCGCGACGATCACGATGTCGCTGCGCCGCGCGCACTCGGCGTTGTCGGCGCCCTCGACGCCGAGGCCCAGCTCGCCGGCGGCCGCCTCCGCCCGCTCGGCCGCGCGCGAGCCGATGATCACCCGCTGGCCGGCCTTGGCCAGCCGGTAGGCGAGGCCGCGGCCCTGGTCACCGGTGCCGCCGAGCACGCCGACCACGAGGCCGGAGACGTCGGGCAGCTCCCAAGGGTCCTTCGCCGGGGCCTTCTTCACGGTCTGGGCGTCATCAGAAGTAGTCATGACAGCGATACTGTCACGCTGCCGCGCGCATGGACGAGGGAGCGGCACGTACGAGGGAGCCGGCGGCACACTGGAGTCATGTGCCGCAGCATCAAGACCCTGCGCCCGCCGATGACGCCCTCCGTCGAGGACGAGGACATCCGGGCGGCCGCCCTGCAGTACGTGCGGAAGGTGTCCGGTTTCCACCACCCCGCCGCGCACAACCAGGCCGTGTTCGAGGAGGCCGTGACCGCCGTGGCGGCGGCCACGAAGCGGCTGCTCGACGGCCTGGAGGTGCGGGGCGCGGCGAAGGGGTAGCCCGGCGGGCTCAGACCGCGCAGGCGCCGTCGGCGCAGGCCTCGCCGGTGTCCGCCGCGGCGGGGGCGGCCTCGGCCGCCGTCGCCTCCGCGACCTGCTGGAGGACCTTCAGGAAGGTGGCCGGTTCCTGGCCGCCCTGGACGGCCCACTGCCCCTCGAAGACGAACGTCGGGACTGCCGTGACGCCGCGCTGCCGCGCCTCCTCGATCTCGTCCAGGACCTCGTCGTGCAGGTCGTCGCCGTCGAGGAAGGCGGCGACGGGGTCGCGGTCGAGGCCCACGATGACGGCGGCGTCCGTGAGGTGCTCGCGGTCGCCGATGTCGAGGCCCTCGCCGAAGTGGGCCTCCAGCAGCCGGCCCTTGAGCCGGGCCTGGGCGTCCCGCCCGTACTCGTCCAGGACGAAGCGCAACAGGCGGTGGGCCAGCAGGGAGTTGTTCTCGACGACGGTGTCGAAGTCGAAGACGAGCCCCTCGTCCGCCCCCAGCCGCGTGATGTGGTCGTCCATGGCGACGGACTGCGGACCGTACTTGGCGGCCAGCACCTCGCGGTGGGGGAGCGGCTCCTCGGGGGCGTGCGGGTCGAGCTGGAAGGGCCGGTAGACGACCTCGACATCGCCCGCGCCGGGGAACGCGGCGAGCGCCTGCTCGAAGCGGCGCTTGCCGACGTGGCACCACGGGCAGGCGATGTCGCTGTAGATCTCGACCTTCACGGCAGACTCACTCCATCAGCATTGCTTGAACAATCAAACAATGCTAACGCGAGCGGCGAAGGGGACTCGTCAGCCGACGAGCTGGATCTCCTGGTGGGTGCCGGAGGCGTCCACGTCGGCGTAGTAGCTGAGGTTGCCGTCGGCCCAGCGGGCCAGGAGGTCCTCCTGCTTGCCGCCGCCGAAGGAGCCCGCCACCAGCGGCTGGGCGTACTTCCAGGCCGAGCCCTCGCCGCGCAGCGCGACGCCGTCGCGGAAGCCGCGCGCGTCGAAGCCGGGGAAGAGGTCGGTCTTGCCGTTCTTCAGGCGCACGACCAGGTCGTTCGCCTTCTGGCCGGTGAACCGGGCGGAGGCGATCTGGGCGCCTTCGCGGGACTTGTCGGCCCGGGTCAGCTGGATCTCCTTGGAGATGCCGTCGTTGGAGGTGCCGGGGTACATCGAGGTGGAGCCGTCGGCCCACAGGACGACCAGGTCGTCCCGCCGGTTCCCGTCGGTGTGGCTGCCGGCCGCGATGGACCGGGCGCTCTTCCAGCTGTCGCGGTAGGCGAGGGTCTTCTCGCGGGCGAAGCCGAACTCGTTGACCGCTTCGAAGGTGGAGAGCTTGCCGCTCTTCCAGCGGACGGCGACCCCGTCCGTGCTGTTGGAGCCCACGCCGATGGAGGTGACGGCCTCAGCGTCCTTCCAGTAGCTCCCCGCGGCCGCGAGCTTGTGCTCCTTCCAGAAGGGAAGCTTCGGGTCGGCCTGGCCGGAGCCCTCGAAGAGGCTGGCCGAGCCGTCGGCGAAGACGACGAACAGGTCCGAGCGCTCGTTGTCGTTCGTCGAGACGAAGTGGCCCGGGACGACCTGGACGGCGTCCTTCCAGTTCACTCGGGGGAGGACGGTGCGGGCGGCCACGGCCTTGATCCACGCGGCGATGTCGTCCACGCGGGTCTCGGACGCGGTCCGGCGCTTCTCCGACTCGTCCGTGCCGAAGCAGCCGGCCTGACCGGAGGTGCTGTGGACGCCGGTCAGCACGCGGAACGTGCTGACCCGTTCGAAGAGGGGGCCGCCCGTGTCGCCCTGGCACACGGCGGCGTCCGGGGACTCGCCGGTGAGGCGCAGCGTGGTGGCGTCGACCGCGTCGACGGTGAAGCGGGCGGCGTGCAGACGGTCCGGAACCCACTCGTCCTTGGTCCGGCCGTAACCGGCTGCCCACAGGCTGTCGCCCTTCCGGGCAGGGATGGCCGAGACCCCGTCGACGGGCTTGACGCCGGTGACCGGCTTCGCCAGCCGCGCCATCACCAGGTCGCGGTCCTCGCGCGGGACGAGCTCGACGACGTCCACGACCGCGCCGCCTTCCTCACGGCCGAGGTCCGTGCGGCCGATGGTGGCGGTCGTCTGCCACTTCGGGGCGCCGGGGGCGACCTTGAAGTCCTTCGCGGGGTCCTCGGCGAAGCAGCTGGCGGCGGTGATCAGCCAGTCCTGCTGGACGAAGGTGGCGGAGCAGCTGCGCCGCCCGTCGATGTCGAGCTTCGCCGTGAAGGCGTACTCGCCGTCGGCGACGGGCTCGCCGGCGACGGCGTGCGCCGGGGCGGAGGTCAGGAGCGTCGCCGTGGCGGCGGACGCGAGGATGCCCGTCATCCACGCGGCGCGCGGACGTGCGGAAGCCATGTGATGTTCCCCCTGGAACTGAGACTGTGCGATGAGAGTGGACGGAGAAGGGTGGCGTCAGACCTGCAGGGCCAGGAGCGTGGCCGGCTCGCCCCAGGCCGGCTCGCCGACGGCCTTGATGTCGTTCGCGGGCACGTTGACCATGCCGGTGGGGCCGCCGACGGACGCCCACGTGCCGTACTTGCCGGCCGCGATGGCGATGACGTCGGGGATCTCCAGGGCGAGGTAGCCCTTCTTGCCGTTTCCGGTGACCTTGAAGCAGATCCGGCCCTGGTTGATCTCGTCGCGCTGCTTCGTGTAGACGCTGATGTCGGGGTTGCCGGCCTTGCAGTCGGTGAGCAGGATGTGGCCGTCCCCGCTCTCCAGGCGGATGCCGCGCTCCTTGAGGATCTTCGCCGCCCCCGGGTACTCGAAGGTCTCTACGGCCGTGGGCAGCGCGGTGTCGGTGCCGGCCGCGAGGCCCGGTGCGGCAGCGCCCAGGACGACGGCCGCGGCGCCGATGCCGCTGATCAGTGTGGTGCGCGCATGAGAAAGCATGCGAAATCCCCCCGGTTTCGGAAAAGTCAGGACCGCAAATTATCACGCAGGACGATCTTGAGTGTCCGATTTCCGGACGGATGGGGGCTGGGCGCCCGAGGACGCCGCCCCCGCCGTCACCCCGTCTCGCGCCAGCGATTCGTGATCGGCAGCCGCCGGTCCTTCCCGAACCCCTTCGCCGAGATCTTCGTGCCCGGCGGGTACTGGCGCCGCTTGTACTCCGCCGTGTCGACCATCCGCAGGACGCGGGTGACCAGCTCCGCCTCGAAGCCCTCGGCGACGATCTCCGCGTGGCCGCGGTCGCGGTCGACGTAGAGCTCCAGGATCCGGTCGAGGACGTCGTAGTCGGGGAGGGAGTCCGTGTCCACCTGGCCCGGGCGGAGTTCGGCGCTGGGGGGCTTGGTGATGGAGTTCTCCGGGATGGGCGGGGTCTCGCCGCGGGCGGCGGCGTCCGCGTTGCGCCACTTCGCCAGGCGGAAGATCCAGGTCTTGTAGACGTCCTTGATCGGCCCGTACGCGCCGACGGAGTCGCCGTAGAGCGTCGAGTAGCCGCACGCGAGCTCGGACTTGTTGCCCGGCGCGAGGACGATGTGGCCCTCCTGGTTGGAGACGGCCATCAGCATCGTGCCGCGCAGGCGCGACTGCAGGTTCTCCTCGGCGAGGCCGGTCAGGCCCAGCGCCCCCATGTACGCGTCGAACATCGGCGCGATCGGGACGGTGCGGAAGTGGAGCCCGGTGCGGCGGGCGAGCTCCTCGGCGTCGGCGAGGGAGTGCTCGGAGGAGTAGCGCGACGGCATGGCCACGCCGTACACGTTCTCCGCGCCGACCGCGTCGCACGCGAGCGCGGCGACGAGCGCGGAGTCGATGCCGCCGGACAGGCCGATGAGGACGCTGCGGAAGCCGTTCTTGACGACGTACGCGCGCAGGCCCGTGACCAGCGCCTGGTAGACCTCGGCGTCGTCGCTCAGGTGCGGCGCCGCGCCGCCGGGCGTCTCCGGCTCGTACGGGGGGAGGGGGTCCGCGGACAGCGTGACGTGGTCGATGCGCAGCCCGTCGGCCACCTCCCCGGACGGCGCCTCGGGGGCGGCCGCCGGCAGGTCGAGGTCGAGCAGGACGCAGCCCTCCTCGAACTGCGGGGCCCGCGCGATCACCTCGCCGTCGCGGTCGACGACGATCGTGTCGCCGTCGAAGACCAGCTCGTCCTGGCCGCCGGTCATGGCCAGGTACGCGGTCGTGCAGCCCGCCTCCTGGGCGCGCTTGCGCACCAGCTCCAGGCGGGTGTCGTCCTTTTCCCGCTCGTACGGGGAGGCGTTGACCGACAGCAGCAGCCCGGCGCCGGCCGCGCGCGCCGCGGGCACCCGGCCGCCCTCCTGCCACAGGTCCTCGCAGATCGCCAGCGCGACGTCCACGCCGTGCACCCGGACCACCGGCATGGTGTCGCCGGGCACGAAGTAGCGGAACTCGTCGAAGACGCCGTAGTTCGGCAGGTGGTGCTTGGCGAAGGACAGCGCGACCGCGCCGCGGTGCAGCACGGCCGCGGCGTTGCGCGGTGCGCCCGCGGGCCGGCCCAGGCGCGGCCGCGCCTCCTCGCTGCGGTCCAGGTAGCCGACGAGCACCGGCAGCTCGCCGAGGCCCTCGGCGGCCAGGCGCGCGGCGAGGTCGTCCAGCGCGGCGCGCGAGGCCGCGACGAAGGAGGGCCGCAGGGCCAGGTCCTCGACCGGGTAGCCGGTCAGCGCCATCTCGGGGAACGCCACGAGGTGGGCGCCCTGCCCGGCCGCGTGCCGGGTCCAGTGCAGGATCGACTCCGCGTTCCCGGCGAGATCGCCGACGCAGGAGTCGATCTGGTTCAGTGCGAGGCGAAGTTGAGGCACGCCGCCCAGAGTACTCGTCTATCTGACGCGATCTCTGAGCGGCGAGGTGTGCCGCCCGCTTACTTGCGGTAGCCGAGCAGCGTCATCATCCCGGACTCGGAGTGGTAGACGTTGTGGCAGTGGAGCATCCACAGGCCCGGGTTGTCGGCGTCGAAGTCCACGTCCAGCCGCTTGCCCGGCAGCACGATCGCGGTGTCCTTGCGCGCGCCGCCGCCCGCCAGGCCGAAGGTGTGGCCGTGCAGGTGCATGGGGTGCCACATCGTCGTCGCGTTGACGAACGACAGCCGCACCCGCTCGCCCGCGGCCACGGGCAGCCGCCGCGAGGGCGCGTACTTCTCCCCGTTGATCGCCCAGTCGTACTTCGCCATCGAACCCGTCAGCCGGAGCGTGACCGTGCGGTCGGGGGAGCGGTCCGGCAGGCGTACGGCCTTGTCCGCCTTGAGCCGGTCGGCTGTCAGCAGCTTCCCGTCCAGCTCGCGCGGGCGCGCCGACGCGCCGGGGGCGGAGCCGCCGCCCGTCCGCAGCAGCGCCAGCGCGGCCTCCTTCTTGCCCTCGGCCAGCGCCGTCAGCGGGAAGACGCCGTCCTTCGCCTCGACGAGCACGTCGTAGCGCTCGCCCATGCCCAGCAGCAGGGCGTCGGTCTCCGCGTGCTCGACGGGGAAGCCGTCCGTGTGCGTGACCGTCATCTTGTGGTCGCCGAGGGCCACGCGGAAGGCGGTGTCGCCGCCCGCGTTGACGAAGCGGATCCGGATCCGGTCGCCCGGCTTGGCCGCGAACGTCTCGGGGTCGGCCGCCGCGCGCCCGTTGACCAGGTAGTACGGGTAGGCGACGTCGCCCGCGTCCCCGCCGAGGAGGGGGCTGGTGGCGCCCATCAGCATGCGGGAGGGGGACTTCTCCGCCCTGGCGGCCGTCATCGACATGTGGTGCATGCCGCCGCCCCCGCCGCCGTGGTTCATGCCCCCGGCGCTGTGGTCCATGCCACCCATGTCGTGGTCCATGCCGCCCATGCCCTTCGACAGTTCGGCCAGCACCGCGTCCGGCGTGCTGCCGTCCACCCCGTCGACCCAGTCGTCGAGGACGACGACCCACTCCTTGTCGTACTGCAACGGCTCCTTGGGGTCCTCCACGATCAGCGGCGCGTACAGCCCGCGGTCCTGCTGGACGCCCGAGTGCGGGTGGAACCAGTACGTGCCGGGGTGCGTGACCGCGAAGCGGTAGTCGAAGGACACGCCTGCCCGGACGGGGCGCTGCGTGACGCCGGGAACGCCGTCCATGTCGTTGCGGAGCGCGAGCCCGTGCCAGTGCATGGACGTGGGCTCGGGCAGGTGGTTGGCGAGCGTGAGGGCGAGGGTGTCGCCCGCGGTGACCCGGACCTCCTCGCCGGGCAGCCGGTCGCCGTAGGCCCAGGTGTCGACCGTACGGCCGCCCAGGTCGAGCTGCGTGCGGGTCGCGGTCAGCCGGACGCTGCGGACCGGGCCGCTGCCCCGCTTCGCCTCGGCCGCGGCGACCTCCGCGCCGTCCGGCGCGACGAAGGCGGCGGGCTCGGCCGACGGGGAGGCGGAACCGCCCGCGCCGTCGGAGCAGGCGGCGAGCAGCCCGCCACCGGCGGCGGCGAGGCCGGCACCGAGGACGGCGCGGCGGGTGTGTGTGCGGTTGTGCGTACGCATGGGGGAGTGCACCTCTGAGGGGTCGGTGAAGAAGGGGTAGGGACGCGCAGAAGGCGCGCTCCTACACCCGCAGCACCGACAGCCGTGCGAGGGACTTGTGCCGTGGAGGCGGCGGGATCGGCCACAGGGGCCTCAGCAGCCGTGCCCGGGCCGCGGCCAGGGCGGCGGCCGGGCGGCCCAGCGCCGCGGTGACGAGCAGTAGGACGAGCGTCAGGAGGGCGGCGCCGAGGACGGCCAGGCAGACCGACATGGGATCCATGCCGGGGGCGGTCAGCGGATCGTCCGCGACGGGGGAGACGGCAGGGGCGGAGTGCGTCTGCGGGTGCGCGCCGGCCGCCGCATGCGTACGGGCCTCGTGGCTCATCCCCGCGTGCCCCGTCGGATGGCCCAGCGTGTGCATCGTGACGATGCCCAGCAGCAGGCCGGAGAGCAGCAGCAGCCGGCCGCACCACGCGGCCGCCGTCTTCTGCTCTCCGTCAGCGATCACCCTCGCACCCTACCCCTACGGGGTATGCCCGCTCCACGGCCCCGGAAATGGGATTATGGGGCGAAACGTTTGACGCTCCACGCGCACCACGCACGGCCCTGAAGGACGCTCCCCCTCCCATGACCATCACGGAACCGGTGAGGGACGACCGTCCCGCCGCCGTCCCCGCACCGCAGAAGACCCCGAAGACACCCCAGGCACAGCCCCCGTTCATCTCGTGGGTCACCCTCGCCATGATGACCACGGCGTCCGTGGCCAACCTGCGGCCCGCGCCGTCCATGGCGCTCTACGGACTGGCCGCCGTCTTCCTCTACCTCCTCCCGGCCGTGGTCTTCCTGCTGCCGACCGCCCTCGTCTCCGCCGAGCTCGCCTCCGGCTGGACCGGCGGCATCTACCGCTGGGTCAGCGAGGGGCTCTCCAAGCCGCTGGGCTTCCTGGCCGTGTGGTGCCAGTTCGCGATGACGATCGCCTACTACCCGAGCCTGCTGGCCTACGTGGCGAGCACCTTCGCCTACGTCGTCGACCCGCGGCTCGCCGGCAACGGCGTCTACGTCGCCATCGTGATCGTCGTCGTCTACTGGGCCGGCGTGCTGATCTCCTCCCGCGGCACGAAGGCCGTGGCCGGGCTGTCGAGCGTCGGACTCGTCATCGGCACGCTCGTCCCGGGCGTCGTCCTCGTCGTCCTCGGCCTGGTCTTCCTCGGCCAGGGCAACGCCTCCGCCGCGCCCATGGACGGCGGCCACCTGCTCCCGCCGTGGACGGGCCTCGCCAGCCTCGTGCTGATCGTCGGCAACTTCCTGTCGTACGCGGGCATGGAGATGAACGGCGTCCACGTCTCCTCGCTGCGCGAGCCCGGCAAGCAGTTCCCGCGCTCGGTGTTCGCGGCCACCGGCCTCGTCCTGCTGATCTTCATCCTGCCCGCGCTGGCCATCAGCTGGGTCATGCCGGGCGAGGACCTCAGCCTCACCGCCGGCGTGATGCAGGCCTTCCAGGGCTTCTTCGACCACTTCCACGTGGGCTGGCTGACCAAGGTCGTCGGCGTGCTGCTCGTGGCCGCGGCGCTCGGCGGCATGCTCGCGTGGCTGGCCGGGCCCTCCAAGGGCCTGCTGATGGTCGCCCGGCAGGAGGGCTACCTGCCGCCCGCGCTGCAGAAGCTCAACAAGAACGGCGTCCAGCGCAACATCATGGTCGCCCAGGGCGCGCTCACCACCGTCATCGCGCTCCTCTACGCGTTCATCCCGGACGTCTCCAGCGCGTACTGGATCTTCTCCGTGATCACCACGCAGATCTACCTCGTCGTCTACCTGCTGATGTTCGCCGCCGCCGTGCGGCTGCGCCGCGACCAGCCGGACCGGCCGCGGGGATTCCGGGTCCCGGCCCTGCACCTCGTCGCGGGCGTCGGCTTCGCGGCCTCGCTCGCCGCCATGTGCATCGGCTTCGTCCCGCCCGAGCAGTTCGGCGGCGGCCCCCTCTGGCGCTACCTGCTCACCGTCGGCGGCGGGCTGTTCGTCCTCGGGTTCCTCGCCCCGCTCGCCCTGCTGAAGTTCCGCAAACCGCACTGGGTGGCGCCGGAGCACCGGGAGAGCCCCGTCCGTTAGCTTGTCGGAGAGCGACGAGGGGGAGCCCATGATCAGCGCGAACGGCAGCAACGGCGTGAACGGCGGCAACGGCGTGAACGGGACGGTGCGGCCGCCTGCGGGGCCCGGTGCGGAGCGGCCCCCGGGGCGCATGCTCCGGGTCGGCGGGGTGCCGCTGCACGTGGTGCGCGAGGGCTCCGGGCCGGTGTGCGTGCTCAGCGCCGGGCTCGGCATGGGCTGGTTCGACTGGGAGCCCGTCGTGCCGCTGCTCGCCCCGCACCGCACCGTCGTCCGCTTCGACCGGCCCGGCCTCGGCTTCAGCGCCCCGCCCCTCGAACCGCCCACCGCCGCGGGCGAGGCCGACCGGATAGCCGGCGTGCTCGACGCCCTCGGCCTGGACGGACCCGCGACGGTCGTCGGCCACTCCCTGGCCGGCTTCCACGCCGAGGCGTTCGCCCGCCTGCACCCGCAGCGCACCGCCGGCGTCGTCCTCGTCGACGGCAGCGTCGAGGAGGACCCGCGGCCCGCGCCCGCCCGCGAGCTGCGCACCACCGCCGCCCAGGCCCGCGGCCGGGTCCTCGCCGCGGCGGGGCTGCCGCGGGCGCTCGGCCCCGCCCTGCGCCGGCTCACCGTCCGCGCCTCGTCCGTCAGCCGCCAGGACCCGGCGCCCGCGGACCTCGTGCGCCGCACGTACGGCACGGGGCGGGTGGCGAGGGCGCTCCTCATGGAGAACGCCCGCTACCGCGACGTGGCCGCCGAGCTGGCCGCCCTGCGCGAGAGCCGCCCCATGCCGCCCGTGCCCGTGAGCGTGCTGGCGGCCTCCCCGGGCACGGGGTCCTGGCTGGAGCGCCGCTGGCTGGAGCGGCAGCGCGCGCTCGCCGAGCGGCTCGACGGCCGTTTCGAGGCCGTGGCCCCGGCGGGCCACCTGCTGATGTACGACCGCCCGCAGGCGGTCGCGGCGGCGGTCCTGGCGACCGGCCCCGCGGGGCGCTGAGGCGGCTTCCGGTTCCGGCCCCGCCGGACGCCCGCGGTAAGCGGAGGACGGGCCCCCGCTCCGCTCGCCGCCCCGCCGGTGCGGCCACCCCCCACGAGCAGGCAGTATGGGGGGAGAACCGTACACGCACACGATGCGGAACGTTCGGACCCACGTCTGCAACGCACCCGACATCATGTGGTGGGATGCTCTATGCCCCCGATGTGCCCCGCGGCTTGGGAAGGGGCGGCCTGACCAGCGAGGATGGGTAGCTATGGATAAGCAGCAGGAGTTCGTGCTCCGCACCCTGGAAGAGCGCGACATCCGCTTCGTGCGGCTGTGGTTCACCGACGTGCTCGGCTATCTGAAGTCCGTGGCCGTCGCCCCCGCCGAGCTGGAGCAGGCCTTCGACGAGGGCATCGGCTTCGACGGCTCCGCGATCGAGGGCTTCGCGCGCGTCTACGAGTCCGACATGATCGCCAAGCCGGACCCGGGCACCTTCCAGATCCTGCCCTGGCGCGCGGAGGCCCCCGGCACCGCCCGGATGTTCTGCGACATCCTCATGCCGGACGGCTCGCCCTCCTACGCCGACCCGCGCTACGTCCTCAAGCGCATCCTCGCCAAGACCTCCGACCTCGGCTTCACCTTCTACACCCACCCCGAGATCGAGTTCTTCCTGCTCAAGGACAAGCCGGTGGACGGCACCCGCCCGGTGCCCGCCGACTCCTCCGGCTACTTCGACCACACCCCGCAGAACGTGGGCATGGACTTCCGCCGCCAGGCCATCACCATGCTCGAATCCATGGGCATCTCGGTCGAGTTCAGCCACCACGAGGGCGCCCCCGGCCAGCAGGAGATCGACCTGCGCTACGCCGACGCGCTCTCCACCGCCGACAACATCATGACCTTCCGGCTCGTGATGAAGCAGGTCGCCCTGGAGCAGGGCGTCCAGGCCACGTTCATGCCGAAGCCGTTCTCCGAGTACCCCGGCTCGGGCATGCACACCCACCTCTCCCTCTTCGAGGGCGACCGCAACGCCTTCTACGAGTCCGGCGCCGAGTACCAGCTGTCCAAGGTCGGGAGGTCCTTCATCGCCGGCCTGCTCAAGCACGCCGCCGAGATCTCGGCCGTGACCAACCAGTGGGTCAACTCCTACAAGCGCATCTGGGGCGGCTCCGCCCGCAGCGCCGGCGCGGGCGGCGAGGCCCCCTCGTACATCTGCTGGGGCCACAACAACCGCTCCGCGCTCATCCGCGTCCCGATGTACAAGCCCGGCAAGACCGGCTCCGCCCGGGTCGAGGTCCGCTCCATCGACTCCGGCGCCAACCCGTACCTGACCTACGCGGTGCTGCTGGCCGCCGGCCTCAAGGGCATCGAGGAGGGCTACGAGCTCCCGGCCGGCGCCGACGACGACGTGTGGGCGCTGTCCGACTCCGAGCGCCGGGCCATGGGCATCGAGCCGCTGCCGCAGAACCTGGGCGAGGCCATCGAGCTGATGGAGCGCAGCGAGCTGGTGGCCGAGACCCTCGGCGAGCACGTCTTCGACTTCTTCCTGCGCAACAAGAAGCAGGAGTGGGAGGAGTACCGCTCGGAGGTCACCGCGTTCGAGCTCCGCAAGATGCTGCCGGTGCTCTAGCCGGGCCTATCATGGCGGCAGCGCGGAGCGAGGGGTGCCGATGACACTGCCCGAGGGGCGTCGCAGCAGCGCGTACACCAGGCTGCTGAAGTACGGCTTCACCGATCCGGCGGCCGCCGAGCGGCGGCTGGAAGCTCCGCCGCTCGCCGCGAGACGCGGCGACCCCGTGCTGCTCGACGCCCTCGGCGCCACCGCCGACCCCGACCAGGCCCTGCACGGCCTGGTCCGGCTCGCCGAGGCGCTGGACGCCCGGCCCGGCGGCGACCGGCAGGCCCTGCTGGACACGCTCGTGACGGCCAAGCCGCTGCGCGACCGGCTGCTCGGGGTGCTCGGCGCCTCCGAGGCCCTCGGCGACCACCTGGCCCGCCACCCCGGCGACTGGCACGCCCTCGTCACCTACGAGGCGGCCGATCTCAACCCGGGCGTCCCCGAGTTCGAGCGGGCGCTGGCCGACGGGGCGCGCGCCGGGCGGGAGGCCGGCCTGGGCGCCGCCGACGCCCTGCGCGCCGCCTACCGCCGCTGCCTGCTGACCATCGCCGCGCGCGACGTGTGCGGCACCACGGACGTCGCCCAGACCTCCGCCGAGCTCGCCGACCTGGCCACGGCCACCCTGCGCGCCGCCCTCGCCATCGCCGCCGAGGAGCGGCCCGGGGACGCCGCGGCCTGCCGGCTCGCCGTCATCGGCATGGGCAAGTGCGGCGGCCGGGAGCTCAATTACGTCTCCGACGTGGACGTCGTCTTCGTGGCGGAGGCGAAGGAGGGCACAGCCGAAGGCCCCGCCCTGCAGGCCGCCACCCGGCTCGCCTCCCGGATGATGCGCGTCTGCTCCGACGTCACCCCCGAGGGCACCATCTGGCCCGTCGACGCCAACCTGCGGCCCGAGGGCCGCAACGGCCCCCTCGTGCGCACCCTCTCCAGCCACCTCGCCTACTACCAGCGCTGGGCCAAGACCTGGGAGTTCCAGGCCCTCCTCAAGGCCCGCCCGGTCGCCGGCGACCTCACCCTCGGCCGGGCCTACGCCGATGCCGTGGCACCGCTGGTGTGGCAGGCCGCCGAGCGCGAGAACTTCGTGCCCGACGTGCAGCAGATGCGCCGCCGCGTCGTCGCCTCCATCCCCGCCGGCCAGGTCGACCGCGAACTCAAGCTCGGCCCGGGCGGGCTGCGCGACGTCGAGTTCGCCGTCCAGCTGCTGCAGCTCGTCCACGGCCGCGGCGACGCCACGCTCCGCGCCTCCGGCACCCTCGACGCCCTGACCGCGCTCGCCGCCGGCGGCTACGTGGGCCGCTCCGACGCCGCCGCCCTCGACGCCGCCTACCGCTTCCTGCGCACCGTGGAGCACCACATCCAGCTCCACCGCCTGCGCCGCACGCACCTGATGCCGGAGGCCGAGGCCGACCAGCGCCGCCTCGGCCGCTCCCTCGCCCGCGTCCTTTCCTGGCCGCCCGGCACCGATCCCGTCGACGGCCTCGGCCGCGAGTGGAAGCGGCACGCGCGCGAGGTGCGCCGGCTGCACGAGAAGCTCTTCTACCGGCCCCTGCTGGACGCCGTCGCCCAGCTGGAGCCCGGCGAGATCCGGCTCAGCGCGAAAGAGGCCGGAAACCGCCTGCAGGCCCTCGGCTACGCCGACCCCGCCGTCGCCCTGCGCCACCTGGAGGCGCTCGCCTCGGGCGTGTCCCGCAAGGCCGCCATCCAGCGCACCCTGCTGCCCGTCCTGCTCGGCTGGTTCGCCGACTCCGCCGACCCCGACGCCGGCCTGCGGGGCTTCCGCATGGTCTCCGACGCCCTCGGCCGCACCCCCTGGTACCTGCGGCTGCTGCGCGACGAGGGCGCCGCCGCCGAGAACCTGGCCCGCGTCCTGTCCGCCGGCCGCCTCGCGCCCGACCTGCTGCTGCGCGCCCCCGAGGCCGTCGCCCTGCTCGGCGACCCCGAGGGCCTGCGCCCGCGCGGCCTGGAGGCCCTCGAACAGGAGACGCTGGCCGCCGTCAACCGCTCCGAGGACGCCGAGGCCGCGATCGTCGCCGTCCGCGGCGTCCGCCGCCGCGAGCTGTTCCGCACCGCCGCCGCCGACATCATCGGGGCGTACGGGCGGGGCGGCTCCCACGGCACGGGCGAGCCCAACGGCGAGCGCGACCCCCACGTCCGCGTCGACACCGTCGGCGACGCCGTCTCCGAGGTCAACGCCGCCGCCATCGCGGGCGCCCTGCGCGCCGCCGTGCGCGCCGAGTGGGGCGACACCCTGCCCACGCGCTTCGCCGTCATCGGCATGGGCCGCTTCGGCGGCCACGAGCAGGGCTACGGCTCCGACGCCGACGTGCTGTTCGTGCACGAGCCGCGCGAGGGCGTCTCCGACGAGGAGGCCGCCAAGGCCGCCTTCGCCGTCGCCGGGGAGATGCGCCGCCTCCTCCAACTTCCCACGACCGACCCGCCCCTGCACATCGACGCCGACCTGCGGCCCGAGGGCAAGTCCGGGCCGATCGTGCGCAGCCTCGCCTCGTACGCCGCCTACTACCGGCGCTGGTCGCTGGTGTGGGAGAGCCAGGCCCTGCTGCGCGCCCGCCCGGTCGCCGGCGACCCCGGGCTCGGGCAGCGCTTCATCGAGCTCGTCGACCCGCTGCGGTATCCCGCCGAGGGCCTCGGCGAGGACGCGGTGCGCGAGATCCGGCGCCTCAAGGCCCGCATGGAGAGCGAGCGGCTGCCCCGCGGCGCCGACCCGACGACGCACACCAAGCTCGGGCGCGGCGGCCTGTCGGACGTGGAGTGGACCGTGCAGCTGCTGCAGATGCGGCACGCCTGGGCGGAGCCCGGGCTGCGCACGACCCGCACCCGCGAGGCCCTCGCGGCCGCCTGCGCGGCCGGGCTGCTGAGCGGCGAGGCCGCGGCCATACTGGACGACGCGTGGGTTCTCGCGACGAGCGTGCGCAATGCGGTCATGCTCGTCCGCGGCCGGTCCGGGGACACCTTCCCCACGGAGCCGCGGGAGCTCGCGGCGGTGGGCCGCTACCTCGGCTACGAGCCGGGGCACGTGGGGGAGATGCTGGACGACTACCGCCGGACGACGCGGCGCGCCCGCGCGGTGGTGGACGAGCTGTTCTACGGGGCGTGAGCGGCGACCGGGGCCCGGCCCCCGGTCACGCCACGTGCTGCCGCAGGCGCCCCGGCGTCGCCCCGAACCACAGGAACGAGGCGGCGAAGCCGAACGCCAGGCACAGCAGGCCGCCCACGGCGTCCAGCCAGAAGTGGTTCGCGGTCGACACGATGACCACCAGCGTCGCCAGCGGATACAGCAGGCCCAGCACCTTCGCCCACACGGGCCGCGCCACCATCGCGATGATGACGCCGCACCACGTCGACCACCCGATGTGCATCGACGGCATCGCCGCGTACTGGTTGGACATGTCGGCGAGGTTGCCCGAGGCCATCGAACCCCAGGTGTGGTGCACGACGACGGTGTCGATGAAGTGCTCGCCGGACATCAGGCGCGGCGGCGCGAGGGGGAAGAGGTAGTAGCCGAGCAAGGCCACGGCCGTGGTGGCGAAGAGGGCCAGTCTCCCCGCGGCATAGCGGCCGGGGTGCCGGCGGTAGAGCCACACCAGCACGCCGATCGTCAGGACGAAGTGCAAGGTGGCGTAGTAGTAGTTCATCCCCACGATCAGCCACGTCACCGAATTCACGGCGTGGTTGACGGAGCTTTCCACAGCGATGTGGAGCGTGTGCTCGGCCCGCCATATCCAGTCCGCGTTGCGGAGCGCGGCCGCGCGCTGCTCGGGCACGGCGTTGCGCACCAGTGAGTAGATCCAGTAACTCACCGCGATCAGCAGCACCTCGAACCACAGCCGGGGCCTGCGCGGCGAGCGGAGCCCGCGCAGGCCCGCCCTCCGGGCTGCGGCACCCTCGGCCGGCGGCCGGTCCGCTCGCTCCTCGCTGGGTGGCGGGGCGGCCGTCCGGCCCTCCAGTGTCCTTGCCGTCGCTTCACCCATAGGGAAACAGTCTGCCAGAAACCGGCCTGCCGCAGATCATCCCCAAGTCTGGTCTTCGCCCGCTTTCGGCCGGGTTTCCGGAACCGGCGGCCGGGTTTCCGGAACCGACGCGGTTGAACCCCGAACCACCAGTTCGGGGAGGAACACGAACTCGCTGTGCGGCGCCGGGGTGCCGCCGATCTCCTCCAGCAGCGCCCGCACCGCGGCCTGCCCCATCGACTGCACCGGCTGCCGGATCGTGGTCAGCGGCGGGTCCGTGAAGGCGATGAGCGGCGAGTCGTCGAAGCCGACGACCGAGACGTCCCGCGGCACTTCCAGGCCCTGCTGACGGGCCGCCCGCACCACGCCCAGCGCCATCATGTCGCTCGCGCACACCACGGCCGTGCAGCCCCGCTCGATGAGCGCCGAGGCCGCCGCCTGCCCGCCCTCCAGCGTGAACAGCGAGTGCTGCACCAGCTGCTCGGCGTCGGCCTCGGCCATGCCCAGCTCCTCGCGCATGCTGCGCAGGAACCCCTCGATCTTCCGCTGCACCGGCACGTACCGGCGCGGCCCCAGCGCGAGCCCGATCCTGCGGTGCCCCAGTGCGGCCAAATGGGTGACGGCCAGCCTGACCGCCGCCCGGTCGTCCGGAGACACGAAAGGAGCCCGCACCTTCGGCGAGAAACCGTTGATCAGGACGAACGGGACGCCCTGCGCGCGCAGCCGCTCGTAGCGGCCCATGTCCGCCGAGGTGTCGGCGTGCAGCCCGGAGACGAAAATGATGCCGGAGACCCCGCGGTCGACGAGCATCTCCGTCAGCTCGTCCTCCGTGGAGCCGCCGGGCGTCTGCGTGGCCAGCACCGGCGTGTAGCCCTGGCGCGTCAGGGCCTGGCCTATCACCTGGGCGAAGGCCGGGAATATGGGGTTGTCCAGCCCGGGCGTGATGAGCCCCACCAGGCCCGCGCTGCGCTGCCGCAGCCGCACGGGCCGTTCGTAGCCCAGGACGTCGAGCGCGGCCAGCACGGACTCGCGGGTGGAGGCGGCGACCCCCGGCTTCCCGTTGAGTACCCGGCTGACGGTTGCTTCGCTGACACCCGCTTGGGCTGCGATATCGGCCAGCCGTGCGGTCACAGGACTGGACCTTACCGGTCGCATTTCAGACTGCCCACCAAACACAGGAATCGACGGGGATACGGACCGTACCACCGGTGAATTCCAGGGCGGCCGTGGCCAGCACCGGACGGCCCGGCACCGGCATGCCCACCTCCTCGCCCCGCGTGTTCAGCGTGCACACCAGGCCCGGCCGGGAGAACGCGAGCACCCCCTCGGGCGCCTCCAGCCACGTCATCTCCCCGTCGCCCAGGCCCGGCAGCTCGTGCCGCAGCGCCAGCGCCGAGCGGTAGAGCTCCAGCGTCGAGCGCGGATCCCCGGACTGCGCCGCCACCGACAGCTCCGCCCACTGCTCCGGCTGCGGCAGCCAGCTGCCGCCCGGCCCGAAGCCGTACGGGGCGGTCTCGCCCGACCAGGGGATCGGCACCCGGCAGCCGTCGCGCGTGCCGTCCTGCCCGTCGCCGCGGAAGAACGCCGGGTCCTGGCGCACCTCGTCGGGCAGGTCCACGACCTCCGGCAGGCCCAGCTCCTCGCCCTGGTAGACGTACGCCGAACCCGGCAGGGCCAGCATCAGCAGCGCCGCCGCCCGGGCCCGCGCCAGCCCCCGCTCGCCGCCGCCGTAGCGGGTGGTGTGCCGCACCACGTCGTGGTTGGACAGCACCCACGTCGTCGGCGCGCCCACCGACCGCGTCGCGGCCAGCGACTCGTCGATGACGGTCCGCATCGCGGCGGCCTCCCAGTCGCACGTCAGGAACTGGAAGTTGAACGCCTGGTGCAGCTCGTCCGGCCGCACGTACAGCGCGAGCCGCTCCGGCGTCGGCGCCCACGCCTCCGCCACGCCGACCCGCTCGCCCGGGTACGAGTCCAGCAGCCGCCGCCAGGCGCGGTGGATCTCGTGCACCCCGTCCTGGTCGAAGAACGGCAGCACCTGCGCCCCGATGAGCTTCGCCTGCTCGCTCAGCCCGATGTCGGGCAGGCCCGCCGCCTTCACCATGCCGTGCGCCACGTCGATGCGGAACCCGTCCACCCCCAGGTCCAGCCAGAACCGCAGCACCGACTCGAACTCCTCGCGCACCTCCTGGTTCTCCCAGTTGAGGTCCGGCTGCTCCGGCGCGAACAGGTGCAGGTACCACTCGCCGGGCGTGCCGTCCGCGCGCGCCGTCCGCGTCCACGCCGGGCCGCCGAAGACCGACTCCCAGTCGTTCGGCGGCAGTTCCCCGGCCGCGCCGCGGCCCGGCCGGAAGTGGTAGCGCTCCCGCGCCGGCCCGCCCTCCCGGTCGGCGAGCGCCGCCCGGAACCAGGCGTGCTGGTCGGAGGTGTGGTTCGGCACGATGTCGACGATCACCCGCAGGCCCAGCCGGTGCGCCTCCCGCACCAGGTCGTCCGCGTCCGACAGCTCCCCGAACAGCGGGTCCACGGCCCGGTAGTCCGCGACGTCGTAGCCGCCGTCCGCCTGCGGCGAGGCGTAGAACGGCGTGAGCCACACGGCGTCCACACCCAGCTCCGCCAGGTACGGCAGGCGGTCGCGGATCCCCCGCAGGTCGCCGATGCCGTCACCGTCGCTGTCCGCGAACGAGCGCACGTACACCTGGTAGATGACGGCGCTGCGCCACCATCCCCCGGTCTCGGACGGGGAAGCGGCGGCCGGGCGGACGGAGGGCGCGAGGTCCTGGGTCATGTACGTCCTATTCGGATTCGGGGAACTGAAGGAGGGGGCCGGAAGCGGTGGTGCGTCGTGCGCAGCGGTCAACACGGTCAACGACGGCGGGCGGACAAGGTCAGCCCTTGGTGCCGCCCGCGGTCAGGCCGGCCACCAGGTGCCGCTGGGCGACGAAGAACACCACGGCCGCGGGAACGGTGATCAGCACGGCGGCGGCCGTCATCAGGCCCCACTCGGCCTTCTGCTGGCCGACGAACGTCTGCAGGCCGACCGCGAGCGTGTAGTGCTCCTCGGAGCTCATGAACTGGCTGGCGAAGGCGACCTCGCCCCAGGCGGTGATGAACGAGTAGAAGCCGGTCACGGCCAGGCCCGGCCGCGCGAGCGGCACGACGAGCCGCCAGAACGTGCCGAAGGGGCTCAGCCCGTCCACCCGCCCCGCCTCGTCGATCTCGGCGGGGATGGTGTCGAAGTACCCCTTGAGCATCCAGGCGCAGAACGGCACCGACACCGAGCAGTACGTCACGATCAGCCCGGCGTAGGAGTCCAGGAGTTCCAGCTCACCGAGAATGTTGTACAGCGGCACGATGAGCACCGCCATCGGGAACATCTGCACGACCAGGAAGGTCCACATCAGCGGCCGGTGGCCGGGGAAGCGCATCCGCGAGACGGCGTAGCCGGCCGTCGCCGAGATGAGCACGCCGAGCACGGTCGTGCCCAGCGCCACGACCACCGAGTTCCCGAACCACGTCAGGAACTTCGTCTCGCCCAGGATGTGGGTGTAGTTCGAGAGGTCGAGGCCGGTCCACCGCGTGGGCTCCTGCCAGCCGTCCCGGCCGCGCAGCGACACGTAGACGATGAACAGGACGGGGAAGACGGCCACCACGCTCGCGGCGACCAGCGCCGTGTGCAGCGCGGCCGACGCCGTGCGCGAACGCTGCTCGCGCGGGCGGGGCTTGCGGGGCCGTACGTTCTGGGCGGCGCTCATCGCACGGCCACCCCCTCCTTCTCGTTGCGCGCCAGCATGCGGCGGTAGAACACGGCGAAGACCAGCAGCAGCGAGAGGATGAGGATGCCGTACGTGGCCGAGCCCGCGTAGTCGCGGATCCCCTGGAACGCCAGCCGGTAGGCGTACGTCACCAGGATCTCGCTCTCGGAGCCCGCGCCCTGCCCGATCAGCAGGTAGATCACCTGGAACATGTTGAACGTCCAGATCACGCCGAGCAGGATCACCGTCCCGCTCACCGTGCGCAGGCCCGGCAGCGTCACGTGCACGAAGCGCTGCCAGGGCGTCGCGCCGTCCATCTCGGCGGCCTCGTGCAGCTCCCTCGGGATCGACTGCAGCCCGCCGAGGATCGCCACCATCATGAACGGCACGCCCAGCCACACGTTGACCGCGACCGCCGACACCTTCTGCAGCGTCGCGTCGCCCAGCCAGTCCACGGAGCCGAAGCCGAGCTTCGTGAGGAAGGCGTTGAGCACGCCGTACTTCTCGTTGAACATCAGCCGCCACGAGAAGGTGGCGACGAAGGCCGGCACCGCCCACGGCAGGATCAGCAGCACCCGGTACAGCGCCCGGAAGCGCATCGGCCGGTTCAGCAGGAGCGCGAGCCCGAGCCCGATCGTGTAGTGCAGGAACACGCACGACGCGGTCCACACGACCGTCCAGCCGAGGCGCGAGTAGAAGTGCCCCTCCTGCCCGGACAGCACCTTCCAGTAGTTGTCCAGGCCGACGGACTGGTACGTCGCCTCGATGTGGTTGACACCGATCGTGCGGGCGACGTTCGCCTCGTTGGCGTCGGTGAAGGACAGGTAGATGCCCTTGCCCAGCGGATACCCCACGAGGACCGCCAGGACGATGACGACGGGCAGCACCATCGCCCACGCGTACCAGTGGGTGCTGAAGGAGCGCCTGACCGTGGTGACGACTGTGGCCATCAGGCCCTACTCCTCGATGCCGTAGTCCTTGAGGAGCGCGGACTGCCAGGCCTTGGCCGTGGCGTCCAGCCCGTCCTTCGGGTCCTCCTTGAGCGTGAGGATCTGGGTGTAGTGCTTCAGCCAGTCGGTGAACAGATCGCCGCCCTGCGGGATCGCGGGCCGCGCGTGGGCCTTCGACAGCGCCTGGTAGTACGCGCTGCGGACCGGGTCGGCCAGCACCTCCTTGGTGTAGGCGGACTTGCGCGTCGGCAGCACGCCGACGCCCGTCGAGGCCTGCTCCTGCTGCGCGGCGCCGGTCATGAAGCGCGTGAAGAGGTAGGAGGCGTCGAAGTTCTTCGAGCCCGCGTAGACCACCAGGTTGTGGCCGCCGACCGGCGCGCCCGCGGTGCCCGTGGAACCCGCCGGGATCGCCGCGATGCCCAGGTTGTCCTTGGACTTGTACGCGTCGCCGCCGAAGATCTCCTTGGTCGCCCAGGGGCCGTCGATCAGCATCGACAGCTTGCCGTTCTTGAAGTCCGTCTTGAGGGCGTTGTAGCCGTCGGTGCCGGCCGGCTTGGGCGCGGCGCCGGACTTCACGAGGTCGACGGCCGTCTCGATGCCCTTGCGGGACGCGGCCGAGGAGATGGTGATCTTCTTCTTGGCGACGTCGACCATGTCGCTGTTCTCGCCGTAGAGGAAGGGCAGCGAGTAGTAGCTGTCCGGGCTGAGGCCGATGCCCTCGGCGCCCGTCTTGTCCTTGATCTTCGCGGCGGCGTCCTTGACCTCCTGCCAGGTGGCCGGGGGCTTCTCGATGCCGGCCTTGGCGAACAGCTCCTTGTTGTAGAGCAGTCCGAGGGTGTCGGTGACCTGCGGGACGCCGTACGTCTTGCCCTGGTAGGCCGCGTTCTTCAGCGGGCCCTCCAGGAAGTCCTCGGGCGCCTCCAGGGCCGGGGTGCCGGTGAGGTCCTTGAGGTAGCCGAGCTGGGCGAAGCCGGGCGTCCAGCCGACGTCGGAACGGAGCACGTCCGGGGCGCCCTTGCCGGTCGCCGCGGCGGTCTTGAACTTCTGCTGGGCCTGGTCGAAGGGCACGTTGACGTACTCGACCTTGATCTTCGGGTACTTCTGCTCGAAGGCCGACACCAGCTTCTTGAACGCGGGCGCCTCGTTGGTGGCGTCCGAGGTGTCCCACCAGGTGACGGTGCCGCTGACGCTGCCCGGGTCGCTCGCCGCCTTGGCGCCGTCGTTACCGCCTCCGCCGTCACCGCCGCACGCGGTCGCGGTGAGCGCGAGCACACCGACGACGGCAGCGACCGATATGCCTCTTCGCATATGGATCTCCTCGTGAAGCTCGTGAAGGAGGCCGACCGTCGCGGGCGGCCCCGAGCTGTGGAGGAAGGTAACAGGCTGCAATCTCTTGCGAAAGGGTTTGCAAGAACGAAACGGCGAGATTTCTCGGTGGTAACCGTCTCGTGTCCAGGGGGTTGACCGGCTCTTACGGGCCTCGTACGGTCTCGTGCGCGGCAGGTTCCGGATGGCTTGCGAACGGCTTGCGCAAGAACCTTCATTGCCTTCATTGCTGCCGGGCCGCTCCACGCATCCCCCACCTCCAGGAGCTCGGCATGCCCTCAACGCCCCGAAGTGCGCCCGGAAGAGCCCTTGCCGCGGCATTCGTCCTCGCCGCCTCAGCGGCGGCCTCCGCCCCGCCCGCCGCGGCCGCCGCGCCCGGCGGCAAGGACGTCACCGCCGTCCTCTTCGAGTGGAAGTACGACGCGGTCGCGAAGGAGTGCAAGGACGTGCTCGGGCCGTCGGGTTACGGTCACGTCCAGGTCTCCCCGCCGCAGGAGCACGTCCAGGGCCCGCAGTGGTGGACCTCGTATCAGCCGGTCAGCTACGCGATAGCGGGCCGGCTGGGCGACCGGACCGCCTTCGCGAACATGGTCAATTCCTGCCATAGCGCGGGAGTCAAGGTCGTCGTCGACGCCGTCATCAACCACATGGCCGCCGGCTCCGGCACCGGAACCGGCGGCTCCGCGTATACGAAGTACGACTACCCCGGCACGTACCGGCGCCAGGACATGGACGACTGCACCACCGTCGTCAGCGACTACCGCGACCGCCGCAACGTCCAGGACTGCGAACTCGTCGGCCTCGCCGACCTCGACACCGGCGAGGAACCCGTCCGCGCCCGCATCGCCGGATACCTGAACGACCTGCTCTCGCTCGGCGCCGACGGCTTCCGCATCGACGCCGCCAAGCACATCCCCGCGGCCGACCTCGCCGCGATCAAGTCGCGGCTCAGCCGCAGCGGCGTGTACTGGAAGCAGGAGACCATCTACGGCGCCGGAGAAGCCGTCCAGCCCGAGGAGTACCTCGGCACCGGCGACGCCCAGGAGTTCCGCTACGCGCGCGACCTCAAGCGGGTGTTCCAGCGCGAGCGGCTCGCCTACCTGAAGAACTACGGCGAGGGCTGGGGCTACCTGCCCGGCGGCCAGGCCTCCGTCTTCGTCGACAACCACGACACCGAGCGCGGCGGCGACACCCTCACCTACAAGGACGGCGCCGACTACACCCTCGCCAGCGTCTTCATGCTCGCCTGGCCCTACGGCTCGCCCGACATCCACTCCGGCTACGAGTTCACCGACCGCGACGCCGGGCCGCCCAACGGGGGCGCGGTCAACGCCTGCTGGCAGGACGGCTGGAAGTGCCAGCACAAGTGGCCGGAGATCCGCAGCATGGTCGCCTTCCGCAATGCGGTGCGGGGCACGGCGGTGAGCGGCTGGTGGGACAACGGGTACCAGGCGATCGCCTTCGGGCGCGGCGACAAGGGCTATGTCGTCGTCAACCACGAGGCCTTCGCGCTGACACGCACCTTCGAGACGGGGCTGCCGGGCGGCGACTACTGCGACGTGCAGAGCGGACGACGGGTGACCGTGGACGCGAACGGCCGCTTCACGGCGACGGTGGCGCCGAACACGGCACTGGCGGTGCACGTGGGTGCGCGTACGTGCGGTTGATTTTCCCCTGACCCCTCCCATCTCAGCCCGTCCGGCGTTTGAGGACGAGCGCGTTCAGCGCGATACGGGGGTCCGGGGCGGAGCCCCGGTTGCGGGAAGGGGCGGGTAGGGGAAAGGCCCATCTTTGACCCCAGCTGAAGGAGAGCCCCTTCGTGAAACGACTAGCCACGCTCGCGGCGGCCATAGGCCTCGCCCTCCCCCTCGCCGGGACCGGCGTCGCCCACGCCGAACCCCCGCCCCCCACAGGGGCAAGGGCCCAGTGGATCGACCGCACGACCGTCGCCTGGCCGAAGGGCCTGGGCGACCCCACCCACCCCCACCGCCTCCTCCACGACGGCGGCAGCTTCACCCTCACGCCGACCCCCGGCGGCCTCACCCCCGCCCAACGGGCGAAGTACCCCCACCTCGCCGGATACGACGCCTACCGCGTCACCGCGACCCCGGACCAGGAGCGAACCGCCCTCAGAGGCGCCGTCACGGCCGCCGCCGGCGACGTGACCACGGGCGTGCAAACCCCCGGCGTCCTCGACGACCTGTACGCGACCGCCGCCGCGAAGGCGACCCTCGGCCCGTCCTTCCGCAACGGCCGCCCCACTCTCGCCCTCTGGGCCCCCACGGCCCGGAACGTGGCCCTGGAACTCGACGGCCGCACCGTCCCCATGCGCCGGGACGACGCGAGCGGCGTCTGGAGCGCCACCGGCACCCGGGGCTGGTCCGGCAAGCCCTACCGCTACGCGGTCACCGTCTACGCCCCGGCCGCCGGCGGAGTGGTCACGAACCTCGTCACGGACCCGTACTCCACGGCCCTGACGGCCGACTCCGCCCGCAGCCTGGTCACGGACCTCGCCGATCCGGCCCTGGCCCCGCCCGGCTGGCGCGGCCTGCGCAAGCCGAAGGCCGTGCCGCTGCGCGACGCGCAGATCCAGGAACTGCACATACGCGACTTCTCCAGCGGAGGCGGAAGCCAGGGCGGCTACCTCGCCTTCACCGACCGCACGTCCCCCGGCATGCGCCACCTGACCGCCCTCGCCGCCGCCGGCACCTCCTACGTCCACCTCCTCCCCGCCTTCGACTTCGCCACCGTCCCCGAGCGCCGCGCGGACCAGGCCACGCCGCCGTGCGACCTGGCCGCCCTCCCCGCCGACTCGGACCGCCAGCAGGAGTGCGTCCGCGGCACCGCCGCGCGCGACGCGTACAACTGGGGCTACGACCCGCTGCACTACACCGTGCCGGAGGGCTCGTACGCCTCGGACCCGGACGGCCCCGGCCGCACCCGCGAGTTCCGGCGGATGGTGCAGGGCCTGGCCGGCGCCGGCCTGCGCACGGTCATGGACGTCGTCTACAACCACACCGCCGCGGCCGGGCAGGACGACAGGTCCGTCCTCGACCGGATCGTGCCCGGCTACTACCAGCGCCTCATGGACGACGGCAGCGTCGCGACGTCGACGTGCTGTGCGGGCACCGCGCCCGAGCACGCCATGATGGGCAAGCTCGTCGTGGACTCAGTGGTGACGTGGGCGAAGGAGTACAAGGTCGACGGCTTCCGCTTCGACCTCATGGGCCACCACCCCAAGGCGAACATCCTGGCCGTCCGCAAGGCCCTCGACGCGCTCACCCCGGACAAGGACGGCGTCGACGGCAAGTCCGTGATCCTCTACGGCGAGGGCTGGGACTTCGGCGAGGCCGCGAACGACTCCCGCTTCGTCCAGGCCACGCAGAAGAACATGGCCGGCACCGGCATCGCCACCTTCTCGGACCGCGCCCGCGACGCCGTCCGCGGCGGCGGCCCCTTCGACGCCGACCCCCGCATGCAGGGCTTCGCCTCTGGGCTCCTCACCGACCCCAACGCCGCCTCGCAGGGCACCCCGGCCGAGCAGCGCGCCCGGCTCCTGCACGACCAGGACCTCCTGAAGGTCGGCCTGACGGGCAACCTCGCCGGCTACCGCTTCACCGACTCCGCGGGCCGCAGCGTCCGCGGCGACGGCGTCGACTACAACGGCCGGCCCGCCGGTTACGCCGCCGCCCCCGGCGACGCCCTCGCCTACGCCGACGCGCACGACAACGAGACGCTCTACGACGCCCTCGCCTTCAAGCTCCCGCAGACCACGTCGCCCGCAAACCGGGCCCGCATGCAGGTCCTCGCCATGGCCACGGCCGCCCTGTCCCAGGGCCCGGCGCTCTCCCAGGCCGGCACGGACCGGCTGCGCTCGAAGTCGCTGGACCGCAACTCGTACGACAGCGGCGACTGGTTCAACGCGATCCACTGGGACTGCGCCGACGGCAACGGCTTCGGCCGCGGCCTGCCTCCGGCCCGCGACAACGAGGCCAAGTGGCCCTACGCCCGGCCGCTCCTCGCGGACCCGGCCCTGAAGGCCGGCTGCGGGCCCGTCGAGGCGGCCTCCGCCGCCTACCGCGACCTGCTGCGCATCCGTACGACGGAGAAGGCGTTCGGCCTCGCGACCGCCGAGGCCGTCCAGGCGACGCTGTCGTTCCCGCTCTCCGGGCCGGAGGAGACGCCCGGCGCCGTCACCATGCGCCTCGGTGACCTGGTCGTCGTCTTCAACGCGACCCCGCAGCCGCAGGACCAGCGCATCGCCGCCCTCGCCGGCACGCCCTACGCCCTGCACCCGGTGCAGGCGTCCGGCGCGGACCCTGCCGTCAAGGCCGCGGCCTACGCGCCCGCGACGGGCACGTTCACCGTCCCCGCCCGGACCGTCGCCGTCTTCAAGGCCGGCTAGGGCGCCGGCCGGGGCGTCAGGTCGGCTGGGGGACCGCCGCGCCGAGCCGGTCCACGAGGTCCGTGAACGGCCCGTGGGCCGGCTCGTCCTCCAGGAGGCGGCGCAGCACGGCCGCCATGTCGTCGTCACCGGCCGCGCCGACGGCGGCGAGTGCCGCGAAGGCGTGGACCAGCTGCACCTCCAGGTCGCCGCGGGGGACGCGGCGGCCGTCGAGCCAGAGCAGCGCCGTCGTCTCCGTGAGGGAGATCCAGGAGCGGAGGGCGAGCTCAAGGCGCGGGCCGGGGGCGGGGATGCCCAGGTGGGCGAGCATCTCGTCGTACGCGGCCCGCCGCACCTTGTTGATCAGGGCGCACGTGCGGCCGGAGCCCGCCACGGGGCCGCCGCGCATGAGGGCGGAGAAGCCCGTGCCGTGCTCCTCCACGAAGTCGAAGAAGCGGCCCATGACGCGCAGCAGGCGGGCGCCGAGGGGGCCCTCGCGGGGCTCGTCGAAGAGGGCCGCGAGCTGCTGTGCGGCGCGGCTGAGCGCGGCCTCGTAGAGGCTCTGCTTGCCGGGGAAGTAGTGATAGACGAGCGGCCGGGAGATCCCGGCCGCGGCTGCTATCTCGTCGATGGAGACGTCGTCCGGCGAACGGTGCCCGAACAGCTCGAGCGCGACCGAGATCAGCTGCTCACGGCGCTGCTCGACACCCATCCTGCGACGTATCCCGGTCTTCATGGCGGTCATCTTAGGGCAGACCGGAAACCGTCATCCTCCCCTGTTTTCCGGCCTGCTGACACTATTTCAGCTCTTGGAGCGGCGCTACCGCAGAGTGGAAATCCGGGTGCCGTCGGCGAGGCGGGCGCTGAGCTCGGCCTGGGCCCCCGCCCTGGCCGGGACGGCCAGCCGGTCGCCGGCGGCGGTGCCGTGGACGCCGCCCGTGGCCGTGATGGACCGGACGTCGCCGCCGCCGGCCGCCAGGGCGTACCACGTGCCGCTCGCCGCCTTCCACAGGACGCCCGCGAGGACGTGCGGGTCGCGGGCCCCGCAGGCGGGCGAGGACTCGGCGCGGGCGACGACGGTGGCCGGGGCCCCGGGCCGCGTGCCGGGCGGCTGGAACAGGGCCAGGGCCCGGCTGCCCGCGCCCCGCCACGTCTCGGCGCGGGCGCACGTCCACTCCGCGCTGCCGGCCCCGCCGGGCAGCTGCTGGGACGCGAACGGCCAGGCGTTGACCGACCGCACGCCCTGGCCCCGCATGGTCTGCAGGTGGCAGGCGGCGTGGGCCCAGCCGGCCCGGGCCCGGTCGCCGCTCACGTCGTGGCCGGTGGCGGGGGAGCCCGTGGTGAGGAGGGCGGGGGCCAGCTCGCCGAGGTCGGTGACGAGGTGGCCGCCCATCTGCAGGGCGGGCCAGCCGTTGCAGTCGTTGCCGGGGGCCGGGCTGGGCGTCGGGTCGGTCACGCCGTCCTTGTCGCGGTGCAGCGGGATCGGGGCGTCACCGGGCTTGAGGAGGTCGCGCACGGAGACGTCGTCCACCCAAGGGGCGGTCAGATAGCGGACGTTGTTGTCGGCGCGGCCCACGACGAGGGCCGTCGCGGTGCCGGCGTCCGCGGCATCGGCCCGGGCGAAGTCCAGGGCCGCCGCGGCGGTGTCGCCGTCCTTCGACTCGGCGTAGCGCACGACGCGCAGACCGTCGTGGAGCAGCACCACCGCGGCCTGCCCGACCTCGCCCGCGAACAGCAGCTGGGGCGGGCCGGCGGCCGGTCCGGAGGGGGTGCCGGGGGTGGCCGTGACCTGGACCGAGCGGCCGGGGCGCGCCCACACGGCGAGCGCGCGGTGCAGCAGCTCCTCGTCGCCGAGGCGGTTGCCGCGGGCGGGCCACGCGGCGAAGCCGGGGCGGTCGGCGGTCTTCCAGGCGCCGGGCGCCGCCTTCGTCAGCTTGGCCGGGTCGAGGGCCTGCTGCGCCGCGGCGTTCTGCGCGTAGGGCGGGGCGGCGGCGCCGTCAGGGCCCCAGCCGTCGCCGGGCAGGGCGACGAGGATCCCGCACACCGCGGCCGCCGCGGCGGCCGCCAGCGCGGCCCGGGTGTGGTGCCGGCGGCGCATCAGGTCCGTGGGCCGGGCCTGCAGGGAACAGGGGTCGAACTCCATGGACTCCAGCAGCGAGCCGTCCCGGCTGCCCGCCGGGGTGCGCAGCCCGTCCGCTTCGAGCACCGCCGCCCCCGGGTCCTCGACGCCCGCCGCGGCCAGCACCTGCCGGACGTCGCGGTCCGCGGGCACCTCCAGGGCGCGCAGCACGTACGCCGCGCGGCCGGGGCCGGACAGGGCGGCCAGCGCCTGGTCCAGGGCGAGCTCGTCGGCACCGCCCGAGCGGGGGAACAGCCGCAGTCCCCACACCTGCGGCAGCAGTGGCGGCAGCTGGCCCGGACGCGGCAACTGCCAGCGCCCGCGCGGCCGGCCGGCCTCCAGCGCCGACCGCAGCACCCGCAGCCGCACGTAGGCGTAGCCGGGGTCGACGGGGGAGCCGCCGGGCCCGCGCGGCGCCGGCACCGGGAGCCCGGCCTGCTCGTCCGCCGCGACGCGGTTGCGGGGCAGGGCCCGCTGGACGAGGGCGTGCGCGGTCAGCACGCGGCGGTTGCGGCCCAGCGACGGCGGCAGGACGAGATACCCGAGGCGCACCAGGCGCGGGTAGTGCTCGATGAGCGCGGCCTCGGCCTGCTCGACGTCGACGGGGCCGGGGAGGGGGCGGGGGGCTGTCGCTTGCTGCTCCACGATCCATAGAACGAGTGAATGGTGAGATGGTCACCTCACCCCTGCGCGCCCCCCGTCCCGCCGCTCGGGGTGCGCGTCAGGCGACGCAGCGCGCCCGGATGCGGTCGACGGCGTCGTCGGGGATGCCGAGGCCGTCGCGGACGTACGCCTCCACCCCGCCGTAGGTGCGCTCCATCTCCTCCAGCGCCGCCGTGAGGTAGGCCGGGCGCACGCCGAGGATCGCGTCGGCGATCTCCGGGTCGCCGCCCGCCGCGGTGAACCGGTCGATGAGCGGGGCGAAGGCGGCTCGTACCGCCGGGTTCACCGCGAGGTACTCGGCGCGGACCGTTTCCTCGTCCGCGCCCAGGAGCAGCAGGATCACGGCGGCCGCCCAGCCCGTGCGGTCCTTGCCGGCCGTGCAGTGGAACAGCAGCGGGCCGCAGTCCGGCTCGGCGAGCGCCGACAGCAGGCGGCCGTAGGCGGAACAAGCCGATTCCGAGGTGACGAAGGAGCGGTACGAGTCGCAGAGCAGCTTCTCGGCCTTGCCGCCGCCCAGGTGCTCCTCGGCGACGGCGGGGCTGCCCAGCACGGAGTCGAGCCTGGCGGGCACGTCGTCGCCCGAGGCGGCGGCGCGGGCCGCCGCGCTGTCGGCCATCACGTCCGCGACGATCAGCCGGGCGCCGTCCGGGACCTGGTCGGGCCGCTCGTCCCGTTCGTGCTCGGTACGCAGGTCGACGACCGTGTGGATGCCGAGGGCGGCGACCGCCGGGTCGGCGGCGGGGTCGAGCCGGTCGAGCTGGCCCGAGCGCAGCAGCAGGCCGGGGCGGACGGCGGAGTCGCCGGTCAGCGCGATGCCTCCGAGGTCACGGAGGTTGATGATGGTCGAGGCGTCGAACTGCGGCATGCGGGCGTCTCCTGTGTCTGTAGCGCACAGCGTGTCTGATATCGATCAGATATTTGCCGTTTATCTACCGTTATTGTGCCCAACAGAGCCGAAGCCCGCGCCCGCGGGGCCCCGCACCAGGGGAGGCCAGGCCTTTCGGCCGCTCGCCCGGCGAAAACTCCCGCCGCGACGGCGCGCAACCACGACGGTGGAATCCGGCGGTGCCGGACCGGCCTACCCTCGTACCGACCAGTCGGCAAACTGAGCCAGCCCCCGCGCCCCGGTACCGTCGTTCCCCGCGGTCAGGAACAGGCCCACGTCCTGGGACGCGGCCGCCCCCGGCACCCTCGCCGTGGCGACCGGCAGCCACGTCGTGCCGTCCGTTGCGTACTCCGCGGTGAACACGTCGGGCCCCGTGCGCGTCAGCCGCAGGGAGACCGGGGCATGGACGCCGGCCACCTGCCGGTAGGCGTCGAACAGGCCGTCGCCGTTCGCGTCGTACGACAGGACGACGCCCTGCCCGGGCGTCAGCGCGAGGTTCACCGCCCCCGCCGACCCCCGCGTGCCGAGCGCGTTCCGCGCGATGACGCCCGCGCGGGCCCAGCCATTGGTGTCGGTCTGGCTGAGGACCCGCACGACGGCGGCCGCGCCGGCGCCCAGCGCCCCCGCCCGGTACACCGCGCCGAACTCCTCGGTCCGCTTCCACAGGTCGTCGCCGGAGCCGTCGATCGCGAAGCGGTCCTCACCCAACTGCCCGAAGACGGCGGCGTTGTTGGTGACCGTCCGCCAGCCGTCCGCCAGCGGCCCGGCCAGGAACAGCGTTCCCGCGCGCACGGCCCGCACCGGCTCCTCGCCCTGCGGCCCGTAGCGCGCGCTCACCTCGTACGGCAGCGGCACCAGCGGCCGTTGCAGGGGCCCCGCGGGGGCGGTGACGCGCCAGCGGGCCGCCAGCGTGGCGCCGGGCTCCAGCCGCGGCACCGACAAGGGGCCCTCCGCTTCGGCGGGCAGGCCCGAGACGGCGAGGTCGGCGCGGCCCGTGGCGCGGAAGCCGTTGACGTTCGTGAGCGAGGCGGAGAGTGCCGCCGTGCCGCCGGGCGCGACGGCCACCGGGTCGAGCGCGGACGTGAGCGCCCCCTGGTAGGGCGCGGCGGCCAGCGTGTCCCGCACGCGCACCGCCGTGCGGTACGGATCGCCCACCGGTCGCACGGGGTGCTCGGTGCGCTCGCGCGTCCAGAACTCCTCTATCGCGAACCAGTCCACGGACCGCGGCGCCCGCCCGGCCCGCAGCGCGTCCTCCAGCTCCTCCAGCCGGCGCCGCCAGCGCGGCAGGTAGAAGTCGCCGACGAGGCCGTGCCAGTCGCGGCTCCCGTAGTCGTGCAGCTTGCCGCCGTCGGACGTGCTCCGCCCGCCCCACACGGTGATGAGCACGCGCGCGGTGCGCTCCAGCTCGGCGGCCTCGTCGGCGTCGGAGCCCATCGCCCGGGCCGCCGCGGTCCAGGGGCCGAGCATGAAGGCCTTGTGCGTGCCCGCGACGTCGTCGGCGAGCCGCATCAGCTTCAGCCACAGCGCGGACAGCGCGCGGAAGGCGGCGCGGTCCTTGCGCGCGTACGCCTCCTTGAGCTGGGGGAGGAGCTGCCGGCTGCGGTGGGCGAGGGCCTGCCGGGCCACGTCGACCAGGTCGTAGCGGTACGTGTCCGCGCCGCGCAGGCCCGCCGCGACGCCGAGCAGCCCGCCGAGGGCGGCGTCGAAGCGCACGGGGTCGTAGGCGGGCGCGCTCGGCGCGTACTCGGCGGCGCGGTCCGCCCCGAGGTCCGGGCGGGCGGCGAAGAGGCTGTCGTGCGGGTCGCTGCGCTCGGGGGCGTTCTGCCGGTACGCGGTGTCCCCCAGCACGGTCCACGCCTCCCGCGCCGCCCGGTCCGCACGGCCGTAGCGGAAGGCCGCGTAGGCGCCGAACCACTGCGCGCGGTCGGGCGCGCCCTCCAGCCACGCGAGCTCGGAGAAGTACTCGAAGGCGGCGGGGTCGCGGTCGGCCCCCTCCGGCATGTACGCCGTGCCGGCCAGGGCGCTGCCCGGCTTGTCGCGCCACGCGAAGAACCGCTCGTCCCACACGTGCGTCTTGGCGCCGAGCGTGGTGCGCCCGCCGTAGTTGGGGATGCTGCCGAACGCGTACGGGGTGCCGCCCCACTCCTTCTCGCGGTCGGGGACGCGCGAGAAGCGGTCGGAGACGCCGTCGACGATCAGCATCCGGCCGCGGTCGACGGCGCCGAGCAGCTCGGGCAGCGGATTGTCCTCCCAACCGAGGATCACCCACGTCGCGTCCGGATGCGCCGTGCGCAGGGCCTGCTCGACGGCCCGGGCGGCGGCCGCGACGGGCACGTCGCCCGCGGTGCCGCCCTCGTGCAGCAGGTCCATCTTGAAGTGCCGCGCGGTGCCGAGGAGGGCGGCCTGGTGCCCGTAGAAGGAGGCGGCGACGCGGGCGAACGCGCCGGAGCGCGGGTCCAGCCAGTCCGGGCGCCGGAAGCCGTGCCAGGTGCCCTGCGGGACGACGCGCGCGTCGGCGTTCCGCGCGGCGAAGCCCTCCGGCACGGAGCCGTAGTAGCCGGGGAGCACGGGCGCCATGCCCAGCTCGCGCAGCCGCGCCGTGATCCGGGCGCCGAGGGCGGCGCGGGAGTCGATCAGCTTCTGACCGGGCGGGCCGCCGTAGCCGCTGAGGTTCTGCAGGAGCCACCACGGCTGGTGGGAGGGGGCGGGCAGCCAGCCGCGGGCCTCGGCGTCGCCGTAGCCGAAGTCGCGGAGGACGCGCTGGTAGACCGCCTCGTGCCCGCTTATGACGAGGACCTCGTTGCAGCCGTGCAGGGCCAGGATGTCGATCATCCGCTCCCAGTAGGCCCAGTCGGCGTACGGGAAGGTGTAGCCGTCGTTGGTGTCGTTGAGGGCGAAGCGGTGCCGGAGCCTGGAGGATCGTTTCAGCGGGCGGGCCGGGGCGGGCAGACTGCGCGGCAGGTCCACGTGGCGCGCGCCCCAGGTGATGTGCGCCCCGCACGTGTACCTGAGGTACCAGTGCACCCCCGTCAGCAGCACCGCCGGGCTCGTGCCGGCGACCTCGATCCGCCCCGTGCGGCCGGTCACCTCGAACCGGTCCTCGCCCCCGGCGGCCGCGAGCGCGGTCAGCCGGAACTGCTCCGCGTGCCCCTTGCCCAGGAGCCGCACGAGGGCCGCTGCGGCGGGGGCGGTGTCGAAGGGCGGGCGGGCCGCGGCCCGGGCGGGCGGCGCGTGGGCGGCGAGGGCGGCTCCGGCTCCGAGCGCACCGGCGGTTCCCAGCAGCAGGCGTCTCGACGGCCTTGGCTGATCGGTCGGCTGAGCGGTCGGCTGACGGGTCGGCAGATCGGTCATGGCGCTCTCCACTGTGCTCAATGCGACAACGGACGCGTGCGCGGCGCACGTTAACCGGCGTCACCAGAGGGAGCAACGGGGCGCGCTCGGGGTTCAGCCGCGCTCGGCGGGCGGGACGGCCGGTCAGCCCTGGTGACGGTCGGCCGGTCGGCCCTGGCCGGCCCTGTTGGGGAGCGGGTCAGCCTCGGCCCGGAGCCGGTCAGCCCCGGTCGAGATACGCCAGCACCGCGAGGACACGGCGGTTGTCGTCGTCGGACGGCGGCAGCCCGAGCTTCCCGAAGATGTTCGACGTGTGCTTCGCCACCGCCCGCTCGGTCACGTGCAGCTGCGCGGCGATCGCCGCGTTCGACCGGCCCTGCGCCATCAGCTCGATCACCTCGCGCTCGCGCGGCGTCAGCCTGCCCATCGGCCGGTCCTGCGACCGGCGCGACAGCAGCTGCGAGATGACCTGCGGATCCATCGCCGTGCCGCCCGCCGCGACCCTGCGGACCGCGTCCACGAACTGGTCGGCGTCGAAGACCCGGTCCTTCAGCAGATAGCCGACGCCACCGCTGCCGTCCGCGAGCAGCTCCCGCGCGTACAGCTGCTCCACGTGCTGGGACAGCACCAGCACCGGCAGGCCCGGCGTCTCCCGCCGCGCGGCGAGCGCGCACTGCAGGCCCTCGTCGGTGAACGACGGCGGCAGCCGTACGTCCACCACCGCCACGTCCGGCCGCAGCTCGGCGAGGGCCCGGGACAGCTCGGGGCCGCTCTCCACCGCCGCCGCGATCTCGAAGTCGTACGCCTCCAGCAGCCGGACCAGGCCGTCCCTCAGCAGGAACAGGTCTTCGGCGAGCACAACGCGCAACGGGCACTCCAGCGTCTGCGGTTCAGGTGGGGACAGCCCTCATCGTCCCCCATCGCCCCTCATCGTCGCCGACGCGAACGTCAGCGCACAGTGCAGGGGATCTCCATCGTGATCATGGTGGGACCGCCCACGGGGCTGCTCACGGCCAGGACGCCGTCCAGCGTGCCGATGCGCCGCTCGATGCCCGCGAGCCCGGAGCCCGCCGGCCGCCCCGCCCCGCCGCGGCCGTCCGCCGTCGCGGCCGCCCCGCCGCGGCCGTCGTCCGTCACGGCGATCCGCAGCATGCCGTCCGCGTGGTGCACGTCGAGCCACACCTGCCGGGCCCCCGAGTGCTTGGCGGCATTGGTGAGCACCTCGCTCACCGCGAAGTACGCCGCCGTCTCGACCGGCTCCTCCGCCCGGCCCGCCAGCTCGACGTCCACCTCGACGGGCAGCGGCATCCGCAGCGCCAGGGCCCGCAGGGCGTCGCCCAGGCCGCGCTCGGCGAGCACCGGCGGATGGATGCCCCGTACCAGGTCGCGCAGCTCGGTCAGGGCCTCGGCGGAGTCGGCGCGGGCCGCGGCGACGAGCTTCTTGGCCCGGGCCGGATCCTTCTCGATCAACGCCTCGATCGTGCCCAGGCTCATGCCCATGGCGACCAGGCGGGCCTGCGCCCCGTCGTGCAGGTCGCGCTCGATGCGGCGCAGCTCGGCCGCGGAGCCGTCCACCGCGTCGTGCCGGGACTCGGTCAGCCGGTCCACGCGCCGGGCCAGCTCCAGCTCCCGGGCCGTGGCCGGGCCCGGCGCGAGCAGCTGCTTCGCCAGCAGGAAGTCCGTGCGCAGCAGCGGCCGGGCCACGAAGGCGCCCACGACGCCCCAGACCACGCCGAGCGCGGCCGCCAGGTTCGCGGTGGACTGGTCGGTGATGTGGACGAAGGTGAACCACAGGCCTCCGCCCGCCCGGTCGATCGGCTCCCAGACGCCGAGGGCCAGCACGATCCCCCACGGAAGGTAGAGCACGAGGGCCGGTGCGAGCAGCGCCAGCACCGTGCCGGCCGTCGCGTCCACCAGCAGCCACAGCAGGTCGCGCCAGGTGGCGGGGTCCTTGAGCAGGGCCGCGCACTGCTCCACCTGGCCCGCGAGGCCGGGGCGCCGGGCGGGCAGCGGACGGTACGGCTCGGGGATCTCCACGCCCGTCCACGCCTTCGCCTGGCGGCGGCGCAGCGAGGCGTGGGCCCGGAGGGCCCCCACGGCCACGGGGGTGGTGAACAGGCCGATCCCCAGCAGCGTGAACGCGACCGAGAGCACGGTCAGCACGAACAGCAGGATCGACGTCGCCATGCCGAAGATCGCCAGCCATAGGCCGCGCGCTGCCGTCAGCAGTGCGTTGCTGATCTTCTTCATCCGGTGTTCCCCCTGGTGCTGTGCTCCCGGGCCCGCCTCTCGGGCCCGGGAACCAGTGTGGACGACCTCGGCATGATCGTCACGGGGGGTGCCGCCCCGGCCATGGTGTACCTAGCCCCACCCTCTGACCTCGGCGTTTGCTCTCGCCGCAGGGATTCGGCGGCGGCGAACAGATCAGTAGCCGGCCGGCGGCGCGTACTTGTAGCCGACCCGGCGGACGGTCACGATCGACGCGCGGTGCTCGGCGCCCATCTTGCGGCGCAGCCGGGCCACGTGGACGTCCACGGTCCGGCCGTCGCCCACGTGACCGTAGCCCCACACGGTCGTCACCAACTGGTCGCGCGTGTGCACCCGGTGGGGGTGCGCGACCAGGTGGGCCAGCAGCTCGAACTCCAGGTACGTGAGGTCGAGCGGGCGCCCGGCCACGCTGGCCGTGCGCTGCTCCGGGTCGATGCTCACCAGCGCGTCCCCGTGGGTGGCGGCGGGCGCGGACTCGGGGGCCTGCTGCTCCGCCGGGACGAGCACCAGATAGCCGATCATCGGCGGCTGGCCGGGCAGCGACGGCACGGTGTGCTGGGGCGCCGGCATCCAGGTGGCCGCGCCGGAGTGCAGCAGCTCGGCGACCGGCGGCACCTCGTCCGGCGAGACGGCCCGGAGGCGGTGGCGGTGCACGGTATGCGAGGGGTGGGCGGCGTGCGGGGGATGCGCCGTGGCGTGCGGGGCGGGGGAGGCGGCCGTGGCGGTGGCGGTGGCCGCGGCGGACGGGGCGGGCACGGTGAGGGTACGGAGGTTCGTCATGGAGAGCTCAGCTCTTTCGCGCGAGAGACCGTCGAGGGGACGTGCGTGTGCGCGGGGCCGTTGGCCGGGACCGGGGACCGGCGGCTGACTTCGACGTGGGGGTCAGCGGGAGGAGAGGGCCTGCGCGGAAGTCGCGCGGCAACACACTCGGTCGAAGTCGTCGTGCTGACGGGAAGGCCAGAAGGGCTCGAGGTCGAAGCGACCCGTCGCGGTGTTCTGGAAGCTGGCCATGCCCCTATTGAAGCATGACCTGCGACGGGACAGCAGACTGCGGGTGCGGGCGGATACGGAACCTTGGCGTGACGCCCGCCACCCGTGCGGGGCCCGGAAAATGCGGAGTAATTAACTCCGGAAATCGGAGGCGGGCGGGCGGCCCGGCCCGGCCCCCGGTGGCCTCCCCGGCCGCGCCGGGCCCGCACGCGATCATCCGGCGCGATCAGGTCTACGCCTCAGACCTACGCCTCAGACCTACGCCTCACGCCTACGCCTCACGCCTGCCCCTCATGACTGCCCCTGCGCCCCGGCCTCCGCCGCCGGCTCAGGAGCAGAGCCGGAGCCGGGCTCCTCCTCCGCCGGAAACCGGACCCGCTCCCACGCGTACCCGTCCGCCCAGCCCTCCTCGCCCCGCGCCCACGCCGCGAACACGGCCGTCACCTCGGCGGCGCTCTCCATCCGCACCCCGAAGTGCCGCTCGGCCGTGCCCTCGCGGTACTCCACCTCGTACGGCCCGTCGGCCTCGTGCCAGGTCTGTATGTAGTGGTCGCCCTCGCCCTCGTCCCCGGCGTCCTCCGGCCGCTCCGCGCGCTCGGCGATCGCGAACCGGTCGCCCTCCCCGCCCAGCCGGGCGATGATCTCCGCCAGCTCCCCGGCGCTGACGGGCGAACGGACCTCGCCGGACTCGGTGTTGACGGTGATGGGCAGCGTCGATGACACCATGGATCCCCCTCGCTGGTGGGCCGTCCCCCGGTCGGCGACCCGCGTAGGAAGAATCCTGGCACCCCCCACTGACAACCGCTCGCCCGGGCCCGTACGCGACGGTCAGGACGTGGCGGTCAGGACGTGGCGGTGAACGGTCAGTACGTGACGGTGATCCGCCGCGCCGGACCGTCCACCCGCACCACACCCCCGTACGGGATCACCAGCTGCGGATCCGTGTGCCCGAGATCCACGTCGAACACCGCGGGCATCTCCGGCGCGTACGCGTCCAGCGCGCGCTCCACCGCCTCCCGCTGCGCCCGCCGGTACGCCACCGCGTCCTCCCGGCCCAGCGGCCGCTGGAAGGACCACGACTTCGCCCGCCCCATCAGCAGCGCGGAGAACTGCCGCAACAGCCCCCGCTCGCCCATGCAGCGCAGGACGCGGAAGACCTCCTCGGCCGGCGGCAGCTCCTCCGAGGTCTCCAGGAACAGCACGCAGCCCGCGTACGCCTCCGGCGGCCCGATCTCCCGGTCGGCCATCAGCAGCCACGACAGCACTTCGAGGTTGCCGCCCCACGCGGCGCCCTCCACCGCGGCGCGGCCGGGACGGCGCCACGACCAGTCGTCGCAGGGCGCGAGCACGGGCTCGCTCGCGAAGGTCGCCGGGTCGTCCCAGGGCCGGTCGACGTCGTTGGAGGCGCCCGGCGCGGTCAGTTCGTACGGACCGGAGGAGAACAGCGCGGCCCGCAGCGACTCCGCCGTCCGCGGGTGCAGCGCACCGGGCCGGCCCAGCTCCACCATCACGCTCGCGCCGTGGAATCCGGTGATTCCCGCGTTCCACAGCCAGGCCAGCAGGGCGGTGTTGTCGCTGTAGCCGAAGAACGGCTTGGGATGCGCCCGGACCAGTTCCCGGTCGAGGTGCGGCAGCACCGTGATCTGGTCGTCGCCGCCGATGCTGGCGAACACCGCCTTGATGTCCGGATCGGCGAATGCCGCGTGCAGATCGGCGGCCCGCTCGGCGGGGCTCGCCCCCATTTTCCGCGTCGCCGGGTATTCCACCGGAACCAGCCCGAATTCCGACTCCAGCCGCCGCAGCCCGAGTTCGTACGGACGGGGGAAGAGGCCCGGCAGCCCCGACGACGGCGAGATGACCGCTACGCGGTCGCCGGGCCGGGGCTTGGGCGGATACCGGCGGGGCGCGGGCGGCGGTTCGGGTGCGTCCATGCGCCACACCCTAGGCCGGTCCGCGCCGGCCGGCTCAGGAATTCCCGGCGACGACCGGGTAGTGGTCGCTGAGGTTGGTGTACGTGTAGTCCTTGCCCCAGCTGGAGACCGTCCACGGCGCGGACGTCTCCTTGACGACCGTGTTCTTCCAGGACGCCGGGCGGGCGTGGCCGTTGCGGTGCAGGACGTAGTCGAGGTCCTCGCGCCCGTCCGTCGGATAGCGGTAGGCCGCGATCGAGTTCTCCTTCGTGTCGAAGGAGTACGGGTGCCCGTTGCGCTCCGTCGCCGGCGCGAGACCGGCATTCGCGAGCATGGCGGCGTATTCGCTGCCGTGCGCGTCCACATTCAGGTCACCGGCGACCATGACCTGCTCGTTCGCGGGAATGTTCTTCGCGTCCAGGAAAGCGCCGATCTGGCGGAACTGCTTCGCGCGGTCGGCCGCGGCCTCGCCCGCCGCGCAGCCGCTGTCGGTCGACTGCGCGTGCGTGCCCACCACGTGCACCTTCGCGCCGTTCACGTTCAGCACGACGTAGGCGAATCCCTTGTTGGACCACCAGTCCGCACCGCACGCGTCGTTGAATATCACCTGTTCCTTGCGGACGACCGGCCACTTGCTGAGGACCGTCACCCCGCCGTCCTCCGGAGTGGTGGAGGAGTAGTTCCCGCTCGTGGCGTCCCAGCCGTCCTTGCCGCGGCCGACGACCGGCGTCTGGTAGGGGTACGCGCCGGCCGCATTCGCCTTCAGCGCGTCCGAGGCGCCGTTGTCGAACGCCTCCTGCAGGACGACGACGTCGTTTCCCCGGAAGAATCCGGCGGCGGGTATCTCCCGGGCGCGGTGGTCCTGCCCCCAGTTGGGGTACAGGTTCTTGCTCATGAGGAAGGTGTTGTACGTGAGCACCTTCAATTCCGGAACATCGGCGCTCGTGGCGGCTTGGGCGGCCGTTTGCGGCACCGCAGCGGCGAACGCGACGGCGGCGAGCGTGATCGTGAGCGCGGGCTTCAGGGTCGGCATTGCCACATCAAATCAGCCACTGTTACTTCCCGACATCCTTACGGTGATCAATTCCCCTACGCGGGGAGTCGACTTCGTGTCGCGACCGCGCATGAGTCGTTGAGTGCGTTGGAAGAGTGGAAGAGATGCGGTGACCGACCACCGTGAGGAGTTCTCATGCCCCCGCCCCTGCGCCAGGGTCTCGTGCTCGATTTCGGCGGTGTCCTGACCACCCCGATCGCCGACTGCACCCGGGCGTTCTGCCTGCGCGAGGGCCTCGCGCCCGACGCGTTCCTCAAGGTCATCTCCACGGACCCGGAAGGGCGCGAGATCTACGCGCAGCTGGAGCTCGGCCGGATCGCCCAGTCGGAGTGGAACGAACGCACCGCCGCCCTGCTCGGCGTCGCCCCCGAGAACCTGATCGGCCGGGTCCTCGCCGGCCTCCGCCCCGAGCCGCTGATGCTCGCGGCGGGGCAGGCGGCCCGCCGCGCGGGCGTGAAGGTGGGCATCCTGTCCAACAGCCTCGGCTCCGGCCCCTACGACCCCTACCGCGGCTACGGCTTCGACACCCTGTACGACGCGGTGGTGCTGTCGGGCGACCACGGCGTCCGCAAGCCGGAGCCCGCGATCTACCCGCTCATCCTGAAGAAGCTGAACCTGCCCGCCGAGGCCTGTGTCTTCGTGGACGACTCGGCCCGCAATCTGCCGCCCGCCCAGGACCTCGGCATGACCACCGTCCTGGACGCCGAACCGGCGGAGACGGTGAAGAAGCTGGAAGAGCTGTTCGGGCTGCCGCTGAGGTGAACGGTTCTCCGGAAAGGAACGCCCCTGTGCGCATCGAAGGCTCCACCGTGCTCGTGACCGGTGCCAACCGCGGCATCGGGCGGGCGTTCGTCTCCGCGTTCCTGGCGCGCGGCGCCCGCCGCGTCCACGCCGCCGCGCGGAACACGGCCGCCCTGGAACCGGTCGTGGCCGAAGCCCCGGACCGCGTGGTTCCGCTGGCGCTGGACCTCACCGACCCCGCCACCGTCGAAGCCGCGGCCGCAGCGGCGTCCGACGTCACCCTGCTCGTGAACAACGCCGGCACGCACGGGATGGGCCACCTTCTCGACATGGACCTCGGCGTCGTCGAGGACGTGATGCGCACCAACTACCTGGGCACCCTGCGCGTCCTGCGGGCCTTCGCGCCCGTCGTGGAGCGCAACGGCGGCGGGGCCGTCGCCAACGTCATCAGCATCGGCGCCTTCGCCGGCACCCCTTCGCTCGGCGGCTACCCGGCCTCGAAGGCCGCGCTGCACCTGATGACCCAGGCCGTACGGGCGGACCTCGCCCCGCGGGGCATCACGGTCCACGCCGTCTTCCCCGGGCCCGTCGAGACGGACATGTTCGACTACGCGGTCCGCTGCGAGCCCGCGCTGGGGGAGTTCCCGCGAACGTCCGCCGCCGAGGTGGCAGCCGCCGTGATCGACGGCCTGGAAGCGGGGGAGGAGGACATCTTCCCGGACGCGTTCGCGGCCGAGATCGGACGGGAGTGGAGAGCCGATCCGAAGGCCCTGGAGAGGCGGCTGATGCACATCTGACGGCTGATGCGCATCTGACAGCGCCCGGACGCGGCTCAGCACAGCGTCCGGACGCCGCTCAGCCGGTGTGCCAGTGCCGCGCCGCCGGCCCGTGGTGCGTGGCCAGGGCGCGGTCCAGGTTCGTGGCGGCGCTGATCAGCGCGAGGTGGGTGAACGCCTGCGGGAAGTTCCCGAGCGCCTCGCCCGCGGGCCCGATCTCCTCGGCGTAGAGGCCCAGGTGGTTCGCATGCGTGATCATCTTCTCGAAGACGTAGCGGGCCTCGCCGATCCGCCCCGAGCGGGCGAGCGCCTCGACGTACCAGAACGAGCACAGGTTGAACGTTCCCTCGCCGCCGTCCAGGCCGTCGCTGCCGTCCGTCCGGTAGCGGTGCACCAGGCTGTCGCTGACCAGCTCCTCCTCGATGCGCCGCACCGTGGACAGGAACCGCGGGTCCTTGGGCCCGGAGAACTTCACCAGCGGCATCACCAGCAGCGACGCGTCCAGCGTCGGGCTGTCCGGGTACTGGCAGTACGCGCCGACCTCCGGCGACCAGCAGCGGTCCTGCACGAACCGGTACGCGGCCGCCGCCGTGTCCCGCCACTGCTCGACGGGGGCCGGCATGCCGCGGTGGCGCGCGATGCGCATGGCCCGCTCGAAGGCGACCCAGGTCATCAGCGCGGAGTACGTGAAGCGCTGCCGGCCGCCGCGGGTCTCCCAGATCCCGTCGTCGGGCTCCTCCCAGTTCTTCTGCAGCCAGTCGAGCTGGCGGGCGAGCGCCTCCCACAGCTCGTACGAGATCGGCTCGGCGTGCTTGTTGTACAGGTAGACGGAGTCCATGAGCTCGCCGTGGATGTCGAGCTGGGTCTGGCCGGCCGCGGCGTTGCCGATCCGGACCGGGCGCGCGCCGTTGTAGCCGCAGAAGTGCTCCAGGACCGTCTCGGGCAGGTCGGGGCGGCCGTCGATGCCGTACAGCACCTGCAGCCCGGTGCCGGGCGGGGCCTGCGCGCAGCGCTGGTGGAGCCAGTCGATGAACGCGGCGGCCTCCTCCGTGAAGCCCAGCCGCATCAGCGCGTAGAGCGTGAAGGCGGCGTCGCGGACCCAGGTGTAGCGGTAGTCCCAGTTCCGGCCGCCGCCCGGGGCCTCGGGCAGGGAGGTGGTCGCCGCGGCGACCAGGGCGCCGGTGGGCTGGTAGACCAGCAGCTTCAGGGCCAGCGCCGAGCGCTCGACCACCTCGCGGTAGCGGCCCCGGTACTGCGACTGCCGCAGCCAGCCGTCCCAGTACTGCAGCGTCTTGTCCAGCAGCCGGGTGGCCTCCGCGCAGTCGAGCGGGCGCACCACGCCCTCCCGCACGGCCCCCGCCCCGTCCCACTGCGCGGCGAGCTCCAGCGACTGGCCGGGCTCCAGCGTCACCGTCGCGCGTGCGGAGCCGTCCTCGCCGGGCTCCAGCGGCACGGACGAGCGCAGCACGAGGAAGCCGGCCGGGCCCGCGAAGACCACGCCCGCACCCCGCACCGGGGTGACCGTGTGGGGGGCGCGGCCGTAGTCGAAGGCGGGCCGGCAGCACACGTCGATCACCGCCCGGCCGCGCAGCACGCGCACCTCGCGCACGATCTGGCGGGTGCCCGAGGCCGGGCAGGACGGGTGGTCGGGCACCATGAAGTCGTACAGCTCGGCCACCGAGTCCTGGCCGAGGAACCGGGTCAGCAGGACGTTCGAGTCGGGCATGTACATCTGCTTGGTGCGCTCCGCGTCGTGCACCGTGACGGAGAACGACCCGCCGCGATCGGCGTCGAGCAGGGACCCGAAGACGGAGGGCGCGTCGAAGCGGGGCAGGCAGCACCAGTCGATCGTGCCGTCCACCCCGACGAGCGCCACGGTGTGCAGATCGCCGATGATCCCGTGGTCCTCGATGGGCAGGTAGCCGGGTTTCATGGGCCCCTCCTCGGCGGAGCGGCGTGCCACACCACCCGTTATACCGCCGGGGGCGGCCGGATGCCCGGTGGGCCTTGTGGGACGTACGGCCGGCCGGGACGTACGGTCGGCCCGCGGCGGGTGGTCAGCCTGCGGAGGGTGGTCGGCCCGCGGAGGGTGGTCAGCCTGCGGCGGGCTGCGACCGCGCCAGGGCCTCCCGTACGGCCTCGTCCGTACGCGCCACGACCGCCGTGCCGTCGTCGGCGGTGATGATCGGCCGCTGGATGAGCTTCGGGTGCTCGGCCAGGGCCTTGATCCACCGCTCGCGCGCGCCCGCGTCGCGCGGCCAGTCCTTGACGCCGAGCTCCTTCGCCGCCGCCTCCTGGGTGCGCGTGATGTCCCACGGCTCCAGGCCGAGCCGGCCGAGCAGCGCACGCAGCTCGTCCTCGCCGGGGACGTCGTCCAGATAGCGGCGCACGGTGTAACCGGCCCCTTCGGCGTCGAGCAGGCCGATGGCGCTGCGGCACTTCGAACAGGCGGGATTGATCCAGATCTCCATGCCCCACACCGTACCGCCTGCCCCCGTCAAATCCCGTCTGAGCTGGGGCGATTGTCAGTGGGGGGCGGTAAAATCGAAGGTATACGAGAGAGGCTGTGAACCCCCCTCAGGAGGAACGCCGATGGCCGTAGCAGCACCCACTCTTCCCGATCTCCCGAGCCTTGCCACGCTGCCGAAGAAGCCCATGCCCGCGGGCCGCCCGCGCGGCTGGTACGAAGCCCACAACCGCCAGCTGAAGGCGATGCGCCTCGCGATCGCCCTCCTGCACTCCGGGGTCTACCGCCCGGAGCAGGCGAACAACCGCCGGATACGGGCCACGGCGGTCCGCATCGGGGTCCACGAGCCCTCCGCCACGACGTGCCGGGCGGTGCGCTCCCTGATCCACGACGCCGCGAACTACTGACAGCAGCGCTGACTGACAGCACCGCCGAAGGAAGGGGCGGGCCTCTCCCCGTGCCGTGCCCGCATGCGAACCCCCTGGCTTGCCCATAACGTGGCAAGAGGGGCGTCATGTCGTCACTGGGAGAGGCCCATGCCTGCTCGTACGCTCAAGGACAAGGTCGTCGTCATCGGCGGCGCCTCCAAGAACCTCGGCGGCCTCATCGCCCGCGAGGTCGCCGCGGACGGCGCCAAGGTCGTCGTCCACTACAACAGCGACTCCTCGCGCGACAAGGCGGAGCAGACCGTCGCCGACGTGCAGAAGGCCGGCGGCGACGCCGTCTCCCACCAGGGCGACCTGACGAAGGTCGCCGAGGTGGAGAAGCTCTTCGACGCGGCGGTGCGGGCGTTCGGCCGGGTCGACCACATGGTGAACACCGCCGGCATGGTCATCAAGAAGCCGATGACCGAGACGTCGGAGGAGGAGTTCGACAAGATGTTCGCCGTCAACACCAAGGCGGCCTACTTCATGATGCGCGAGGCCGCCAAGCGCATCGAGCGCGACGGCTCCATCGTCACCATCGTGACCTCCCTGCTCGCCGCCTACACCGGCCTCTACTCCGTCTACGCCGGCAGCAAGGCCCCCGTCGAACACTTCACCCGTGCCCTCTCCAAAGAGCTCTTCGGCCGGAACATCTCGGTGAACAACATCGCCCCCGGCCCGATGGACACCTCGTTCTTCTACCCGGCCGAAACGGACGACTCCGTCGCGTACCACAAGTCCTCGTCCATGAACGGCGACCTCACCAAGATCGAGGACATCGTCCCGTACGTGAAGTTCCTGCTGACGGACGGCTGGTGGCTCAACGGCCAGACCCTCTTCATCAACGGCGGCTACACCACGCGCTGACGCGACGGGGTGAGACGAAAAGACCGCCGGCCGTGCCCTCCCGGAAAGGAAGGGCACGGCCGGCGGAATCCGCTCTGACCCGTGGGGGTTCTTAGATGTCGAAGTACATCTCGAACTCGTGCGGGTGCGGGCGCAGCTGGATCGGGGCGATCTCGTTGGTGCGCTTGTAGTCGATCCAGGTCTCGATCAGGTCGGAGGTGAAGACGCCGCCGGCCTGGAGGTACTCGTTGTCCTGCTCCAGGGCGTCGAGGACGGCCGGGAGGGAGGTCGGGACCTGGGGGACGTTCGCGTGCTCGTCGGGGGCGAGCTCGTAGAGGTCCTTGTCGATCGGCTCGGCGGGCTCGATCTTGTTCTTGACGCCGTCGAGGCCGGCCAGGAGGAGGGCCGAGAAGGCGAGGTACGGGTTCGAGGACGGGTCCGGGGCGCGGAACTCGACGCGCTTGGCCTTCGGGTTGGAGCCCGTGATCGGGATGCGCATCGCGGCGGAGCGGTTGCGCTGGGAGTAGACCAGGTTGACCGGGGCCTCGAAGCCGGGGACCAGGCGGTGGTAGGAGTTCACCGTCGGGTTGGTGAAGGCCAGCAGCGACGGGGCGTGCTTGAGGATGCCGCCGATGTAGTAGCGGGCGGTGTCCGAGAGGCCGGCGTAGCCCTGCTCGTCGTAGAAGAGGGGCTCGCCGCCGTTCCACAGGGACTGGTGGACGTGCATGCCGGAGCCGTTGTCGCCGAAGATCGGCTTGGGCATGAAGGTCGCGGTCTTGCCGTTGCGCCAGGCGACGTTCTTCACGATGTACTTGAAGAGCATCAGGTCGTCGGCGGCGGCGAGCAGCGTGTTGAACTTGTAGTTGATCTCGGCCTGGCCGGCGGTGCCGACCTCGTGGTGCTGGCGCTCGACCTGCAGGCCGGCCTTGTCCAGCTCCAGGGAGATCTCGGCGCGCAGGTCGGCGAAGTGGTCGACCGGCGGGGCCGGGAAGTAGCCGCCCTTGTAACGGACCTTGTAACCGCGGTTGTCCTCGACCGCACCGGTGTTCCAGGCGCCGGCCTCGGAGTCGATGTGGTAGAAGGACTCGTTCGCGGCGGTGTTGAAGCGCACGCTGTCGAAGACGTAGAACTCCGCCTCCGGGCCGAAGTACGCGGTGTCCGCGATGCCGGTGGAGGCGAGGTAGGCCTCGGCCTTCTTGGCGATGTTGCGCGGGTCGCGGCTGTACTGCTCACCCGTGATCGGGTCGTGGATAAAGAAGTTGATGTTGAGCGTCTTGTCCCGGCGGAACGGGTCCATCCGGGCCGTGGACAGGTCCGCGCGCAGAGCCATGTCGGACTCGTGGATGGCCTGGAAGCCGCGGATGGAGGAGCCGTCGAAGGCCAGCTCGTCGTCCGGGTCGAAGGCCGCGGCCGGGATCGTGAAGTGCTGCATCACGCCAGGCAGGTCGCAGAATCGGACGTCGACGAACTTGACGTCCTCATCCGAGATGAACTTCTTGGCCTCGTCGGCGTTCTGGAACATCCAACTCCTCCTAGCCCGGCCGCACGCGGTCGGGGATTGCTTCGGTGGCGCGGTCCGTATCGCACTGGCGCGCTGCGGCCGACCCTAGAGAGACGGGATTTCCCGGGCATGACCCATTTGTTTCGCCGAGGTTAACCGGGGTGCGGCCCGGATGTGCCGTGAAACACGCACGGGGAAGGGAGCGGGAGACGGCACGGAACACGGGCGGGCGACCCCCGGGCCGGGGGGTACGAATGTGGGCGCAGTACCGTGGACGGGTGGACAACAGGCAAGCAATCGGCTCGTGGCTCTCCGGCCCGCGCGCGGCCGCCGAGGAGATGGGCGTCGACTTCGGGCACCGGGGCGAGCGCCTCGGGCTCCCGGCGGACGGGCCCGGCTCCATCGCCCCGCTCGGCCGGCGCTTCGGCGCTATCTTCATCGACTGGGCGCTGTGCATGCTCATCGCCTACGCCTTCCTCGCGGACGGCAAGCCCCAGGCGGCGGGCAACTGGGCCCTGCTGATCTTCTTCGTACTCAGTGTCGTCACTGTCGGTACGATCGGCTGCACCCCGGGGAAGCGCCTCCTCGGGCTGCGGGTCGTCGCCGAGGGCGGAGGACGGCTCTCCCTGCCCCGCGTCCTCTTCCGCAGCGTACTCCTCGCCGTCGTCATCCCGGCCGTCATCTGGGACCGCGACACCCGCGGGCTCCACGACCGCCTCGCCCGCGCCGTGCAGGTGCGGGTCTGACGCCGCAGACCCACCAGGCGCAAGCCCACCCGACGCAAGCCCACCCGGCGCAAACGAGGGCGGGGCCGGAATCAGATTCCGGCCCCGCCCTCATGTGCATGCTCGCTCCGCTTCCTCAGCGGCCCTTCGGCATCCGCGCGCCCTTGGGCAGCGGGCCCTTCGGGATCGGCATGTTCTTCATCGGGTCGCCCAGCGCCCGCAGCCGGTCGGTGGTCGCCGTGACCTTGTCACCCGGGACCACCTGCGGCAGCTTCGCCAGCGTCATGCGCATCTTCTTCAGCGGCAGCTGACCCTCGGCGTTGCCGATGATGAAGTCGTGCACCGGGACGTCCGTCACGACGCGCGCCATCTTGCGCTTCTCGGCCGCCAGCAGGCCCTTGACCCGGCCGGGGTTGCCCTCGCCGATGAGCACGATGCCGGCCTTGCTGACCGCGCGGTGGACCATGTCGCCCTCACGGGTGAACGCGACGGGGGACGTCGTCGTCCACTTCCGGCCCATCTGCTGCTCCAGGATGGAGGCGGCGGCGCCCACCTGGCCCTCGATCTTGCTGTTGTAGGCCCGCTGGGCGCGCTGCCCGAAGACGATCGCCATCGCGAGGAACGCCAGCAGGACGCCGAGAATGCCCAGGTAGACGGGGTGGCCGATCGCGAAGCCCACGGCGAGCAGAACACCGAGGGTCACGATGCCCACGCCGGCGACGATCAGACCGACCTTCGGGTCGGCCTCGCGCGTCATCTTGTAGGACAGGACGATCTGCTGCAGTCGCCCCTGCTTCTCAGCCTGCTTCTCGGCCTGCTTCTCAGGTGTTGCCTTCCTCGCCATAAGGCGAAGTTTACGTCGCCTGAGGACCGGGGGCCGCCACGGCCTCCAGCACGTGCTGCGCCTCGCGCCGGTCCTTGGCCCGGCGGCGGTCCTCCAGCACCGCGGTCCAGGCGTTGCGCCGTGCGGTGCGCTGGCCGCGGCGCATCAGCAGCCCCTCCAGGGCCCGCAGGGCGCCGGTGACGGACGGAGGCCGTACGGAGAGGGTGGCGGGCAGGGTGGAAGCGGCGCGGGTGGCTGTCACCGTGGCTGCGTGGGCGGGCGCGGCCTGCATGTCGTTGTCCCCTCGGGAGCGGAAGTGAACAGTGGGCAGCGGGGGGCTGGAAGTGCGTACCGGCGGGGAAGGGCCGTACGAGCAGAGAACGTGACGTGCGGACGAAGATGTGCGGACGAAGAATGTATGGACTGATGCGCGTATGGGGAACTGCTGTGCGTGCCCCCATCGTCACGGAACGGTGTTACCAATGGATGACCTCTTGGTCAAACACCTATGAAACGTTGACGCGGCCCGTACCGTCCCCCACCGTCCGGTGGGGGCGACACGGGCCGCGTCCACAAGCATGCGCAGAGCCGAAGCGGCAGGTCAGACCGCCTGGGCCGACGGGGCGGCGGCGCGCCGCTCCATCGCCTGCTGGTAAAGGCGGCCGGCCCGGTACGACGAACGGACCAGGGGGCCGGACATGACGCCGGCGTAGCCGATCTCCTCCGCCTCGTCCTTCAGCTCGACGAACTCCTGCGGCTTCACCCAGCGCTCCACCGGGTGGTGCCGCGGCGACGGCCGCAGGTACTGGGTGATGGTGATGAGCTCGCAGCCCGCCTCGTGCAGGTCGCGCAGGGCCTCGCTGACCTCGGCCCGCTCCTCGCCCATGCCCAGGATCAGGTTGGACTTGGTCACCAGGCCGGCCTCGCGGGCCTTGGTAATGACCTCCAGCGAGCGCTCGTAGCGGAAGCCGGGGCGGATGCGGCGGAAGATCCGGGGGACGGTCTCGACGTTGTGCGCGAAGACCTCGGGGCGCGAGGCGAAGACCTCCTCCAGCAGCTCCGGGACCGCGTTGAAGTCCGGGGCGAGCAGCTCGACCTTGGTGCGGCCGCCCTCGCGCTCCGCGGTCTGCTGGTGGATCTGGCGCACGGTCTCCGCGTACAGCCAGGCGCCGCCGTCGGCCAGGTCGTCGCGGGCGACGCCGGTGATCGTGGCGTAGTTCAGGTCCATCGTGACGACCGACTCGCCGACGCGGCGCGGCTCGTCCCGGTCCAGGGCCTGGGGCTTGCCGGTGTCGATCTGGCAGAAGTCACAGCGCCGGGTGCACTGGTCGCCACCGATGAGGAACGTGGCCTCGCGGTCCTCCCAGCACTCGTAGATGTTGGGGCAGCCCGCCTCCTGGCACACGGTGTGCAGGCCCTCGCGCTTCACCAGGCCCTGCAGCGAGGTGTACTCGGGGCCCATCTTCGCCCGCGTCTTGATCCACTCGGGCTTGCGCTCGATGGGGGTCTGGGCGTTCCGGACCTCCAAGCGCAGCATCTTGCGTCCGTCGGGTGCGACTGCCGACACGTCCGGCTCCCTATGACTTCGATTCCTCGGCGGACACCAGGGTACGCCCGTTATTTCCTACGCTGGTCATTCCTGTGCCCTGGGCAACTCATGAAGCCCCGGACGCATTCCCCCCACCGGCCGGGCTAGCTCGCCCCGGCCGCCACGGGCCGCGGCCGCGGCTCCGCCGACTCCAGGACCTCCCGCAGGTGCTTCTCCACCAGCGGCAGGGCCTCGGCGATGGTCACCTGCCGGCCCAGCTCGTTCGACAGGGAGGTCACGCCCGCGTCCCGGATGCCGCACGGCACGATCCGGTCGAACCAGGTGTTGTCAGGATCACAGTTCAGCGCGAAGCCGTGCATCGTCACGCCCTTGGCGATCCGGATGCCGATCGCCGCCAGCTTGCGGTCCTCACGGCGCTGGCCGGCGTTGGACGGGGCGTACTCCGGCCCGTTCAGCCTGGGGTCGAACTCCTCGTCCGTCAGCCGCGGGTCGAAGTCCAGGGACAGGCCGCCGATCGCGGGGCGCTCCTCGACGGGATCGCCCAGCACCCAGACACCGCTCCGGCCCTCCACGCGCGTGGTCTCCAGGCCGAGCTCGGCGCAGGCGCGGATGAGGGCCTCCTCCAGCCGGCGCACGTGCGCGATCACGTCCACCGGGCGGGGCAGCTTCAGGATGGGATAGCCGACGAGCTGGCCCGGGCCGTGCCAGGTGATCTTCCCGCCGCGGTCGACGTCAACCACAGGGGTACCGTCCAGGGGGCGCTCGCTGTCCTCCGTGCGCCGTCCCGCGGTGTAGACCGCCGGGTGCTCCAGCAGCAGGCAGGTGTCCGGGATCTCGTCCGCGAACCGGGCGGCGTGGACCCGCCGCTGCTCCTGCCACGCCTCCTGATACTCGACGGCGTCCGCCCCGAAGCCCAGGTGGACGAAGCGCAGCTCACTCACGGCGGCTCCTCAGCTCCTCTTCAGCCCTTTTCGGCCTTCTCCAACGTGCTCCTTTGCCACTGTACGGCCGCCCGCCGACATCGCCGCAGGCGGGCGGCGCACGGCGGGCGGAGGCCGCGCCGAGGGCGCTCCCGGAGGGCAGGGCAGCTCGGCCCGCCGTCCGGGTCTATTTGATCTGTCCTCACACGATCGGATGAATGCGGGGCGAAGGGAGCGATCAGGGCGTTGGGGACCGCTAAGTTCGCGCCGTTCCAGAACGAGATCAGGGAGACCGGCAGGCTGATGACGGAACGACCCCCGCAGCGCATCCCCAACCGTCAGCTCGCCGCGTTGATCGCGGAGGCGGGCTTCTCCAACGCAGGGCTGGCTCGGCGAGTCGATCAGTTAGGGCTTGAGCACGGCCTCGACCTGCGTTACGACAAGACGTCCGTCACCCGCTGGCTGCGCGGCCAGCAGCCCCGCGGAACCACCCCGGCGCTGATCGCCGAAGTCTTCACCCGGCGGCTCGGGCGGCGGCTGTCCGCGCAGGACCTGGGGCTGGACGCCTGCGCCCCGGTGTACGCGGGGCTCGAATTCGCCGCGTCCCCGGAAGAGGCCATTGACATCGTCAGCGGCCTCTGGCGCAAGGACTCCGGCAGCCACACCGAGCTCCGGAAGATCGCCTTCACCCCGGCCGGGCTGGTCGTGCCCAGCCGGGACTGGCTGATCGGCCGGGCCGACGAGCGGGTCGCCCGCGGAGCCCCCGCCGCCGAGGGCGGGCGGGTCCCCGCCCAGGGGCGCGCGCACCAGCCCCGCCAGCGGCACGTCGAGCGCGGGCCCGGCGGCCGGGTCTCGATGGGCGACATCGCTGCGCTGCGCTCGGTCGGCGAGCTCTTCCGCACGCTCGACCACGCGTACGGCGGCGGGCACGCCCGCCAGGCCCTCGTGCGCTACCTGGAGCACGAGGCCGAGCCGATGCTGCGCGGCACGTACGGGGAGGCCACCGGGCGCCGGCTCTTCGCCGCCGTCGCCGACCTCACCCGGCTCGCCGGCTGGACGTCGTACGACATCGCCGCGCACGGGCTGGCGCAGCGGTACTTCGTCCAGGCACTGCGGCTCGCCCAGGCCGCGGGGGACCGCTCCTACGGCAGCTACGTGCTTGTCACCATGAGCAGGCAGGCGGTCTACCTCGGCCACGGCCGGGAAGCCGTCCAGCTGGCCCGGGTCGCCCAGCAGGGCATCGGGTCCAGCGCCCCGTCCGTGGTGCAGTCGCTGCTCCACGCGGTGGAGGCCCGCGGCCACGGCGTGCTCGGCGAGGTACGGGCCTGCTCGGCGTCGCTGGCGCGGGCGGAACGGGCGCTGGAGTCCGCCCGCCCGGGCGACGACGTGCCGTACTGGGCCCGCTTCTTCGACGAGGCCCAGCTGGCCGACGAGTTCGGGCACTGCCACCGCGACCTCCAGCAGTACCGGGCCGCGGCGCAGCACGCCGAGCGCTCCCTGCAGCTCCGCAGCCAGGCCTACGCCCGCAGTCGGCTCTTCTGCCGCGTCGTCCTGGCCACGGCGCGGCTCGGCCTCGGCGAGCTGGAGCAGGCGTGCCAGCTGGGGGCGGAGGCGGCGCAGGCGGCGGCCGAGATGCGGTCGGTGCGGGCGCTGGAGTACATCCGGGACTTCGAGCGCCGGCTCGAACCGTACCGGGACGCGGCGGCGGTCCGGGCGTACCGGGAGAAGGTGGCGGCCCTTTAGAGCCCGCCGGTTCGCCTGCGGCGGGCTCTGAGGGGCGGCGGCCCCGGCCGGGGTGGTTCGGCACCGGGCACCTCCGGTGGGGGCCGGGTGCCGTGGCGGCCGGTTCAAGAGGCCGGGGCCTCTTGGGCTCCGGCTTGTGCGGCTCCGCCGAGCTTCGTCGTTTCGGCTTGGTGCCGTTGGCGTGGGTTGAAGAGGCTGGGGCCCTTTGAGGTCGGGTGGAAGGGGTGGCCTCGTCCGGCGGCGTCAGGCTGGGGCTGAGCCCCGTTCGGCACCGCCGGGCACCTCCGGTGGGGGCTGATCGTCGATGCGGCGGATTCAAGAGGCCGGGGGCCTCTTGAACTCGGGCGGAGGGGGTGTCTTCGCGCGGCGGGATCGGGCCGGGGTTGAGCTTCTTCCGGCACCGCCGATCGCCTCCGGTGGGGGCTGGGCGCCGTGGCGGCGGATTCAAGAGGCCGGGGCCTCTTGGACGCCGGTGGTGCCTTGGCCGGCTCGGGGGCGGCCCGGGGAACCTGACGTCTGTTCGGCACCGCCGGGTTCCGCCGTCTCGGCTTGGCGCCGTTACGGCGGGTTCAAGAAGCCCGGGCTTCTTGGCTTCGGCGGCTCGCTGCCGCAGGCGGCTCGGGGCAGGCAAGAACGCTCCGCCGCGACGGTGATCAGCCCCCGCCGGGGATCCCGGCGGTGCCGTGCGACGAGCCACCTCGGTCAGCTTGCGTGCCGCAGGCACGAGCGCCCCGCCGCAGCGGTGAGCAACCCCCCGGCGGTGCCGTACAAGCCGCGTCGTACGGGAAGGAGCCCCGCCGGAGGCTCTACGCCGCCTGCAGTTCCTCCGAGTCCAGTGGGGCTCGGATGCCCAGGTCCCGGAGGACTGCCAGGGCCGCCCTGCGGCCTGAGAAGAGGGCGCCCTGGACCGTGCTCGTGTCGCGGTGGTCGCCGCAGACGTAGAGGCCCGACAGGAGCCGCACCGGGCGGCGGACGTCGTGCGGGGCCGGCATGGCCGGGACGGCCTCGGGGTCGTGGTGGGCGGCGAGGAGCTGCCAGTCGCCGGTGGGGGCGCCGTAGACGCGGGCGAGCTGGGCCCGCGCGGCGCGGTCGAGTTCGGCGGTGGGCAGCGAGGCCGCCGCGCCCAGCACCGTCGAGGTGATCAGGGGCCGCCCCTCGGGCGCCCGCGACGGGTCCACCTCGCTGGCCACCATGGTGTGGGCGACGGGCCCGCGCCGCCCCCCGGCGATGATGAGCGAGGCCTCGCGCAAGGGCGGTTCGGGGGCGGTGTGGTGCAGCACGGTCACCGGATGGAAGCCGGGCATCCGCAGGCCCGGGATGAGTTCGGCCGCGGCGCGCGCCCCGGTGGCCACGACGACCGAGCGGCAGCGCAGCTCACCGTGCCCGGCAGTGGACACGGAGGTCGTGCAGGTGGCCTTGGCGTGGACGCCGGTCCGCACCGTGCCGGGCGGCAGCAGCGCGGCGAGCAGCGCCGGCACGGTGTCCGCCCCGCCGGCCGGCAGACAGAGGCGGCCACGCGCGTAGCCCCGCAGCACGAGGTCGGCGCAGCGGCTCGACGTGGTGAGGTCCGGGTCGCACAGCAGGGACGCCAGGAGGGGCCGCAGGAACCCCTCGACGGTGCGGGCCGGCAGGCCGCGTCCGGCGAGCGTCTCGGCGGTGGGCCGGTCGGGCCGGGCGAGGACGCGGTGGGCGGGCAGCGCCGCGAGGCGGCCCAGCGCGGTGCCCAGGCGAGCCTGGTCGAGGCCGCCGGCCCGGGTCGCCCGGCCCGCCCGGGAGGCGCGGGCCGCGGTCGCGAAGGCCCGGGCCGTGGGGAACGCGCGCTTCGTGGAGCGGGGTTCGCCGGTGCGCTGGTTGCGCCCGTCGGCGTGGACGAGCACTCCGGGGGTGAACGGCCGCAGCACGAGGGCGTCCAGGCCGGGCGTGCGGAGCAGCTCCGGGAAGGAGGTGTTGAGCAGCTGGGCCGTCCGGTCCAGCAGGAAGCCGTCGGCGCGGTCGGTGGTCATGCGCCCGCCGACGCGGGGGGCGGCTTCCAGGACGATGACCGACACTCCCGCGGCCGTGAGCCGGTGGGCCGCTGAGAGCCCGGCGAGGCCGGCTCCCACGATGACGACGTCGGCGTCGATGGCGGTGTCGCGTGCGCTGCTGAGCACGTGCCCTCCCGGGTTCGGTCCGCTCGCTCGGTGCCCTGATGCCCTCAACGGGCAGCGCCGATGCGCGATTTGACATGACCGTAGAGAGAAATTCGGTCAATAACAGTCGCGCACGGACAGGGCACGGTCGCACGGCGGGTAGCACGGCCGGCGGTCCCGTGCGCGGTCCATGGTCAGCGTGTGTCCGCCAGCGCCGCCCGTACGGCGCTCTCGACGTCCGGGCACGCGAAGGAGAACCCGGAGTCCAGCAGCCGCCGGGGCACGACCCGCTGGCTGCCCAGCACGTCGGAGGCCATCTCGCCGAGGGCCGCCCGCAGCACGGGCGCGGGCACGGGGAGCAGCGCCGGCCGGTGCAGCACCCGCCCCATCACCTCGGTGACCTGACGGTTGGTGACCGGATGGGGCGCGGTCAGATTGACGGGCCCGGACAGCGACGTGTCCTCCAGGAGGTGCCGGAGCGCGGCGACGTGGTCCTGCAGGGCGATGAAGCTCCAGTACTGCCGGCCGCTGCCCATGCGCCCCCCGAGCCCGGCCCGGAAGAGCGGGAAGAGCTTCCCCCACGCCCCGCCCCGCCGGGACACGACGAGCCCGGTGCGCGCGTAGACGGTCCGTACGCCCGCCTCGGCGGCGGCCACGGTGGCCTCCTCCCACTGCTGGCAGACGTCGGCGAGGAAGCCGTGCCCGGGCGGGGTGTTCTCGTCGGCGAGCCGGTCGCCGGTGTCGCCGTAGATGCCGATCGCGCTGCCGCTGACCAGCACGCGCGGCGGGGTGTCGAGGGAGGCGACGGCCTCGGCGATCGCGGCGGTGCCGAGGACGCGGCTGTCCCGGATCTCCTTCTTGTAGGCGGCCGTCCAGCGGTGGTCGCCCACGCCCGCGCCCGCCAGGTGCACCACGCCCGTGCAGCCGGCGAGCCCGGCGGCGTCGACGCTCTGGCGCACGGGGTCCCAGGAGACCTCTCCCCGCGCCCGCGCCGGGCGCCGCACGAGGCGCACCACCTCGTGGCCGTCCGCCTGCAGGGAGCGCACGAGCGCCGTGCCGATGAGCCCGGAGGAACCGGTGATCGCGATCCGCATACGCCCCATCCTGCCCGCGGCCCCGGAAAAAATGACACAGGAGGTGCGGGGCGCGCCTGGCACAGTGACCCCCATGGAGAAACCGATCATCCGTACGGCCACGGAGGCCGACGACCGCCCGCTGGCGGAGCTCGACGCCCGCACCTGGTCCACGCTGCACGCCGTCCAGCCGCGCCCCGAGCCGCCCTACGAGCCCTTCTTCACCGAGCGGACCCGGCCCGAGCAGATCCTGGTGGCCGAGGCCGGCGGCCGGCCCGCGGGCTACATACGGCTGGTGCCGCCCACGCCGCTCGCCGTCAACGCCCACGTGCGCCAGATCCAGGGCCTCGTCGTGGACGACGCCTTCCGCGGGCGCGGCATCGCCCGGGCGCTGCTGCGGGCGGCGGGCGAGGAGGCCCGCCGGCAGGGCGCGACCCGGCTCACGCTGCGCGTGCTCGGGCACAACGCGCCCGCCCGCAGCCTCTACGAGGCGGAGGGCTTCGCCGTGGAGGGCGTGCTGCCGGGGGAGTTCCTGCTGGACGGCGTCTACGTGGACGACGTGTTCATGGGCCGGTCGCTGATCTGACCTCGTGGAAGACCGCGGCCCTCTGAGAGAACCCGATCTTCTGAAAGGCCGCGACTTCCCGGAAGACCGCGATCCCCTGGAAGGCCGCGGCCGACGGCGCCGTCACTCCCGGAAGCGCTCCCACAAGCGGGGGAAGCGCTCGGCCAGCGCCGCCTCGTCCTCCGGGTCGAAGGGCGTCCCCAGCGGCTCCGCCGGCTGGTCCGGCAGCCCCAGGTCCGGGGTCTCCGCCCCGGTGAGCTGCTCGTACGCCTCGTCGGCCGCGTAGCCGAGGTCCTCGCCGTCCCCGTCGACCTCCTCGTCGAAGTCCTCCAGGAGCTCGGCGAGGTGATCCGGGTCGTGCACCCCGCCCTCGAAGACCTCCCGGCCCTGGCCGATCAGCCAGCACCGGAAGTAGTCGAAGGCGTCGTCGCTCGCACCGCTCAGCAGGATGGCCGCCGCGCCCCACAGGTCCCAGGTGTACGAGCGGTTGTAGCGGGACTCGAAGTGCCGGGCGAAGTCCAGCACGCGCTCGGGATCGAGCTGCACCAGCCGGTCGACCAGCAGGTCAGCCTGGTCCTCGGCGTCGCCCTCGGCAGCCTCGCGCGTGGCGTCGATCAGCTCCCAGAACTCCGTCTCGTCCACGCCACCAGCATCGGGCCAAGCACCCCGCCCCGCACGCGGAGCGCGGCGGATGCGGCCGTCTCGTTATCGGGGCGTGTCACCGGGCGCGGTGTGACGCGTGAAACACGACAGAAGGTGTCCGGATTCGGTGACAGGGTCACGGCGTACCGACGAGAGGAGACCCGAGGACATGGGTACGCGCACACAGGACGACCGGCCGCTCGCGGGCAAGGTCGCGCTCGTGGCGGGAGCCACCCGCGGCGCGAGCCGCGCCGTGGCGATCGAGCTCGGCAGGGCCGGCGCGGTCGTCTACGCGACCGGGCGCACCACGCGCGAGCACCGCAGCGAGGTCGGGCGGCCCGAGACCATCGAGGAGACGGCCGAACTGGTGACGGCGGCCGGCGGCACGGGCATCGCCGTGCCCGCGGACCACCTGGAACCCGGGCAGGTGGAGGCCGTCGTCGCCCGCATCGAGCGGGACCACGGGCGGCTGGACGTGCTCGTGAACGGCCTGTGGGGAGGCGACCACCTCGTCGGCTTCCCCGACGCCTTCAGCAGGAAGTCGTGGGAGCACGACTTGGACGCCGACCTGCGCATCCTGCGGCTCGGCATCGACTCCCACCTGACCACCAGCCGCTACGCGCTGCCGCTGCTGAGCCGGCGGCCCGGCGGGCTGGTGGTCGAGATGACCGACGGGACGGCCGCCTTCAACGAGAGGTACCGCGGCCACCTCGCCTTCGACCTCGCCAAGTACGCGCCGATCCGGATGGCCCGCGGGCTCGCCGAGGAGCTCCGGGACCTCGGCTGCACCGCGGTCAGCCTCACGCCCGGATACCTGCGGTCGGAGGCGATGCTGGACACGTACAAGAAGGTGACCGAGGAGACCTGGCGCGACGCCCTCGCGGAGGACCCGCACTTCTGCATCTCGGAGAGCCCCGTCTACGTCGGGCGCGCGGTGGCCGCGCTCGCCGGCGACGCGGAGGTCGCGCGCTGGAACGGGCAGTCGCTGTCCAGCGGGCAGCTGGCCCGCGTCTACGGCTTCACCGACACCGACGGCACGCGGCCGGACGCCTGGGGCTACATGACGGCGCTGGAGGCGGGGGAGGAGCCGCGGGAGGAGGATTACCGGTGAGGGTGACCCGGGGCCCGGGCCGGGCCGCCCCGCCGCGCTGAACGCGCGGTGTCCTCAAACGCCGGACAGGCTGAGTGGTTGCCGGGACGGGCCGAGTGATTGCCGGGATGAGCCGGAGGACTGCCTCGCGGGCTCGGACCGTCCGGGACGTTCAGCCGTACAGCGCCGCCGTCCGTGCCGCCGCCTCCGCGAAGCGCTCGCGGAGCGCGGGCGGTTCCAGGACCTCCGCCTCGGGGCCGAGGGCCGGCAGCTGCTCGTAGGCCACCTCCAGGGACTCCACGGCCAGCGTGACGGTGACGCGGCCGAAGCCGTCGGGGCCCGGCGCGGCCGCCAGCGCCTCCTCCGCCGCCGCGCGGTCCGTCACGTGGGGGAGCCGCCTCGCCCCTTCCGGGGTGAGGCGCAGCCCGACCCGGTCGCGGAGGATCGAGCGGGCGAACTCCGCCGCCCGCTCCTCCCAGAACGCCGGCAGGTCGAAGGTCTCGTCCCGCTCGAAGCGCTCCGCCCCGGCGGCCACGGCCGTGAAGCGGTCCACGCGGTAGACGCGGAAGCCGCCCGCCGCCCGCGCCGCCAGGTACCAGATGCCGCCCTTGAGGACGAGCCCGTACGGCTCCAGCTCGCGTTCGGCCTCCGTCTCCCGCCGCCGGTAGCGGGCCGTGACGCGGCGGTCGTCCCAGACGGCGTCCGCGACGGCGGGCAGCAGGGGAGGCGGATCGCCCTCGCGCCACCAGCCGGGCGCGTCGAGGTGGAAGCGCTGGGCCGCGGACGCCGAGGCGTCGCGGAGCTCGGGCAGGAGGGCCGCGGAGACCTTGAGGCGGGCGGCCGAGGCGGCGTCGGCCAGGCCCATCTCGCGCAGCGCGGAGGGCACCCCGGACAGGAACAGCGCCTCCGCCTCCGTACGGCCGAGGCCCGTCAGCCGGGTGCGGTAGCCGCCGACGAGGCGGTAGCCGCCCGCGCGGCCGCGGTCGGCGTAGACGGGGACGCCCGCTTCGGACAGCGCGAGGACGTCCCGGGCGACCGTGCGCTCGGAAACCTCAAGCTGCCCCGCCAGCTCGGCGCCCGTCATGGACGACCGGGACTGGAGCAGCAGGACCAGCTTGATCAGCCGTGCGGCGCGCATGAGCAAAAGGGTAAGGGGGAGTGGCGACAGGAGCCGGTGCGCAGCCAGGGCAGGAAGACGCACGGGCTCCTGTCGTCACTTCTGAGCCGTGCCGCGACACAGGACAGGGCGCACGGACGGCTCGGACGAGACTGTACGCCCCTGATCGATGATCGATCAATCCTTGAGGCCCGATCGAGACCTCAGATCTGCGGCGCGCAGCTCAGCACGTGCGTCTTCAGCAGCTCGCCGATCGCCGGATCGCGCCGCCGGAACGCCGCCACGATCTCCGCGTGGTCCTCGGCGTGCGCGCGCGGCTCCGGGCTCAGCCAGCGGATCGACAGCGTCGTCCACACCTCGATGCCCAGCGACTCCCAGGTGTGCAGCAGCACCGCGTTGCCGGCCGCCTTCACGATCTCGCGGTGGAAGGCCACCGTGTGCCGGACCTGCGCCTCCCCGTCGCCCGCCCGGTCCGCCACGTACAGCGCCGCGACCTCCGGCTCCAGCGCGGAGACGTCCTCGGCCAGCACGGGCGCGGCCAGCTCCGCCGCCACCTGCTCCAGGCCCGCCCGTACGGGATAGCTCTCCTTGAGGTCCGTGGCGGTCAGCTCGCGGACCCGGACGCCCTTGTTGGGCGAGGACTCGATCAGCCGCAGCGACTCCAGCTCGCGCAGCGCCTCGCGCACCGGCGTCTGGCTCACCGCCAGCTCGGCGGCGATCCGCCGCTCGACGATCCGCTCGCCCGGCTGCCAGCGTCCGCCGACGATCCCTTCGAGGATGTGCTCACGGATCTGCTCACGCAGCGAGTGCACGACGGGTGTGGCCATGGGAGGAGCTCCTGACGCGGGGTGACGCGGGGGTGGTGCGCGGTGGTGCGGCGGTGCGGGGCGGTGGGGCGGTGGGGTCAATTATCCCGGTGGTGCACAAGAACGCGGCCCCGGCTCGTACGAAACGAGCCGGGGCCGCGCCCTGAAGGTGTCCTGCCGGTGCCGCGAGGACTACAGGCCGATCTCGGCCTCGAACTCGGCGGCCTCCAGGAGCTCCTTGATCGCCGTCAGGTAGCGGGCGGCGTCGGCGCCGTCCACCAGACGGTGGTCGTAGGAGAGCGTCAGGTACGTCATGTCGCGGACGGCGATGGTCTCGCCCAGCTCCGGGTGGTTGATGACCACCGGGCGCTTGACGGTCGCACCGATGCCCAGGATGGCGACCTGGTTCGGGGGCACGATGACCGTGTCGAACAGCGCACCGCGCGAGCCGGTGTTGCTGATCGTGAAGGTCGCGCCGGACATCTCGTCCGGGCTGATCTTGCCGGTGCGGACCTTGCCGGCCAGCTCCGCGGTCTTCTTGGCGATGCCCGCGATGTTGAGGTCACCCGCACCCTTGATGACCGGGGTCATCAGGCCCTTCTCCGAGTCGACGGCGATGCCGACGTTCTCGGAGTCGAAGTAGGTGATGGTGCCCTCGTCCTCGTTGATCCGGGCGTTGATGACCGGGTGGGCCTTCAGCGCCTGGACGGCGGCCTTGACGAAGAACGGCATCGGGGACAGCTTGGCGCCCTCACGGGCGGCGAAGGCGTCCTTGGCCTTGTTGCGCATCCGCATGATCTTGGTGATGTCCACCTCGACCACGGAGCTCAGCTGGGCCTGGCCGTGCAGCGCCTTCATCATGTTGTCGGCGATGACCTTGCGCATGCGCGGCATCTTGACCGTCTGACCGCGCAGCGGCGAAGCCTGCAGCGGGGCGGCCTTCGGCGCGGCCGGAGCAGCGGCGGCCGGGGCGGCCGGGGCGGCGGCCTTGGCGGCCTCGGCGGCGGCCAGGACGTCCTGCTTGCGGATGCGGCCACCGACGCCGGTGCCCTGGACCGAGGTGAGGTCCACGGCGTTCTCGGCGGCGAGCTTGCGCACCAGCGGCGTGACGTACGCGCCGTCGGTGACGGCGGCAGCGGCGGCCGGAGCCGGAGCGGCC
>NZ_PXWG01000290.1 GCF_003011965.1 Streptosporangium nondiastaticum
GCTGTGATGGGTAGGGGAGCGTCGTGTGCCGGGTGAAGCAGCCGCGGAAGCGAGTTGTGGACGGTTCACGAGTGAGAATGCAGGCATGAGTAGCGATACACACGTGGGAAACGTGTGCGCCGATTGACTAAGGGTTCCTGGGTCAAGCTGATCTGCCCAGGGTAAGTCGGGACCTAAGGCGAGGCCGACAGGCGTAGTCGATGGACAACCGGTTGATATTCCGGTACCCGCTTTGAAACGCCCAATATCGAATCAGGCGATGCTAAGTCCGTGAAGCCGCCCTGGATCCTTCGGGTGAAGGGGAGTGGTGGAGCCGACGATCCAGACTTGTAGTAGGTAAGCGATGGGGTGACGCAGGAAGGTAGTCCAGCCCGGGCGGTGGTTGTCCCGGGGTAAGGGTGTAGGCCGTGTGGTAGGCAAATCCGTCACACGTTAAGGCTGAGACCTGATGCCGAGCCGATTGTGGTGAAGTGGATGATCCTATGCTGTCGAGAAAAGCCTCTAGCGAGTTTCATGGCGGCCCGTACCCTAAACCGACTCAGGTGGTCAGGTAGAGAATACCGAGGCGTTCGGGTGAACTATGGTTAAGGAACTCGGCAAAATGCCCCCGTAACTTCGGGAGAAGGGGGGCCATTCCTGGTGATCGGATTTACTCCGTGAGCTGGGGGTGGCCGCAGAGACCAGCGAGAAGCGACTGTTTACTAAAAACACAGGTCCGTGCGAAGCCGTAAGGCGATGTATACGGACTGACGCCTGCCCGGTGCTGGAACGTTAAGGGGACCGGTTAGCTCTGTTTCGACAGGGCGAAGCTGAGAACTTAAGCGCCAGTAAACGGCGGTGGTAACTATAACCATCCTAAGGTAGCGAAATTCCTTGTCGGGTAAGTTCCGACCTGCACGAATGGCGTAACGACTTCTCGACTGTCTCAACCATAGGCCCGGTGAAATTGCACTACGAGTAAAGATGCTCGTTTCGCGCAGCAGGACGGAAAGACCCCGGGACCTTTACTATAGCTTGATATTGGTGTTCGGTTCGGCTTGTGTAGGATAGGTGGGAGACTGTGAAGCATGCACGCCAGTGTGTGTGGAGTCGTCGTTGAAATACCACTCTGGTCGTGCTGGATGTCTAACCTGGGTCCGTGATCCGGATCAGGGACAGTGTCTGGTGGGTAGTTTAACTGGGGCGGTTGCCTCCTAAAGGGTAACGGAGGCGCCCAAAGGTTCCCTCAGCCTGGTTGGCAATCAGGTGTTGAGTGTAAGTGCACAAGGGAGCTTGACTGTGAGACCGACGGGTCGAGCAGGGACGAAAGTCGGGACTAGTGATCCGGCGGTGGCTTGTGGAAGCGCCGTCGCTCAACGGATAAAAGGTACCCCGGGGATAACAGGCTGATCTTCCCCAAGAGTCCATATCGACGGGATGGTTTGGCACCTCGATGTCGGCTCGTCGCATCCTGGGGCTGGAGTCGGTCCCAAGGGTTGGGCTGTTCGCCCATTAAAGCGGTACGCGAGCTGGGTTTAGAACGTCGTGAGACAGTTCGGTCCCTATCCGCTGTGCGCGTAGGAGTCTTGAGAAGGGCTGTCCCTAGTACGAGAGGACCGGGACGGACGAACCTCTGGTGTGCCAGTTGTCCTGCCAAGGGCATGGCTGGTTGGCTACGTTCGGGAGGGATAACCGCTGAAAGCATCTAAGCGGGAAGCCTGCTTCGAGATGAGGACTCCCACCCACTTGATGGGGTAAGGCTCCCAGTAGACGACTGGGTTGATAGGCCAGGTGTGGAAGACCGGTAACGGTTGGAGCTGACTGGTACTAATAGGCCGAGGGCTTGTCCTCAGTTGCTCGCGTCCACTGTGTTAGTTCTGAAG
>NZ_PXWG01000291.1 GCF_003011965.1 Streptosporangium nondiastaticum
CCCGGGAGCTGTCGCTCCCGGGGCACCCCCGTCGAAGGCGTTGCGGATCAGATGAGGCCGAGACCGCGGACCGCGTCGCGCTCCTCCACCAGCTCCTGGACCGAGGCGTCGATGCGACCGCGGGAGAACTCGTTGATCTCCAGGCCCTGGACGATCTCGTACTCGCCGTCCTTGCAGGTGACCGGGAAGGAGGAGATCAGGCCCTCCGGGACGCCGTAGGAGCCGTCCGACGGGATGCCCATCGAGGTCCAGTCGCCCTCGGCGGTGCCGTTGACCCAGGTGTGGACGTGGTCGATCGCGGCGTTGGCGGCCGAGGCGGCCGAGGACGCGCCGCGGGCCTCGATGATGGCCGCGCCGCGCTTGGCGACGGTCGGGATGAAGGAGTCGGCGAGCCAGGCCTCGTCGTTCACGATCTCCGCGGCGTTCTTGCCCGCCACCTCGGCGTGGAAGATGTCCGGGTACTGGGTCGCGGAGTGGTTGCCCCAGATCGTCAGGCGCTTGATGTCGGAGACGGAGGCGCCCGTCTTCTTCGCGAGCTGCGAGATCGCGCGGTTGTGGTCCAGACGCGTCATCGCGGTGAAGCGCTCGGCCGGGACGTCCGGCGCGGCGGCCTGGGCGATGAGGGCGTTGGTGTTGGCCGGGTTGCCGACGACGAGGACCTTGATGTCGTCCGCGGCGTGGTCGTTGATGGCCTTGCCCTGCGGCTTGAAGATGCCGCCGTTGGCCTCCAGCAGGTCACCGCGCTCCATGCCCTTGGTGCGCGGGCGGGCGCCGACCAGCAGCGCGACGTTCGCACCCGCGAAGGCGACGTTCGGGTCGTCGGTGATGTCGATGCCGCGCAGCAGCGGGAAGGCGCAGTCGTCGAGCTCCATGGCGGTGCCCTCGGCGGCCTTCAGGCCCTGCGGGATCTCCAGCAGGCGCAGCTTGACCGGCACGTCCGCGCCGAGGAGCTGACCGGAGGCGATGCGGAAGAGCAGCGCGTAGCCGATCTGGCCGGCTGCACCGGTGACGGTGACATTGACGGGAGTGCGGGTCATGGCGATCTCCTGCTGCGAACTGGGGTGGGTGTCCCTGCCCATGATGTTCGGATCTCTCTCGGTATCAAGAGATCCGGCGTCAGGCTATCCGACCCGGCACGCTCCGAACCCCCGGCCCGGTGTGGGACGCCTCACCGTGGCGCGCGCGGGGCCCGTACGGCGGACCGGCGGGCCCTAGCCCGCCGGCGGCGTCCGCGGCGTCGTGCACCCCTTCGCCCCCGTCGTCAGCGTCGCGCAGGCCTTCGCCTTGCCCGGTCCCGACACCGGCACCATCGGCGTGTAGCCGTCGGCGTCGCGCACGACCTTGCCGGACTCCGTACGGGCGGGCGCGCCGCCGTCCGCGGCCGCGTCTATCCGGACGGCGTCGCCCGGGACGGCCTGCGTTATGCGCGCCCAGGCCGCGCCGCACACCTGGCTGTAGCGGACCTCGACGTACGACGTGCCGACGGTCGCGGAGCCGGCGGTCGTCGCCCTGCCGCCGCCGCACCCCATGGCCTCGGGGTCCTTGCCGCCGCACTCCGCGCCCGTGCACTTCACCCCGGCGGGCAGGACCGCGGAGGGCGAGGCGGGCGGGGCCACGGGGCCGGAGCCGTTGTCCGTGCCGCTGCCCACGCCCAGCAGCAGGACGACCGCCGCGACGACGAGCAGGGCCCCCACGACGCCGGTGACGAAGAGGGCCGCGCGGCGGCGCGGCGCGGGGCCGCCGGCCGGGATGGCGTTCGCGCGGTAGTCCGGCGG
>NZ_PXWG01000292.1 GCF_003011965.1 Streptosporangium nondiastaticum
GCCGCCGGTCGAGGCGCGCGAAGCGCCGGGCGCGCCCGGCCGGCGGCAGGGCGGGCGCGTCCGCGAGCCGCTCGACCAGGGCGCGGCGCTGCGCCTTCCCCGACGCGTACAGCTGCAGGCCCGCGATGCCCAGGACACCGGCCAGCAGGGTGGCCCCGACGGTCAGCGCGACGAGCTGCCCGAGGTCGTCCATGCTCCCCCTCCCTCCCTCTTCCCTACCTCTGTCCCGCTTCGCGGACCGTCAGCTCGGCGGGGAACGCGGCGACGCCGAAGGCCGGCGGCACGGACTCGCCGGCGAGCCGCAGCCGGTCCGCGACCCGCTCCGGCACCGGGAAGCAGCGGAAGCCGCCGCGCACGATCCGGTCGGCGTCCACCGGCAGGGCCTCGAAGCGGCTGACGGTGGCCAGGCGGTAGTCCTCGTGGCCGCGGGAGTCGAGCAGGGCGACCTCGGCGACGCGGCGGGAGCCGTCGGCCTGCCGGGTCAGCTGGATGACGCAGTCCACGGCGCTGTTGATCTGGTCGCGCAGCGCCTCGTAGGGGACCTTGACCTCCGACATCGAGGCGAGCGTCTGCAGCCGCATCAGCGCGTCCTCCGCGCTGTTGGCGTGCACGGTGGCGAGGGAGCCGTCGTGGCCGGTGGACATCGCCTGGAGCATGTCGAGGGTCTCGCCGCCGCGCACCTCGCCGACGATGATGCGGTCGGGGCGCATGCGCAGCGAGTTGCGCACGAGGTCGCGGATGGTGATCCGGCCCTTGCCCTCGACGTTGGGCGGCCGCGATTCGAGGCGGATGACGTGCGCCTGCTGCAGCTGCAGTTCGGCGGCGTCCTCGACGGTGATGATGCGCTCCCCCTCCGGGATCAGCCCCGAGAGGGCGTTGAGCAGCGTCGTCTTGCCGGAGCCGGTCGGTCCGGACACGACCACGTTGAACTTCGCCCGGACGAGCGCGGAGAGCAGCATCAGCATCTGCTCGTCGAGCGTGCCCATGCCGATGAGCTCGGTCAGGGTGTACGCGCGCGGGAAGCGGCGGATGGTCAGCGTCGCGCCGTTGAGGGCCAGCGGCGGGATGATGACGTTGACGCGCTCGCCGCTCGGCAGCCGGGCGTCGACCATCGGATTCGACTCGTCCACGCGGCGGTTGACGGTGGAGACGATGCGTTCGATGGTCTGCATCAGCTGCTCGTTCGACGCGAAGCGCACGGGTACGGGCTCGACGCGGCCCGCGCGCTCGATGAAGATCTGGTCGGGCCCGTTGACCATGATCTCGGTGATGGAGGGGTCCTCCAGGAGCGGTTCGAGGACGCCCAGGCCGAGCGCCTCGTCCACGACGCGGCGGATGAGCCGGTCCCGCTCCGCGGTGGACAGCACCGGCCCCTCGCGGCTGATGATGTGGCCCAGGACGCGCTCCAGCCGCGTGCGGCGCTCGGAGGCGGCGAGCGCCGACATCTCGGCCAGGTCGATCTCTTCGAGCAGCTTGGCCCGGTAGACGGGGACGAGGTGGCCCGGCTCCCGGCCCTCGGAGGCCGGTTCGGGGGCGGTGATGCGGGCCCGCAGGCTCATGGCGCGCTCCTCAGTGGCGGGTAGGGGTCCGCCGGGCAGGGCATCGTGGCCCGGCGCGTCACGGACCGCTCGCCGAGCAGCGGCAGCACCGCCGGGATGACGACCGTGACCTCGGCCGTGGTCTGCGGGGCGCCGCCCGCGCACGGCGCCGCGGCCGGCGCCCCGGACGTCCGCAGCCACCCGCTCATCTCGGCCCGCCCGGCCGCGGCC
>NZ_PXWG01000293.1 GCF_003011965.1 Streptosporangium nondiastaticum
GCGCCGCCAGCCACCGCCCGCGCCCTGGGCCGCGCCGCTCCCGGCGATCGTCCCGACGGCCCGGATCGCCCCGGCGGCCTCGGCCGCCGCTGTGCCCGCGCTCCCGCTGTCACTGCTCATCGCGCGCCCCCGTGTCCCCGTTTCGGCATGTCCACGTCCGCATACCCGTCATGCTCGTGCGCTTGCCCGCCCGGCGACCCGCCGGACCTGGCCGGACTCGCTCCCGGACCTAGCCGGACTTGCTCGGTGTGTCCCTCTTACTCGGTTTACTCGGTGTATCCGTCAACGTATCCGTCCACGGTCTCACCGATGTAGACGCGCGGCACCCGATTGGAGATGCGCGTGACAACCTCGTAGGCGATCGTGCCCGTGGCAAGCGCCCAGTCCTCGGCGGTCGGCTCGCCCCGGTCGCCCGGCCCGAACAGCACCGCCTCGTCGCCCGCCCGCGCCGTGTCGTCGCCGCCCAGGTCCACCACGAACTGGTCCATGGCCACCCGGCCCGCGACCGTCCGCCACTTGCCGCCCACCAGCACCGGGCCCGTGCCCGAGCCCGCGCGCGGGATGCCGTCCGCGTAGCCCAGGGGGACGAGGGCGAGGGTCGTGGGGCCGGGGGTGACGTAGTGGTGCCCGTACGAGACGCCGTGGCCGCCCGGCACCCGCTTCACCGACGCCAGGTACGCCGACAAGGTCATCACCGGCTTCAGGCCGAGGTCCTGCGGCGTGCCGACCTCGGGGCTCGGCGACACCCCGTACATCGCGATGCCCGTCCGGACGAGGTCGAAGTGCGCCTCGGGGAGCGTCAGGGTCGCCGGCGAGTTGGCTATGTGCCGCACCTCGGGCTCGACGCCCTGCCGCTCCGCGTACGCCACCGCGTCCCGGAAGACCCCCAGCTGGGCCTGGATGGACGGGTGGCCCGGCTCGTCGGCGCACGCGAAGTGCGACCAGATGCCGGTCACCTTCACCAGGCCCGCGTCCTCCGCCTCGCGCGCCGCGGCGATCAGTTCCGGCCAGTCGTCGGGCTGGCAGCCGTTGCGCCCCAGACCCGTGTCGATCTTCAGCTGGACGCGGGCGGGACGGCCCGCGGACCGTACGGCCTCGCAGAGCTCCGCGAGCGCCCACATCCCGCTCACCGACACGTCGACGTCCGCCTCGACGGCCTCGCGCCACGGCCCGCCCGGCGTCCACAGCCAGCACATCAGCCGGCCCGTGTCCCCCGCCGCGCGCAGCGCCAGCGCCTCGTCCGGCGTCGCCGTGCCGACCCACTCGGCGCCGGCCTCGCGGGCCGCGCGGGCGCACTGCACCGCGCCGTGGCCGTAGGCGTTCGCCTTGACCACGGCCATCAGCTGCGACCGGGGCGCGCGGGCCTTGAGCGTGCGTACGTTGGCCCGCAGCGCGGCCAGGTCGACCAGGGCACGGGCGCGCATCGGGGGCTCGCCGGCGCGAAGCGGAGTCTCGTTCATCCACGTCAGTCTCTCAGGACGGCCGGGCCGGGCGTGAGGGGTGGGGCTCGGGGAGGGGCACAAGGTGTCATTTCGGGAGCACGAACGGCGCGCCGTTGTGAGACTGAGGGCATGAGGACTGCCTACAGCGTCGAGACCGTACGGGCCGCCGAGCGCGCGCTCATGGCCCAGCTCCCCCACGGCGCCCTGATGCAGCGCGCCGCCGCCGGGCTCGCCGCCGCCTGCGCCGGCCTGCTCCGCCGCGTGTACGGGGCACGGATCGCCCTGCTGGTCGGCAGCGGCGACAACGGCGGCGACGCCCTCA
>NZ_PXWG01000294.1 GCF_003011965.1 Streptosporangium nondiastaticum
CATCGTGCGCAAGGTGCTCATCGCCAACCGTGGCGAAATCGCTGTCCGCGTTGCTCGCGCGTGCCGGGATGCCGGGATTGCCAGTGTGGCGGTCTACGCGGATCCGGACCGTGACGCGTTGCATGTCCGCGTTGCTGATGAGGCGTATGCGCTGGGTGGTGACACCCCGGCGACGAGTTACCTCGATGTGGCCAAGGTCCTCGCCGCGGCCGCCGAGTCCGGCGCGGATGCCATTCACCCCGGGTACGGGTTCCTTTCCGAGAACGCCGACTTCGCGCAGGCGGTCCTGGACGCGGGGCTGACGTGGATCGGCCCGCCGCCGCAGGCGATCCGGGACCTGGGGGACAAGGTGGCGGCCCGTCACATCGCCCAGCGCGCCGGCGCCCCCCTGGTCGCCGGCACCCCCGACCCGGTCTCCGGGGCGGAAGAGGTGGTGGCGTTCGCCGAGCAGCATGGGCTGCCGATCGCGATCAAGGCGGCGTTCGGTGGCGGCGGCCGCGGCCTGAAGGTCGCCCGCACTCTGGAAGAGGTTCCCGAGCTCTACGACTCCGCCGTGCGCGAGGCGGTGGCGGCGTTCGGGCGGGGGGAGTGCTTCGTCGAGCGCTACCTCGACCGGCCCCGCCACGTCGAAACCCAGTGCCTGGCGGATAAGCACGGCAACGTCGTGGTGGTCTCCACCCGTGACTGCTCGCTGCAGCGCCGTCACCAGAAGCTGGTGGAAGAGGCCCCGGCGCCGTTCTTGTCGGCCGAGCAGAACGCGCAGCTGTATGCCGCGTCGAAGGCGATCCTGCGCGAGGCCGGCTACGAGGGCGCGGGCACGTGTGAGTTCCTCGTCGGGCAGGACGGCACGATCTCCTTCCTGGAGGTCAACACCCGTCTGCAGGTCGAACACCCCGTCACCGAAGAAGTCACCGGCATCGACCTGGTGCGGGAGATGTTCCGTATCGCGGACGGTGAGGAACTCGGCTACGACGACCCGCCGCTGCGCGGTCACTCCTTTGAGTTCCGTATCAATGGTGAGGACCCGGGCCGGAACTTCCTGCCCGCTCCCGGCACCGTCACCCGCTTCGACCCTCCGACCGGTCCGGGCGTGCGCCTGGATGCGGGTGTGGAGTCGGGGAGTGTGATCGGTCCGGCGTGGGACTCGCTGCTGGCGAAGCTGATCGTCACGGGTGCGACGCGTGAGCAGGCGCTGCAGCGTGCTGCGCGTGCGCTGGGGGAGTTCACGGTCGAGGGTATGGCGACCGCGATCCCCTTCCATCAGGCCGTGGTGGCCGACCCGGCCTTCACCTCGGATCCGTTCTCGGTGCACACGCGGTGGATCGAGACGGAGTTCACCAACACCATCGAGCCGTTCACCGGTGCGGGTGTGTCGGAGGAGGAGGGTGAGGCCGAGGGCCGCGAGACCGTGGTCGTCGAGGTCGGCGGCAAGCGCCTGGAGGTGTCTTTGCCGTCGTCGTTGGGGATGACGCTGGCGCGGACGGCGGCTGCGGGCGGGGCGAAGCCCAAGCGGCGGGCGGCGAAGAAGGCCGGCTCTGCCGCGTCGGGTGACGCTTTGACCTCGCCGATGCAGGGCACGATCGTGAAGGTCGCGGTCGAGGAGGGCCAGGAAGTCGCCGAAGGCGAACTGATCGTGGTCCTTGAGGCGATGAAGATGGAACAGCCCCTCAACGCCCACCGCGCGGGCACCGTCAAGGGCATCACCGCCGAAGTCGGCGCCTCCGTCTCCTCCGGCGCCGTCATCTGCGAAATCAAGGACTGA
>NZ_PXWG01000295.1 GCF_003011965.1 Streptosporangium nondiastaticum
GTCGCGCTCGCGTCGGCGGTCGTGGTGGGACGCGTGCTGCGCCGCCGCCGGTAGCGGGCCGGCCCCAGCACTCCCGGCCCGGCCGGTGGGCGGCGGCGCGCAAGTCCGGGGCCGAGGGGCCCGGGGCTCGGTTGCTGGAAGGGGCGGGTGCGGGGGGCGGAATCCGCCCGGCGTGCGCCCCGACGATCCATCAGGTCACCCCATAGGCTCGGTGCGTGACCAACGACGCACGTGACGCACGTACAGACCGCACCGTCCGGCTCAAGGCCGGCGAGGCCGAAGCCACGGTGGATCCGGTGAACGGCTGCCGGCTGACCGGCCTCCGCATCGGCGGGACCGAACTCCTGCGCCAGGGCGACAAGTACGGCTGCTTCCCCATGGTGCCCTGGTGCGGCCGCATCGAGCTCGGGCAGTTCCGCAACGGCGGCGAGCGGCACCAGATGCCCGTCAACCACCCGCCGCACGCCATCCACGGCACCGGCCGGGACACGGCGTGGCGCACGGTCCGGGCGGACGACTCCTCCGCCGCGTTCACCTATGAGCTCGCCGACCCGTGGCCGTACCCCGGCCGTGTCACCCAGCTGGTCGAACTGGCCCCGGACGCCCTCACGCTCACCATGGGCGTGGAGGCGGCGAGCGACTCCTTCCCGGCGCAGGCCGGCTGGCACCCCTGGTTCCTGCGCAACCTCGGAGCCGGCGAGGACGTACGGCTCGACTTCACGCCCGGCTGGCAGGAGGAGCGCGGCGACGACCACATCCCGACCGGCCGCCGCATCGATCCCCTTCCGGGCCCCTGGGACGACTGCTTCGGCATGCCCGACGGCGTCGACGTGACCCTGACCTGGCCCGGCGCCCTGGAGCTGAAGGTGTCCAGCCGCGCCGAGTGGGTCGTGATCTACGACGAGCAGGAGGCGGCCGTCTGCGTCGAGCCGCAGTCCGGCCCGCCCAACGGCCTGAACACCCTGCCCCGCCTCGTCACGCCGATCGACCCGCTGGAGATCTCCACGACGTGGACCTGGCGGACGCTGGCCTAAGCTCATGGGCATGAGCACCCGTGACGCCCTGCTGCAGCAGATCAAGGACAAGGCCGTGGTCCACGGCAAGGTGACCCTCTCCTCCGGCAAGGAGGCCGACTACTACATCGACCTGCGCCGGATCACCCTGGACGCCGAGGCCGCGCCGCTGGTCGGCCAGGTGATGCTGGACGCCACGGCCGACCTGGACTTCGACGCCGTGGGCGGGCTCACCCTGGGCGCCGACCCGGTGGCCGCGTCGATGCTGCACGCCGCCGCCGCGCGCGGCCGCAAGCTGGACGCCTTCGTCGTCCGCAAGGCGCAGAAGACCCACGGCATGCAGCGCCGCATCGAGGGTCCGGACATCAAGGGCCGCCGCGTCCTGGTCGTCGAGGACACCTCGACCACCGGCGGCTCCCCGCTGACCGCCGTCGAGGCGGCGCGCGAGGCGGGCGCGGAGGTCGTCGCGGTCGCGACGATCGTCGACCGCGGCGCCGCTTCCGCGATCGAGGGCGCGGGCCTGCGCTACGTCACGGGCTACTCGCTGGGGGACCTGGGCCTGTCCTGACCTGCTCTTTTCATAAGTGCGTCGCCGCAGGGGGCGTGGTTTCACGTGAAACCACGCCCC
>NZ_PXWG01000296.1 GCF_003011965.1 Streptosporangium nondiastaticum
CGCCGAGCTGCTCCGCGCCGCCGCGCCCCCGCCGCCCGCCCGCCAGGCCGGCCCCGAACTGCCCCTGCTGCACCGCCAGGAGGAGCGCGAGCGGCTCGCCCGGCTGCTCTCGCGCGGCCGCTCCGTCCGGCTGACCGGCCCCGCCGGCTCCGGCCGCAGCTCCCTGCTGGACGCCGTCGCCGAGGACTGCGCCGGCCTCGCCCCCGACGGCGTCGTCCGCCTCACCGGCTACCACCGCACCGTCACCGACGTCCTGTACGACCTGTTCGCGGCCGTCCACCACGCGCCCCAGCACCGCCCCGACCGGGCCGCGCTGCTCGGCCACGTCCGTGAGATCGGCGCCGTCGTCATCCTGGACGACCTGGAGTTCGGCGGCGCCGCCCTGGACGAGCTCCTCGACGCCACCCCCGAGTGCGCCTTCCTCTTCTCCGCCACCCCCGACGTCGCCGCGCCCTCCGCCGACTCCCACGTCGAGGAGGTCTTCCTCGGCGGCCTCGACCGCACCGCCTGCCTGGAGCTCCTGGAGCTCTGCGTCGACCGGCCCCTCACCGACGAGGAGGCCGGCTGGGCGGCCGACCTGTGGTTCGAGTCCGAGGGCCTGCCGCTGCGCTTCGTCCAGGCCGGCGCGCTGCTGCGGCTCGGCGCGCCGCCCGCCGACGGCCGGGGGAGCGAGGCGCCCGCCGCCGACTCGGCCGCCGACGAGTTCGGCGTCGTCGCCGAGCGCCCCTACGTCGCCGCCGCCGAGGCCGAGGCCGGCACCGACCACGGCGGCACGCCGCTGCCCTCCCTCGCCGAGGCCTGCCGCCCGGCCGTCCCGCTCGCCTCCCGGCTCGGCGACGCCGCCCGCGACACCCTGCGCTTCGCCGTCGCCCTCGGCGGCGAGGTCCCGCACCAGGCCCACCTGCCCGCCCTCGTGGGCGACACCCACGCCGACGCGGCCGTCGGCGAGCTCCTCGCGAGCGGCCTGATCACCACGGTCGCCGGGCACTACCGCCTCGCCGCGGGCGTCGCCGCCCAGCTCACCGCCGAGGGGTACGGCAGCGGCGCCGCCGAGCGCGCCCACGCCGCCGCCCAGCACTACGCCTGGTGGTCCGGCCACCCCTCCGTCACCCCCGAGCGGGCCGCCGCCGAGGCCGACGCGATCCTCGCCACCCTCGCGGCCCTCGCCGCCGAGGGCGACCCCGCCCACCGCGCCGCCGCCGTCCTCCTCGCCCGCACCGCCGCGCCCGCCTTCGCCGCCGCCCTGCACTGGAGCGCCTGGGAGCGCGTCCTGCGCTACGGCCAGGAGGCCGCCCGGCGCGCCGGAGAGGTCGGCGAAGAGGCCTACTTCCACCACGAGTTGGGCGTCCTCGCGCTCTGCACCGGCAATCTGCAGCGGGCCCGCGCCGAGCTGGAGGCCTCCGTCGGCATGCGCGGCGTCATGGCCGACAAGCGCGGCGCCATAGCGGGCCGCCGGGCGCTCGCGCTGGTCGCCGACCGCTCCGGATTCACCCCGGCCGGCCCGGCGGGCAGCCCCGCGGGAGGCCCGTCCGCCGCC
>NZ_PXWG01000297.1 GCF_003011965.1 Streptosporangium nondiastaticum
GCCCGGCGGCGAGGGGAGCGCCGGGCCGCGCGAGTCTCCGCGGGCGTCACGGAGTTGGAGCAGCGGCTGGCGGACCTGCTGCGCGGCGGGCTCGCGGCCGCGGAGGGCGCGGGGTACGGGCAGTGGGACGAGACGGCGGCCCGCATGGTCGACGCCCAGGCGCCCGGGCTGGCTTCGCGCGTACGGGAGTTGGGGTCGCTGCGGGGGGCGGGGGCGGACCGGGCGGGGCGGCTGCTGGAGGAGTGCGCCTTGCTGCACACCCTCAACCAGGGCTGGCTGCGCCTGGGAGATCTGCCGGAGCCGCTGGCCGCGACGGTGCGTTCGCGGGTCGGTCTGACGACCGACGCCGCGACCCTGCTGGCCTCCGGGCCGGCGGTCCGCGACCACTGGCTGGTCCTGGCGCAGCGGGACAGCGACGACGGCCGGCTGACCACGCGCCGCATCTGGCTCCACGGACGCGGCTCGGGCCGGACGGCCCTGCTCCTCTCCTACGGAGCGGCCGGGCGGGCGCCCGAACTGTCCCTGCCCGTGGGCCTGTCCGTCGACGCCGACCTCGTCTACTACCCGGCGGCCCGCCCCCTGCGCGCCGCGCTCGGCGCGCGCCACGCGCCGCCCGCGGAGAGCCCCGGACCGCCGCCGGGCGGCAGCGTGACGGCGGCCCTCGCGGCGTACGGCGAGGCCCTGCGCGACGACCCCTGGACGGAGACGTGGCCGGTCGTCCTGGAAAACGTGATCCCGGTTCCGCCGCCGGGCCCGTCCCCGGCCCTGGAGGTCAACGGCTGGCAACTGGCCGACGCGAACGGCGAGTCCGCGCTCGCGATCGATCCGCGGGCGCGGGACAGCCGGGGCCTGTGGCAACTGACGTCGATATCGGGCGGCGCCCCGGTCACGGTCTTCGCGGAATACGGCCACGGGGGCGTCGTCCCCTTGACGACGTGGGCCCCGGAGCCGGTGCCGCTCTAAGCCCCCGGGGCAGCCCGTGAACCGGGCGCCCGCCCCCGCCCTCCTGCCGGGCGCCCGGCCCCCCTTTCCGCCGGGGCCGGGGCCGGCGCCTCACTCCCGCCGCGACGGCGCGCAACCACCGACAAGCGACCCGAGGCCGGCACGGCACCGCCGACCACGACCGTGGGGGCTGAGCACCGCCGCGGCGGAAACACAGGGGTGGGGGCACCCCCTACCGCCCCGCCCCGCCGGGGCCGGCGCCTCGCTCCCGCCGCGGCGGAAACAGCGGCCCAAGAGCCCCTGGGCCCACTCCGCCCCGCTCCGCCGCGACGGCGTGCAACCACACACAACCCGGCCGGCGGCGCCGACACCGCCGCAGTCCTGCGAAAGGCAAGCGCATGACCACCACTTGGGACGAGCTCGTCACGACCGCTCTGCTCGGGACCTCGCGGCGCGCGCCCGCGCCGCCCGTGCGTGCCCGGGACGGGCAGGACGCGGCCTCGGCACTGCTGGACGCCGCTGCCGTGGAGACCGTGCGGCGGCGCGCGGGAGCCCTGTCGGCCGCGGCGCGGGCCCGGCCGGAGCCGGC
>NZ_PXWG01000298.1 GCF_003011965.1 Streptosporangium nondiastaticum
CCCGCGCCCCCCGTCCGCGCCCGCGCCGCACCCCGGCGCCGCCGTCCTCCGGCCGCGCCTGGACGCCCTGCGGGAGCTCGTCGGGCTGTCCCGGGCGCGCCTGGACCGGCGGACGCTCGCCGAGGCGGGACGCGTCCTCGACGAGGCCGTGGCCCGGCAGCGGCACCCCCTCGACCTCACCGTCGTGGCCATCGCCGGGGCGTCCGGCAGCGGCAAGTCCACCCTCTTCAACGCGCTCGCCCGCGCCCAGCTCTCGGAGGCGGGCGTCCGCCGCCCCACCACCGCCGCGCCCGTGGCCTGCGTGTGGACGGAGGAGCCCGAGCGCGCGGACGGCGTCCTCGACCGGCTCGGCATCCCCGCCCGCTCCCGCCGGCAGCCGGTCCGCCCGTACGACCCGGCCCTCAACGGGCTCGTCCTGCTCGACCTGCCCGACCACGACTCGGCCAGCCCCGGCCACCGCGAGCAGGTCGACCGGCTCCTCGGGCTCGTCGACGCGGTGATCTGGGTGGTGGACCCGGAGAAGTACGCGGACGCCGTCCTCCACGAGCGCTACCTGCGGCCCCTCGCGGGCTACGCCGAGGTCTCGTTCATCGTCCTCAACCAGACCGACCGGCTGAGCATGGACGCGGCCGACCAGGTCCTCGACGACCTGCGGCGGCTCCTGGACGACGACGGCATCGCGCTCGGCGAGCACGGCGAACCGGGCGCCGAGGTGCTGGCCCTCTCCGCCCTCACCGGCGACGGCGTCGGGGAACTGCGCGAGAGCCTCGGCCGGTTCACGGCCTCGAGGGGCGCCGCGCTGCGCAGGCTGACGGCCGACGTCGACGGGGTCTCGGCGCGGCTGCGGGGCGCGTACGTGGCGGACGGGCGGCCCGGGCTGACCGAGTCGGCCCGGCACGAGTTCGAGGACCGGCTGGCCGAGGCGGTGGGCGCCCAGGCCGCCGGGCTCGCCGCGGAGCGCGCCTGGCTCCGGGACGCCGGACGGGCGTGCGGGACGTCGTGGACGCGTGCGCACCGGTGGTACGTACGGGGACGGGCGGGACGGAAAGCTGCGGGACGGAAGTCGGCGGGTGCGGCGAGCGGCGCGGCTGCGATCGCAGAGGCCGTGGCGATGGCAGAGGCGGCAGCGATCACCAGGGCGATCGCGGGGACGCATGCGCCTGAGGTCGCAACGGCCGAGACGGCTGGAAACGTAGCGACGGCTGGAACCGTAACGACGGCCGGAAACGTAGCGACGGCCGGAAACGTCACTACGCCCGGCATCGTCACGACGGCTGAAACCGCAAGGGCACGTGCGGGCCGGGAGACGTACGCGGCCCTGGACGCGGGCGCACCCGCCTCCCCGTCCCGCGCCGTCTCCCGCCCGCTCGTGGAGCAGGCCGTACGGGCCCTGGCCTACGAGGCGTCCACGGGGCTTCCCGACCCCTGGTCCCTGGCCGTGCGCGAGGCCGCGCGGCGCGGGGCCGAGGGCCTCGCGGAGGCCCTCGACGCGGCGTCCGCCGCCGCTGCCGCCGCGATGGCCG
>NZ_PXWG01000299.1 GCF_003011965.1 Streptosporangium nondiastaticum
GCGCCGTCCCCGCCGCGGACCGGGCCGCCGCCGGCGCCGCCGCCACGTACTTCCGGCAACTCGGCGGCGCGGCCGGCGCGGGCGCCCTCGGCACCCTCTTCGCCCGCCGCCTCTCCGACGGCGGGGCCGTCAGCCCCCTCACCCCGCGGCTGCTGCGCGCCCTGCCCCCCGAACTCCGCAGCGGCTACGCACGGGCGTACGCGCACGCCCTGCCGCCGACCTTCCTGTACCTCGTACCCGTCCTCGTCCTGGGCCTTTTACTCGCCTTCCTGCTGAAGGAGAAACCGCCGGTGTCCCAAAACCTCGCAGAAGCCCCCGTCATCCCCTCGGCGCGGACCGCCCCGCCCGAGGAAGAACCCCCCTACGTCGCCGGCATCCCCGTCACCGGGGTCGTCCAGCACCACGACGGCACGACCGTCCCCCGCGCCGCCCTCACCCTCATCGACAGCGGGGGCCGGCAGATCGGGCGCGGCGCGACCGGCGAGGACGGGCGGTACGCCCTCAGCACCCCCGGCACCGGCTCCTACGTCCTCATCGCCGCCGCCGGCGGCCACCAGCCCCAGGCCGTCACCGTCACCGTCGGCGAACGCCCCGTCGAGCTCGACGTGGTCCTCGGCGGCGCCGGGCGGCTCGCCGGGACCGTGCTCACCGCCGACGGATCGCCCGTACGGGACGCGCTCGTCACCCTGACCAACGTGCACGGCGAAGTCGTCGCCTCCACCCGCACCGGGCGCGACGGCGGCTACGACATCGGCGAGCTCATCGCCGGCGAGTACACCCTCGCCGGCAGCGCGCCCGTCTTCCGGCCCGCCGCCCTCCCCGTCACCGTCCAGTCCTGCCGCGAGACCCGCCAGGACATCGAGCTCGCCGGCGGCGCGGTGCTGCGGGGCGTCGTCCGCGCGGGCGGCGGGCGGCTCGTCGAGGACGCCCGCGTCACGCTCCTCGACGCCGCGGGCAACGTCGTCGACACGGCCACGACCGGGCCCGACGGGGCGTTCCGCTTCGTCGACCTGTCGGCGGGCGAGTACACGGTCATCGCCGCGGGGTACCCGCCGGTGGCCACGGTGCTCCAGGTGGCGGGGGGCGGCCGCACGGAACGGGACCTCCAGCTCGGCCACGCGGACTAGCCGCCTGGTGAGGGTCCGTATACGCGCGGGGCGCTCTCGTGCGGATTCCGCCGGACCCTCGCCGTGGTGGTGCCTCGCCGTGGCGGCGGTGGGGGAGTGCCCGGGCGGCACTCCCCCTGCCCTTCCCGGCGGGGCCGGGACGGATCGCCGCGGCGGCGGGAGAGAGGTCCGGGGCGAGCCTGGAGTCTTGGTGCCGGGCACCACCCTTCCGCCGCCGCGGCGCTCAGCCGCGATGGTGAGGGTCCGGCGGAATCGGTGACGGCCGTCCTCGATTCCGCCGGACCCTCGCCGCGGGGGTGCATCGCCGTCGCGGCGGGAGAGGGTTCCGGGCCGCCGGTCAGCGCCCGGGCCCTC
>NZ_PXWG01000029.1 GCF_003011965.1 Streptosporangium nondiastaticum
GCCGCCCGGCCCGGCCGCCGCCCGCCGTCCCCCCAGGCGCGCGACTCCCGGCGCAAGGCCGTCGTCGCCGTGCTGCTCGCCGCGGCCCTGTGCGCGGGCAGCTGGCTGATCCGGCGCGGGGCCGACATCCAGGACCCGCCCCCGCAGCCCTCCGCGGCCGAGGCGTTCTCCGCCACCGGGCCCCGTACGGAGCCGGAGCGCGGCGAGCGCGCGGTACCGCCGCTGCCGATCGCCGTGCCCACGCGCGTACGGATCCCGGCCATCGACGTCGACGCGCCGCTGGAGCCCCTGCGGCTGCTCGACGACGGCAGCCTCTCCAGCCCGCGGGACGACGAGAGCAACGTCGCCGGCTGGTACGCGGACGGCGCCGCGCCCGGCACGACCGGCACCGCCGTCGTCGCCGGCCACGTCGACACCACCACCGGGCCCGCCGTCTTCTACAACCTCGGCGCCCTGAAGAAGGGGTACCGCGTGGAGATCGCGCGCGCGGACGGCCGGACGGCGCTCTTCACCATCGACGCGATCGAGGTGTACAGCCGGACGGACTTCCCCTCGCAGAAGGTGTACGGGCCCGCGAAGCGCGCCGAGTTGCGGCTGATCACCTGCGGGGGCGGGTTCTCGGAGGAGAGTCACGCCTATCTGGGGAACGTGGTGGTTTATGCGCACCTGAGTGGGGTGCGGTGAGTCGGGCGGGCGGGGTCGTCAGGCGCCGTCGGACGGTGCGCCGCCCCCGGCGGCCTGCGTCTCGCGGGCCCACGCCGTCAGGCCCGCGACGAACCCCGCCCGGTCGCGGGGCGACAGGCTGTCGAGCGCGCGCAGCAGCGGCTGCGAGCGGGTCGCGATGAACGCCTCGACGGCCGGCCGGTGAGCGTCCACGACGGCCACGAGCGTGCGGCGCCGGTTCGCGGGATCCTCGCGGCGCTCCACCAGGCCGGCCCTGTTCAGCGCGCCGACCAGCTCGCTCGTGGTCGACAGCGACAGCCGCAGCCTGCGCGCCAGTTCGCTCACGGCCAGCGGCGCTTCGGCGATCAGCTGCGGCAGGACCGCGCCGTGCCGCGCCGTGAGGTTGTGCGCCTCGAAGAGCGCGCGCAGTTCGTCCGGCATCTCGGTGCGGGCCTGGCGCATGTACGGGGAGAGCAGCGGGACGAGACCGATCGCTTCGGTCTCTTCCGGAGTGGGAAGCCGGGGGCGGTCCTTCCCGGGTGCGGGGTCGTGCGGCATACTGCGAGTCTAGACGCTTCGGAAATCCGAACTATTGTGGAATCCGAAGGTTCGAGGAGCCGGGGTCCGGGGCTGGGATCCGGGGCCCGGGATCCTCGATTTCGCGACTCGCGCAAGGGGGAGCTCTGCCATGCCCGCGATCCACTACCACGACGCACTCAACGACGCGCTGGAGCGCATGGACGACCTGGGGTACGAGCGCGGGGCCGGCGCCGACCTCGCCAACCACGGGCCCATGGGCGCCGAAGCGCTCGCCGTCCTCGGCCACGGCGGCGAAGTCGCCGCCTGGGTCGAGGGCTACCGCACCGCCATGCCCCACCACGAGGTGCCCGCCCGCAGCTTCGCCCTCGACCCCGCCGACGAGACGTCCTGGCGCCCCGCGCTCGGCGACTTCTCCCGCGCCGGCGACTGGGAGGAGCTCTTCCGCCGCGAACTCGCCGCCGCGCCCTGGCGCGACGTGCTCGCCCGCTGGTGGCCCCGGCTCCTGCCCGGCCTGCTCGCCGGCCTGACGCACGGGCTGATCCGCACCGCCCACGCCGTGCGGTCCCTCGCGGCCGTGTCCGGGTCCGTGTCCGTGTCCGTGTCCGCGGGTGCGGGTGCGGGTGCGGACGCCGGACAGCCGACGCAGCATCAGCTCACCGAGCTGGCCCGGGGGCTGGCCTACTGGGCCGCCCGGTTCGCCCACCTGCCCGGCGAGGTCCGCATGAGCGGGCAGCACGACCTGGCGGGCGCCATCGCCGCACTGCCCCGCACCGCCTACGCCGGGCCCGGCAAGCGGGGGCGCGCCGTCGCCGCACAGCGGCTCGCCCGGCCCGCCGAACTGGCCGGCTACCACGAGGCGCTGGGCTCCCTCGCCCCCACCGGAACGCAGTGGCTGCTGAGCGAGATGACCACCGCCTTCGCCGGGGTCTACCTCGGCCACCCCGAGCTCTTCCCCGTACCGCTCGTGCACGCGGTCACCGCGCCCGCCGCCGTACGGCTCGTGCTGCCGCACCTGCCCGACGAGCTCCACGAGCCGTCCGCGGCCGCGCTCTGGCACGTCCACACGACGCTGCTGCTGGCCTTCACCGACGACCGGGGCGGGGAGGAGACGGCGGCCCGGGAGGCGGCGGAGACGGACGTGCCGCCGTTCGACGAGCTCATCGCCCGGGCGGTGGAGCACGGGGACGAGCACGTCCTGAAGTTCACGGAGGCGTGCCGGCGCGAGCACGCGCTGCGGCCGGATCCGCGGTACGGGGCGGCGGTGCTGGCGGCGCAGCAGCGGATCAAGCCTCGGCGCTGAGGTTCCGGCGGGTGGGTGGGGGCCGGGTGCCGGGGCCTCCGGGGCAGGGTCCCTGGACCGTATATTTACGGCGCCCCTCCCCCTGCGTGTTCTTGCCCGGCACTTGGCGCCACAAATACACGTCAGCGTCCAGGGACCCTGCCCCTGCGGCCCCGGCCCCCTCCCGCCGTCGTCGTCTCAGCCGTCCGTTCCTGTGGTGGTTGTGCGGAGCTCCGTCAGGAGTTCCAGGATCTTCTCGCCGTGCTTCGCCAGCTTGCTTTCGCCCACGCCGCTCACGCCTGCCAGTTCGTCGAGGGACGTGGGGGAGCTCGCTGCGATTTCGCGGAGTGTTGCGTCGTGGAAGATCACGTACGCCGGGACGCCCTGTTCCTTTGCCGTGGCACCGCGCCATGCCCGGAGTGCTTCGAAGATCGGCAGTGCTTCCGTGGGGAGGTCCGCCGGTGCCGGGCGCTTGGCGGAGCCGCCCGACTTCGTCGACGTTCGCGTCGGGCGCTCCGGCTCGCTCCGCAGCTTTACCTCGCGCCGTCCTCCCAGCACCTCCCCGCTCGCGTCCGTCAGGACGAGCGTGCCGTAGTCGCCCTCGACGGCCAGCAGGCCCTGCGCCAGCAGCTGACGGACCACACCCCGCCACTGCGCCGTGCTGAGCTCGGTGCCGATGCCGAAGACGGTGAGGCCGTCGTGGTCGTGCTGGATGACCTTCGCGGTCTTCTTGCCGAGGAGGATGTCGATGATCTGCCCGGCGCCGAACTTCTGGCGCCGCTCGCGCGCGAGCCGGTAGACCGCGGAGAGGAACTTCTGGGCGGCGATGGTGCCGTCCCACGTCTCGGCGGGGGTGAGGCACGTGTCGCAGTTGCCGCAGGGGCCGCTCTCCTGGCCGAAGTACGCGAGGAGCCGTACGCGGCGGCACTCGACCGTCTCGCACAGGGCCAGCATCGCGTCCAGGTGGGAGGCCAGGCGGCGGCGGTGGGCCTCGTCCCCCTCGGAGCCGTCGATCATCTTGCGCTGCTGGACGACGTCCTGCAGGCCGTACGCCAGCCAGGCCGTGGACGGCAGGCCGTCGCGCCCGGCGCGGCCCGTCTCCTGGTAGTACCCCTCGACGGACTTCGGCAGGTCGATGTGGGCGACGAACCGTACGTCCGGCTTGTCGATGCCCATGCCGAAGGCGATCGTCGCGACCATCACGATGCCGTCCTCGCGCAGGAAGCGCGCCTGGTTCGCGGCGCGCGTGCCCGCGTCGAGCCCTGCGTGGTAGGGCAGCGCCTCGATGCCCTGCTGGACGAGGAAGGCGGCGGTGTCCTCCACGCTCTTGCGGGAGAGGCAGTAGACGACGCCGGCGTCGCCCGCGTGCTCGGTGCGCAGCAGCTCCAGGAGCTGCTTCTTGGGGTCGTTCTTCGGGACGATGCGGTACTGGATGTTGGGCCGGTCGAAGCTCGCGACGAAGTGCCGGGCGCCCTGCAGCTGCAGCCGGGCGGCGATCTCGGCGTGCGTGGCCTCCGTGGCCGTCGCGGTCAGGGCGATGCGGGGCACGTCCGGCCAGCGCTCGTGCAGCGCGGACAGGGCCAGGTAGTCCGGGCGGAAGTCGTGGCCCCACTGGGCCACGCAGTGCGCTTCGTCGATGGCGAAGAGGGAGATCTTGCCGCGGTCGAGGAGCCGGAGCGTGCCTTCCACGCGGAGCCGCTCGGGGGCCAGGTAGAGCAGGTCCAGCTCGCCGGCCAGGAACTCCGCCTCGACCAGCCGGCGCTCGTCCATGTCCTGCGTCGAATTGAGGAAGCCCGCCCGGACGCCGAGGGCCCGCAGCGCGTCCACCTGGTCCTGCATGAGGGCGATCAGGGGAGACACGACCACGCCGACGCCCGGCCTGACCAGGGCCGGGATCTGGTAGCACAGCGACTTTCCGCCGCCGGTCGGCATCAGGACGAGCGCGTCGCCGCCGGTGACGACGTGCTCGATGATCGCCTCCTGGTCGCCGCGGAACGCGTCGTAACCGAAGACGCGCCGCAGGCAGCCCAGGGCCTCACTGCCCGCGGCGGCGGGCGTGGGGGAGGGGGAAGGGATGGGGGCGGCGGGGCGGGCGGTCTCGGTGAGGTCGGCCATGCGGAAAGTCTAGGGGGGTCCGGTGACACGGGGCGGGGCCTGTGGATAACTCCCGGAGGGTGATCTTGCGCGGCTGCCTGCCGGCCTTTTCCTACGCCACCTCGATCCCGTAGTCCCCCAGCAGCTCCTCCAGGCCGCCCCGGTAGCCCTGGCCGCCGATCACGAAGTCCCAGTCGCCGTTGGCCCGCTTCCGGAAGGAGCCGAGCACGAGCGCCGTCTCGCCCGCCCGGCCGTCGGAGACCTCCAGCTGCCCCAGCTCGGCCCCGGCCGCGTCCGTCAGCCGGATCCGGGCGTCCGTGAAGCCCGCGAGGTCGGCGTCCGGGTTCACCGCGGGGTCGACGGCCGCGACGAGCACGAGCCGGTCGGCGTCGGAGGGCAGCGCGTCGAAGGCCACGCGGACCGCCGCCTTGTCCCCGCGGGGCGGCGGCACGGTGCGCACCGCCCCGTCGGGAGTGGCGGTGTTGTTGAAGAAGACGAAGTGATCGTCGCTGAGGACGCGGGTGCCGCGGCAGACGAGGGCGCACACGTCGAGGGCGACGGCGCCGGACCAGCCCATGCCGAGGACGTTGTGCTCGGCGGAGTCGCCGGGTGCGGTGTCGTCCGGCGCGCTCGCCGGGGGAGCGGCCCGCCCCGTACGGTCTCCCGCGCCGCCGCCCAGCCGGCCCCGCAGCCCGTGCCGCCCCAGCAGCCCCACCAGCTCCTCGCCCGAGACGAGAGTGAGCGGTTTGCCGTTCGCGAAGGCGTACGAGCCGGGGCCGAAGCCGGAGGTCGTGACCAGCACGCCCTTGTTGGCGCCCGCGCCCTGCACCGTGCCGTACAGGTCCCGGACCGCGGTCGGCGGGACCGTCTTGCGGTACCGCTTCACCTGCACGATGATCCGGCCGCCGCTGATCGGGTCGGGGTCCAGCGCCTCGACGTCCACACCGCCGTCGTTGGACCGGGTGGTCATCACCGCCTGCATGCCCCGCGCGCGGAACAGCTGGGCGACCAGCGCCTCGAACTCGACCGGGTCCATCTCGTACAGGTCGGGGTCGTCGCCGCCCCCGTGCGAGACGACACTGCGCCCGACGTCGGCGGGCATCCGGCCCGGCCGCACGGCGACGAGCTGGTCGGGCCGGGCGGACAGCAGCCCGCCCAGCCCGTCGGTGAGGCAGTCCACCGCGCTGACCTGCTCCAGGTGCAGCCCGGCGAAGACCGGCCGGGAGACGGAGACCGAGGCGAGGACGATCTGGGCGCGGCGGCCCGTGGCCGGGTCGTGGTCGTCGACGAAGCCGTTGACGACGACGGACTCCAGCACCCCGGAGCCGTCCGCGGCGAAGAGGTCGCGCAGCACCAGCAGCACGCACTGCGCCAGCACGTCCCGGTAGACGGCCCGGCGCTGCGCCGCGGGCCGCGCCGTCTCCTTCTCCTCGTCGGCGGTCGGCATGTACCGCACCGCCTTGGCCTCCGGCACGATGTCGTACCCCGGCAGCTCCCACAGCAGCACCAGCTGCCGGGCCCCCGGGTCGTACGCGGCCGACACCTGGTGCGGGAACTCGGCGGGCCAGGCGGAGGAGGCGTACAGCGCGGCCGAGAAGTAGTCGACGACGGCGTCGGGGTCCCCGGCGCGCAGCGCCGTGAGCATCTCCTCCACGCCCGCGTTGTGCTCCCGGACCTCGGTCAGCTGCACGGCCGCCCACTGCTCGTACTGCCGCCGGTACGCGTCCAGTTGCTGCAGCCGGGCCGCCTCGGCGGCCTGCGCGGCCCGCAGGTCGTGGTCGTACTGCTCCCGGCCGCGGCTCGCGCCGAAGCCCCAGCCGCCCTGCGCCTGGTACAAGACCGGGTCCGGCATCGGCACCGGCTGTCCCAGGTGCCCCGGGTGGAACGGCTCCACCGTCTCGGACCGGCGCAGCGCCGCCGTCGAGAACGCCGGCACCCGGCACCCCGCCACCAGCAGCCCCGTCAGCTCCGCGACCCGGGCGTCCAGCTCCTCCGTGCGCCGCCGCGCCTCGGCCTCGCGCCGCTGCCGGTAGGCGGCCCGCTGCTCCCGGTCGGCCCGCGCCGCCTCGCGCGCCGCCGCCCGCTCCCGCCGCTCCTGCTCCCGCTGGAACTGGATCTGTTCGCGGTGCTCGGCCTCCTGACGGCGCTGCTGCTGGCGCTGCGCCTCGGCCCAGATGCCTATCAGTCCACTGGAGCGACTCATGTGAACACTTTAGTCATTTAGTAAGTGTTATCCCTGCTCGGGCCCTGGCTGTAGGTGATGTGACGAAGTGTCGGCGGGGCGCGTGGCGGGCGCTGTAAGCCGTACGGGTGATTTTCCCGGCGCGCCCCGTTGCCCGTGCGGCATTCGCGGGGAGCTTGACGTGAGGGGGCAACCCCGGCAACAGCAGGTAACCGCAAGCAGGCAACAGGCGGGTGGGACAGCTGATGGCGACCACGACAGCATCCGGCTCCGAGCAGCACCCGGTGCGCTTCTGGGCCGTGGAGGACCTCCGCGGGCTCGACTTCGACCCCTTCATGGCCGAGCGGCTGCGGGAGGAGCCCGTCTCGCGGGTCAAGCTCCCGCACGGCGAGGGCCACGCCTGGCTCGTGACGCGCTACGAGGACGTCAAGTTCGTCACCTCCGACCCCCGGTTCAGCCGGCAGGCCGTGCTCGGCCGCCCGATCACCCGGCTGGCCCCCCACTTCATCCCGCTCGACGAGGCCGTGGGCTTCGCCGACCCGCCCGAGCACACGCGGCTGCGCAAGGCCGTGGCCCGCTCCTTCACGCCCGCCAGCCTCGAACGGCTCCGGCCCCGTGCCGAGCGCGTCGCCGGTGAACTCCTCGACGCCATGGAGCACGAGGGCCCCCCGGCGGATCTGATGAAGCACCTGAACGGGCCCCTGCCGCTCGCCGTCATCAGCGACCTGATGGGCGTGCCGGACGAGCACCTGCCGCGCATGGCGCACTGGACGGAGGTCCTGCTGTCGGCGGGCCACGGGCGGGAGGCCAGCGACCGGGCCAAGGCGGAGATGGCCGCCTACTTCGTGGAGATGCTGGGGCGCAAGCAGAAGGAGCCGGGCCCCGACCTCGCGAGCGAGCTGGCCGCCTCCGTCGCCAAGGGCGACCTCAGCACGGAGGAAGCCGTCGCCATCGCCCTGCTGATCCAGGCCAGCGCCGCCCACGCCGTGCGCAACAACAGCAGCAACATGGTCTACGCCTTGCTCACCCACCCCCAGCACCTGGAGCGGCTCCGCCGCGAGCCCGGGCTGCTGCCGCAGGCCATCGAGGAGCTCCTGCGCTACATCCCGCACCGCAACGCCGTCGGCCTCGGCCGCATCGCCATGGAGGACGTCGAGGTGGGGGGCGTGCTGATCCGGGCCGGTGAAGTGGTGCACTCCTCGTATCTCACGGCCAACCGCGACCCCTCCGTCTTCGACCACCCGGACGAGATCGACTTCGACCGCGAGCACAATCCGCACCTGTCCTTCGGACACGGACCGCACTTCTGCCTGGGCTCGATGCTCGCCCGCCTGGAATCCGAGATCATGCTCACCGCGCTGATCACCCGCTTCCCGGATCTGCGCCTCGCGGAGCCCGTGGAGAAGATCCGGTGGCAGCGGAGCGCGCTCATCAGGGGACCGGAACACCTCCCGGTCGTGTGGTGAGCCGCATGACGACGCACTCTTCGCCCGCCCCGCCCCCGGACGGGGCCGCCGCAGGGGAATGCCCGGTGGCCGGCGCCCGCCCGCCCGGGGAGACGGTCCACGACTGGCCGGTCGACCACCTGCCCGGCCTCGCCTTCGACCCGCTCATGCACCGGCTGCTCCGCGAGGAGCCGATCGCCCGGATCCGGCTGCGGTTCGGCGAGGGCGACGCCTGGCTGGCCACGCGCTACGAGGACGTGAAGACGGTCGCCGCCGACCCCCGGCTGAGCCGCGCGCTCACCGTCGACCGGCCGGTCACCAGCATGACGCCGCACGTCGTGGCCCCCGCCGGCGGCGTCGGCCGCACCGACCCGCCCGACCACACCCGCATCCGCCGCCACGTGGCCCTCACCTTCGGCCGCAAGCGCGTCGCCGCCCTGCGCCCCCGGGCCGAGGAGCTCGCCGACCAGATGCTCTCCCGCATGGCGGAGGAGGGCGCCCCGGCCGACCTCACGGAGTGGCTCACCGGCCCCCTGCCCGCCCAGCTCATCGGCGAGCTCCTCGGCGTCCCGCCCCACGACCTCGACCGGCTGCAGAACTGGCGCAGCGTCATCCTCTCCAGCAACCACTCCGAGCAGGAGAGCAACGCCGTCAAGGGCGAGATCGCGGGCTACTTCAAGGCCATGGCCGCGCACCGCCGCGAACACCCCGGCGACGACCTGTTCAGCGCCCTGGTCGAGGCGCAGAAGGACGGCGGCCTCAGCATGCCGGAGCTGATCTCGCTCGCGGTGATGCTCGTCCTCAACGGCATGGACGCCGTCCGCAACCAGGTGTCCAACATGGTGTACGCCCTGCTCACCCACCCCGAGCAACTGGCCGCCCTGCGCGCCCGCCCGGACCTGCTGCCCCAGGCCGTGGAGGAGCTGCTGCGCTACATCCCGCACCGCAACGGCGTCGGCCTGCCCCGCATCGCCACCGAGGACTTCCAGGTCGGCGACGCGACGATCCGCAGCGGCGAGGTCGTCTACGTCTCCTACCTGGCCGCCAACCGCGACCCGACCGTCTTCACCGACCCGGACGAACTCGACCTCACCCGCGACGAGGCCCCCAACCTCTCCTTCGGCCACGGCCCGCACTACTGCGTGGGCGCCCTGATCACCAGGATGGAGGCCGAAGTCATGCTCACCGCCCTCCTGAACCGCTTCCCCCGCCTGCGCCTGGCCGTCCCGGAATCCGAAATGCGCTGGCGCCGGGGCTCCATCAACCGCGGCCCGGAGTCCCTACCGGTCGCCTGGTAGCCCGGAGAGCACGGGCAGCTCGGAGAGCACAGGTGGCCCGGAGCACGAAGGAGCCCTCCCGTCCGGACGGACGGGAGGGCTCCTTCTTCCGGCTGTGCCCCCGGGCAGATTCGAACTGCCGACACCCGCTTTAGGAGAGCGGTGCTCTATCCCCTGAGCTACGGAGGCAAGGTAGCCGTCAGTGTAGCGGGTGGCGGGGCGGCGGGGTCAGGGGCCGAGGCTCCAGGACAGGGTGTGGTCCGTCGTGGCCAGGGCCGCGAGGACGATCAGGTCGGCGGCGCCCAGGGTCAGGCCCAGGAGCGCGCGGCCGCGGCGGGTCGTGCCGCGGGCGAGGGCCAGGCCGGCCAGGACGAGGGCGAGGGGGCCCAGGACGACGTTGAAGACCAGGAGGCCGACCAGGCCGAGGACGAAGGAGGCGACGGCCATGCCGTCGGCCTCGCGGCGGGCGGGCGGGGCGGGCGTCTTCCGAGCCTTCTGCTCCGCCTTCTGCCGCGGCTCTGTCTTCTCCGTCTTCTGCGGCGTCCGCTCGGCGGAGCGCCCCGTCAGCGTCGTCGTCATGTCAGTGCTCATGTCAGTGCTCCCTCCTGCGCTCGCGGACGGCGAAGACCAGCAGCCACAGGGCGATGGCCGCGGCCGCCGGGACGACCACCGGGAGCGTGAGGTGTGCGGCGGCGCCCACGAGGACTCCCAGGAGGAGCACGGCCGCCACTAGGAAGATCATGTCCTTCCCCTTCTTGGGTGAACAGTTGGAATGACAGTTGTTCACTGAAATCCAGCGTAGCGCTCCTGGCGCCCTGTGGCAAACAGTTGTTTACTGAATTCATGAACAGCAGCACCCGCGCCACCCTCGGGGTCCGCCAGGCCCAGAAGCTGAAGACCCGTCAGGCCCTCCTCGACGCCGCCCTGAAGCTGCTGGAGGAGCAGAGCCTGAGCAGCCTCGGGCTGCGGGAGGTCACGCGGGTGGTGGGGGTCGCGCCGGCCGCGTTCTACCGGCACTTCCGGGACATGGCGGAGCTCGGGGTCGCGCTCGTCGAGGAGTCGCTCGGGAGCCTGCACGTGATGATCCGGGCCGTGCTGGCGGAGCAGCAGGAGGCGGAGGAGGTCATCGACCGCAGCGTCGAGGCCGTGGCCGAGCACGTACGGCGGCACCCGGCGCACGTGCGGTTCGTCGCCCGCGAGCGGCACGGCGGGGTGCGGGCGGTGCGGGAGGCCATCGCGGCGGAGCTGGCGCGGTTCGGGGACGAGGTCGCCGATGCGCTCGCCGCGCAGGAGGTGTCGCGCGGCTGGAGCGCCGAGGACGTGCGGATGCTCGCCGGGCTCTACGTCGACCACCTCGTGATGACCGCGTCGGCCTTCCTCGAAGCCTCCGCCGACGAGCAGCGGGTCATCGCCGACACCGCCCGGCGGCAGCTGCGCCTGATCAGCCTCGGCCGCCGGCACTGGCGCGCGGCCTGACCGTCCGCACCCGCACCCGCCAGTCGCCCCCGTCCGTCGCGCCCAGCACGTCGACCGTCACTCCGGGCCCCGTGTACGTCTGCCCGGCCGCGTACGGGGCGTCGCTCAGCGCCGCGTTCACGTTCAGGTCGCTCGTGTAGCAGCCCCGGCTGCCGGGTGTGGCGTCGGCGACGCGCACCGGGCCGGAGCCCGTGTACATGGTCGTCGTGACGGCGGTGACCAGGACGCCCGGGCGGCACACCACGTGGTCCAGCGGCCCGGGCGCCCGCGCCTCCAGCGTGATCGCGGTGTGCCGGGAGACGGGGAGCACGGCGAGCTTGAGGCCGCCGGGGACGGACGTCGGCGTCAGGGCGAACGAGCGGTCGCCGGGCCGGTCCAGGCAGCGCACCTGCGCCGGGGCCAGCCAGCCCAGCTTCCACTTGTGCCAGGCGAGGAAGTCCTCGGACGGGCCCCAGTCCTCGTCCATCGGGTCCCAGTGCCCCACCGGCGTCTTCAGCAGGGCGGAGCCGCGGCCCGTGTAGTAGAGGTCGGGCAGGCCGAAGCTGTGGGCGTTCTCGTGGTTGAGGACGCGGAAGGGGCTGTCGCCCGTCTGCCGGCTCCAGATGAACGACACGTTCATGAAGGAGGTGCCCTCGGCCGTCGTCAGGCCGGTGGGGGTGCCGGCGAAGGTCACCGACCGCACGTCCTCGGTGGCCGGCGGCCCCGCGTCCGGCGTGACCAGCACGTTGATCAGGTCGTAGCGCCGGAAGTCGACGGTGTCGTCCACCGCGTCGAGGATCTCCGCCGACAGCGCGGCGTAGCCGTCGTCGCTGCTCGCGTCGAAGGGCGTGCCGCGCTCGATCCCGTACGCGGGGTACGGGCGGGACATCCGGATCCAGCGCAGGACGGGCGTGGAGCGGTAGTCGAGCCGGCCGTAGGAGCTGGTCCGGTAGTAGTCGGCGACGGCCGGGAAGAACTCGGCGTAGCGCTCCTGCGGGGTGACCTTGGCGGGGGCGTCGGGAAAGTCGATCAGGAAGGTGATCGCGCGCACGACGCCGCTGGAGGGGGCGTAGCCGGGCGGCGTGAGGGCGGTCTCGGAGACGTTGTCGGTGGCGCCGGGCAGCGCGCACGGGCCGCTGGGCGGCCGCGCCCCGGTGTCCGCGAGGGCCGGCGGGCCGCCCTGCGCGCCGGCCCCGCGGTCCGGCCCGCCCCGGCCCGCGGGCACGGGTGAGGTCATGGCGAGCGTGGTCACGGCCATGACCACGATGGCCAGCGTCTTCATGACCACGACGGCCGGCGTCTTCATGCCCGGGTGCCTCTCAGGGGCTGGGTGCCTCCCGGGCGCGGGGTGCCTCCCAGGGGCGGCCGCAGCGCCGCCCTCAGTGATCACCCTCCGCCGCCGGTCCGCGGCGCGCTCCCCGGACTGCGGCAGATGGGGCATCGCGGGCTACGGCGGACGGCGCATTGCGGGCCTGCGGCAGATGGGGCATCGCGGGCTTGCGGCAGATGGGGCATCGCGGGCCTGCCACAGATGGGGCATCGCGCCCCTTGTCGTCCCATCGCCGCACCGTTGCCGTCCCTCCAGGACAAACGTGATGCGCATCACCTCGCACCCCCGAAATATCCGGGGACGCTCTCCCCGTTTACCCCTCGTACGCACGAACCGGGGAATCCCTCCCCGGTTGCGGAAACCCCTCTCCGAAGGAGCAAAGGCCGTGGTCACCGCCCACCCCCCGCGCCTCCGCGCCGACGCCCTGCGCAACCGCGAGCGGATCGTCGCCGCCGCGCGCGAGGCGCTCGTCGAGTACGGGGCCGAGAGCTCCCTCGATGAAATCGCTCGACGAGCCGGGGTCGGCAATGCCACGCTGTACCGGCACTTCGCGGACCGCCGCGAGCTGATCCACCACGTCACCCTTCACGTCATGGCCCGCCTCGCCGAGCGGGCCGAGGCGGCACGAGCTGAGGAGCCCGATGCTTTCCGATCGCTGAGGCGGTTCGTCCACGCCGCCGCGGACGAACGCGTCGGTGCGCTCTGCACGTTGCTGGAAGAGGGCATGGACCCCGGCCACCCCGAGCTGGTGGCCGCGCGTGACCGCCTCGACGGGCAGATCGAGCAGATGATGGCGGACGCGCGCGCGTCCGGTCAGCTGCGGGACGACATCGCGGTCGGCGATCTCATGGTCGCCGTCACGCAGTTGACCCGCCCGCTGCCCGGCAAGGGCTGCGCGGTCTTCGACCAGTTCATCCACCGGCACCTGCAGCTGTTCCTCGACGGCCTGATGACACCGGCCCGGTCCGAACTGCCCGGCTCCGCCGTCACCTTGGAGGAGCTGCGCCGTCAGAAGCGCTGCGCCGCCGCGGGCCCGGCGGCCGGGGACTCCGCTGCCGCGGATCCCGTCGCCGGTGACTCCGCCGCCGGAACCGGATGACCTCCCGCACCGCCACGGCCCCCACCGAAGACTTCACCGAGCCGAGCGAGCTGAACTGGCCGAGCAAGCCCAGCAGGCCGAGCAGGCCGGGCAAGCCGAGCAAGCCGTACGTCTCGGAAAACACCCCCACCGTCCCGCACCACCCACCACCGCCGCCGAGGTAGGCCCACCCATGCCAGACGTCACCACCCCCCTCGACCCCAAGCGCTGGAAAGCGCTCATATTCATCGCCCTGGCGCAGCTGATGGTCGTCCTCGACGCGACCATCGTGAACATCGCGCTGCCCTCCGCCCAGGCCGACCTCGGCATCTCGGACGGCAACCGCCAGTGGGTCATCACCGCCTACGCCCTCGCCTTCGGCGGCCTGCTGCTCTTCGGCGGCCGCGTCTCCGACCTGTGGGGCCGCAAGCGGGCGTTCGTCATCGGCCTGATCGGCTTCGCCGCCGCCTCGGCCCTCGGCGGCGCCGCCGTCAACACCGGGATGCTGCTGGGCGCCCGCGCCCTGCAGGGCGTCTTCGGCGCCCTGCTCGCGCCCGCCGCGCTGTCGCTGCTCGCCGTCCTCTTCACCGAGGGCAAGGAGCGCGCCAAGGCGTTCGGCATCTTCGGTGCCATCGCCGGTGCCGGCGGTGGTGTCGGCCTGATCCTCGGCGGCCTGTTCACCGAGTACCTCAACTGGCGCTGGACGTTCTTCGTGAACATCCCCTTCGCCGTCGTCGCCGCGGCCGGCGCGATCGCCGTGATCCGCGAGCCGGCCGGCAGCCGCAACCCGTCGAAGCTGGACGTCCCCGGCGTCATCCTGGCCACCCTCGGTCTGGTCTCGCTGGTCTACGGCTTCACCCGCGCCGAGTCCGACGGCTGGACGGCCGGCAGCACCCTCGGCTTCTTCGCCGCCGCCGTGGTCCTGCTGTTCGCCTTCGTGGTCGTCGAGAAGAAGGTCAAGGCCCCGCTGCTGCCGCTGCGCGTGCTCACCGACCGCAACCGCGCTGGCGTCTACGTCTCGCTGGGCCTGGCCGCCATCGCGATGTTCGGCCTGTTCCTCTTCCTCACCTACTACCTGCAGGTCGTCCGCGGCTACTCGCCGGTCAAGACCGGTCTCGCGTTCCTCCCGATGATCGCCACGATGATCACCGGTTCCACGCAGATCGGCGCCCGCCTGATGAACCGCGTCCCGGCGCGCTTGCTGATGGGCCCGGGCTTCCTGCTCGCCGCCGTCGGCATGGTCCTGCTCACCCAGATCGACCTGGACACCTCCTACACGGCGGTCGTCCTGCCCGGCCTGATGCTCATGGGCCTCGGCATGGGTACGGCGTTCATGCCGGCGATGAGCCTCTCCACGTACGGGGTGCAGGCGCGTGACGCCGGTGTCGCCTCCGCGATGGTGAACACCTCGCAGCAGGTCGGCGGCGCCATCGGCACCGCGCTGCTCAACACCATCGCCGCCAGCGCCACCACGGACTACTTCAAGTCGCACATGAAGTCCGCGGGCGACCCGAAGCTGCTCACCTTCCAGTCCATGGTGCACGGCTACTCCACCGCCGTGTGGTGGGCGGTCGGCATCCTGGGCCTGTCCGCGCTGGTCGCGGTCGTCTTCGTCAACGCCGGTCAGCAGGGCGGCGGCGCCCCCGCCGGCTCGGGCGACGGGGAGAACGCGGAGAACTCCGTTCCGGTCATGGCTCACTAACGCCGGACCCTCACCACGCATACGAAGGCCCCCGCCGGGAACGGCGGGGGCCTTCGTATGCGTACGGAGGAGGTGCGTACGGAGGCCGGCGCAGCGCTACCGCAGCCAGGGCAGGTCCGCCCCCGCCGGCTGCAGCCCCGCGGCGATCGTCCGGCACATGTCGCCGAACTGGGCCACCTGCTCGGGCGAGAGCCGGTCGAAGAGCGCGGCCCGGACGGCGGCGACGTGCCCCGGCGCGGACCGGCGCAGCATCTCGTACCCCTCGTCCGTGAGGACGGCCAGCTGGCCGCGCTTGTCGGACGGGCAGTCCTCGCGGCGCACCCAGCCGCTCTTCTCCAGCCGGGCGATGGCGTGCGAGAGCCGGGACCGGGTGATCTTGGCGTGCCGGGCGAGGTCCGTCATCCGCAGCCGGCGGCGCGGCGCCTCCGAGAGGTTGACGAGCAGTCCGTAGTAGACGTGCGGCATCCCGGCGTCGCGCTGCAGCTGCCGGTCGAGGTGGTCCTCCAGGAGGGTGGTGGCGTGCAGGTACGCCCGCCAGACGTCCTGCTCGGCGTCGCTCAGCCAGCGCGGTCCGGCGGCGCTGCCGGCGGCGGCCTCCCCCTCGGGACGCGCGATGTCCTCTTCGGGTCGTTTGGTCATGACATCCACTGTTTCACCCACCGGTTTCCTGTCGCTCCCACACTGCGTTCTTGAAGTTTAAATAAGCCGGGCTTAAGCTTGGTAATGAAAGCTTGAGAGTTCAAGTAAATGGAGGGCGGATGTCTGACGTCGACACCCCCATCGGCCCCATCGGCGCCCCCATCGGGGCCGCCACCGGGGCGGCCGGCATTCCCGCCGGAGCCGGCGCGCGCATGCCCGCGCTCTACCTCTCGCACGGCGCCCCGCCCCTCGCCGACGACGAGCTCTGGACCGCCGAGCTCGCCGCCTGGTCCGCCGACCTGCCCCGGCCGGCCGCGATCCTCGTCGTCTCCGCCCACTGGGAGGAGGCGCCCCTCGCCCTCGGCGCGACGCGGACCGTCCCGCTCGTGTACGACTTCTGGGGCTTCCCCGAGCACTACTACCGGGTCCGCTACGCCGCCCCCGGCGCTCCGGAGCTCGCCGAGCGCGTCCGCAAGACGCTGCGCGGCGCCGGCACGCCCGTGCAGGACGTCCCGGACCGGGGCCTCGACCACGGCGCGTACGTCCCGCTCGTCGAGATGTACCCGGACGCGGACGTCCCCGTCCTCCAGATATCCCTGCCCACCCTCGAACCGCGCCGGCTGATGGAGATCGGGCGCAAGCTCGCGCCGCTCCGCGACGAGGGCGTCCTGATCGTCGGCAGCGGCTTCTTCACCCACAACCTGGCCGCGCTGCGGCACGCGGGCTCCGGGCCGCCCGGCTGGTCGGCGGAGTTCGACGCGTGGGGGCGCGAGGCGCTCGCCGCGCAGGACGTCGACGCCCTCCTGGACTTCGAGCGCAAGGCCCCGGCGGGCCGCCTCGCCCACCCGCGGACCGAGCACTTCGCCCCGCTGTTCGTCACGCTCGGCGCGGCCGAGGGCGAGCTGGACAGCCAGCGCAGCGTCATCGACGGGTTCTGGATGGGGCTGGCGAAGCGCTCGGTCCAGTTCGGGTAGTCCGGGCAGTCCGGGCAGTCCGGGCAGTCCGGGGAGAGCGGGTAGAGCCGGCAGGCAGGGTGAGCATCGGGGCGGGCCGGGTGCGTAGGGGTGCATCGGCCTTCACGCTAGGGCCGCTCGTCCGGAATGCGGAACCGTCTGAGGTCCTACGTCGCAGGCCCTGTCCTGTCCTGTCACGCGTCACTCGCCGCGTCGCGTCGCCTCACGCCGCATGTCGGCCCGGTGCTCGTGCCCGTAGAAGACGTAGTACGAGGCCACCCCCATGCCCAGCCCGGTCAGCACGCCGATGCCCGCCGAGCGGATTACCGTACCGCCGCTGAGGGCGTGCAGGAATCCCATGCTGCCGCCGAAGAGCGCCCCGAAGGCCGCCGCGCGGACCTCGGCGATCATCGTGTTGCGCTCGCGGAGCAGGGCGTAGCCGGCCGCCATCGCGATCAGGCCGGCGACGACGCCGATGACGACCGCGGCGCCCGTGGTGTAGCCGTTGTTGCCGGCCAGGAAGATGGCGAAGAGTCCGAGGGCGACCCCTCCCGTGAGGGGCACGGCCCAGGTCCAGCGGGCCGGTTCGCCCAGGCGGGTGCCGCGCGCCACCGGGCCGGGGCCCTCGTGGGCGGCGTGGTGGTGCCCGGGCATGATCGAGTGCGTCATCGCGGGGCTCCTCTCTCGTCCCACCCCGTCCCACCAGCGCACACCCGCGCCGGGGCGGGGGCAAATCGATCAAAGGGTGCACGGCAACCACGGAGCCGTCCGCGCCGTCCTTGAGGGTGGGAGACCGGTCAAGGGCGACGCTCCCGCCGGTGTGACGACCGTCTCAGCCGGCTGCGGCACCAGGGGCGCGCGGGACTGCCGGGACACCTCGCCGTGTGGTCTGACCTGCGCTTCCGTAGGTCTTCCCGGCATGCCTCCGACGCCTGTGGCCGCGCAGGATACTGCATGATCACCAAAAACAAGATGTTCCGTGGGAATTCTGTCCGGATTCCAGTCGTTCTTTCCATCGGACGGGGCAACCGTGACAGGGTCCGCCCAACAGGGAAGCCCGTTCGGGCCACGTGCCCCGCCCGTCCCGCGACCGACTCATCGCAAGGGAGTACGCATGGCAACCCGTGCCGTCGCCCGTCGTCAGACTGCCGACAAGGGCGCTGAGGGGGCGAGCAGTGTGCGCGCCTCCGGGGAGATCGCCGACCGCGATCTGGTGGGCATGTATCTCGACGAGATCGCGCGTACGCCCCTGCTCGACGCCGCCAAGGAGGTCGAGCTCTCCCAGACCATCGAGGCGGGCGTCTACGCCCAGCAGGTCCTCGACGGCCTGGAGGATCCGGGCAAGGGCGCGAAGGCCGCCTCGCGCGAGGAGCTGGAGGCCATAGCGGCCGAGGGCGCGCGGGCCAAGGACGTCTTCATCAAGTCCAACCTGCGTCTGGTCGTGGCCGTGGCCCGCCGCTATCCGCGCAGCGGCCTGCCCCTCCTCGACCTGATCCAGGAGGGCAACGCGGGCCTCGTGCGCGCCGTGGAGAAGTTCGACTACACCAAGGGCTTCAAGTTCTCCACGTACGCGACGTGGTGGATCCGCCAGGCGATCACCCGCTCCATCGCCGACCAGTCCCGCACGATCCGGCTTCCCGTCCACCTCGTGGAGGAGCTCGGCCGGATCCGGCGCGTCCAGCGCGAGTTCAACCGCGAGAACGGGCGCGACCCCGAGCACGCCGAGATCGCCGAGGAGCTGGGCACCACCGCCGAGCGCGTCGGCGACGTCCTGGACTGGGCCCGCGACCCGGTCAGTCTGAACATGTCCGTCGACGACGAGGGCGAGACCCAGTTCGGCGACCTGCTGGAGGACACCTCCGCGGTGTCGCCCGAGCAGTCGGTGATCGCCCTGCTGCGCAGCGAGGAGCTGGAGGACCTCATCGGCCGCCTCGACCAGCGGACCGCTTCGATCATCAAGGCGCGCTACGGCATCGAGGACGGCCGCGAGCGCACCCTCACCGAGGTCGGCAAGCAGCACGGCCTGACCCGGGAGCGGATCCGGCAGATCGAGAAGCACGCCCTGCTGGAGCTCAAGAAGATGGCGCACGACACGGGCTTCGACGCGGCGGCGTAGTGACGTAGCGGCTTAATAGGGCATAACCTCATAGACCGGGCCCCGGCGCCACCCCCCCCTGCGTCGGGGCCCTCCTTTGCCCTCCTATCCGTTGTCCTCCTGCCCGCTCAGGTGGCCGCTGCCCTCCTGCCCGCTGCTCAGGTGGCCGCGCGGCTGATCCGTGCCCCCAGCTCGCGCAGGTGCTCCACCAGCTCCCGCGGCTCGTGGACCGTGAAGTCGCAGTCCAGCAGGGCCAGCCGGAAGGCGACCCACTCCAGGGAGTCGGCGACCTCCAGGTCGATCCGGCAGGTCGTGCCGTCGACCGGCTGCGGGGCCCCGAGGTGCTGCGGGAGCCGTGCCGCGACGAACTCCGCGGGGGCGTGCAGCGTCGCGACGACCCGCATCGTCGACTGCATCCGGCCCAGCGAGCCCTTCATGAACTCGGCGGCGTTCGCGGCCGGCAGCTCGCGCGGCGCGAAGCGGGCGCCCGTCGCGAACGGCTCGCTGACCCGGTCGACCCGGAAGGTCCGCCAGTCGCCGCGGTCGATGTCGTAGGCGACGAGGTACCAGCGGCGCCCGGTGCTCACCAGCCGGTGCGGCTCGACGAGCCGCTGCGTCTCGGCGCCGTCCCCCTTGCGGTACGTGAAGCGCAGCCGCTCGTTGCCGGTGGCGGCCGAGGCCATGACCGTCAGCGTCCGCGGGTCGACCGTCGCGCCGTCCCCGGACGTGATCGGGACCGTGGCCGCCTGCAGGGCCGAGACCCGGTGCCGCAGCCGGGACGGCAGCACCTGTTCCAGCTTGGCGAGGGCCCGCACGGACGCCTCCTCGATGCCGTCGACGGCGTGCCCGGCGCCCGCCCGCAGCCCCACGGCGATGGCCACGGCCTCCTCGTCGTCGAGGACGAGGGGCGGCAGCGCGGCGCCGGCCGCGAGCCGGTAGCCGCCGACCGCGCCCATCGTGGCCTGTACGGGATAGCCGAGGTCCCGCAGCCGCTCGATGTCCCGCCGGATGGTGCGCGTGGTCACGCCGAGCCGCTCGGCCAGCTCGCTGCCCGGCCACTCGCGGGGGGTCTGGAGCAGGGAGAGCAGGTTCAGGAGCCGTGCCGGAGTGTCGGTCATGACTCCAGGGTCGCAGCGAAGTGGGACACAAGCTGTCCTACATGGGGGCTACGGTCGTTTCATACGCCGAACACGCCCCACCCATCCACCCGTCTCACGACTCTCACGACCGAAAGGCCAGGTCCATCCATGACCACCGATTCACCGCCCACCGACCGCCGCCGCTGGCTGGCGCTCGCGGTAGTGATGACCGCTTCCTTCATGGATCTGGTCGACGTCACCATCGTCAACATCGCGATGCCCAGCATCCGGCGGGACATCGACGCCTCCTTCAGCGTCCTGCAGTGGCTCAGCGAGGGGTACGCCCTGGCCTTCGCGATCGGCCTGATCACCGGTGGCCGGCTGGGCGACATCTACGGCCGCAAGAAGGTGTTCCTGCTGGGCATCGGCGGCTTCACGCTGGCCTCGATGCTGTGCGGCATCGTCAGCGACCCGCAGCTGCTCGTCGGCGCGCGCGTCCTGCAGGGCCTGATGGGCGCCCTGATGGTGCCGCAGGTGCTGTCGATCATCCACGTGACGTTCCCCGCGCACGAGCGCGGCAAGGTCTTCGGCATGTTCGGCGCGGTCGTCGGCCTCGGCGCCGTCTCCGGCCCGCTGCTGGGCGCCCTGCTCACCCAGTGGAACCTCTTCGGCCTCGAATGGCGCCCGATCTTCCTGATCAACCTGCCCGTCGGCATCGCCGGCCTGATCCTCGGCCGCCGCTTCATCACCGAGTCCAAGGCCCCGAAGGCCCTCAAGCTCGACCTCGTCGGCGTCGCCCTGGCCAGCGTCGGCCTGCTCATGCTGCTCTACCCGCTCACCCAGGGCCGCGAGCACGACTGGCCGCTGTGGGGCTTCATATCCATGGCCGCCTCCCTGCCCGTCTTCGGCGCCTTCGTCGCGTACGAGCGCCACAAGACCCGCAAGGACGGCTCGCCGCTGGTCGAGCTCTCGCTGTTCCGGGTCCGCAGCTTCGCGGGCGGCGTCGGCGTGCAGCTGGTCTTCGGCATGACCACGGGCATCTTCTTCATGGTCTGGACGATGTACATGCAGATCGGCCTCGGCTGGTCCGCGCTGCGGGCGGGCCTGACCGGCATCCCGTTCTCGCTCGCCGTGTCGACGGCGGCCGGCATGTCCGTCCAGAAGCTCGTCCCCCGCTTCGGCCGGAAGGTGCTGCAGGCGGGCGCCCTGGTCATGGCCGCCGGCGTCCTGACGTACATCTGGGAAGCGGACCGCTACGGCGCCGACATCAAGTCCTGGCAGATGGCGCTCCCGCTCATCGTGATGGGCGCGGGCATGGGCCTGATCGTCTCCCCGATCACCGACGCCATCCTCTCCGAGGTCCCGCGCGAGCACGCCGGATCCGCGTCCGGCCTGATCAACACCACGATGCAGCTGGGCAACGCGATCGGGCTCGGCCTGGTCTCGGTCGCCTTCTTCTCCGTCGTGGACGACGCGGACCCGCGGCGCGAGTCGATGGCCGACATCTTCGGCGGCGCGTTCACCCACGCGCTGTGGTGGGTCGCGGGCGGCATGGCACTGGTCTTCGCCCTGCTGTTCCTCCTTCCGAAGCGGCGGGCGGTGGAGGACGCCCCGGCGATGGAGCACGAGCCGGAGGCGGAGCTGGCGGCGGCCTGATCGGAAGCCGACACCCTCGAAGCGCCTGGTGGGCTGTGCCCCACCAGGCGCTTCGCCATAACTGACGGGCCTTTCGGTGGGGTCGAACGTATATTTGGCACCTTGTCATGCCGAATTGCGCCCCAGGAGTACCGATGCGTTTACGCCGCCCCGTCGCCCTCACGAGTAGCACCGCTGCAGCACTGCTGCTGTGCGCGGGGTGTTCCGAGGCCCGGAAACCGTCCGTCGACCACGGGGCGGCCGTACGGGCGGCGGTGGACGCGACCGGCCGCAGCACGGCCCGCATCGACGAAAAGATCGAGATGGGCGACGGCGAGAGCCAGAAGTACACCATCTCCATCACGGGCGACTTCGACATGGCCGGCGACAAGGGCCGCCTCACGGCCGCGCTCGACGCCTCCCCCCAGCGCCTCGACGAGATCTTCGCGAACGGCAACGTCTACCTGAAGGGCGTGGACCCGGCGGCACCGGAGACGTGGGGCTTCGTCGCCCGCGACAAGGTGGAGGCCCGCTACCTCCTCCGCGCCCCGGCGAACGACCCGGAGCACGTGCTGCGGCAGGTGGCCGCGATGCGCAAGGTCAAGAAGGAGGGTGAGGAGAAGGTGAACGGGGCCCGCACCGTGCACTACAGCGGCACGCTCGACTTCGACACGGCCACCCTCCGCATGGAAGCGGAGATGCGCACGAAGGTCGACCAGGCTCGCGAACTGTCCGGTGGCGAACTCCCCATCCGGGCGGAAGCCTGGATCGATGACCAGGGCCACATCGTCCGTACCCGGATCTCGCACCACGTGGGCGCGGCCGGCAGCACCGCGACGATGACCCTGTCGAACGTCGGAAAGCCGGTGGAAACGAAGGCCCCGAAGGATGCGGCCCCGGTGGTGCTGGAGAGAAGCGGCCCTCTCATGGGTTGAGCCGCGCCTGGAACTGCCGCGTGGCGACGGCGTGATGCCAGGCCGCGTCCCGCGCCTGGCACGCGTGGACGACGGCCTGGGCATCTTCACGAACGCGGACGCCGAGATCCTGCCCCTGGTCGTCGAAGACGAACTCGACGACGGTCCGGGAATCAAACAGCCAGAAGTCGAAATCCGGCAGACCGATGCGCACGGCGTCGGCCCGGTACAGATTCCGGATGTCCTCGCCCGCTTCGACATTCCCCAGACCGGAAGCCAGCAGGAAGCGCTGCCCTTCCGTCGGCGGATCGTCCACGAGCCGTACCCGCTCGAACCGCTTCCCGAGCTCCGTCTGCTTGCGGACGTTGCCGTGCCAGGGATGGTCGGGCTGGTAGCCGAACGCCGTCCGGCCGGCTTTGAACCGCGCCCATTTAGGGCTGAGCCGGTCCGAGGCGTACCCGCGCTGTGTCTCCAGTCGCCATGCGGTGTGCTCGAAGTCCTCGAAGAAGTGGGTGATGTCCTCGAAAGGAACGAGCTCCGCCATGATCCTCCTCAGTGCCGGTTGAACACTGCCCACACTTGGGCGACCGAACACCCGTCGGCCGGATTGACGTCTCTGTCACAAGACGCAGCTCGGATCGTCCAGCCAGACGCGGGTGCGTCCTCCCTGCTCGACGGTCAGCCCGAAGCGTTCGAAGCCGGGACGGCCGTGGGCCTGCCACCACTCGTGTGCCGTCTCCACCTCGTCCCAGAGTCGGCGCGGTCCGGACTGGTAGACCTTGGCCTCGTTCCGGCCGGCACGGAAGACGGCGGCCGCCCATGACGTGTCCGAGAGCCCGTAGAGCCAGACGGTGCGCCGTCCCTCCCGTTCGCGGTCGGCTACGCGGGTGACGTCCGGTACGAGCAGGCCCGGCACGAACCCGTCCAGGTCGGCCGCGGGCAGCGACGTGACCGAGGTGTCGGCGCGGTCCATCGCCCCCGGCGGCACGTACGCCGCGTGCTGCCGCCGCACCAGCCGCTGCGAGCGCATCCGCATGAAGCCCACGGGGCGGGTGAAGGGGCCGGACGCGCTCCGGCCGTCCTCGGCGACGACCAGCCGGGCCGTGGCCTCCTCCGGGCCGTAGTACGTGCCCCAGGGGACGAGGATGACCCCGCCGGGGACGGTCTGGTCGACCCATTCGAACGGGATGTCCCGCAGACCGCAGGTCGCGATGATCCGGTCGTACGGGGCGCGTTCGGGGAAGCCCAGGCATCCGTCACGGTGCAGGACGCGGACCGGTAGCCCGGCCCGCTGCAACGCCGCCCGCGCGTCGGTCGCTACGACACCGTCCACGTCCACCGTGACGACGTTGCCCGCCCCGGCCCGGTGGGCGAGCAGTGCCGCGTTCCAGCCCGTGCCCGTCCCGATCTCCAGCACCCGCTGCCCTTCGCGGACGTCCAGGTCCGCGAGCATGGAGAAGACCAGGCTCGGCATCGACGACGAGGAACTGAACGACCTTCCGGGCTCCGGTCCGTTGTGGGCGCCGTCGTCCCACTGCGTGACGATGGGGCAGTCGGAGTCGGCGTACCTCTGCCACGCGTCCGGGTCGCGCGCCTTGTCGACCGTGCGGCTGCGGCCGGTGGCCATGTCGTGCGGCCACATCACGCCGGGCAGGAAGTCGGCCCGGCGCACGGCGTCGAAGGCGGCGACCCAGGCGGGTTCGAGGGCGCCCGTGCGGAGGAGGAGCCGGCGGAGTCCGTCCCGGCCGGAGTCCACGTCGGCGGCCTGTGCGGTTGGTGTGGTCATTTGCCGTGCGTCCCGCCGCCGGGAGGCGTCGAGCCGTCCGGGGTCGGCTCGTCGGGCGGGGTCCAGGGCTGCCCGGGGTGACCGTCGCCTTCGTCCTGCGGCTTTCCGTGGCCACCGGCCTGCGCGTACGGGGTGCTCGGGTGGACGCTCATCACGCGCTCCTCCGGTTGATCGGTGTGCTCCTGCTCGTGCCGCGCCCTCGCTTCCGAGAGCACGATGACGTCGCCCCAGCGGCCGTCCCGCACGGCGGTCGCGCGGGCGAGGGTGAGTTTGAGGCACTGCCTGCATCGGGTCATGGCAGGACCGTAGGAGCGGTTGTTTCGCGTGTCGCGCGGTGTTTCTCGATGTTTCCCGCAGGCGCCGGTGAGTGTCGCAGTGTTGCTCACGCGAGGTCCAGGGATGCCCGGGCGCGGGCGATCAGCCGCTGGGCTTGTCGGCCGTAGACGGCGCTCTTCTTCAGGGTCTCCCACACCCGCGTGTACAAGGTCACGTTCTCCGCGTCGTCCAGCCACAACTCCGCGTGCCAGTCCTCCACGATGACGAGGCGCTGGTCGTAGATCCAGAACCCGTTGGCAGGCGGCAACCCCAGCCGTGCGCCGAACGGGACAATGCCCAGAGAGACGGTGTCCAGCCCGGCCGCCATGCCCATGAGGCGGTCCAACTGCCCGGCTAGCACCTGCGGTGGGCACACGAGGGTGTGGAGAGCGGCTTCGCCCATGACGATGTGGTACTGCTTGCCTCGCGTGTACAGCGTTTCCTGCCGCTTCATGCGGGCGCGCACGGCCTCATCAATGTCCCGTACCGACTGGTGGAGTTCGGTGTACGCCGTGAAAATGTGACGGGCGTACTCCGTTGTCTGGAGCACGCCCACGATCATTGCTGCTTCCCACGCGCGCAGGACTGCCGAGCGCTGGTATTCGACGGCCAGAGCCTCCTGGACCGGGCGGTGGCCGGCGGCGAGCTGCCGCCGCCAGCTCCGCTGGCTGGTCTCCAGGCCGCGGAGCCGGGCCTTCAGTTCCTCCCCGGCTTCCGGGCGACCCGTTTCCCTCGCCCATGTACCCAGATCATCCGGCGTGACCGTCTGCTTGCCGTTCTCCAGCTTCGAAATCTTGGAGTACGGCCACCCGCACCTTGCGGCCAACTGCCGTACCGTGAGCCCTGCCTCGGTGCGCAGCTCACGCAGCCGCGCACCGAGAGCGATCCGGCCCTGCTGGAAATCGGTCGTCACCCAGCGGAAGCTACCCGACCCGCGAACTCTTCATGGGGGATTGCGTGGTGCCAGGCAGCGTCCCGCACCTGGCAGTACCGTACGACCTTCACCGGGTCGGTGATCAGCTCGACGCCGGTCATGCGGTCGGCGTCGTCGAAGTGCAGGAGTGCCACTACCCGCGAGTCGAAGAGCCAGAAGTCCTCGGAGGGCAGCCGAAGCCGCTCTGCGTCGCTGCGCCAGAGATTACGGATGTCTTCCCCGACGGCTGCGTTCCGCCGTGCTCCGTCGAGGAGGTAGAGCTGGCCGGGCGTGGGCGGGTTGTCCACGATCCGTACGCGTTCGAACCGCTTGCCGAGCGCCGCCTGTTCGCGACGGGATGCGCACCACGGGTCGTTGAGGTCGTACTCGGCGTCCCGGCCCTGCGTGAACCGCTGGTAGGTCTCCGTCTCCTCGTCGGACCGGTAGGCGCGCCGGGTCTCCAGACGCCATGCCGTGTGCTCGAACGTTTCGAACATGCCGTCGAACTCGTCGAATCCGATGAGTACGGGCACGTGCTCCACGAGTTCGTGCCGATCATCCAGAGCCTGCGAGCCATGGCGGTCACCTCTCGTTCGTGTCGGGTCGTGCCCCGACGTGATGCGCAACGTAGCGAGGCGATCGAGAAACACGGTAGGTCGCCGAATGCGGCCGGGTGTTCGTGCTTGAGCTCCGGGCTGCGGGGGTCGGGGGGCGAGCGCTTTTTCTGAGGAATGGGGGGTTGGTTCAACCCACCCTCCCTCCCAACCCCGCCTATACCACGGCGGGTTCACTTTTGGTGATCGGGTTGCGACGGCCCGTCGCCGCGCTCTAGCGTTCGCAGCAACAAACAACCCCGGTCAGGTGCGGGAACACCTGCCGGGGTTTGACCACCAGATCGTCTAGGAGTCGATCCTGTGGCTGACGCCGACCTTAGCGCTGCCCCGCGCTCCCCGCACCCTCACCCCTCCGCCGCCCCCGGCTACGGCAAGCGCACCGCACCCGATCAAGCCCCCCGCCGCCGCGGCGACTTCGCTCATCTCCGGCCCCGCGAAGCGTCCATCGCCGCCTTCATCGACCGGCTTCCCGATGGGGCCGCGATGGATGCGAAGACCCTCGCGGCGCACCTCGCCGACTACGGGCAGGCCGCCTGCCGGACCGCTCTGCGGCGGCTTTCGGAGGCCGGGCATCTGCGGCGGGTGACGGAGTGGATCAAAGGTGACAGCGGGAGTCAGCACTGGGTCACGCGCACGTATTTTTCCCGTACCGCCCGGGACGACGCCTGGTGGGAGGCCGTCCTGACCAGCGGCGTTGCGCCGCAGCCCGTTGAGGGGCGGCCCGCTGCCCGGCCGCCCCGGCAGGGCCGGTCGCGGGCCTATCTCCTGCTCGCCGGTGTCGGCCGCATTGACCCCCGGATGACGCTCTCCGCGGCCGAGTGCCAGGCCCTCGAAGGGCTCGTCCAGGAATGGCTGGATCTCGGCGCCGACGACGAGGAGGTCGTACGGGCGCTCACCGGCGGCCTGCCGCCGGAAGTGCACAGTGCCGGGGCGCTCGCCCGGCGGCGGCTCGTGGACAAGATGCCGCCCGAACGGGCGCCTGAACCGTCCCCGCGCCGTCCCCTCCGCCCCCTCCGCATCCTCGAATGCACCGTCTGCCGTACCCCCGGCCGCCCCGAAGCGCTGCCCGGCGGGCTCTGTCGTGACTGCCGGGGCGAGAGCCGCGCTGATCAGTGGCCTGATCCGGCGGTCGTCCGGGATCGTGCCGACGGCATCCGGCGGCTGGTCCGGGCCGCCTCGCGGGCCACCGTGCCCCCGTCCTCCTCCTGATCCTCCTCCTGATCCTGATTTGACGATTGTCGTACCCCCTCCGCATCATTCCACTAACACGTTAGTGAAACGAGGGTGCCGAATGATCGCGTTCCGGATCGACCGGCGCAGCGGTGTGGCCACCTATCTGCAGCTCGCTCACCAGGTCAGACAGGCGCTCCGGCTGGGCGTGCTGGAGCCGGGGGACCGGTTGCCGACGGCCAAAGAGGTGGTCGAGGCCATCGCCGTGAACCCGAACACCGTGCTCCGCGCCTACCGGGAGCTGGAGCGCGAGGGGCTGGTCGAGCCGCGGCCGGGGCAGGGCACGTTCGTACGGCGGTCCCTGGCGCAGCCGGCCGCCGCCGCGGACTCGCCGCTGCGGGCCGAGGCCGCCGCCTGGGTCGGCCGGGCCCGCGCGGCCGGGCTGGAGCGGGAGGACGTCGCGGCCCTCGCCGCCTCCGTCCTCGACGACGCCTTTCCGCTGCCCGATCCACCACCGCCCTTCATCCCGGCCCAGAAGCAGAAGCCCGAGCACACGCACACGCAGGAGGAAGACACGTGACCGACGACCCCACCACCGCCCTGCGGGCGACCCGCCTGGGACGGAGGTTCCGCGGTGGCTGGGCCCTGCGCGACTGCGACTTCGCCCTCCCCGCCGGCCGGATCACCGCCCTCGTCGGCCCGAACGGCGCGGGCAAGAGCACGCTGTTCCACCTGGCCACCGGCCTCCTCCGGCCCACCTCCGGCGACCTGCGCGTCTTCGGCGCCGAGCCGGGCAGCCAGGCCGCCCGCGACCGCACCGCGTTCCTCGCCCAGGACAAGCCGCTCTACCCCCGCTTCACCGTGGACGAGACCCTCCGCTTCGGGCGCGAGCTCAACGGCGACTGGGACCACGCCTCCGCCGAGCGCATCGTGCGCGCCGGGAACATCCCCCTCGACGCCCGCGTCGGCGCCCTCTCCCCGGGCCAGGCCACCCGCGTCGCCCTCGCCCTCGCCTTCGGCAAGCGCCCCGACCTGCTGCTCCTGGACGAACCGCTCGCCGACCTCGACCCGCTCGTCCGCATCGAGGCCATGGGCCTGGTCATGGCCGAGGTCGCCGACCGCGGCACCACCGTCGTCATGTCCTCCCACGTGCTGTCCGAACTGGAGAACGCCTGCGACCACGTCCTGCTGCTCAAGCAGGGCGCCGTACGCCTCGACGGCGACACCCAGCGGCTCTGCGACACGCACGTCCGGGTCACCGGGCTCGCCGACCCGGCCACGGACGACGGACTGCCTCCGGACGTCGACCGCGCCACCGTCGTCGAAGCCGCCGTCACCGGGCGGCAGGTGCACGCCCTCCTCCGTCACAGCGACTGGTCCCCGGCCGAACCGTGGATCGTCGAGAACCCCTCCCTGGAAGATCTCTTGCTCGCCTACCTGCGTTCCGACCAGCCCGCCGAGGCCGCCGGGGCCGCCGCATGAAGGGAACCCTCTGGCTCGCCTGGCGCCAGCAGCGCGCCCTGATCCTGACCGGCGCCGCCGTCCTCCTCGCCGTCACGGCCTGGGTCGTCGTCATGCGCATGGACATGACCGACTTCATCAGCAGCCACCACATCGACACCGCCGGCTGCAAGGGCTGGGACGGCGGCTGCGAGAGCGAGGCCGTCCTCAAGCTGCTGGACGACAACAACGGCCCCCTCCGCGCCCTCGGCTCGCTCAGCACCGCCCTGCCCGTCATCATCGGCATCTTCTGGGGCGCGCCCCTGCTCGGCCGCGAACTTGAAAGCGGTACGTGGAAGCTCGCGCTCACCCAGGGCGTCGGCATCGGCCGCTGGTTCACGACCCGCTTCGCCCTCGCCACCGCCTGCACCGTGATCGGCTCGGCCGTCCTCGCCGCGCTCGTCGCCTGGTGGTGGTCGCCCGTCTCGAACATGCTCAACGGCCTCTACTGGCACGACGGCTACATCTTCAACGCCACCGGCCCCGCCGCCGTGGCCTGCGCCCTCTTCGGCCTCGCCGCCGGCACGGCCGCCGGCCTGCTGATCCGGCGCACCCTGCCCGCCATGGCCGCCGTGCTCGGCGCCGTCGTGGCCGTCCGGTTCGCGCTCAACGCCTTCCGCTCCGACTGGATCTCGCCCCAGCTGTGGGTCAGCCAGGGCGACGCGCCCCGCCGCGAGATCGGCAGCGGCTGGTCGACCGGCGAGTTCGGCTTCCTCGACGCCGCGGGCCGCAAGTACGCGATCCCGGACGCGTGCGCCTGGGGCGAAGGCCTGCCCGACCTCAAGACGTGCATGGCCCAGAAGGGCTTCACCGGCCGCTACCGCACGGTCTTCCCCAGCAGCGACTTCTGGACCTTCCAGTGGATCGAGACCGGCATATTCCTCGGCCTCGCCGCCGTCCTCGTGGCTGTCATCTGCTTCGTGCTCAAGCGGCGGCCCCTTCCGTAGACCGGCCCCTTCCGTAGACCGGCCTCTCCCGTAGACCGGCCTCTCCCGTAGGCCGGCCTCCCGGCTCACTGCAGGCCTGCCGGCTCGCTGCCGCCTACCGGCTCGCTGCCGGCCTCCCCGCTCACTGACCCGACCGATCGTTCCCTCATCCGCGTAACCCCCTCACCACGGAGGTCCCGCCCGTGTCCTCGCGCAAAGCCACCGCACTGCTCAAGAACCGCAGCAACCTCTCCCACAAGGTCCGTTACGCGGTGACCCACCCCGCCCGCATCGCCCCCTACCTCAAGCGCACCGCCCGCGACGGCTGGCTGCGCATCAAGCACCCCGACCACGTCGACTACTACCGCGCCGTCATGGCCTCCGACACCGCCCGCAACCCCGAGGCCGCCGTCGGCAGCAAGACCCACGACCGCTGGCTCGCCCTCGGCAAGATGCAGTTCGACTACCTCAAGGAGCACGGCCTGGCCCCGCGCCACCGCATGCTCGACATCGGCTGCGGCAACCTCCGGGCCGGCCGGCTCTTCATCGACTACCTCGACGCCGGCCACTACTACGGCATCGACATCTCGCCCGACATCCTCATCTCCGCCAAGCACACCCTCACCACCTACGGGCTTCAGGAGAAGCTCCCGCACCTCACCATCACCCAGAACCTCACCCTCGACTTCCTCCCCGACGCCCACTTCGACGTCGTCCACGCCCACAGCGTCTTCTCGCACTCGCCCATCGAGGTCATCGAGGAGTGCCTGGCGCACGTCGGCCGGATCCTCGCACCGGGCGGCTTCTTCGACTTCACGTTCGACCGCACGGAGGGCACCGAGCACCAGGTGCTCCGCGAGGACTTCTACTACCGCACCGGCACGCTCGTCGCCCTCGCCGAGAAGCACGGGCTGCGCGCCCGCTTCATGGACGACTGGGAGAAGCGGCCGCACGGCCAGTCGAAGATCCGGGTGAGTCTGCCGGAGTGATGCGGGGGAACGGTGGGAACCTCGCCACGTGAGTGATGAGACCCCCGCCGTGCCCGCCCGCCAGGACCCTCACGGGGAACCGCACCAGGAACCCCACCAGGAGCCCCACGAGGGCCCCCTCGGCAACCGCCTCAACCGGCTGCGGGCCGCCGTCCTCGGCGCCAACGACGGCGTGGTCTCCACGGCCGGCCTCGTCGTCGGCGTCGCCGGCGCCACCGACTCCCGCGGCACGCTGCTGACCGCCGGGCTCGCCGGACTGCTCGCCGGATCCATGTCCATGGCCGCCGGCGAGTACGTGTCGGTGAGCACCCAGCGCGACTCCGAACGGGCCGCCCTCGCCCTGGAACGCACCGAACTCGCCGTCGCGCCCCAAGCCGAGCTCGACGAGCTCACCGGGCTCCTCGAAGGCAAGGGCCTCACGCGCGAGCTCGCCCGCGAAGTCGCCGAACAGCTCACGGAGCACGATGCTCTGCGCGCTCACGCCGAGGTCGAGCTCGGGATCGATCCCGACGAGCTCACCAGTGCCTGGCAGGCCGCCGGGGCGAGCTTCCTCGCCTTCACGGCCGGATCGCTGCTGCCGCTGCACGCCATCGTGCTTCCGCCGGCGCACCTGCGGCTGGCGGTCACGGTGGTGGCGGTGCTCGCCGCGCTCGTGCTGTGCGGGTGGGGGAGTGCGCGGATGGGGGACGCGCCGGCGGGGCGGGCGGTGCTCCGCAATGCGGCCGGCGGGGCGTTGGCTATGGCCGTTACGTATGCGGCGGGGTCGCTGCTGGGTGCGGCCGGGGTGTGACGGGCCGCTCCGCGGGGGCGTGGTTATTACGGGTGCGGGGCGTACGGGGCTTGTCGCGCAGTTCCCCGCGCCCCTTTATCGGGGCGGTGCCGGGTGTGCGCGGCTTTTTGGCTGCGGGTTGTCCGTGGTTGCTCGCGCAGTTCCCCGTGCCCCTTATCGGGGCGCGTCACCTCCGCGGATTTCGGCAAGCCCGTACGTCGGTTACCCGTACAACTCCCTATACGACGGGAACACCCCTCCCGGCCCCTCCACCGATTCCGCTGCCAGGGCCGCCTTGACCACCGCGCGCGTCACTGCGTCCGCCCCGGCCGCCAGGATTTCGTTCAGGGCGCCCGCCGCCAGCAGCGTGGCCGTGTCGCCGAAGACGTCTTCGGACAGCAGCGGGCGGTCTCCCGTGGACAGGGCGAAGACGGTGTCGCCGTCGTTGAGCAGGTGGACCGGGCGGACCGCGCGGGCCAGGCCGTCGTGGGCCGTGCCGGCGAGTTTCCGGGCCTGGGCGCGGGTCAGTTCGGCGTCGGTGGCCACGACCACGAGGGTGGTGTTGAGCGGCGGCCGGACGGACGCCGCGGAGCGCTTCGCGGACTCCTCCCGGGCCGCGGCCAGCCGCTGTTGCGCGGCCGCGTGCCGGGCCGCGGCGGGGTATTCGACCGCTCCCTCGTACAGCTGCCCGTAGAGGACGCCCGTCGCCGGATCGACCGCCGAGCCCGCCGCGTTGAGGACGGCGAGCGCCGCGACGGTCGTGCCCGAGGGCAGCACCGCGCTGGCCGTGCCGACCCCGCCCTTCATGCCGCCGGCCACCGCGCCCGTGCCGGCGCCGACGTTGCCCTGGGGGACGGGCGCGCCCACGTCCTCGCGGGCCGCGGCTTCGGCGGCCTCGCGGCCCAGGGCGGCGTCCGGGCGGGCCCGCCAGTCGCCGCCGCGGCCGAGGTCGAAGAGGGCGGCGGCGGGGACGACCGGGACGACCTGGGACGGGTCCGGGCCGACCCGGAAGCCGCGGCCGCCGTCCTCCAGCCAGGCCATGACGCCGGACGCGGCGTCCAGCCCGTAGGCGCTGCCGCCGGAGAGGACGACCGCCTCGACGCGCTGGACGAGGTTGCGCGGGTCGAGGGCGTCGGTCTCGCGGGTGCCGGGGCCGCCGCCGCGGACGTCGACGGCGGCGACGGCGCCGCCTTCCGCGGTGAGGACGACCGTGGTGCCGGTGAGCGCGCGCTCGCCGCGGTGCCGGGCGTGGCCCACGCGGATGCCGGCGACGTCGGTGAGCGCGTCCATGGCCCCGGGGGCGGGTGCGTTCGTCATGCAGCCATGCGTATCACGCCTCCGCGGGCCGCGGGTTCCTTGTGGACAACCAGACTCCCGTCCCCACGGTCGCCGACGCCACCAGCCCCGTCAGCAACACCGCGCTGCCACCCGCGAACGTGCAGGCCAGAATGGCCAGCGCGGACACCGGCAGCACCAACTGCTGGGCGGGGCCCCGCTTGTAGTGGCGTGAGTGGAACAGCCAGACCAGGAACATGAACAGCGCCCCGGGAACCGTCACCGCGCCCGCCGCCGCGAACGTGGAGACGTGCGCCTTGCCGACGGCCTGCTCGACCGCCACCTCGATGCCGGCGCCGATCGCCGCCGCCGACGCGAACACGAAGTAGTGCCCGTAGCCCCACAGGAACGACTGCCGGTTGGAGGCCAGGTGCTGGTGGATGGGGACGGCGAAGTAGATCCAGAACGCGGCGAAGATCAGCAGCAGGCCGCCGGCCGCCATCGGCAGCAGCTCGCCCAGCTCCTCGCTCTCCTCCAGCGCCGACTGCACGGCCACCGTGGCCGCCGAGACCGTCTCGCCCAGCACGATGATGGTGAACAGCCCGTACCGCTCGGCGATGTGGTGCGGGTGCCAGGCCGTCTGCCAGTTCCGCTCGGCGAACAGCGGCACGGCCAGCTCCGCGCAGGCCATCACCAGGAACACCCACGGCTTGGCCCGGTCCGGCAGGAACAGCACGCCCAGCCAGCCCACCTGGCACAGCGAGACCCCGGCCGCGTACGTCAGCGCCGTCCGCCGCTCCGCGCCCCGCGTGGAGTGCGCGGCCCGCAGCCACTGCGACACCAGCGCCAGCCGCATCACCAGATAGCCGAACCACACCACCGAGAAGTCGCTGTGGTCGAAGGCGCGCGGAATGCCCGCCGACAGGATCAGCACGCCGGTGATCTGGATCAGCGTCACCACGCGGTAGAGGACGTCGTCCGTGTCGTACGCGGACGCGAACCACGTGAAGTTCAGCCACGCCAGCCAGATGGCGAAGAACACCATCAGATAGCCGGGCACGCCGTGCGCCGCGTGCCCCTCGGCGAGCGCGTGCACCAGCTCGCGGCCCGCGACGGCCACCGCCACGACGAAGCACAGGTCGAAGAAGAGCTCCAGCGGCGTGGCCGTCCGGTGCGGCTCCTCGCGTCCGCGGCCCGTCATGCGGCGTACTACGGACGGGGGCGGCGGCCCGCCGTGGGGGGCGTCCTCGCTCATACGGCGATTCTCACCGCGTACGGGTTCGCTCGCGCGGCGGAGCCGTGCGTACGGGCTCGCGCGGCGGGAGCGCGCCTACGGGGCCGCGCCCGGTCCGGCACCACCGGTCTCCGCCGTCGTGGTTCCTCGCCGTTGCGGCGGAAGAAAAGTGCGCCGCTTACCCTGGGCGTATGAGTGACACCGCCCCCGAGACCGCTGCGCAGCCCGCCCCGCGGCCGCGTAACCCCGCAGCCGCCGCCCTGATCTTCGACGACCCGCTGTCGCAGCAGTCCTCGGACGACACCGACCGCGGCTGGGGCGACCGTCCCGCCTCCGGCGGTTCCGCCGCGGATCTCGCCCGCTTCCTGGACGAGAAGCCGCCGCACCACATCTGAGCCCGCAGGCCCACCGGGGCGCCGGCACCTCTATCGGAGCGCCGGCACCTCTACAGGGGCTACCGGGTCTACCGGGGCGCCGGCACCGTCTCCGAGCCCGGCTCGCGCCGCTGCTCCACGAGCGCGTCGCGGATCTGGGCGAGCAGCTCCAGCTCGGTCTCCCTGGCGGGGGCGGCCGGCTGCCGCGCCGCCTGCCGCTCCTGCCAGCGCTTCATCGGCAGCAGCATCAGGAAGTAGACGACCGCGGCCGTGATGAGGAAGGTCAGCGAGGCGCTGAGCACGGAGCCCCACTGGAGCGAGACGCCCTGGGTGACCTCGCCGGTCTTGGCGTTCACGGCGCAGGGGCCCTTGATGCAGACCGCGTAGTGGTCGAGGTCCTTCGTGCCGAAGGCGCCCACGACCGGGTTGATCACGCCCTTGACCACCGCGTTCACGATGTTCGTGAACGCGGCGCCGATGACGACGGCGACGGCGAGGTCTATGACGTTGCCCCGCATGAGGAATGCTTTGAAGCCTCCGAGGACCCCGGTCTTCGTCGTCACTGCTCAAGCCCTTCTGTCACTGATTCCGCCCGGATGGTCCGGATATTCCGGAATGAAGGATTCCATATCCGGCCGGCGGACCCCAGCGGCCGTCAGGGCAGTTCGATACCCAGGTCCCACCCCTTGTGCACGTCCGCGCACAAGCAGTTGCGCTCCTTGGTCTCCGGCAGGGCGGTCACGGCCGCGAAGAGCACCTCGCGCAGCCGGCCCACGTTCTCCCCGAAGACCCGCATGACCTCGTCGTGCGAGACGCCCTCGCCGGACTCGGCGCCCGCGTCCAGGTCCGTGACCAGCGCCATCGAGGTGTAGCAGAGCTCCAGCTCGCGGGCGAGGACGGCCTCGGGGTGCCCGGTCATGCCGACGACCGACCAGCCCTGGGCGGCGTGCCAGCGGGACTCGGCGCGCGTCGAGAAGCGCGGCCCCTCGATGACGACCATCGTGCCGCCGTCCACCACCGGCTCCCAGCCCTTGCCGCGCGCCACCGCGACCGCCACGGCGCGGCCGGTGGGGCAGTAGGGGTCGGCGAAGCTGGTGTGGACGACGTTGGGCACCCGGCCGTCGGGCAGCATCTCGCCGTCGAAGTAGGACTGCGCCCGCGCCTTCGTGCGGTCCACGAGCTGGTCCGGCACGACGAGCGTGCCCGGCCCGTAGTGCGGCTGCAGCCCGCCGACCGCGCACGGGGCGAGGACCTGGCGCACGCCCAGCGAGCGCAGGGCCCACAGGTTGGCCCGGTAGTTGATGCGGTGGGGCGGCAGGTGGTGGCCGCGGCCGTGGCGGGGGAGGAAGGCGACCCGCCGCCCGGCGAGCTCGCCGACGAAGACGGAGTCGCTCGGCGACCCGTACGGGGTCATCACCGTGACCTCGGTCACGTCCTCCAGGAAGGAGTAGAAGCCCGACCCGCCGATGACGCCTATGTCCGCCCGCGCGCTGTGCATTTCGACCATGGACGTCACCCTAACGGCGGGCGGCGGTACGCCACAGGGCCCTTCACCTCCGTACGGGATCCGAGCGGGATCCGTGCGGGATCCGCAAGGGATCCGCGGGAGGTGAAGGGCCCTGTGGGCGAAAGCGCGGTGACGGCCTGGGCGGCTGGGCGACCTAGGCGGCCGAGGTGCCGGTGGCGGCGGGCGCCGACGACGGCTTCGACTCGCTGCTCTTCGCGGCCGGAGTCGTGGTCGTGGTGCTGGACGACGACGAGGACGACTTCGCGGCGGGCGAGCTGCTGGACGACGAGCCGCGGCTGTCGTTCCGGTAGAAGCCGGAGCCCTTGAAGACGATGCCGACCGCGGAGAAGACCTTCTTCAGGCGCCCCTGGCAGGCGGGGCACTCGGTCAGGGCGTCATCGGTGAACTTCTGCACCGCCTCGAGGCCCTCGCCGCACTCGGTGCACTGGTACTGGTAAGTCGGCACTTGCTCCTCCTGGCACTCTCACTCGTTGAGTGCTAACGACGCTCCATACTGCAGTATTCCGGTCTCTCAGTCCACCGGAACGGCCTCACGGTGACCGACCCCACGTGCCGCGACGACCGACTCGGAGCGCGGAGTCAGGGCCTTCCGCAGCGCCAGCAGGACCACCAGTGCGACGGCCGTGCCGCCCAGCGGCACCAGGAAACCGGTGCTCGCGCCGTGGGCGTCGATCAGGCTGCCGCCCACGGTCGCGCCGGCCGCCTGGCCGAGGCCGACGGCGCCGGTGAGCCAGGTGAACGCCTCGGTGCGGGCGCCCGCCGGGACCAGCTTCTCCACCAGCGTGTAGCCGGTGATCAGCGACGGCGCGATGCACAGACCCACCAGCATGCCCAGGGCGCCCAGCAGCACCATGTGGTGCGCGGCCCACAGCGGGGTCGTGGCCAGCACCAGCAGCGGGTAGGCCAGCAGCAGGCGGCGCTGCGGGCTCGTCTTCCAGGCGATGACGCCGCAGGCTATGCCCGCGATCATGTTTCCGGCCGCGAAGGCGCCGTACATCAGGCCGTTCAGGCCCGGCTCGCCCATCTCCTTGGTGAAGGCGGTCATCGACACCTGCATGCCGCCGAAGACGGTGCCGATGCCCAGCATGACGATCGCCAGCACCCGCACGCCCGGCACGGACAGCGCCGAGACGCGCTTGCCGGCCTCGGCCGCACCGGCCGCCGCGCGGCTCGCCTGCGGCTGCGTGCGCCGCTGCGAGGCGAACAGCAGACCGCCGGCCAGCGTCAGCACGGCCTCCGCGACCAGGCCGGCGGCCGGGTGGACGCCGGTGCACAGCGCCGTGGCCAGCACCGGGCCGATCACGAACGTGAACTCGTCGGTGACGGACTCGAAGGCCGCCGCGGTGGACATCAGGGGCGAGCCGTCGAGCTTGTTCGCCCAGCGGGCCCGCACCATGGGGCCGATCTGCGGGGTCGAGGCACCGGCCGGCGCGGCCGCCGCCAGCAGCGCCCACAGGGGCGCGTCCGACAGCGCGAGCACCGTCAGCAGCGAGATCGCCGCCGCGTGCACGACGACGCCGGGGATCAGCACCGCGGCCTGGCCGAAGCGGTCCGCGAGCTTGCCGCTCTGCGGCGCGAACAGGGCCATCGCCACGCCCGCGGTCGCCGAGACGGTGCCCGCGGTCTGGTAGGAGCCGGTGGTGTCGTTGACCAGCAGCAGGATGCCGATGGTCAGCATTGCGAACGGCTGCCGGGCCAGGAAGCCCGGCAGCAGGAACGTCCACGCGCCGGGGGTGCGCAGCAGCTGCCCGTATCCGGGCCGTTCGTTGACCGTGGATGCCACGGCCCAGGCCTTTCCGCCGCCTGGTAGCGCGCCACCGGACGGGATGCCGCCACGGAGCGCGCCGAGAGCTGTCCTCTCGCGCAGGACCGTGGTAGATGCCTTCCGGCCGCCTCGTGCGACCGCGGCCGCCGTGCGGTCGCGCCAGCCCTGCATCAGGCAGAGTTGGTTCGGTGTGTAGCTAGGGAAATCTCCCGCTGGGAGCGGGAGTGAATGATTACTTCCTCTTTATCATACGGGGCCCCTTGGATATGCCTATGGCCTTCGTCACAGAGGCCCCGGCGGAGGGCCCCGCGGAGGGCTCCGCGCGCTCCCCGCCCGTCCCCAGCCAGCCCGCGAGCTTGCCGCCCTCGCCGACCGCCCGCAGCCGCTTCTCGGTCGCGTCGCGCACCGGGTCCGTGGCCACCACCAGCAACTCGTCGCCCAGCCGCAGCACCGTCGAGGGCCCGGGCACGAAGCTCTTGCCCTCCCGTACGACCAGCGTGACCGCCGCCCCGGCGGGCAGCCGCAGCTCCGAGACCTCCACGCCGTGCATCCGCGAGCCCTCCGGGATGGAGACCGACAGCAGGTGGCCGCGCAGCCGCTCCAGCGGCGCGGACTCGATGCCGAGGTCCTCCGGCGGCTCGTTCTCGCCCAGCCGCAGGTGCCGGGCCAGCCAGGGCAGCGTCGGCCCCTGGACCAGGGTGTAGACGATCACCAGCACGAAGACGATGTTGAAGATCGTGCGGCTGTCCTCCACCCCGGCCACCATCGGGATGGTGGCGAGGACGATCGGCACGGCGCCGCGCAGCCCGGCCCACGACAGCAGCGCCTTCTCCTGCCAGGGCGTACGGAAGGGCGCCGTGCTGAGGAAGACGGACACCGGCCGCGCGACCATCGTCAGGACCAGCCCCACGACCAGCGCGGGCAGGATGTCGTCGCCCAGCTCGTGCGGCGTGACCAGCAGGCCCAGCAGGACGAACATGCCGATCTGGGCGATCCAGCCGAGCCCCTCGGCGAAGCCGCGCGTGGCCGGCCAGTGCGGCAGCTTGGCGTTGCCGAGGATCAGCGCCGCGAGGTAGACGGCGAGGAAGCCGGAGCCGTGCGCGAGGGCGCCGCCCGCGTAGGCGGCGGTGGCGATGGCCATCACGGCGATGGGATAGAGGCCGGAGGCGGGCAGGGCCACGCGCCGCAGCGTGTACGAGCCGAGGAAGCCGATGGCGATGCCGATGGCGGCGCCGATCGCCAGCTCCAGGGCGATCTTCCCCAGGAGCAGGTACCAGTGCTCGACGGGCCCGGCCGCCGAGAAGGCGACGACGAGGATGACGACGGGGGCGTCGTTGAAGCCGGACTCGGCCTCCAGGACGCCGGTGAGCCGGGCCGGCAGGGGAACGTTGCGCAGGACGGAGAAGACGGCCGCCGCGTCCGTCGAGGACACCACCGCACCGATGATCAGGGCCTGCCGCCATTCGACGCCCGCCAGGTAGTGCGCGGCGGCGGCGGTCAGGCCCACGCTCACCGCGACGCCGAAGGTGGACAGCACGGCCGCCGCGGGCAGCGCGGGTTTGATTTCGTGCCACTTCGTGCCGAGTCCGCCCTCGGCGAGGATGACGACCAGGGCGGCGTAGCCGATGACCTGGGTCAGGCCCACGTCGTTGAAGGAGACGCCGATGCCGTCCTGGCCGATGGCGACCCCTATGCCGAGGTAGATGAGCAGGCTCGGGAGCCCGCTGCGCGAAGAGATGCGCACCGCCGCCACCGCGACGAGCAGCACGAGGGAGCAGATCAGCAGGAGTTCGTTGAGGTGGTGGACAGTCAGGGGCCGGTCCCTTCACGAGTGCACAGGAGTGCTTTGCCACGAACAGGGCCGGAACGTTCCTCCGGCCCATCGGAACTTCATTTCCTCATCTAATATTTTACGGGTTCTTAACGCCTCGCGGGCGGGCGAGGGTTCCGGGAGGGCGCGAGAGGGACCCATGTCACTGCACGGTCCGGCATCCGCGTCCGGTCGTCCGGCGCCCTGCGCCTATGGTTGCTTCCAGCACTCCAGGACCACCCTGCCCCTCTAAGGACAGCGATGCCCGCCAACAAGACCGGCCCTTCCGGCAAGTCCGGCAAGAAAAAGAAGGGGCGCCGCGCCCGCCTGCTCGTGATCACCGTGGTGCTGCTGCTCGTCGCGGGCATCGGCTTCGGTGCGTACTGGAGCGTGAGCACCGTGCGTGCCTCCTTCCCGGAGACCAGCGGGACCCTCCAGCTCAAGGGTCTCGGCGGAGAGGTGAAGGTCGCGCGCGACGACCACGGCGTTCCGCAGATCTACGCGAACAGCGCCGAGGACCTCTTCCGCGCCCAGGGCTTCGTCCAGGCGCAGGACCGGTTCTGGGAGATGGACGTCCGGCGCCACCTGACGGCGGGCCGCCTGTCCGAGATGTTCGGCGAGGGCCAGGTCGAGACCGACGCGTTCATCCGCACCATGGGCTGGCGGAAGGTCGCGCAGGAGGAGTACGACACCAAGCTGTCGGCCGCCACCAAGAAGTACCTCCAGGCCTACTCCGACGGAGTCAACGCCTACCTCAAGGACCATCAGGGCAAGTCGCTGTCCGTCGAATACGCGGCCCTGGAGTTCAAGAACGACTACAAGCCCGAGAAGTGGACCCCGGTCGACTCGGTCGCCTGGCTCAAGGCCATGGCCTGGGACCTGCGCGGCAACGTGCAGGAAGAGATCGACCGCTCCCTCGCCTCCACGCGGCTGAGCCCCCAGCAGATCGAGCAGCTGTACCCGGCGTACCCGTACGACCGGAACAAGCCGATCGTCGAGGGCGGGGCCATCGACCCGGCGACGAAGGAGTTCGACCCGAAGGCCACCCCGGCGGCACCGGGCTCCACCGGTGAGAGCGGCGGGACCGGGCGCACCGGCAACGCCCGCACGGGCACGCCGGGCGGCACGGGCGCCCAGGGCAACGCCGGCACCCCCGGCACCCCCGGCGCCTCCGGCACCCCGAACAGCGGCAGCGCGGCCACCAGCGGCGGCGCCGGCGCGGCCGGCGGCCTGCGCACCGGCCTGACCTCGCTGTCCAACACCCTCGACAAGATCCCGGCGCTGCTCGGCAAGTCCGGCAACGGCATCGGATCCAACTCGTGGGTCGTCTCCGGCCAGTACACGACGACCGGCAAGCCGCTGCTCGCCAACGACCCGCACCTCGCCCCGCAGATGCCCTCGCTCTGGTACCAGATGGGCCTGCACTGCACCAAGACCGGCCCGTCCTGCCCGTTCGACGTCGCCGGCTACACCTTCGCCGGCATGCCCGGCGTCGTCATCGGCCACAACCAGGACATCGCCTGGGGCATGACCAACCTGGGCGCGGACGTCTCCGACCTCTACCTGGAGAAGGTCACCTCCGGCAGCTACCTCTACGACAACAAGCAGGTCCCCTTCGCCACCCGCAAGGAGACCATCAAGGTCGCCGGCGGCGACGAGCGCACCATCACCGTCCGCTCCACCCGCAACGGCCCCGTCGTCTCCGACCGCAACGACGAGCTCGGCAAGGTCGGCCAGGACGCCCCCGTGAAGGACCCGGCGCCGGACCGCGCCGAGGGCTACGCCGTCTCCCTGCGCTGGACCGCGCTGGAGCCCGGCAGCACGATGGACGCCCTGATGGACCTCAACCGCGCCACCGACTTCGCGTCCTTCCGCAAGGCTGCGGCCGGCTTCGACGTCCCCTCGCAGAACCTGATCTACGCCGACACCAAGGGCAACATCGGCTACCAGGCCCCCGGCCGCATCCCCGTCCGCAAGGGCGACGGCCGCATGCCCGCCCCCGGCTGGGACCCCGCCTTCCAGTGGACCGGCTACCTCAAGCCGCAGGAGCTGCCCTGGGAGCTCAACCCCAAGCGCGGCTACATCGTCACCGCCAACCAGGCCGTCACCGACAAGAAGTACCCCTACTCCCTCACCGGGGACTGGGGCTACGGCGCCCGCAGCAAGCGCATCGACGACCTGATCCAGTCGAAGATCAAGGACGGCGGCAAGATCTCGACGGACGACATGCAGAAGATGCAGATGGACAACAGCAGCGAGATCGCCAAGCTGCTCACGCCCTACCTGCTGAAGATCGACCTCAAGGGCACCAACGAGCGCGAGACGAAGTACGTCCGCGAGGCGCAGAAGCTCCTTGAGGGCTGGGACTACAACCAGGAAGCCGACTCCGCCGCCGCCGCGTACTTCAACGCCGTGTGGCGCAACACCCTCAAGCTCGCCTTCGGCAACAAGCTCCCCAAGGAGCTGCGCGTCAAGGGCCAGTGCCTGCGGGTCCACCCCACCAACGACGCGGGGCCCCAGGAGGACCTGGAGGGCAAGACCCGCCTCGTCCGCGAGTGCGGCGAGCGCGAGCCCGACTCGGCCCAGCCCGACGGCGGCGACCGCTGGTTCGAGGTCGTCCGCTCCATCCTCGACAAGCCCGGCGACGAGTGGTGGAAGACCGGCGGCCGCGGCGGCGCCGCCAACCGCGACGAGCTGCTCGCCCAGGCCATGAAGGACGCCCGCTGGGAGCTGACCTCCAAGCTCGGCAAGGACGTCAACTCCTGGAGCTGGGGCCGCCTCCACCAGCTCAACCTGAAGAACCAGACCCTCGGCAAGGACGGCCCCGGCATCGTCCAGTGGATGCTCAACCGCGGCCCGTGGAACCTGGCCGGCGGCGAGGCCGCGGTCAACGCGGCGGGCTGGAACGCGGCCGGCGGCTACGACGTGATCTGGGTCCCGTCGATGCGGATGGTCGTCAACCTCGCCGACCTCGACAAGTCCCGCTGGATCAACCTCACCGGCGCGTCCGGTCACGCGTACAACGCGCACTACTACGACCAGACGGACAAGTGGGCCAAGGGCGAGCTCTTGCCGTGGGCGTTCTCCGCGGATGCGGTGAAGAAGGCGACGGACGCGGAGCTCACTTTGAAGCCGTAAGGCTTGATGCCGGTTCGGCACCGCCGGGCACCTCCGGTGGGGGCTGGGCGCCGCTGCGGCGGGGGTTTGCTGCCCGGACGGGCTGGTTTTGCTGAGACCTCAGCAAAACCAGCCCGTCCGGCGTTTGAGGACGAGCGCGTTCAGCGCGAAAAGCGGCGCACCCCGCCCGGGGTGACCACCGCGTCCACGGGACGGTCGTGCCCCTCCGCCGGCACTTCGGCGATCACCTCGCTGTCGTACAGCAGCACCACCAGCGACGGAGTCGCCCCGGCCCGGTCCAGACGGGCCAGCACGCGATCGTAAGAACCCCCGCCGCGGCCGAGCCGCATCCCGCGTGCGTCCACCGCGAGCCCGGGGAGCAGCACCGCGTCCGCGGCCGTCACGGCCTCCGGCCCGAGCCGGAGGCCGTCCGGCTCCAGAAGCCCCCGCCCGGCCCGTGCGAGACGGTCCGGGCCCTCGTACGCCGCCCAGTCGAGATCGTTGTCCTCCAGGAGGACGGGGAGCAGCACCCGTACCCCCCGCCGGCGGAGCGCCTCCAGGAGCGCGCGCGTGCCCGGCTCACGCCCCACAGACACGTAGGCCGCCACCGCCCCCGCCTCCGCGAGCTCCGGGAGCTCCAGCGCGCGGCGGGCCAGCGCCTCACCCGCCGCGGCCACGTCATCCGTGGTCAAAGCGGACCTCACCGCCAGGAGACCCCGCCGCAACTCCGCCTTCGTACCGTCGTACTTGATCACTGTGCGTACAAACTCCTTGCCTGGGGGCATACTCGGTGGAGCCTCATCCTCCGCACAATCTCAACGGATAGTGTTCGGCCCATGACTCACTCGCGTCCTCGGATCAGCAAGGCTGTCATCCCTGCAGCCGGTCTCGGCACCCGATTTCTGCCTGCCACCAAGGCCACGCCCAAGGAAATGCTGCCTGTCGTGGACAAGCCGGCGATCCAGTACGTGGTGGAGGAGGCCGTCCTCGCCGGGCTCTCGGACGTCCTCATGATCACTGGGCGTAACAAGCGTCCGCTCGAGGACCACTTCGACCGCAACTACGAGCTGGAAGAGGCGCTGCGCCGCAAGGGCGACGAGTCGCGGCTGGCACGCGTGCAGGAGTCGAGCGACCTGGCGACCATGCACTACGTGCGCCAGGGCGACCCGCGGGGCCTGGGGCACGCGGTCCTGTGCGCCGCCCCGCACGTGGGGAACGAGCCCTTCGCCGTCCTCCTCGGCGACGACCTGATCGACATCCGGGACCCGCTGCTGTCCCACATGGTCGCGATCCAGCGCAAGCACGGCGGCAGCGTGATCGCCCTCATGGAGGTCGAGCGCGAGCAGATCGGGATGTACGGCTGCGCCGCCGTGAAGCCGACCGACGCCGAGGGTGTGGTGCAGGTCACGGGCCTGGTGGAGAAGCCCGATCCGTCGGAGGCGCCCAGCAGCTACGCGGTGATCGGCCGGTACGTCCTCGACCCGGCGGTCTTCGATGTGCTGCGCGAGACGCCGCCCGGCCGCGGCGGCGAGATCCAGCTCACCGACGCCCTGCAGGCGCTCGCCGCCGAGCCGGGCCTGGGCGGGCCCGTGCACGGCGTGATCTTCAAGGGCCGCCGCTACGACACCGGTGACCGCGGCGACTACCTGCGGGCCATTGTCAGACTGGCCTGCGAGCGCGAAGATCTTGGTCCGGACTTCCGCGCCTGGCTCCGTCGCTATGTGACCGAGGAGATGTAGCCCCTTGAGCAGCACCGCCGACACGGCCACCGGCTCCGTTCCCGCCCCGACGGACGGGCGGGACGACCCGGGCCGCCTGTGGACGGTGGACGAGCACCTCGCCGACATCCTGGCGAAGGTCCGCCCCCTGGAGCCGATCGAGCTGCAGCTGCCCGAGGCCCAGGGGTGCGTCCTGGTCGAGGACGTCACCGTCCCGGCCGCCCTCCCGCCCTTCGACAACAGCTCCATGGACGGCTACGCGGTCCGCACGGCCGACGTCGAGGGCGCCACGGAGGAGTTCCCGGCGGTCCTCACCGTCGTCGGCGACGTCGCCGCGGGCAGCGGCACGCCGCCCACGGTCGGCCCCGGCGAGGCCGCCCGGATCATGACGGGCGCCCCGCTGCCGCCCGGAGCCGAGGCCGTCGTCCCCGTCGAGTGGACGGACGGCGGCACGGGCGCCGGCCCGGCCGACGCCATGGCGGCCCACAGCGCGGTCCCCGAGCGCTCCGGCGGGGAGGTCCGCATCCACCGCCCCGTCGCCGCCCGCGCCCACGTCCGGGCCCGCGGCAGCGACGCCTGTACGGGCGAGCTCGCCCTCGCCGCCGGGACCGTCCTCGGCCCGGCCCAGATCGGGCTGCTCGCGGCCATCGGGCGCGCCACGGTCCTGGTGCGGCCGCGTCCGCGCGTGGTCGTCATGTCGACCGGCAGCGAGCTCGTCCAGCCCGGCGAGGAGCTGGCGCCCGGCCGGATCCACGACTCCAACAGCTTCGTCCTCTCCGCCTGCGCGCGGGACGCCGGGGCCATCGCGTACCGCGTCGGCGCCGTCGACGACGACGCCGCGACCCTGCGCGCCACCTTGGAGGACCAGCTGATCCGCGCCGACGCCGTCGTCACCAGCGGCGGTGTCAGCGTCGGCGCGTACGACGTGGTCAAGGAGACGCTGTCCGGGCTCGCCGGCGAGGAGGGCAGCGTCGCCTTCCGGCGGCTGGCGATGCAGCCCGGCAAGCCGCAGGGTTTCGGCCGGATCGGCCCCGACCGGATCCCGCTCTTCGCCCTTCCCGGCAACCCCGTCAGCTGCTACGTCTCCTTCGAGCTCTTCGTCCGCCCGGCTCTGCGGGCGCTCATGGGGCTCGACCCCGTCGACCGCACCACCGTGCGCGCCGTGTGCACCGATGCCGTCACGTCGTCGCCGGAGGGCCGCCGCCAGTTCCTGCGCGCGCGGTACGAGGCGGGCGACGGCACGGTCTCGCTCGTGGGCGGCGCGGGCTCGCACCTGGTGAAGGCCCTCGCGCAGGCCAATGCGCTCGTCGTCGTCCCCGAGGCGGTCACGGCGCTGGAGGCGGGCGCGGAGGTCGACGTCATCCCGCTGGGCTGAGCCCCCTCCCCGGGGCGCTGCCGGTACGGTGTCTGCCCACACAGGACCGGACCAGGAGAAGCATGAGCAGCGCCGCCGCCCAGGACTCGCCGGAGCCCTCCCGCCTCACCCACCTCGACAGTGCGGGAGCGGCCCGGATGGTCGACGTCTCGGCCAAGGAGGTCACCGCGCGCACGGCCCGCGCCGGCGGCCGCGTCCTCGTCTCGCCGCGCGTCGTGGAACTCCTGCGCGGCGAGGGCGTCCCCAAGGGCGACGCCCTCGCCACCGCCCGCATCGCCGGCATCATGGCCGCCAAGCGCACCCCCGACCTGATCCCGCTCTGCCACCCCCTGGCGCTCTCGGGCGTGACGGTCGACCTGTCGGTCGCCGACGACGCCGTGGAGATCACCGCCACGGTGCGGACGACGGACCGCACGGGCGTGGAGATGGAGGCGATGACCGCGGTGAGCGCGGCCGCCCTGACGATCGTCGACATGGTGAAGGCCGTCGACAAGGGCGCCGTGATCACGGACATCAGGGTGGAGGAGAAGACGGGCGGGAAGTCGGGCGACTGGAGCCGGTCATGAGCGCCCCGGAGCAGGCTCGGGCTCAGGCCATGAGGGCCCTCGTCGTCACCGCCTCCAACCGTGCCGCCGCGGGCGTCTACCCCGACAAGGGCGGGCCCCTCCTCGCCGCCGGGCTGGAAGCCCTCGGCTTCGCGGTCGACGGGCCCGTCGTCGTCCCCGACGGGGAGCCCGTCGCGGCGGCCCTCCGGGACGGGGTCGCCGCCGCCTACGACGTGATCGTCACCACCGGCGGCACCGGCCTGTCCCCGACCGACCGCACGCCCGAGGCGACCCGCCCCCTCCTCGACCGCGAAATCCCCGGCATCGCCGAGGCCGTCCGTGCCGAGGGCCTGGCGAAGGTGCCCACGGCCGCGCTCTCCCGCGGCCTCGCCGGACTGGCCGGCCGCACGCTGATCGTGAACCTGCCCGGGTCGACGGGCGGCGTCCGCGACGGCCTCGCCGTGCTGGGCCGGCTGCTGGTCCACGCCGTGGAGCAGGTCCGCGGGGGCGACCACCCGAGACCCGGGGGCCCGCACTGAACGCCGGCTGGCCGGCCCGGCCGGAGGACGGGGACGTCGTCCTGCGCCCGATCCGGATGCGCGACCAGCACCAGTGGCGCGAGGTCAACCGGCGCAACCGCGACTGGCTGCGCCCCTGGGAGGCCACGATCCCGCCGCCCCCGCCGGGCGGCCCGGTCACGCACCGCCCCACGTACCGGCAGATGGTGCGGCACCTGCGGGCCGAGGCGCACGCGGGGCGCATGCTGCCGTTCGTCATCGAGTACCGGGGCCGGCTGGCCGGGCAGCTGACCGTGGCGGGGATCACATGGGGCTCGATGTGCTCGGCCCACGTCGGCTACTGGGTGGACGAGGCCGTCGCGGGCCGCGGCGTGATGCCGACCGCGGTCGCGCTCGCCGTGGACCACTGCTTCCGCGCCGTCGGCCTGCACCGCGTGGAGGTGTGCATCCGGCCGGAGAACCTCCCCAGCCGCCGCGTGGTGGAGAAGCTGGGCTTCCGCGAGGAGGGGCTGCGGCCCCGCTACCTCCACATCGACGGCGCCTGGCGCGACCACCTGGTCTACGCGCTGACGGCCGAGGAGGTCCCGGAGGGGCTCCTGCAGCGCTGGCACCGGTCCCGCCCCGGCACACCCCAGAAATAGAATAGATATTCGAAAGTGACCGTCAATCGACGGTATTCGAGTCGACTCGGTCCCAACAATCACAAAAAAAGTTCGAGATATCAGCCGGATCGTGCGACACACCGGGCCAATTGGCGGAATCCCCTGCGCGTACCCCTCTACGGTGTGAAGTGTGAGCAGCAGCGGCCTCATCTACGCAGTCATCGTCGGGGCCTGGGCCGCCTACTTGGTGCCGATGTGGCTCCGTAGGCAGGACGAGCTCAATGAAGCCCGTCCGACGGAACGCTTCAGCACCGCCATCCGGCTCTTGTCCGGGCGGGCGGGGATGGAGCGCCGTTACGCCAAGGACCTGGAAGTGCGCGCCGCCGACGACGCGCCGGTCTCAGGCGAGCCCGGGGAGCCGGCGGCCCGTGCGCCCGAGCCGGAAGCGCCGACCGAAATGGTCGACGTCCGGCCCTTCGGCATGCCCGGAGGAGGCGGTGCGCCCCCGGCGGAGGCGCCGGCCTCCGCGGGCCCGCCCGCGGGCTCGCCGGGCGCCCAGGGAGCCGCGGGGGAGCGCGCCGGGTCCTCCGCGACCCCGACGGCCGCCGCCGCACGCGCCCGGCGCACCAAGGTCCTCGCGCGCCGCCGCCGCACCACGGTCGTGCTCTTCCTCGCCTTCACCCTGGGCGCGGTCGTCGCGGGCGTGGGCGGCCTGGCGTTCCTGTGGGTGCCGGCCGTCCCGGCGGTGCTCCTCAGCGCGTACATCGTCCACCTGCGGATCCAGGAGCGGCGGCGCTTCGCGTTCACCATGGACCAGCGCCGCGCCGAACTGGCCGCCCAGCGCCTGCGCGAGGGCCGCGTCCGCCCTCGCCAGGCGGCGGACCCCCACGCCGCCGCCGACCCCGTTGACACCGTCGCCCACCCGTCGCCCGCCGCCGACCACACGGTCGAGCCGTCGCCCGCCGCGGGCCGCCGCGCCCTCGTGGAGCAGACGGACCACGCCGAGTGGGTCGACCAGCAGCGCGACCGCGGCGCGGCCGAGGGCTGGGACCCGGTCCCCGTCCCCCTGCCCACGTACGTCACCGCGCCGGTCGCCCCGCGCGCCGGCGACGACACCGACCTGGGCGCCCCCGACACCTGGAGCTCCGCCCGCTCCAGCACCGCCGACCCGGCCGCGGACCGGGCGCGCGCCGCCGCGGAGGAGCGCCGCCCGTCCCGGGCCCGCCGCCGTCCCCGCGAGGGCGGCCGCACGCCCCTCTTCGACCAGTACGCCGACGACGACCGCCCCCGCGCCGCCAACGAGTGATCCACGCCACTTATCCGCCCCCGGCCGCCTGACCAGCGGGAGCGGATTACCGAGCACCCGGATGGAGCTGCTAGAGTTTCACTCGTTGCAAGGGCCTGTGGCGCAGTCCGGTAGCGCACCTCGTTCGCATCGAGGGGGTCAGGGGTTCGAATCCCCTCAGGTCCACAGCAATGGATCCCGTCCGATCTGACAGATCGGACGGGATCTTTTTTATGCGCCTTTGCGGGCGCCGCAGTTGTGCGGGCGCGGCAGCCGTCAGAGTTTGCGGGCGACGCGCCGGGCCACCTTCACCACGTCGCCCGCCGGCTTCGTCCGCAGGGCGGGGCGGTGGCGGAGCCAGTCCTCCTCCAGGGCGTACCAGTCGACGGGCTTCGGCTTGCGGCGTGTCGTGAGGGAGGCGTCCAGTTCCTTGAAGTACGTCGTCCAGCGCTTGCGGTAGAGGCCGCCGACCAGGCCCGACCACTCGCGGTTGGCGTAGTCGTGGAGCTTGCCGGCGTCGGCGGAGGGGCGGGGGCCCCAGGTGGTGAGGAGGGTGAGGGCGTCCTGTTCGAGGCGGTCGCGTTCGGCCTCGGAGGAGCCCCAGGCGCGGGCGGCCGCCGTCCAGTGGCTGAGGAGGTGGCGTTCGTCGGTGGCGACGGTCTCTTCGAGGAGGGCCATCCAGTCGAGCCACTGGCGGGCCAGGTCGCGCAGGCGGGCCCGGTCGCCGGCCTCGTAGGCCGCCTTGATGCGGGGCAGGAGGGTGCGGCTGCGGTTGGAGATCGACTGGCGCGTCACGTCCATGAGGTCGTAGCGGTAGGCGGAGCTGCCGCGCAGGGCGGGAGCGACCGCGAGGAGTTCGGGGAGCGCCTTGTCGAACGCGGCGGCGTCGTAGCGGAGCTGACGCGGTGACCAGGTGGCGGCGTGCGTGACGGCCAGGTCGGGGCGGGCGCCGAAGAGGCCGTCGGCGGCCTCGCTCCAGCCGTCCTCGCGGGTCGTGCCGTAGGCGGTGCGGCGCAGGACGTCCCAGGCGCGGGCGGCGTGCGGGTCGGCGGCGCCGTAGCGGTAGCGGGGCCAGCGCGCGAACCAGTCCTCCAGGTCGATCCGGCCGTCGGTCCAGGCCAGGTCGCTGAAGAGGGCGAGCGCGGCGGGGTTGTTGTCGGCGGCCTCGGGCATCAGGGCGATGCCCTTGAGCGCGCTGCCGGGTTTGGTGCGCCAGTCCTCGTAGAGCCGCGCCCAGTCGCGGGTGTTGGCGCCCATGGCCGTGTGCCCGCCGAAGTTCCAGATGGAGCCGAAGGCGTACGGGGTGCCGCCCCAGTCGTCCTCGCGGTCGGTGACCTGGGGGTAGTGGTCGGGGACGCCGTCCAGGACGAGCATCCGGTCGCGGTCGACGGCGTCGAGGATGGCGCGGCGCGGGTTCTCCTGCCAGCCGAGGATCGCCCAGGTGGCGCGGGGGTGGGCGGCGCGCAGGGCCTTCTCGACGGCGCGGGCGGCGTCGGCGACGGGCACGTCGCCGGGCTTGCCGCCCTCGTGCAGCAGGTCCATCTTGTACATCGACGTGGCGCCGTAGAGCTCCTTCTGGACCCGGTAGAAGGTCGCGGCGACGCGCCGGAAGTGCGCGGTGCGCGGGTCGAGCCAGTCGGGCCGGCGGAAGCCGCCCCACGTGCCCTGCGGGACGGTGCGGGCGCCGGGGTTGCGCTGGGCGAAGCCGGGCGGCACGGTCCCGTAGTAGCCGGGGAGGACGGGCGTCATGCCCAGCTCCCGCAGCCGGCTGACGATCTTCTTCGCCAGGGCCGTGCGGCGCTCCAGCAGCCCGGCGGAGAGCGGCCCGCCGTAGCCCTCCATGTTCTGCAGCAGCCACCACGGCTGGTGGGCCGGGCCCGGCAGCCACGCGCGCAGCTCGGCGTCGCCGTAGCCGTGCTCGCGGAACGTGCGGTGGTAGACCGCGTCCGCGCCCGCGTAGACGAGGACCTCGTTGAAGCCGTGCAGCGCCAGTACATCGATTTCGCGCTGCCAGTAGTCCCACCCGTTGTAGGGGCCGGTGTAGCCGTCGCTCGTGTCGTTGAGCACGAAGCGGTGGGGGACGTTCGCCGTCCGGACGACGGGGGTACGGACGCCGGGGAGGCGGGCGGGCAGGGCCGCGGTCTGCGTCCCGTTCCAGGAGAAGTGGGCGTGGGCGACGTGTCTGAGGTACCAGTGGAGGCCCGTGAGCTGCACGGCGGGCGTCGTGCCCGACACCTCCAGCGCGCCTTCCCGTCCGGACACCCGGAAGGCGTCCGCGCCGCCCTTGCGCGGCACCGTGCGGAAGGTGACCTGCCGGTGGTGGGCGGGCAGCAGCCGGGCGAGGGCCGCGGCGGCGGCTCCGGCGGCTCCCGGTGCGGCCGCGCCGTCCGCGTCCTCCGCGCCGGGGAGGCCGGCCGTGGAGCTCTCGTCCCCGGCGGAGGCCGCGGCCTCGGTGTCCGAGGCGCCGGAGTCCCCGTCCGGGCCGCCCGGCCCCCCGGAGCTCCCCGGCCCGGCCGCCGCGGCCACGCCGGGCACCGTCCCCAGAGCCGCCGCCCCCGCAAGGGCACCCAGGAGCCTGCGACGTGCCATGTGCATGAGTGACCTCCACCGTGACGAGTGCGATGCTCCTGCGACAGCCGTGACAGGAGTGAACGAACCGGACCACTGGGGCGCGTTACGCGCTTCAGGCGCGGCGATCCTACGAGCTGATGAGCGCCACGCCGCAAGGACGCGGGCGTCGAACCAGCCACGCCGGTTACATTTGGCACGAATGGCCCCATCGGAACGGCCCGGCCTGCTAGGCGCCACCGCTCCGGCCAGCCGCCGGCCCCGCCGGCCCGACCCGAGGAACCGCGTGCGACCGCTCACCGCAGCGCCCGGCGCCGTGGCCCTCGCCGCGGGCCTGCTCGCCATGGGCGCCCTGCTGACCGCCTGCACCGACCCCGGCGGCCTGGAGGTCTCCGGCCCGGCCCTCAGCCCCTCGCCGGGCACGGAGGCCGTGTACGTGATGGGAGGAGGCACGGAGGCCGCGGACAAGCCGCCGCTGCGCCGCCCGGCCGCCCTCACCCTCTCGCCCGGAGCCGCCCTCACCGAGCTGCGCTGGCAGTCCTGGGGCGGCCCGACGGCCGAGGCGTACGGCAGCGTGCGCGGCACCTGGTGCCGCCCCGCCTGCGCCCCGGACCGGCCGTACGCCGCCAAGGTCACCCTCGGCGGCCTCGTCCGCCGCGCCGCCGACAGCGACGGCAACGGTGACGGCGGCGACGAGGGCACCGCCTACTACACCCGCGCCACCGTCGACCCCGAGGGCCTGCCCGGCTCGCTCGCCCACGAGCTGCGCGACCTGCGGCTCCCCGTCCCCCCGCGTTAGCCGCCGAGGAGCTGGAAGCCATGGGACTGCGCACGAAGATCGGCGTGGCGATCACCGCCACCGCCGCCCTGGTCGCCGTCATCATGGGCCTCGTCGTCCACCACCGCACCGCCACCAGCCAGCTGGAGACCGCGCGGGAGTCCCTGGAGAGCCGGCTCGCCACGGCCGTCGAGGACCACGCCGCGGGCGTCGACCGGGCGCGCACGCTCATCAACCCCGAGCGCATACCCGGGCCGCTGCGGAAGGCCGTCGACGCGGGCAAGCGCGCCACGTACCTCGACCGCAGCGGCCCCGTACCGATGCTGTGGGCCGCCAGCCGCCTCGGCCCCGACACGATCGTCGTCAAGCACCCCTACTCGCGGCAGGCCGCCAACCTCGACAAGCTCGACGAGGCCCTGTGGTGGGCGGGCGGCCTCGGCACCGCCTTCGCCGGCATCGTCGGCGTCGGCCTCGCGACCGTCGCCGGGCGCCGCCTCAACGCCTCCGCCCGGACGGCCGAGCGCATCGCCCACGGCGACCTCAGCGCCCGCCTCCGGCCGCGCGGCGGGCAGGACGAGATCGCCCGCCTGACCGTCGCCGTCAACACCATGGCCGACGCACTGGCCGCCCGCCTCCAGGCCGAGCGCGAGGTCACCTCCAACATCGCCCACGAGCTGCGCACCCCCGTGGCCGGCCTGGTCGCCGCGGCCGAGGTGCTGCCGCCCGGGCGGCCCGCCGAGATGGTCCGGGAACGGGCCGAACGCGTCCGCTCGCTCATGGAGGACGTCCTGGAGGTCGCCCGGCTCGACGGCACCGCCGAGCGGGCCGACACCGAGCTGCGGACGCTGGGCGAGCTGACGCGGCGCGCGGTCCGCGCCGCCGAGGTGGACGGCAAGGGCACGGCCGAGGTGCGGGTCGCGCGCGACTGCCTCGTCGAGACCGACGGCCGCCGCGTCGAGCGGATCCTCGCCAACCTCGTCGCCAACGCCTTCCGGCACGGCGGCGCGCCCGTGACCGTGGAGGTCGACGGCGGCACCGTCCGGGTCCGCGACGGCGGCCCCGGCTTCCCGCCCGAACTGCTCAACCGCGGCCCCCAGCGCTTCCGCACGGGCTCCCGCTCCGGCCTCGGCCTGGGCCTGACGATCGCCGCGGGCCAGGCCCGGGTCCTCGGGGCGGCCCTCACCTTCGCCAACCCGGACGGCGGCGGCGCGCAGGCGACGCTGGACCTCACCGCGTCCGTACGGGAGGGGGACCCGGCGCCGGAGCCGGCACGGGACGGCGACCCCGAGCCCTCCTGAGGTGCGGGGCAGGCTCCTGAGGTGCGGGGCGGGCCGACTGCCCCAACAGTGGAAGCCATGAAAGACGACAACGTCCTCTTCCTGAACGTCCCCTCGCCCGAGAAGGGCCACCGGGCCCTGGACGCCCTGCGCGAGGCGCACGCCGCGGGCCGCCTCAAGCTCCGCGAAGGAGCGGTAATCTCCCGCGCCGACGACGGCACCCTCGACTTCCCCGACGCCGTCGACAACTCCGGCACGGGCCGCGCCTTCGCCGTCGGCGGCTTGCTCGGCGGCCTGCTGGGCATCCTCGGCGGCCCGCTCGGCGTCATGATCGGATTCGGGGCGGGCGGCCTCATGGGGGGCGTGCGCGACGCCCGCGAGGCCACGGCCGCGAACGCCGCCCTGGAGATGCTCGCGGCGGAGGTCCCGCCGGGCAGCACGGTCCTGGCCGTGGAGCTCGTCGAGGACGGGCCGGAGGAGGCCGACGCGATCCTGGAGCCGTACGGGGAGGCCACGCGCTACCGGACGGACGACATCCGCCACGAGGTGGAGGCGGCGATCGCCGAACACTGACGCCCTCCCGGCGGGTCATGACGCACGCGCCGGCAGCGGAGTCCGGCGGTGCCGGACCGAGCCCGGCCCGCTGCCGGTCCGCTACAGCGATTTCGTGAAGCAGCGGCTGCTCTCGTACGCGCGGTACATGCCGAACTTCTCCCCCTCCGGCACCGGCGCGTACCCGCTCGACGCGTACAGCGCGATCGCCTCCGGCTGCTTCGCGCCCGTCTCCAGGACCATCCGCGTCCGGCCCGCCGCCCGGGCGTCCTCCTCCAGCGCCGCGAGGATCCTGCGCGCGAGCCCCCGCCCGCGCGCCTCCGGTATCACGTACATCCGCTTCAGCTCGGCGTCGCCGTCCGCGAAGCCCTCGCCGCCCGCGGCCTCCCGGGAGCGCCAGCCGCCGGTGGCGACGGGCGCGCCGCCGGGCTCGTAGGCGATGAGATACAGGCCACACGGCGGGGCGAACTGGGCCGGCTCCAGCGGGGTGAGATCACCGTCTCCGTACCGTTCCGCGTACTCCAGTTGGACCCGGTCCTGCAGCTTCACGGCGTCGGGATGGTCGTATGCGACCGGCAAGATCTGCATTCAAGGCATCGTACGGAAGTCGGTATCGTGCCGGAATGCTGACCGTTACGAGCGTGAATGTGAATGGCCTCCGCGCGGCCTCCAAGAAGGGCTTCGTGGAGTGGCTGGCGCGGACCGAGGCGGACGTCGTGTGCCTCCAGGAGGTCCGGGCCGAGCCGCACCAGCTGCCCGACGAGGTGCGCGAGCCCGAGGGCTGGTTCACGGTCCACGCCCCGGCGGCGGCCAAGGGGCGCGCGGGCGTCTCGCTCTACTCGCGCCGCGAGCCGGACGCCGTGCGCATCGGCTTCGGGTCGGCCGAGTTCGACGGCAGCGGCCGCTACGTGGAGGCCGACTTCCCGGGCGTGACGGTCGCGAGCCTCTACCTGCCCTCCGGCGAGGTCGGCACGGAGCGGCAGGACGAGAAGGAACGCTTCATGGCGGAGTTCCTGCCGTACCTGGTGGGGCTCAAGGCGCGCGCGGCGGCCGAGGGGCGCGAGGTCCTGGTCTGCGGCGACTGGAACATCGCCCACACCGAGGCCGACCTCAAGAACTGGAAGGCCAACCGCAAGAGCGCGGGCTTCCTGCCCGAGGAGCGCGAGTGGCTCGGCAAGGTCTTCGGCGAGTACGTGGACGTGGTCCGGGCGCTGCACCCGGGCGTCGACGGGCCGTACTCGTGGTGGTCGTACCGCGGGCGGGCCTTCGACAACGACTCGGGCTGGCGCATCGACTACCTGGTCGCGACGCCGGGGCTGGCGGAGCGGGCGCTGAAGGCGACCGTGGAGCGGGCCGCGTCGCACGACCTGCGGTGGTCGGACCACGCGCCGGTGACGGGCGTCTTCGGGTAGGCGGGAGCTGAGGCCGGACCGGATCCCGGGCGGGCCCCCGGACGGGCCCCGGATCGGACCCCGGACGGGCCCCGGACCGGACCCGGCTCCGGCTTTCGGCGCAATCACGCCCGTTTGCGCGCGCGGACTCCGGCTTCCGGCCCGCGGCGGGCGGCCGGCTGCTTCAATTCTCTTCCGTGGCAGCACAGTTGGCCTGACCGGCCGGCGTGCGGGCGTGGTCGCGGCATGGCGCGCCCGTGCGTCACCGCCGCCGTCAGCCGGGTCTGGCGGGTCCCGGTTCGCCGGCGGCGCCGTGCGCACCGAGCCAGACGGCCGGCTCGGTGCGCACGCGCCGGTCCAGGGCCATGGTGATCTCCGCGTCCATGACCGTCTTGGCGATGCTCCGCAGCTCGGTGAGGGCCGCGGCGGTGGCGGGCTCGCCCGGCCGCAGCCCGGGGAGCACGTGGGTGCGGATGAGCTCGGTGAACGTCCCGGCGAGGGCGTCCGCGTGGGCCCGCACCTCGCGGCCCGCGGCGAGGACCGCGGCCAGCGGGACGCCGTGCCGCACGAGTGCGGTCGAGGCGTCGAGGAGACGCCGGCTGACGTGCACGATCTCGTCGCCGTCGACGCCGAGGTAGCCCATGTCGAGCGAGGCGGTGAGGTTCTCCGGGGTGACCTCGCCCGCGAAGCGGTCGGCCAGCTCGGCCGGGGTGAGGCGGACGGCGGCCTCCTCCTGCCACGGGACGCTGATGGCCGCCCCCGCCAGCCCCAGCAGTTCGCCCACGTCCCGCCCGCACTCGAACGCGCTGATCAGCTCGGCGATGCCGCCGAGGGTGTGCCCGCGCTCCAGGAGCGCGGCGATCGTCCGCAGCCTGGCCAGGTGCGACGGGCCGTACCAGGCGATGCGGCCCTCGCGGCGCGGCGGCGGCAGCAGCTTGCGCTCGCGGTAGAAGCGCAGCGTGCGGGGGGTGATCCCGGCGGCGTCGGCGAGCTCGGCGGCACGGTACTGCCGTGCGGCAGGCCCGGCCGGTTCCGCGGCGCGGCTTTCGTGCGCCGCGGGCTCCGCCCGCTCGTCCGACGCCCGCTCGCCCGATGCCCGCTCGTCCGACGCCCGGCGTCGTCGTCCCTCGTCGCCCATCGCGTCCCCCTCGTCCGTGGCCACGCGCGAAGCGTAAGCGTACGTGCGACCGGCGGTAACTTCCTTTCCCTGTACCCCTATCGCTTCTCCCCGCCCTGCCCTACGCTCCCCATCGTGCCAGTGATTGCTGGCGCAGTTGTGTCGAATCCGGGAGGCTGCGGCATGGCCGAGCAGACGCGTCAGCACGTACGGGTGGCGGTGATCGGGTCCGGCTTCGGCGGGCTGGGGGCGGCGATCCGGCTGCGCCGCGAGGGGATCACCGACTTCGTGGTCCTGGAGCGCGCCGGCTCCGTCGGCGGCACCTGGCGCGACAACACCTACCCCGGCTGCGCCTGCGACGTGCCGTCCCACCTCTACTCCTTCTCCTTCGCCCCCAACCCCGCCTGGCCGCGCAGCTTTTCCGGCCAGCCGCACATCCGGGCGTACCTGGAGCACGTCACCGACACCTTCGGGCTCCGCCCCCACCTGCGCCTCAACTCCGAAGTGCGGGCGCTGCGCTGGGACGAGGAGCGGCTGCACTGGGAGGTCGCCACGGCCGCGGGCGACTACACCGCCGACGTCGTCGTCTCCGCGACCGGCCCGCTCGCGGACCCCCGCATTCCGGAGATCCCCGGCCTGGACTCCTTCCCCGGCAAGGTCTTCCACTCCGCCCGCTGGGACCACGACGTCGACCTGCGCGGCAAGCGCGTCGCCGTGATCGGCACGGGCGCCTCCGCGATCCAGATCGTGCCGGGCATCCAGCCCGAGGCGGGCCGCGTCACCCTCTTCCAGCGCACCCCGCCGTGGGTGCTGCCCCGCTTCGACCGCCCCGTCTCCGCCGCCGAGCGCTGGCTGCACGCCCGGCTGCCCGCGACGGCGGCGCTGCGCCGCGGCGTCCTGTGGGGCATGCGGGAGCTGCAGGTCAGCAACTTCACCAAGCACCCGGAGCGGATGCGCGTGGTGGAGAGGCTGGCGCTGTCCCACATGCGCAAGGCGATCGCGGACCCGGCCCTGCGCGCCCGGCTGACCCCGGACTACCGCATCGGCTGCAAGCGCATCCTGCTCTCCAGCGACTACTATCCGGCGCTCGCCCGCCCGAACGTGGACCTGGTGGCCTCGGGGCTGGCCGAGGTGCGGGGCTCGACGCTCGTGGCCGCCGACGGCACGGAGGCCGAGGCCGACGTCATCGTCTTCGGGACGGGCTTCCGGGTCACGGACCTGCCGATCGCCGAGCGGGTCACCGGCGCCGGCGGGGTGACGCTCGCCGAGGCGTGGAAGGGCGGCATGGCGGCCCTGCGCGGCACCAGCGCCGCCGGCTTCCCTAACTTCCTCACCGTCATCGGGCCCAACACCGGCCTGGGGAACAGCTCGATGATCCTCATCATCGAGTCCCAGCTGAACTACCTGGCCGACTTCATGCGCCAGCTGGACGTCCTCGGCGGCAAGGCGGCCCTGGACGCCCGCCCCTCCGCGGTGAACGCCTGGAACCGGCACATCCAGCGCCGGATGGAGCGCACGGTCTGGAACACCGGCTGCAACAGCTGGTACCTGGACGCGAACGGCCGCAACACCGTGGTCTGGCCCGGCACCACCGCCGAGTTCCGCAAGGTCACCCGCCAGGTGAACCTCTCCGAGTACCAGGTGCTGCGGCCACCGCGCGCACCTCGTACGGCGGTGACCGCGGCGGCCGGGGCGGAGGGCGCGAAATGAGCCGGGTGAGCCTCGAAGGGCAGGTCGCCGTCGTCACCGGCGCCGCCCGCGGCGTGGGCGAGCAGCTGGCCCGCAAGCTGTCGGCGCGCGGCGCCCGCGTCGCACTGGTGGGCCTGGAGCCGGACGAGCTGGCCCGGGTCGCCGCCTCGCTGCACGAGGACGCGGCGCACTGGCACGCGGACGTCACCGACCACGAGGCCATGACGCAGGTCGCCCGCGAGGTCAAGGCCCGCTTCGGCAAGGCCGACATCGTCGTGGCCAACGCCGGCGTCGCCGCGGGCGGCCCCTTCGCCGGCTCCGACCCCGCGGTCTGGCGCCGCGTCGTCGACGTCAACCTCGTCGGCAGCGCCGTCACGGGCCGCGCCTTCCTGCCCGTCCTCGCCGAGAGCCGCGGCTACCTGCTGCAGGTGGCCTCGCTCGCCGCGATGGCCCCGGCGCCGCTGATGAGCGCCTACTGCGCGTCGAAGGCGGGCGTCGAGGCGTACGCGCACTGCCTGCGCGGCGAGGTCGCCCACAAGGGCGTCCGGGTCGGCGTCGCCTATCTGAGCTGGACCGACACGGACATGGTGCGCGGCGCCGACGCGTACGAGGCGATGCGCGAGATGCGGCAGCGCCTGCCCTGGCCCGCCAACCGCACCTACCCGCTCGGCCCGGCCGCCGACCGCCTGGTCGACGGCATCGAGCGGCGCGCGGCGCACGTGTACGGGCAGGGCTGGCTGCGGCTGATGCAGGGAGCCCGCGGCTGGCTGCCCGGGCTGCTCGCGCTCGGGGCGCAGCGCGAGATGCGGCGGTACGAGCCGAGGATCGCGGACATGCGCGAGGGGCTGGTGGGCGCGGGCGGGGCCGCGGACGAGAAGGAGCGCACGGGGCGTAGCACTGCGTAGTCATCCGATATGCGCGGCATCGAGCTGCGTGCCAGGCTGTTCTGGGGCAAACTACCCCGAATCCCCTCAGCGAGGAGTGTGGACAGCATGGGCATCAAGGACGAGATGCAGGGCAAGGCGCAGCAGGCCAAGCAGAAGCTGGAGCAGGCCAAGCAGCAGGCCCGGCAGAAGGGCCGGCAGGCACAGGACAAGGCCGGGGAGCGTCAGCAGCAGGGGCAGCAGGAGGGCCGCCAGCAGTCCTTCGACGACCTGCGCGACGAGCTCGACGACCGCACCTGAGGGAGCTGAACCTCATGGCCAAGGGTGACAAGGCCAAGAGCAAGGCCGAGCAGCTCAAGCAGCAGCAGGCCGAGAAGGCCGGGCAGACCGGCAAGAAGGCCGGGCAGAACGCCAACGACAAGGCCCGCCAGGAACTGATCCGCAAGGAACAGGAGGAGTGGGATCGTCGCGACACGTTCGACGAGAACTTCGAGATCTGACCGTGGATCCGCGTAAGGGGCGCCCCTCCTTGGAGGGCGCCCCTTACGTCATGTTCAGCTCCACGTCTTGACGTCCTGCTCAGCTCCGCGGCGGCAGCTTCGGCCGCCGCAGGTCCGGCGCCCCCGAGTAGTCCGGCGGCTGCGCGGCGCCGTGCCGGTCCAGCAGGTCGAGCGCGATCTGCACCGCGTCGTCCAGCTGCTTGTGCCGGCCCTCGGCCCAGTCCAGCGGCGTGCGGTCGATCTCGACGTCGGGCTCGACGCCGCGGTTCTCGATCGTCCAGCCGTACGCGTCGAACCACGCCGCGTTCATCGGCACCGTGATCGCCGTGCCGTCCCCGAGCCGGTGCCGGCCGGTCATCCCGACCACGCCGCCCCAGGTGCGCAGGCCCACCACCGGGCCGATGCCCTGCAGCTTGAACGCGGCGGTGATCATGTCCCCGTCGGAGGAGGTCATCTCGTCGGCGATGGCGACGACCGGCCCGCGCGGGGCGTTGCTCGCGTACGACACGGGCTGCGCGTCGCGCGTGAGGTCCCAGCCGATGATGGTGCGGGTGAGCTTCTCCACGACCAGCTCGCTGATGTTGCCGCCCGCGTTGCCGCGCACGTCCACGATCAGGGCGGGGCGGGACATCTCCATGCGCAGGTCGCGGTTGAACTGGGCCCAGCCCGAGCCGCCCATGTCGGGGATGTGCAGGTAGCCGCACTTGCCGCCGCTGAGCTCGCGGACGACCGCGCGGCGCTTGGCCACCCAGTCCTGGTAGCGCAGCGGGCGCTCGTCCACGAGCGGGACGACGGCGACGCGGCGCGCGTGGCCCTCGGCCCCGGGCGCCCGGAACGTCAGCTCCACGGTGGTGCCGCCGGCCGCGGCCAGCAGCGGGTACGGCCCGGCCACCGGGTCGACGGGCCGGCCGTCGACGTGCGTGAGGGCCGCGCCCTCGCGGATGCCCGAACCGGCCAGGGGGGAGCGGGCCTTGGAGTCGGAGGAGTCGCCGGGCAGGATGCGCCGGACCGTCCAGGAGCCGTCCTTCTGGTGCGTCAGGTTGGCGCCGAGCAGGCCGATGGCGCGCTGGTAGTGCGGCGGGCCCTCGTTGCGGCGGGCGGGGGCGACGTAGGCGTGCGAGGTGCCCAGCTCGCCGAGGACCTCGCGCAGCAGGTCGGCGAAGTCGTCGGGGGTGGCGACCCGGTCGACCAGGGGCCGGTACTGGGCGAGCACCGCGTCCCAGTCGATGCCGCACATGCCCGGCTCCCAGAAGTACGCGCGGACGATCCGCCCGGCCTCCTCGTAGGCCTGCCGCCATTCGGCGGCGGGGTCGACGTCGTGCTTGATGCGCCGCATGTCGATGAAGACCGTCGACTCGGGGTCGGGGGTGTCCGTGGCGGGGACGGCCCGCAGGTCGCCCTCGTCGTTGACGACGAGGCGGGTGCCGTCGCCGCTGACCGCGAACCAGTCGAGGGAGCTGGTGAGTTCGGTGCGCTTGGCCTTGGTGAGGTCGAAGTGCTCCAGGGTGGGCTTGCCGGAGACGTCGGCGGGGTTGGCGAAGGTCTCGCCGAGCGCGCCCGAGATCGGCCAGCGCAGCCACACCAGGCCGCCGCCGCTGACCGGGCGCAGCGACGAGTACTTCGAGGCGGCCACGGGGAAGGGCGTCACCCGGCTCTCCAGACCCTCCACCTCGATCAGCGTCGGCCCGGCCCCGGTGTCCTCCAGGTCCAGGCCGCCGGCCGCGGGCCGGCCCTCGGCGGACAGCGCGAACGGCGAGGGCGTCGCCGACGACAGCGGGACGAGGTAGGGGCGGCAGCCCAGCGGGAAGGACAGGTCGCCGGTGTGCACGTCGTAGACGGGGTCGAAGCCGCGCCAGGAGAGGAAGGCCAGGTAGCGGCCGTCGCGGGTGAAGACCGGCTGCTCGTCCTCGAAGCGGCCGTTGGTCACGTCGACGACCAGGCGGTCCTTGAGCCGGGCGATCTTGATCTGGCGGAGGGAGCGGCCGATGCCGGGGTGGGACCAGGCCAGCCACTCCGAGTCGGGCGAGAAGGCGAGGTCGCGCACGGGCCCGTTGACGGACCGGATCAGCTCGCTGACTTCGCCGTCGCCGCTGCCGTTGCCGGATCCCGCGCCCTCGTCCGGCCCTGGCTCCGGCCCCGGCCCCGCGCCTTCGCCGGAGTCCGCGGCCTCACCCGGTCCCGTGCCTTCGCTCGATCCTGCTGATCCCGCGCCCTCGGCCGATCCCGTGCCGCCGGCCGTGGTGTCCACGAGCAGCAGCCGCCCGTCGTGCGTGGCCAGGGCCAGCCGCTCGCCGTCAGGAGAGGCGAGGGTCTCGTGCACCCTCCCGATCCGTCCCGCGCCGAGCCGCCGCGGCTCGGCCGGGCCCGCGGCGCGCGGCAGCTGGGCGATCTCGATCGCGTCCTCGCCCTCCGCGTCCGTCACGTAGGCGACCTGCCCCGACGCGCCGAGCATCTCCGGCAGCCGCACGCGCACGCCGGGGGTGTCGGCGATGGTGCGGGCGGGGCCGTCGCGGTGGGTGAGCCAGTAGAGGCTGCCGCGGACCTGGACGGCGCTCGCCCGGCCCGTCGTGTCCACGCTCACGCCGTCGACGTTGGAGGCGGCCTGCACCTGGTACGGGCGGCGCCCGGCCCGCGGCCCGCCCAGCGTCACCTCCAGGCGGCGCGGCTTCCCGTCCGGGCCGAGGTCGTCCACCAGCCACAGCTCGCCCGCGCACTGGTAGACGACGCGCTCGCCGTCGGTCGAGGCGTGCCGGGCGTAGAAGTCGTCGTGGTCGGTGTGGCGGCGCAGCTGCGAGCCGTCGGGCAGGCAGGAGTAGAGGTTGCCGACGCCCTCGTGGTCGGAGAGGAAGGCGATCCGGCCGCTCACGAACATCACGGAGTCGATGTGGCCGCCGAGGTCCGGCACCAGCCGCCGCTCCTTCGCCCCCAGCAGCCACAGGCGGCCCGTGGCGCCGCCGCGGTAGCGCTTCCAGGAGGCCGGTTCGTGCGGCGGCTTGCCCGCGAGCAGGAGCGTGCGGTGCTCGCCGCCGGCCTCGCCGATCGCGATGTCGGACACCGGGCCCCAGGGCAGCCGCAGGCCCGGGCCGCCCTCGGTCGGCACCCGGTAGGCCCACGAGAAGTACGAGAACGGCTGGCCGTGAGAGGAGACGGCGAGGACGTCGTGGCCGCCGTTGCGGTCCGAGGGGGCCCAGCCGCAGACGCGGGCGTCGGTGCTGCCCCAGTAGGTGAGCCGGCGGGCGGGCCCGCCGTCGACCGGGGCCAGGTGGATCTCGGGGTCGAGGCTGCGCCAGTTCGTGTAGGCGATGTGGCGGCCGTCGGGGGAGAAGCGGGGGTGGCCGACGCGGGTGCGGTCGACGGTCAGCCGCCAGGCCCGGCCGCCGGACGCCCCGGGCGCCAGGGGGGCCAGCCACAGGTCGTCCTCCGCGGTGAAGCAGAAGAGATCACCGTGGAGATGAGGAAATCTCAGGTAAGAATCACTCACTCCACCATCGTTTCGGCCCCCGGGAGGCGCGGCAACTCGGTCGGGCGGGGCCGGGGCGGTAACCGGCCGTGACGGAGAACACTGGCGAAACGGCGCCGTTTCGATCCGGTGCCGTCGTACGCTTCCAGGTGTACGAAACCGTTTCGTACGGGAGTGACCCGAGGAGGTGGCCGTGTCCACGGATCCGAGCGAGCCCGCGGCGCGCCGCACCCGGCTCACCCCCGAGCGCGAGGCCGAGCTCTACGAGGCGGTCCTCGCGATCCTGCGCGAGGTCGGCTACGACGGCCTGACCATGGACGGCGTCGCCGCCCGCACGCACGCCAGCAAGGCCACCCTCTACCGCCAGTGGAAGGGCAAGCCCGAGCTGGTCGCGAGCGCGCTGCGGCACCAGAAGCCGGTCAAGCTGGCGGACATCGACACCGGCTCCCTGCGCGGTGACCTCCGCAAGATGGCGTGCGAGGTGGACGATGACCGGATGGCGCAGGACGCCGCCCTTATGCGCGGCCTGGGGCACGCGATCCACACGAATCCCGACCTGCTCCAAGCACTGCGCGACCTGCTGATCCTGCCGGAGCACGAAGGGCTCCGCGCGATGCTGCACCGCGCGGTCGACCGGGGTGAGGTGGCCGCCGACAACCCCGCGATCGACTTCATCCCGCACATGATGCTGGGCGCCTTCATCGCCCGCTCCCTGATCGAGGACAAGTTCGCGGACTCCGCCTACCTGTCCCGCTACATCGACGCCGTGGTCCTCCCCGCCCTCGGCGCCTGACCCCCCACAGCCTCACCTCCCCCACACGGCCCATGTGACGTGCCGCTCTCGTCGTCGGGCTGCTTCCCCATGCCCTTGTTCGTCCACTGATCCGACGGGAGCACCACTCCTCGTGGCCACGTTCCTCTACAGACTCGGCCGGCTCGCCTACCGGCGGCGCTGGTACTTCGCCCTGATATGGGTGCTGCTGCTGGTCCTCGCCGGGGCCGGCGCCGCCACCGCGTCCAAGTCCTCCAACAACGACTTCTCCATACCGGGCACGGAGGCGCAGCGCGCCTTCGACCTGCTGGAGAAGCGCTTCCCGGGCAACAACGAGCAGAACGCGTCCGCCCGCGTCGTCTTCAAGGCCCCGGAGGGCCAGAAGCTCACCGACCCGAAGAACAAGGCGGCCGTCGAGAAGGTCATCGGCGAGCTCAAGCACAGCGCGCAGGTGGCCGCCGCGGCCGACCCGTTCACGGCGAAGACCGTCAACCCGGCCGGCACCACCGGCTACGCCTCCGCCGCGTACAAGGTCAAGTCCATGGACCTGACCGAGGACTCGCGCACCGAGCTCAAGGATGCCGCCCAGCACGGCCGCGACGCCGGGCTGACCGTCGAGGTCGGCGGCAGCGTGCTGCAGCAGATGCCCGAGGGCGGCTCCGAGGCCATCGGCATCGCCGTCTCCGCGGTCGTCCTGCTGATCACCTTCGGCTCGCTGGTCGCCGCGGGCCTGCCGCTCCTGACCGCCATCATCGGCGTCGGCATCGGCGTCTCGTCCATCGCGGCGCTCGCGCCCCTGCTGGACCTCTCCACCAACACCTCCACGCTCGCCATGATGATCGGCCTCGCGGTCGGCATCGACTACGCGCTGTTCATCGTCTCCCGCTACCGCGCTGAGCTGGCCGAGGGCCGCGAGCGCGAGGAAGCGGCCGGACGGGCCGTCGGAACCGCCGGTTCGGCGGTGGTCTTCGCGGGCCTGACCGTCGTCATCGCGCTGGCCGGCCTCATGGTCGTCAACATCCCCATGCTGACGAAGATGGGCATGGCCGCGGCCGGCACGGTCACCATCGCGGTGCTGATCGCGCTCTCGCTCATCCCCGCGCTGCTCGGCTTCGCCGGCAAGCAGGTGCTGGCCCGCAAGGTCCGCAAGGCGAAGCCGGGCGCCGAGGGCGGCGACAAGCCCAACATGGGCACCCGCTGGGCCCGCTTCGTGCTGCGCAAGCCCGTGCTCGTGCTCGTCGCCGGCGTGCTCGGCCTGGGCGCCATTGCGGTGCCCGCCGCCTCCCTGGAGCTGGGTCTTCCGGACGACGGCGCGGCGTCCAAGAGCAGCACGCAGCGCAAGGCGTACGACCTGCTGTCGGAGGGCTTCGGCCCGGGCTTCAACGGCCCGCTCATGGTCATCACCGACGTGGCGGACGCCAAGGACCCCAAGGGCGCGGTCCAGAAGGTCGGCGACAAGCTGAAGGGCCTGGACAACGTCGCCACCGTGACCCCGGCGCACTTCAACCCCGCCGGTGACACGGCCATGCTCACCGTCGTCCCCAAGTCCAAGCCCACCAGCACGGACACCGAGGACCTGGTCCACGCGATCCGCGCCGAGGGCGGGCCGCTCAAGGCCGACACGGGCGCGGAGGTGCTCGTCACCGGCGCCACGGCGATGAACATCGACGTCTCGCAGAAGCTCAACGACGCCCTGCTGCCCTACCTGGCGCTCGTCGTCGGCCTCGCCTTCCTGCTGCTGATGGTCGTCTTCCGCTCGGTGCTCGTGCCGCTGAAGGCCGCGCTCGGCTTCCTGCTGTCGGTCGTCGCCGCGCTCGGCGCCGTCGTCGCCGTCTTCCAGTGGGGCTGGCTGGGCTCGGTCTTCGGCGTCGAGGAGACCGGCCCGATCATGTCGATGATGCCGATCTTCATGGTGGGCGTCGTCTTCGGCCTCGCCATGGACTACGAGGTCTTCCTCGTCACCCGGATGCGGGAGGCGTTCGTCCACGGCGAGCGCCCGGGGCAGGCCGTCGTGACCGGCTTCAAGCACGGCGCGCGCGTGGTGACGGCCGCGGCCATCATCATGATCAGCGTCTTCGCCGGCTTCATCGGCTCGTCCGAGCAGATGATCAAGATGATCGGCTTCGGCCTGGCCATCGCCGTCTTCTTCGACGCGTTCGTCGTCCGCATGGCCATCGTGCCGGCGGTGCTCGCCCTGCTCGGGAAGTCGGCGTGGTGGCTGCCGGGGTGGCTGGCGAAGGTCCTGCCGAACGTGGACGTCGAGGGCGAGGGGCTCCAGAAGCGGCTCGCCGAGCCGGGGGCGCCGAAGGCGCCGGAGGCGGACGAGGACCGGGAGCTGGTCAAGGCCTGACCTGGCCTCGTACGGGCGCGGCCCGGCGGTGCGGCTCACCCCTGCGGGTGGGCCCGGCACCGCCGGGC
>NZ_PXWG01000002.1 GCF_003011965.1 Streptosporangium nondiastaticum
TGGGCGGGGCCGGGCACGGGCTCGCCGGGCGTGGCCGCGACCGCGCCGCGGCTGACGCACCACAGGGGTGCGGCGACGCCGGCGTCGCCGAGCGCCTGGATCAGCGCGGTGGTGAGCGCCAGGCCCTCGGGGGCGTCGGCCCCTTCGGCGGGCGCGGCCGCCAGGGCGAGGAGGGAGAGGACGCCGGTGAACGCGTGTCCGCCCGCGGTCGTCTCCCGCAGCCGGGCGGCCAGTTCCCCGCGTCCGGGGCCGCCGGCCTCCAGGCGCGTCACGTCCGGGCCGAGGGCGGTCAGGACGCCGTCGACCCAGGGGTCGTCCGCGTGCACCGCCGGGATCACGGCGAGCCAGCTGCCCGCCCCGGCCCGGGAGGGCGCCGGGGTGAAGGGCTTCCAAGTGATCTGCTGCCGCCAGCCGTCGACGGTGTTCTCGTCGCCGCGCCGGCGGCGCCAGTCCGCGAGGGCCGGGAGCACCTTGGACAGCGCGTCGCCGTCCACGTTCAGGGTCGCTTCCAGCGCGGCGAAGTCCTCGTCCGCCACGGCCGACCAGAAGCGGTCGTCCTCGCCGTCGCCCGTACGGGGGCCGGCGGCGGCCGGTGTCTCCGGCCAGAACCGCTGGTGCCGGAAGGGGTAGGTGGGCAGGTCGGTGCGGCGGAGCGTGGTCGGGCCGGTGCCCAGCACGGCGGGCCAGCGCGGGCTCAGCCCGCCGACGTGCAGCCGGGCGAGCGCGGTGACGACGGCCTCTTCCTCGCCGCGGTCCTTGCGCAGGGCCGGTACGGTCACCGCTCGCGAGGAGAGGGCGTCGAGGGTGTCCTGGGCCATGGCGCACAGCGAGCCGTCGGGGCCGAGCTCCAGGAAGACGCTCACGCCGCGCTCGGCGAGGGTGCGCACGCCGTCGCCGAAGCGGACGGCCTCGCGGACGTGGCGCACCCAGTAGTCCGGGGAGCACACCTGCCGTTCGTCCGCGACCCGGCCGGTGAGGTTGGACACGAGCGGGATCGCCGGGGCGTCGTAGGCGATGCCCCGGGCGACCCGCCGGAAGTCCTCCAGAATGGCGTCCATGTGCAGGGAGTGAAACGCATGGCTGACCCGCAAACGCGTAGTCTTCCGCCCGTCGGCCGTGAACTTCTCCGCGAGGGCGAGGACGGCGGTCTCGTCTCCGGAGAGGACGACGGAGTCCGGGCCGTTGACCGCGGCGACCGACACGCCGTCGGTCAGGTGCGCCACCACCTCGTCCTCGGAGGCCCGTACGGCGACCATGGCGCCACCCGCGGGCAGGCCGTTCATCAGCCGCGCCCGTGCGGCCACGAGCCGGCAGGCGTCCTCCAGGGAGAAGACCCCGGCGACGTGGGCCGCCGCGATCTCGCCGACGGAGTGCCCGGCGACGAAGTCCGGGCGGACGCCCCACGATTCGAGGAGCCGGTAGAGCGCCACCTCGACGGCGAACAGCGCGGGCTGGGTGAAGCCGGTCCGGTTCAGGCGTTCTGCGTCGGTGAACATCACGTCCCGCAGCTCGTCGTCGAGGTGCGCCAGCACCGCGTCGAAGGCCTCGGCGAACACCGGGAAGCGCGCGTGCAGTTCCCGGCCCATGCCGGCCCGCTGCGCGCCCTGGCCGGAGAAGAGCACCGCGAGCTTTCCGCGGCGCGCTCCGGCGTCTCCCCGGACGACGTGCGGTGCGTCGGTGCCGTCGGCCAGCGCGGCCAGGCCCCGGAGCAGGTCGTCGCGGCCGTCGGCGAGGACCGCGGCCCGGTGCGGGAAGGCCGACCTGGTCGTCGCGGCGGACAGCGCGAGCTCGGCAACGGCGAGTCCGGGGTGCCGGGTCACGTAGGCGTGCAGCTGCCGGGCCTGGTCCCGCAGCGCGTCCGGCACGGCGGCCGAGACGGGTACGGGTAGCAGGCCGCGGGGCTCCTCCGCCGGCTCGGGGGCCTCCCCGGCCGGCTCGGGCTGCTCGATGATGACGTGGGAGTTGGTGCCGCTGGCGCCGAAGGCCGAGATGCCGGCCCGGCGCGGACGGCCGGTCTCCGGCCAGGCGGCCTCGTCGGCCAGCAGCTCGATCGCGCCGGCGGTCCAGTCGACGTGTGCCGACGGCTCGTCGAGGTGCAGGGACCGGGGCAGGACGCCGTGGCGCATCGCGAGGACCATCTTGATCACGCCGGCGACGCCCGCCGCGGCCTGGGTGTGGCCGATGTTGGACTTCAGCGACCCCAGCAGCAGCGGCCGCTCGCGGCCCTGCCCGTACGTGGCGAGCAGCGCCTGGGCCTCGATCGGGTCGCCCAGGGTGGTGCCGGTGCCGTGCGCCTCCACGGCGTCCACGTCGGCCGGTGCGAGCCCGGCGTCGGCCAGGGCCCGGCGGATGACGCGGCGCTGGGAGGGCCCGTTGGGTGCGGTGATGCCGTTGCTGGCGCCGTCCTGGTTGACGGCCGAGCCGCGCAGGACGGCGAGGACCTCGTGCCCGTTGCGGCGGGCGTCCGAGAGGCGTTCGAGAACGAGGACGCCCACGCCCTCGGACCAGCCGGTGCCGCCGGCCGACGCCGAGAAGGCCCGGCAGCGGCCGTCGGGCGCGAGGGCGCCCATCTCCCCGAACTCGATGAAGTTCACCGGGGTGGACATCACCGTCACGCCGCCGGCGAGCGCGATCGGGCACTCGCCGTTGCGCAGGGCCTGGGCGGCCAGGTGGAGGGCGACCAGCGACGACGAGCAGGCCGTGTCGACGCTGACGGACGGGCCTTCCAGACCGAGCGAGTACGACACCCGGCCGGAGAGCAGGCTGGCCGACTGGGCGGTCTGCGCGTGGCCGAGCTGGCCCGCCTCGGGCCGGTAGTCGCCCGAGCCGCCGCCGATGAACACGCCCGTCTCGCCGCCGCGCAGCCCGGCCGGGTCGATGCCGGCCCGCTCCAGGGCCTCCCAGGAGGCTTCCAGCAGGATGCGCTGCTGCGGGTCCATGACCATGGCCTCGCGCGGGGAGATCCCGAAGAAGCCGGGGTCGAAGTCCGCCGCGTCGTGGAGGAACCCGCCGCCCCGGGCGACGGTGCGGCCGCGGCCCTCCGGGCCGCCGTGCAGCAGGCCGTCCAGGTCCCAGCCCCGGTCGGTGGGGAAGCCGCCGATGGCGTCGGTGCCGGCCGCCACCAGATCCCACAGCTCCTCGGGCGAGCGGACGCCGCCCGGGTAGCGGCAGCTCATGCCGACGATCACGACGGGGTCGTCGGCCGTGGCGGCGCCGCGCGGGCGGGCGGCGACCGTCCCCGTGTGCTCCTCGTCGTCCTCGCCGAAGAGCCCGGCCATCAGGTGGGCGGCGAGCGCCTCGGCCGTCGGGTAGTCGAAGACGAGCGTGGCGGGCAGGGACAGGCCCGTCGCGGCGGCGAGCTGGTTGCGGAGGTCGACCGCGGTCAGCGAGTCGAAGCCGAGGTCTCTGAACGGCTGCCCGGTCGGGACGGCGTCGGCGTCGGCGAACCCGAGCACCGAGGCCGCCTCGGCGCGGACCACGGCCAGCAGCGCCTCGGTCCGCTCCTCGGCCCGGCGGGCCGCGAGGCCGGCCCGGAGCCCGGACGCGGCGGCCGCCGGGTCGGCGCCGGTGCCGCCGGATGCCGCCAGGGCCTCGCGGGCCTCGGGCAGGTCCGCGAAGAGGGCGCTGCGGCGGTTGCGGGTGAAGGCCGGTGCGAACCGGTCCCACTGCACGTCGGCGACCGTCACCGAAGCGGCGTCGTCACCGACGGAGCGGGCGAGGGCGGCCAGGGCGGGCCGGGAGTCCACCGCGGGCAGCCCGTTGGCCCGCAGGTGCGCGGTCAGGCTGCCGGCGGTGGTGTCCGCCCAGGCGCCCCACGCGACCGACACGGCGGGCAGCCCGCGTGCGCGGTACCGCAGGGCCAGGGCGTCCATCAGGGCTCCGGCCGCCGCTTCCGCTCCCCTGCCGCCCGCACCCCAGGTGCCGGCGATCGTTGCGAAGAGGACGAACGCGTCCAGGGGCCGGTCACCGGCCGCCGCCCCGGCGACCGCCGCCAGGTTCTCGACGCGCGTGTGCTGCGCGGCCAGGTCGTCGGTGGAGGACGTTCCGGGCCCGTCGGCGTACACCACCGCCGTCAGGGGCTCCGGGGCCGCGGCGAGCACGGTCAGCAGCGCGTCGCCGTCGGCCGGATCGCAGTCGGCGAGCGTCAACCGGGCGCCCGTGCCGTCGAGTCCGGCGCTCAGCTCCTCCCCCGCGTCCGGTGCGGACGGGCCGGCCGCCAGCACGACGTGCCGGGCACCCTGCTCGGCGAGCCAGCGGGCGACGTGGCCGCCGGAGCCGGACGCTTCGCCGACGACGAGGACCGTGCCGGACGGCTGCCAGGACTCCGTACGGGCGTCCGCCGTGGCGCGTACCAGCCGGCGTCCGAAGGCGCCCGAGGGCCGCAGCGCCACCTGGTCCTCGCCGTCCGTGCCGGTGAGCACGGTACGGAACCGGTCCGCCGAGCGCTCGTCGAGCACGTCCGTCACGTCGACGAGACCGCCCCAGCGCTCCGGGTGCTCCAGGGCCGCCACGCGGCCGAGCCCCCACACCGAGGCCTGGGCGGTGCTCACGTCGGCGTCCGCATCGCCCACGGACACCGCGCCGCGGGTGACGCACCACAGCGGGGCGTCGACGCCGGCGTCCGCCAGTGCCCGCAGTGTCTCGTCCGGCCGGGCCGGTCCCACAGGTACGGATACGAGTACGGGTTCGGCGTCGGACGCGGCGAGCAGCGAGACGACACCCGCGAAACCACTGTTCCCGGCGGCGAGTTCAGTGAGACGTGCGGCCAGTGCGGCCGGATCCGTCACGTCCGCTTCGACACGTACGGCGTCATCGCCGAGGGCCTCGATCACGGCGGCGGTCCACTCGTCGTCGGCGCTTCCTGCCGGGACGAGCGCCAGCCACGGCCCGGGGAGGGTGCGTGAAGTGGTCCCGGTGAGCGGCTTCCACGTCACCCGGTAGCGCAAGCCGTCGGCGGTCGAGCGCTCGACGCGCTTGCGGCGCCACGTGGACAGGGCGGGCACGAGGGCCGACAGCGAGGCGTCGTCCAAGTCGAGGCCGGCCGACAGCGACTCCAGGTCCCCGCGCTCCACCGCGGCCCAGAACTCGGCGTCCACGGGGTCCTGAGTGCTCTCCGGGGCGGTCTCCGGCCAGTACCACTCGCGCTGGAACGGGTACGTCGGCAGGTCGGTGCGGCGGGCGGCGGTCCGGGCGAAGAACCCGGACCAGTCCACCTCGATGCCTGTCACGTGGAGGCGTGCGAGGGCGGTCAGCAGGGACGTCTCCTCGGGGCGGTCCTTGCGCAGGGCGGGGACCGCGACCGGTGTGCCGTCCAGGACGTGCTGGGTCATGGCGGTGAGGACGCCGTCGGGGCCCAGCTCCAGGAAGACGGAGGCCCCTTCAGCGGCGAGAGCGCGGACGCCGTCGGCGAAGCGCACGGTCTCACGGACGTGCCGGACCCAGTACTCCGCCGAGCACAGCACCTGCTCAGAGGCCAGCTCGCCGGTCACGTTCGAAACCACCGCAATAACCGGCCTGTTGAACGACACTCCCTCGGCAACCCGGCGGAACTCGTCCAGCATCGGCTCCATCAACGGCGAGTGGAACGCGTGACTCACCGGCAGCCGCTGCGTCTTGTGCCCCTCGGCGGCGAACTCCCCCGCGATCCGCAGGACCTCGGTCTCCTCGCCGGAGAGGACGACAGTCTCGGGGCCGTTGACCGCCGCGACGGACACACCGTCCACCAGCCGCGCGGCCACCTCATCCTCCGCCGCCTGGACCGCAACCATCGCACCACCCGCAGGAAGCGCGTTCATCAGCCGCGCCCGCGCCGCCACCAGGCGGCACGCGTCCTCCAGCGAGAACACCCCCGCCACATGTGCCGCCGCGATCTCACCGATCGAGTGACCGGCGACGAAGTCCGGACGGATCCCCCACGACTCCACGAGCCGGAAGAGAGCCACTTCGACGGCGAACAGCGCCGGCTGCGTGTACCCGGTCTCGTCCAGGCCCTCCACGGCGCCGGACAGCACGTCGTGCAGCGGTCGTTCCAGCTCGGCGCCGAAGTGGGCCGCCACCGCGTCGAGCGCTTCGGCGAACACGGGGAAGCGCGCGTACAGTTCCCGGCCCATGCCCACGCGCTGCGAGCCCTGGCCCGAGAAGAGCACCGCGAGTTTCCCGGTGGTGTCCTGGGCGGTGCCGCGCGCGAGTTCCGTGATCCGCTCGCCGTCGGCCAGCAGCACCGCGCGGTGGGCGAACGCGGCCCTGCCGGTGGCCAGGGAGTACCCCACGTCGGCCGGCGGCCGGCCGGTCAGTGCCGAGAGCTGCTCCAGTTGTGCGGCCAGCGCGGCCTCGGACCTGGCCGACACCGGCCAGGGCACCGGGCCCGGCGTGTCAGCGGGCTCGTCCGTGACCGGTTCCGCCTCCTCCGGCGCCTGCTCGACGATGACGTGGGCATTCGTGCCGCTGACGCCGAAGGCGGAGACGCCGGCCCGCCGGGCGTGGCCGGTCCGCGGCCACTCCTGCCGTTCGGTGACGAGCGAGAGGGCCCCGTCCGTCCAGTCCACGTGCCCGGTGGGGTTGTCGATGTGCAGGCTCTGCGGGAGCACGCCGTGCCGCATGGCCAGGACCGTCTTGATGATGCCGGCGACGCCGGCGGCGGCCTGGGTGTGTCCCAGGTTGGACTTGACCGTGCCGAGCAGCAGCGGGAGTTCGCGGTCCCGGCCGTAGGCGGCGATGAGGGCCTGGGCCTCGATGGGGTCGCCGAGGCGGGTGCCGGTGCCGTGCGCCTCGACGACGTCGACGTCGGCGGGGGCGAGGCCGGCGTCGGCGAGGGCCCGCCGGATGACGCGCTGCTGGGCTCGCCCGCTGGGGGCCGTCAGACCGTTGGAGGCGCCGTCCTGGTTGACGGCGGTGCCCCGTACGACGCCCAGGACGTCGTGCCCGTTGCGGCGCGCGTCGGAGAGCCGTTCCAGGACGAGGACGCCCACCCCTTCGGACCAGCTCGTGCCGTCGGCCGCGTCGGCGAAGGCCTTGCAGCGTCCGTCGGGGGCGAGCCCGCCCTGGACCGTGAACTCGGTGAAGGAGTCCGGGCTGGACATCACCGAGACGCCGCCGGCCAGGGCCAGCGTGCACTCGCCGCTGCGCAGGGACTGCGCGGCCATGTGCAGGGCGACGAGCGACGACGAACAGGCCGTGTCGACGGTGACCGCCGGGCCCTCGAAGCCGAAGGCGTACGAGAGGCGGCCGGACATGACGCTGGCGGTGTTGCCGGTGGCGACGTGGCCGCGGACGTCGGCGGTGCCCCGGCGCAGGAGGTTGACGTAGTCCTGGCCGTTGGTGCCGACGAAGACGCCGGTGCGGCTGCCGCGCAGGGTGGTCGCGTCGATCCCGGCGCGCTCGAAGACCTCCCAGGTGGTCTCCAGCAGCATCCGCTGCTGCGGGTCCATGGCGAGGGCCTCGCGGGGCGAGATGCCGAAGAAGGCGGCGTCGAAGAGGCCGACGCCGTCGAGGAATCCGCCTTCGAGGGTCGCCGAGGCGCCCCGGGCGAGCTCGGCGAGGTCCCAGCCGCGGTCGGCGGGGAATCCGGAGATGGCGTCCTCACCGTGGACGAGCAGCTGCCAGAGGTCCTCGGGGGACCGTACGCCGCCGGGGAAGCGGCAGTTCATGCCGACGATGACGACGGGGTCGTCTTCCGCGGCCCGTTCGGCCGGTGCCGGGGCGGCGGGACCGCTGCCGGGCAGCGTGTCGAGGAGTTCGCTGAGCAGGAAACCGGCGAGGGCGAGCGGGGTCGGGTGGTCGTAGACGAGCGTCGCGGGCAGTTTGAGCCCGGTGGCGGCCGTCAGGGCGTTGCGCAGTTCGACGATGGTCAGCGAGTCGAAGCCGAGGTCGCTGAACGGCTGGTCGGCGGCGATGGCGCCGGTGCCGGAGTGCCCGAGGACCGCTGCGACCTGCCCGCGCAGGAGGTCCAGGACGAAGCGGGGGCGTGCGGACGGGGACAGCCCGGTGAGCTGCCGGCGCAGTGCCGGTTCGCGCGGCGCGGTGTCAGGCGCTCCGGCGGCCGGTGCGGCGCCGGTGCGGCGCAGTTCGGGGAGGTCGCCGACGAAGGGGCTCGGGCGGAGGGCCGTGAACGCGTCGGCGTAGCGGCCCCAGTCGACGTCGGCGAGGGTCAGCACTGTGGCGTCGTGCTCGATGGCATGACGCATCGCGGTGAGTGCCTGTGCGGGTGCCATGGGGGTGAAGCCGCCGCGGCGGACCCGGCTCTCGGTGCCGGCTCCGTCGGCGGCCATGCCGCCCTCGGCCCAGGGGCCCCAGGCGAGGGAGGTCGCGGGCAGGCCGGCCGCGCGGCGGTGTTCGGCGAAGGCGTCGAGGAAGGCGTTGGCGGCGGCGTAGTTGCCCTGGCCGGGCGCGCCGAGGGTGCCGGCGACGGAGGAGAAGAGGACGAAGGCGGTCAGGTCGTGGCCGCGGGTCGCCTCGTGCAGGGCGAGCGTGGCGGTGACCTTGGCGCGCAGGACGCCGGCGAACTTCTCGGGGGTGAGGGCGTCCACGACGCCGTCGTCGACGGTGCCCGCGGTGTGGAAGACGGCGGTGAGGGGGTGCTCTTCGGGGATCGTGGCGAGGACGGCGGCGAGCGCGTCGCGGTCGGCGGTGTCGCAGGCGGCCAGAGTGACGCGGGCGCCCGCGGCTTCGAGGAATGCCCGCAGTTCTCCGGCTCCCGGGGCGTCGGCGCCGCGGCGGCTGACGAGCAGCAGGTGCCGGGCGCCGCGCTCGGCGAGCCAGCGGGCGACGCGGCCGCCGAGGGCGCCGGTGCCGCCGGTGACGAGCACGGTGCCGGCGGGCCGGAACTCGCCGGGTGCCGGGGTGTCTCCGACCGGGTCGTGGGCCAGGCGGCGGGCGTACGTGGCGGTGGCGCGTACGGCGGCCTGGTCCTCGCCGGTGCCGCCCGTGAGGACGGCGGTCAGGCGGTGCAGGGTGGTGCCGGCGAGTTCGCCGGGAAGGTCGACGAGGCCGCCCCAGCGCTCGGGGTGTTCCAGGGCGACCACCCGGCCGAGGCCCCAGACGGCTGCCTGGGCGGGGTGGGCGAGCTGCTCGGAGCGGACGGCCGCCACGGCGCTGCGGGTGACGCACCACAGGGGCGCGTCGATGCCGGCGTCGCCAAGGGCCTGGACGGCGGTCGTCGTGAGCAGCAGGCCGGCGGGGACCCCGTTCTCGTCGTACGTGTCGTCCGTCGCGAGCAGGGACAGCACGCCGGTGAAATCCCGGCTGTCCCCGGCCAGTTGGCGCAGATGGTCGGCCAGGTCCTCGCGCCGCGTGGTGGCGACGTCGAGGCGGACGGCTTCGGTGCCGAGGGCGCCGGTGACCGTGTCGAGCCACTCCGGGTCGGCGGCGCCGGTCGGTGCGAGCACGAGCCAGGTTCCGGCCATGGGCGCCGGGCCGGAGACGGCCGCGCCGGTCAGGGGTTTCCAGGTGACCCGGTAGCGCCAGCCGTCGACGGTGGCGTGCTCGCGGCGCTTGCGGCGCCAGGAGGCCAGGGCGGGGACGACGGTGGTGAGGGTGGCGTCGTCCAGGTCCAGGGAGGTGCCCAGGGACGCGAGGTCCGCGCGCTCGATCGCCGACCAGAACGCGGCGTCCGCCTCGTCGGCGGGACCGGCCGGGGCAGGGGTCCCGGCGGGCGTCTCGGGCCAGTAGCGCTCGCGCTGGAACGGGTAGGTGGGCAGGTCGACGCGGCGGGCACCGGTGCCCGCGAACACGGCGCTCCAGTCGACCCGTGCGCCGCGCACGTGCAGCCGGGCGAGGGCGGTGGTGAGGGCCTGCTCCTCGGGGCGGTCACGGCGCAGTGCCGGGACGGCGGCGGCGCCGCTCTCCTCGCCGGCGGTCGCGCGGACCGCCCCGGAGAGGACGCCGTCCGGGCCGAGCTCGAAGAAAGTGGTCACGCCGTCCTCGGTGAGCCGGCGCACGGCGTCGGCGAAGCGGACGGTGCCGCGCACCTGGCCGGTCCAGTAGTCCGGCGAGCGGAGTTCGCCGGCGGTGACGGGCGCGCCGGTGACGGTCGACACGAACGGCACCGAGGGTGTCCCGTAGGTGACGCCGGCGGCGACGCGGGCGAAGTCCTCCAGCATCGCGTCCATGTGCGGCGAGTGGAAGGCGTGGCTGACGCGCAGGCGCTTGGTGCGGCGGCCGAGTTCCTCACAGCCGGCGGCGATCGCGAAGACCGCGTCCTCGTCGCCCGAGACGACCAGGGAGGCCGGGGTGTTGACGGCGGCGACGGAGGCGCGCCCCTCGTACGCGGCGAGCAGGGGCAGCACCTCTTCTTCGGCGGCCTCGACGGAGACCATGGCGCCGCCGGCGGGCAGGGCGGCCATCAGCCGGGCGCGTGCCGCGACGAGGGTGCAGGCGTCCTCCAGGGCGAGGACTCCGGCCGCGTGCGCGGCGGCGAACTCGCCGATGGAGTGCCCGGCGACGTGGTCGGGGCGCAGGCCCCAGGACTCGGCGAGGCGGAACAGCGCCACTTCGAGGGCGAAGAGGGCCGGCTGGGTGTAGCCGGTGTCGTCGAGCAGCGCCGCTTCGGGGGTGCCCTGCTCGGCGAAGAGGATGTCCCGCAGCGGGCGGTCGAGTTCGAGGTCGAAGCGGGCGAGTACGGCGTCCAGGGCTTCGGCGTAGACGGGGTGGCGGTCGTAGAGCTCGCGGCCCATGCCGGGGCGCTGGCTGCCCTGGCCGGTGAAGAGGAAGGCCAGGCGGCCGCGGCTGCGGTCGCCGGTGAGCAGGCCGGCGTCGGGGGCGCCGTCGCGCAGGGCGGTCAGGGCGCGGGCGAGGGTCGCGTGGTCGTCGGTGACGACGGCGGCGCGGTGCTCCAGGGCAGACCGGGTGGTGGCGAGGGAGTAGGCGAGGTCGGTGAGGGGCGTTCCGGGGTGGTCGGAGAGGTGGGTGAGGAGACGGCCGGCCTGGGCGCGCAGGCCCGCTTCGGTGCGTGCGGACAGCGTCAGGGGAAGGGCGCCGGCCGGGTCCGTCGTCTCCTCCTGCGGCCGCTCGTCCTCCGGCTGCTGGTCCGGTGCCTGTTCGAGGACGGCGTGGACGTTGGTGCCGCTGAGGCCGAAGGAGGAGACGCCGGCGCGGCGCGGGTGCCCGGTGCCGGGCCAGTCCTGCGCCTCGGTGAGCAGCCGGATGGCGCCGGAGCTCCAGTCGACGTGCGAGGAGGGCCGGTCGATGTGCAGGCTGCGGGGCACGGTCCCGTGGCGCAGGGCCATGACCATCTTGATGACGCCGGCGACGCCGGACGCCATCTGGGTGTGGCCGATGTTGGACTTCACGGAGCCGAGCAGCAGCGGGTGCGCCGGGTCGCGGTCCTGGCCGTACGTGGCGAGCAGGGCCTGGGCCTCGATGGGGTCGCCGAGGGCGGTGCCGGTGCCGTGCCCGTCGACGACGTCGACCTCGGCGGCGGGCACTCCGGCGTTGGCGAGGGCCTGGCGGATGACGCGCTGCTGGGACGGGCCGTTGGGGGCGGTCAGACCGTTGGAGGCGCCGTCCTGGTTGACGGCGGAGCCGCGGATCACGGCGAGGACCTCGTGCCCGTTGCGGAGGGCGTCGGAGAGCCGTTCGACGAGGACGAGGCCGACGCCCTCGGCCAGGCTCATGCCGTCGGCCTGGTCGGAGTACGCCTTGCAGCGTCCGTCTGCGGCCATCGCCCGCTGCCGGCTGAAGCCGACGAACGGGAACGGCGTGGCCATGATGCTGACGCCGCCGGCGAGGGCGAGGGAGCTCTCGCCGTTGCGCAGCGACTGGCAGGCCAGGTGCAGGGCGACGAGGGACGAGGAGCAGGCGGTGTCGAGGGTGACGGCCGGGCCCTCGAAGCCGTACGTGTAGGACAGCCGGCCGGACAGGACGCTGGAGATGGTGCCGGTGATGGCGTGTCCCTCGGCGCCCTCGGGGCTCGCGGCGCGGGCGGCGTAGTCCTGGTAGCTGGCGCCGATGAAGGTGCCGGTGCCGCTGCCGCGCAGGCCGGCGGGGTCGATGCCGGCGCGCTCCAGCGCCTCCCAGGAGGTCTCCAGCAGCAGGCGCTGCTGGGGGTCCATGGCGAGGGCCTCGCGGGGCGAGATGCCGAAGAAGGCGGCGTCGAAGTCGGCGGCGTCGTGGAGGAAGCCGCCGCGGGTGGAGTAGGTGCGGCCCGGGCGGTCGGGGTCGGGGTCGTAGAGGCCCTCGGTGTCCCAGCCGCGGTCGGTGGGGAACTCGCCGGTGGCGTCGGTGCCTTCGGTGACGATCCGCCACAGGTCCTCCGGGGAGGCGACGCCGCCCGGGTAGCGGCAGCTCATGCCGATGACGGCGATGGGCTCGCCGTCGGCGTGGGCGCCGGGGGCCGCGGGAGCCTGGGCGACGGCGGCGGGCCCGGTGCGGGTGCCCGCGATCCGGTCGCGCAGGAAGGCGATGAGCGCGAGCGGGCTGGGGTAGTCGAAGACCATCGTGCTCGGCAGGGCGAGCCCGGTGACGGCGGCGATCCGGTTGCGCAGGTCGACGGCGGTCAGCGAGTCGAAGCCGACGTCGCGGAAGGCCCGCTGCTCGGAGAGGGTGTCGGGCGAGGCGTGGCCGAGGGCGGTGGCGGCCTCGGTGCGCACCAGGTCCAGCAGGAGGCGGTCCTGTTCGGCGGTGGGGAGTCCGAGGAGGCGGGCGGCGAACTCGCCGCCGGAGGCCGGGGCGTGGTCGCCGTCCTCGGTGAGCTGCCGGACTTCGGGGAGGTCCTCGAAGAGGGGGGCGGGCCGCGCCGAGGTGAAGACGGGGTGGTAGCGCTCCCAGTCCACGTCGGCGACGGCCAGGACCGTCTCGTCGTCGTCGAGTGCCTGCCGCAGTCCGGTGAGGGCCAGCCTGGGGTCCATGAAGACGAGTCCGCTGCGGCGGACCCGGCCGGGGTCGACGCGGCCGAGCTTCAGGTCGTCGGCCCAGATGCCCCAGGAGACGGCCGTGGCGCGGGCGCCGCGGGCGCGGCGGTGCTCGGCGAGAGCGTTGAGGTAGGCGTTGCCGGCGACGTAGGCGGCGTGCGCCCCGCTGCCCCACATGCCCGCCGTGGAGGAGTACAGGACGAAGGCGTCGAGCTCGTCGTCGTCGAGGAGTTCGTCGAGGTGGCGGGCGCCGGTGACCTTGGCGTCCACGACCTTCGCGAAGGCGTCGAGGGTCGTCTCGGCGAGCGGTGCGAGCTCGATGGTGACGGCGGTGTGCACGACCGTGCGGACGGTGTGTCCGCCGGCCTTGAGCGCGTCGAGCATTCCGGCGACCGCGTCGCGGTCGGTCAGGTCGCAGGCGACGGCGGTGGCTTCGCAGCCGAGGTCGGCCAGTTCCTGGAGGAGGTCGGCCGCGCCGGGTGCGGCCGGGCCGCGGCGGCTGGTGAGCACGATGTGCCCGGCGCCCTGCGCGGCGAGCCAGCGGGCGAGGTGGGGTGCGAGGGTGCCGGTGCCTCCGGTGACGAGGGTGGTGCCGCGGGGCGTCCAGGGGGTGGCCGGGGCGGGGTCCGCGGGGGTGGCGCGGACGACGCGGCGGGCGAGGACCCCCGAGGCGCGGACGGCGAGCTGGTCCTCGCCGGTGCGGCCGGTGAGAACGGCGGCCAGGCGTTCGGCTGCACGCCGGTCGAGGTGCTCGGGCAGGTCGACGACGCCGCCCCAGCGCTGCGGGTGTTCGAGGGCGGCCGTCCAGCCGAGGCCGTGGATCTGGGCCTGGGCGGGGCGGGTCAGCCGGTCCGCGCGGCCGGTGGAGACGGCACCGCGGGTCAGGCACCACAGGGGTGCGTCGGTCCCGGTGTCACCGAGCGCCTGGACGAGCGCGACGGTCAGGGCGAGCCCAGAGGTAAGCGCCGGGTGCTGCGGGTCGGGCTCCTCGGCCGCGGCCAGCAGGGACACCACGCCCGTGAGGTCCGTGAGGTCGCCGAGCTCGGTGAGGCGTGCGGCCAGGACCGTGCGGTCGGTGCAGGCGTCGTTCAGGACAAGGGTGCGCGGTGCGGCGCCATGGGCGGCGAGGGCTTCTGTGAGTTCGCCGGCGGCCGCGTCGTCGGCGGTGACGACGAGCCAGGTGCCGGTCAGGTTCGCCGGGGGCAGGCCGGTGAGCGGCTTCCAGGTGGCGCGGTAGCGCCAGGAGTCGACGGTCGACAGGTCGCGGCGGTGCTTGCGCCAGTGCGACAGGGCCGGGAGCACCGGGGCCAGCTGGGCGCGGTCGAGGCGCAGGCTGGAGGCGAGGGAGTCGACGTCCTCGTCCTCGACCGCCGTCCAGAACTCCGCGTCGGCGGGGGCCTCCGCGTGCGTGCTCCGCGGCTCGGCGGGGATGGCCCACAGGTGTTCGCGCTGGAAGGCGTACGTGGGCAGGGGCACCCGCCGGGCGCCGGTGCCGTCGAGGACGCGGTTCCAGTCGGCGCCGGCGCCCCGGACGAACGCCTCGGCCAGGGAGGTCAGGAAGCGGTCGGTGCCGCCGGTGTCGCGCCGGAGCGTGCCGAGGACGACGGCCGGGCGGCCGTCGTCCTCGGCCGTCTCCTGGACGGCCATGGCGAGCACCGGGTGGGAGCTGACCTCGATGAAGAAGCGGTGGTCCTGGGCGAGGAGCTCGCGCACGGCGGGCTCGAAGCGGACGGTCGTGCGGAGGTTGGTGTACCAGTATTCGGCGTCGAGGCCGGCGGAGCCGGCGTCCAGCCAGTCGCCGGTGACGGTGGAGAAGAACGGTACGTGCGCGGGGCGGGGGCGGACGGGCGCGAGGACCTCGCGCAGTTCGTCGCGCAGCAGCTCGACCTGTGCGGAGTGCGAGGCGTAGTCCACGGCGACGCGCTTGGCGCGGACGTCCTCGGCGGTCAGCTCGGCCTGCAGGGCGTCCAGCGGGCCGGGCGCGCCGGAGACGACGACGGACCGGGGCCCGTTGACGGCGGCGACGGACAGGCCCTCGTAGGAGCGCAGGCGCCGCTCGACTTCGGTGACGGGCAGCGGGACGGACATCATGCCGCCGGATCCGGCGAGCACGCGGCCGATGGCCCGGCTGCGCAGCGCGACCACGCGGGCGGCGTCCTCCAGTGACAGGGCGCCGGCGACGGCGGCCGCGGCGATCTCGCCCTGCGAGTGGCCGGCGACGGCGTCGGGGGTGATGCCGTGGGCGCGCCACATCTCGGCCAGGGAGACCATGACGGCCCACGAGGCGGGCTGGACGACGTCGACGCGGTCCAGGGTGGGCGCGCCTTCGGCCTGGCGGATGACGTCGAGCAGGGACCAGTCGGTGAAGGCGGACAGGGCGGTGGCGCACTCGGTCAGGCGCTCGGCGAAGACCGGGGACTCCTCCAGCAGCCGCGCGCCCATGCCGGCCCACTGGGAGCCCTGACCGGGGAAGACGAACACGGTCTTGCCGTCGGTGTCGGCGGCGCCCTGGACGACGCCCGGGCAGGACCGTCCCTCGCCGAGGGTGCCGAGGGCGGCCCTCGCCTCGTCGCCGCCGGTGCCGATGACGACGGCGCGGTGCTCGAAGAGCGTGCGGGAGGTCAGCAGGGAGTGACCGGCGTCGAGGGCGGTCGCTGCTCCGGCGTCGAGGTGGCCGGCGAGGCGGGCGGCCTGGGCGCGCAGGGCTCCCGCGGTCCGCGCGGACAGCACCCAGGGGATGACGCCGCCGGCCGGGGGCACCGGCCCGGTCTCCGGCGCGGGGGTGGTCTCCTGCTGCCGGGGGGCCTCTTCGAGGACCGTGTGGGCGTTGGTTCCGCTGATGCCGAAGGAGGAGACCGCGCAGCGGCGGGGGCGCTCGCCCTCGGGCCAGTCGGCGCCGTCGGTCAGCAGGGAGACCGTGCCGGGCGTCCAGTCGACGTGGGTGGAGGGGGTGTCCGCGTGCAGGGTGCGGGGCAGCCGCCCGTTGCGCAGGGCCATGACCATCTTGATGACGCCGGCGACGCCGGCCGCCGATTGGGTGTGGCCGATGTTGGACTTCACGGAGCCGAGCAGCAGCGGGTGTGCGGTGTCGCGGTCGCGGCCGTAGGTGGCGAGGAGGGCCTGGGCCTCGATGGGGTCGCCGAGGGCAGTGCCGGTGCCGTGGGCCTCGACGGCGTCGACGTCGCCGGGCGCGAGTCCGGCGTTGGCGAGGGCCTGGCGGATGACGCGCTGCTGGGACGGGCCGTTGGGCGCGGACAGGCCGTTGGAGGCGCCGTCCTGGTTGATGGCCGAGCCGCGGACGACGGCGAGGACCTCGTGCCCGTTGCGGCGGGCGTCGGAGAGCCGCTCCAGGACGAGGATGCCGACGCCTTCGGCGAGCGTCATGCCGTCGGCGCCGTCGGCGAAGGCCTTGCAGCGGCCGTCGCCCGCGAGGGCCCGCTGCCGGCTGAAGGCGATGAACGGGCTGGGGTTGGTCATCACGGTCGCGCCGCCGGCGAGGGCCAGGGTGCTCTCGCCGTTGCGCAGCGACTGGCAGGCCAGGTGCAGGGCGACCAGGGACGAGGAGCAGGCGGTGTCGACGGTGACCGCCGGGCCTTCCAGCCCGAAGAGGTACGAGAGCCGGCCGGAGAGCACGCTGGGGCTGGTGCCGGTCACCAGGTGGCCGGCGGAGCTGTCGCCGACGCCGAACCCGTACTCCTGGTAGGTGGAGCCGATGAAGGCGCCGGTCGGGCTGCCGTGGAGGGCGGTGGGGTCGATGCCGGCCTGCTCGAAGGCCTCCCAGGTGGTCTCCAGCAGCAGCCGCTGCTGAGGGTCCATCGAGAGGGCCTCGCGCGGTGAGATGCCGAAGAAGCCGGCGTCGAACTCGCCCGCGTCGTGCAGGAAGCCGCCCTGGGTGGAGTACGTCGTGCCGGGGTGGTCGGGGTCGGGATGGTGGAGGCCGGTGTCCCAGCCGCGGTTGACGGGGAAGTCGGTGATGGCGTCGACGCCGTCGGAGATCAGCTCCCAGAACTGTTCCGGGGAGCGGACGCCGCCGGGGAAGCGGCAGCTCATGCCGACGATGGCGACGGGCTCGTCGAAGCCGCCCGGCGACGGTGCGGTCACGGGCGCCTGCTGCGCCTGCGTTCCGAGGAGTCCGGCGCGCAGGTGACGGGCGAGGGCGGCGGGGGTCGGGTAGTCGAACACCAGGGTTGCGGGCAGGGGCAGCCCGGTGAGCGCGGCCAGCCGCTTGCGCAGTTCGACGGCGGTCAGCGAGTCGAAGCCGGCCTCGCGGAACGCCCGCCGCTCGGCGACGCCCTCGGCGGAGGCGTGGCCGAGGACCACGGCCGCCTCGGCGCGCACCAGGTCGGTCAGCAGCCGCTCCTGGCCGGCTTCGTCGAGGCCCCGCAGACGCGCGGCGAACTCGGGCGCGGCGCTCTCGCCGCCGGTGCGCGCCAGGGCCCGGACCTCGGTCAGCTCGTCGAAGAGGACGCTGGGGCGCGCGGAGGTGAAGACGGGGTGGTAGCGCTCCCAGTCAATGTCGGCGACCGTGACGGTGACGTCCTGCTGGACGACCGCGCGGCGCAGTTCGGCGAGGGCCGTCGCGGGGGCGAGGAAGCGCAGTCCGCGCCTCCGGAGCTGGTCGGCGAAGCCGTCGTGTGCGGCCATGCCGGCCTCGGCCCAGGGGCCCCAGGCCACCGAGGTGGCGGGCAGGCCGCGGGCGCGCCGGTGCTCGGCGAGGGCGTCGAGGTAGGCGTTGGCGGCGCCGTAGGCGCTCTGCCCGGCGCTTCCCCAGACTCCGGCGATCGAGGAGACCAGGACGAAGAAGTCGAGGTCGTGGCCGTCGAGGAGGGCGTCCAAGTGGGCCGCGCCGACCAGTTTGGCGGCCATGGTCGCCGCGGCGTCGTCGAGGGGGGTGTCCGTGAGGGGGGCCGCCTGGCCGACGCCGGCCGCGTGCACGACACCGGTCAGCGGGTGCTCGTCGGGTACGGATTCCAGGAGTGCGGCGAGGGCGTCGCGGTCGGCGGTGTCGCAGGCCGCGAGGGTGACGCGGGTGCCCAGGTCCTCCAGTTCGGCGGCCAGTTCACCGGCGCCGGGTGCGTCGGGGCCCCTCCGGCTGGTGAGCAGGAGGTGCTCGGCGCCGCTGCGGGCGAGCCAGCGGGCGACCTCGGCGCCGAGCGCTCCGGTGCCGCCGGTGACGAGCACGGTGCCGCGGGCGGTGAAGGCGTCGGCCGGGGGCAGTTCGGCGAGCGGCCGGCGGACGAGGCGCCGGCCGTACGCGCCGGCCGTGCGGATCGCGAGCTGGTCCTCGCCGCCCGGTGCGGCGAGGGCGCTGACGAGGTGCTGGCCGGCGGGCGCGTCGAGGACGGCCGGCAGGTCGATCAGGCCTCGCCACAGCTGCGGGTGCTCCAGGGCGGCGACCCGCCCCAGGCCCCAGACCGCGGCCTGGAGGGGGCTGGTGAGCGGATCGGCGGGGCCGGTGGTGACCGCGCCCCGGGTCAGGGTCCGTACGGGGGCGCCGAGACCGGTGTCGGCGAGCGCCTGGATCAGGAGGAGGGTGAGCGCGAGCCCGGCCGGCGGTTCGGCGGCGAGCGGGCCGGGCCCGTCGGCGAGGGGCAGCAGGGACAGCACCCCGGTGAGGGGGCGTTCCGGATCGCGTACGGCGTCGAGGCGGGCGGCGAGTGCGGCCCGTTCGCGGCAGGCGGCGTCCAGGACGAGCGTCTCGAACCGGGCTCCGTGGCCGCGCAGCGCGTCCAGGACCTCGTCGCCGTCGGCCCCCTCGGTGGTCACGACCAGCCAGGTGCCGTCCAGGACGGGCGCGGCGGCCGGGCGGACCGGGCGCCAGGCGACCTGGTAGCGGGTGGAGTCCAGCAGGGCCTTCTCCTGCCGGAGCTGGCGCCAGGACGACAGGGCGGGCAGCAGCGCGTAGAGGGAGGCGTGCTGTTCGTCGCGCAGGCCGAGGAGCCCGGCGAGCCCGGCGGCGTCGCCGCGTTCGACGGCGCCCCACAGCTCGGCGTCGGCGGGGTCGGCCGCGCGCGGCCCGGCGGCCGGGACGGCCTCCGGCCAGTAGTGCTCGTGCTGGAAGGCGTACGTGGGCAGCTCGACCGTACGAGCGCCGGTGCCGGCGAGGTACGCGGACCAGTCGACGGCCGTGCCGTGCACGTGCAGGGTGGCGAGGGCGGTGGCGGCGCAGCGCTCCTCGCCGCGCCCGGCGCGCAGCAGCGGGACGATGTGCGCGTCCGCCGTGTCGCCGAGGGCTTCCTGGGCGACGGCCGACAGCACGCTGTCGGGGCCGACTTCGAGGAAGGTGCCGGCGCCGCGGTCGTGCGCGGCGCGCAGGGTGTCGGCGAAGCGGACGGCGCCGCGGGCGTGCGCGACCCAGTAGTCCGCGGAGCGCAGTTCGTCGTCGGTGGCGGGCCGTCCGGTCAGGCCGGAGATGACGGTCACGTCCGGCGCGTGGTAGGTGAGCCCGGCGGCGACCTCGCGCAGCCCGTCGAGCGCGGGTTCCATGAGCGGCGAGTGGAAGGCGTGGCTGACCGTCAGGCGCTTGGTCTTGCGGCCCTGGGCGGCGAAGTGGGCGGCGATCTCCTCGGTGGCGGCAAGTTCGCCGGCGACCACGACGCTGCGGGGGCCGTTGACGGCGGCGAGGGAGACCTCGTGCTCGCGCCCGGCGAGCAGCGGCGCGACCTCGTCCTCGCCGGCCTGGAGGGAGATCATCGCGCCGCCGGCGGGCAGCGCCTCCATGAGCCGTCCCCGCGCGGCCACCAGGCGGGCCGCGTCGGGCAGCGAGAGGACGCCCGCGACGTGGGCGGCGGTGATCTCGCCGATGGAGTGGCCGAGCAGCACGCCGGGGCGGACGCCCCACGTGCGCAGCAGGCGGTGGAGGGCGACGCCGATGGCGAAGAGCGCGGGCTGGGTCCACTCGGTGCGGTCCAGCAGCGCCGCCTCGGGGCTGCCCTCCGGGGCGAACAGGACGTCCTTGAGGGGGCGGTCCAGGTGCGGGTCGACGGCGGCGGTCACCTCGTCGAGGGCGGCGGCGAACGCGGGGAAGCGGGCGGCGAGTTCGCGGCCGGCGCCGGGGCGCTGGCTGCCCTGCCCGGAGAACACCACGGCCAGCTTGCCGGCGCCGCCGGTCTCGCCCTCGGTGAGCGCGGGACCCGGCCGGTCGGCGGCCAGGTCGGCGAGGGCGCGCAGCAGTTCGTCGCGGTCGCCGACGACGACGGCGCGCTGGTCGAAGGCCGAGCGGGTGGTGGCCAGGGAGAGCGCGACGTCGGCCGGGGCGAGGGCGGGGCGCTCGTCCAGGAAGGACCGCAGGCGGGCGGCCTGGTCGCGCAGCGCGGCCCGGCTCTTGCCCGACAGCGTCCAGGGCACGACGGCCGGGGTGAGCGCGGGCTCTTCGCGCTGCTCGGCGACGGCCGGCGGCTCCTCGACGATGAGGTGCGCGTTCGTACCGCTGAAGCCGAAGGAGGAGACGCCGGCCCGGCGCGGCCGTCCGGTCTGCGGCCAGGGGGTCTCCTCGGTGAGCAGCCGGACCGCTCCGGCGTCCCACTCGACGTGCGAGGACGGCTCGTCGGCGTGCAGGGTGCGGGGCAGCACGCCGTAGCCCATGGCCATGACCATCTTGATGACGCCGGCCACGCCGGCCGCCGCCTGGGCGTGGCCGATGTTGGACTTCACGGAGCCCAGCAGCAGCGGCTGTGCCGGGTCGCGGTCCTGCCCGTACGTGGCGAGCAGGGCCTGGGCCTCGATGGGGTCGCCGAGCGTGGTGCCGGTGCCGTGCGCCTCCACCGCGTCGACGTCCGCGACGGACAGGCCGGCGCCGGCCAGCGCCTGGCGGATCACCCGCTGCTGGGAGGGGCCGTTGGGGGAGGTCAGGCCGTTGGAGGCGCCGTCCTGGTTGACGGCGGAGCCCCGTACGACGGCGAGGATCCGGTGCCCGTTGCGCCGGGCGTCGGAGAGGCGTTCGAGGACGAGCATGCCCACGCCCTCGGCCCAGCCGACGCCGTCGGCGCTGTCGGAGAAGGCCTTGCAGCGGCCGTCCGGGGACAGGCCGCGCTGGCGGGAGAACTCGATGAGGGCGCCCGGCGTGGACATCACCGTGACGCCGCCGGCCAGGGCGAGCGAGCACTCCCCCGCGCGCAGCGCCTGCATCGCCCAGTGCATGGCGACGAGCGAGGACGAACACGCCGTGTCGACGGTGACGGCGGGGCCCTCCAGCCCGAGGGCGTAGGACACGCGGCCGGAGGCGATGCTCGGTGAGGTTCCGCTGCCTTGGTGACCCTCGAACTGCCCGCCGGCGAGCGTCTGGGCGTAGTCGTTGTACATGACGCCGGCGAACACGCCGGTGCGGCTGCCCCGCAGGGACACCGGGTCGATGCCGGCGCGTTCGAAGGCCTCCCAGGACGCCTCCAGGAGCAGCCGCTGCTGCGAGTCGGTGGCCAGCGCCTCGCGGGGGCTCATGCCGAAGAACGCGGGGTCGAACTCGGGGGCCTCGTGCAGGAATCCGCCGAAGCGGGTGTACGAGGTGCCTATGTGGTCCGGGTCCGGGTCGTAGAGCGCGTCCAGGTCCCAGCCGCGGTCCGTGGGCAGGCCCGAGACGGCGTCGGTGCCCTCGCTGACGAGCCGCCACAGGTCTTCGGGCGAGGCGACGCCGCCCGGGTAGCGGCAGCTCATGCCGACGATGACGACGGGGTCCTCGTCGCCGGCGGCCCGGGGGGCGGCCGCCGCGGCGGCGGCTTCGGAGCCCATGAGCTCGCCGAGGACGTGCGCGGCGAGCGCGGTGACGGTCGGGTAGTCGAAGATCGCCGTGGCCGCGGTGCGCAGTCCGGTGGCCGCGCGGAGCCGGTTGCGCAGTTCCACGGCGGTGAGCGAGTCGAAGCCCAGGTCCCGGAACGGGCGCTCCGTGTCGATCTCGGCGGCGCCGGAGTGGCCGAGCACGGCGGCCACTTCACCGGCCACGAGGTCGCGCACCACCTCGTCGCGGTCGGCTTCCTCCAGCCGGGACAGCCTCTGGACGAGGCTCACGGCCGTCTCCGAGCCGGAGACCACCGAGCGGCGGACGGGGGTGCGGACGAGGCCGCGCATCAGCGCCGGCACCTCGCCCCGGGCCCGCAGGACGGCCGGGTCCAGCCTGACCGGCAGCAGGACGGCGGCCGTGCCGGCGGTCGCGGCGTCGAAGAGCGCGACGCCCTGTTCCGCGGTGAGCGCGGGCGTGCCCATGCGGGCCAGGCGCTGCAGGTCGTCTTCGGTCATGCCACCGGTCATGCCACCGGTGGGCGCCCACGGGCCCCAGCCCAGGGAGAGCCCCGGCAGCCCTTCGGCGCGGCGCAGCTGAGCGACGGCGTCGAGGAAGGCGTTCGCGGCGGCGTAGTTCCCCTGGCCCGCCGTGCCCACGGTGCCGGCGAGGGAGGAGAAGACGACGAAGGCGGCCAGGTCCAGCCCCCGGGTGGCCTCGTGGAGATGCCAGACGGCGTCGGCCTTGGGCCGCAGCACGGCGCTGATGCGCTCGGGGGTCAGCGACTCGATGACGCCGTCGTCGAGCGTGCCGGCGCTGTGCACGACGGCGGTGACGGGGTGGTCGGCGGGCACGGCCGCCAGCAGCCGCCCGACGGCGGCGCGGTCGGCGAGGTCGCAGGCTTCCACCGCGACCTGCGCGCCGTGCGCGACCAGTTCGGCGACGAGCTCGTCCGCGCCGTCGGCGGCGGCGCCCCGGCGGCTGACGAGCAGCAGGTGCCGTACGCCGCGCTCGGCGACCAGGTGCCGGGCCAGCACGCGGCCCAGGCCGCCGGTGGCGCCGGTGAGCACGACGGTGCCCTCGGGGTTCCATCGCGTGCCGCTCTCCGGCGCCTGGGCGTGGGCGAGCCGGGCGCCGAGCACGGCGCCGTCACGGAGGGCGGTCTGCGGCTCGTCCGTGGCCAGGGCCCGTGCGAGCTGCGGCGTGGTGAAGCCGGTGGGACCGGCGGGGTCGAGGTCCAGCAGGCCGAAGCGGTCCGGGTGTTCGGCCTGTGCGGTGCGCACCAGGCCCCAGACGGCGGCGGCCGCCGGGTCCGGCGCCTGCAGGTCATCGGTGGCGACCGCGCCGCGGGTGACGAAGACCAGGCGCGATGCGGCGGACTGCTCACTCGCCGACCAGAGCTGCAGCTGCTCCAGGACGAGGGCGGTGCGGGCGTGCGCGGAGGCGACGGGATCGTCCCCGGTGGTCCCGGGGACGGGGGCGAGGACGATGGCCGGGACGGCGCCGGCCGCATCCAGGTCCGGCAGGGCCGTGACCGTACGGTCGGGCGAGGTCAGCGTCTCGGCGAGACCGTACGGGTCCGGGCCGAGGACACCGACCGTGGCGGGCCCGGTGCCGGCGGGGTCCGCCGGCGGCGTCCAGCGCAGCTCGAACAGGGCGTCACGGGCAAGAGAGGCGGCGGTCAGCTCTCCGTCGGGCACGGTGCGCAGGACGAGCGAACCGACGGAGGCCACGAGGGCGCCCGTGGTGTCGGCGACGGCGATCGCCACCGCGTCGTCGTCGGTACGGGTCAGCCTCACCCGTACCGTCGTCGCCCCGCTCGCGTGCAGGGTCACGTCCTGCCACGAGAAGGGCAGGCCGCCCTGCCCCTGCTCGCCGAGGCCGGCGAAGGCCGTGGCGTGCAGCGCGGCGTCCAGCAGGGCCGGGTGGATGCCGAACGAGCCGGTGCCGGCGGCGTCGGTCTCCGGCAGCGTCACTTCGGCGTACACGTCGTCACCGGCGCGCCAGGCGGCGCGCAGGCCCTGGAACAGCGGGCCGTACGCGAATCCGCCGTCGGCCATCCGGTCGTAGAAGCCGTCGAGGTCGAGCGGCCGGGCGCCGGCGGGTGGCCAGGCGGTGGCGTCGAAGCCGGTACGGTGCTCGCCGGCGACGAGGGTGCCGGCGGCGTGCTGCGTCCAGGGCAGTTCCTCGGGCCCGTCGGGGCGGGAGTGGATGCTCAGGGCGCGGCGGCCGGACCCGTCCGGGCTGCCGGCCCACACCTGCACCTGGACACCGCCCTCCGCGGGCAGGACCAGGGGTGCGGCCAGGGTGAGCTCCTCGACGCGGCCGCAGCCGGTCTCGTCCCCCGCGCGGACGGCCAGCTCCAGGAAGGCGGTGCCCGGGAGGAGCACCGTGCCGCGTACGGCGTGGCCGGCCAGCCAGGGGTGGGTGCGCAAGGACAGACGGCCGGTCAGCAGCAGGCCGTCGGAGTTGGCGACCGACACGGCCGCCGCCAGCAGCGGGTGGCGGGCCGCGCCCAGGCCCGCGGCGCGGACGTCTGCGCCGTGTGCGGGCGTGCCCTTGGGCCAGTAGCGGCGGCGCTGGAAGGCGTACGTGGGGAGGTCCGTGCGCCGGGCACCGGTGCCGTCGAACCAGGGCTCCCACCGGACGGCCGTGCCCCGGACGTACAGGCTCGCAAGCGCGGTGGTGAGCGTCTCGGCCTCGGGGCGACCCGGGCGCAGGACGGCGAGCGTGGCGGGGACGGTCGCGGAGGTGCCGTGGGCGCCGGTGTCACGGGCGTCGCGCCTGATGTCGTGCCTGGTGTCGTCTCCAGTGCCGTGACGGGTGTCGTCACCAGTGCCGTGACGGGTGTCGTCGTCGGTGTCGTCGAGGCATGCCCGGGTCATGGCGGACAGGACGCCGTCGGGGCCCAGTTCGAGGAAGGTGCCGGTGCCGTGGCCGCTCAACCAGGCCACGGTGTCGGCGAACCGAACGGCGTGACGGGCGTGGTCCACCCAGTAGTCGGGGGAAGTCAGCTGCTCGACGGTGGCGAGCGTGCCGGTCAGGCCGGAGACGACCGGGATGACGGGCGCCTGCGGCGCGAGGCCGGAGACGACGGCGCGGAACTCCTCCAGCACGGGTTCCATGAGCGGGGAGTGAAAGGCGTGCGAGACCTGCAGCCGCTTGGTCTTGCGGCCCAGCGCGGCGAAGTGCGCGGCGACGGCTTCGGCGTCGGCATCGGCACCGGCCACGACGAGGGCGGCGGGGCCGTTGACCGCGGCGATCGAGACGCGGTCCTGCCGGTCCTGGAGCAGGGGCAGGACTTCGTCCTCCGTCGCTTCCAGCGAGATCATGACGCCGCCGGCGGGCAGGGCCTGCATGAGCCGGCCGCGGGCGAGCACCAGGGCCGCGGCGTCGGCGGCCGGGAAGACCCCGGCCACGTGGGCGGCCGCGATCTCGCCGATGGAGTGACCGGCGAGGAAGTCCGGCCTGACGCCGAGGGACTCGGCCAGCCGGTACAGGGCGACCTCGACCGCGAACAGGGCGGGCTGCGCGTAGCCGGTCTCCTTCAGCAGCTCGGCCTCGGGTGTGCCTTCGGCGGCGAACAGCACGTCCTTCAGGGGGCGTTCGAGGCCCTGGTCGAAGTGGGCGGCGATCTCGTCGAGCGCGGCGGCGAAGGCGGGGAAACGGGCGTGGAGTTCGTGCCCCATGCCCGGCCGCTGGGAGCCCTGGCCGGCGAAGAGGAACGCGAGCTTGGCGCGGCCCTGCACGGTGCCCCGGGTCAGGTGGGGCGCGGGTTCGCCGGCGGCCAGCGCGGCGAGGGCTTCGAGGGCCCGGTCGCGGTCGGCGGCGGTGAACGCGGCGCGGTGCTCGAAGCCGGAACGGGTCGTGGCCAGCGAGTAGGCCACGTCCGCGGGCGCGAGGCCGGGGCGGGAGGCGAGGAGGTCCAGCAGCCTGGCGGCCTGGGCGCGCAGGGCCTCCCGGGTGCGGCCGGAAACCAGCCACGGGACGGGGCCTGCGGCGACGGGCTCGACGGGGGCGCCGGCTTCGACGGCCGCGGACTCCGTCTCCTCCGGCCCCTCGTCGACGCCGCCCTCCTGCCCGGGCCCGGCGACCCGCTCGGCCGGCGCCTCCTCCAGGATCGTGTGCGCGTTGGTGCCGCTGAGCCCGAACGAGGAGACGCCGGCCCGGCGCGGCTGCTCGCCCTGCGGCCACGGGACCTGCTCGGTCAGCAGCCGTACGGTCCCCGCCGACCAGTCGACGTGCGAGGACGGCGTGTCGACGTGCAGCGTGCGGGGCAGGGCGCCGTGCCGCATGGCCAGCACCATCTTGATGACGCCGGCCATGCCGGCCGCGGCCTGGGTGTGGCCGAGGTTCGACTTCACGGATCCCAGCAGCAGCGGGCGGTCCGCGGTGCGGTTCCGGCCGTAGGTCGCGATCAGGGCCTGGGCCTCGACCGGGTCGCCGAGGGTGGTGCCCGTGCCGTGCGCCTCGACGACGTCGACCTCCCCGGCCGAGAGGCGCGCGTTGACCAGCGCCTGCTCGATCACCCGCTGCTGGGAGGGGCCGTTGGGCGCGGTCAGGCCGTTGGAGGCGCCGTCCTGGTTGACGGCGGAGCCCCGGATGACGGCGAGGACCTCGTGCCCGTTGCGCCGGGCCTCCGAGAGCCGTTCCAGGACCAGTACGCCCACGCCCTCGGCCCAGCCGGTGCCGCCGGCGGAGTCGGCGAAGGAGCGGCAGCGCCCGTCGGCGGCCAGCCCGCCCTGGCGGCCGAACTCCACGAACGTCGTGGGTGCGGACATCACCGTGACGCCCGCGGCCAGCGCCAGGGAGCACTCGCCCTGGCGCAGGGAGTGGGCGGCCAGGTGCAGGGCCACCAGGGAGGACGAGCAGGCGGTGTCGACCGTCACCGCCGGGCCGACGGCCCCGAAGAAGTAGGAGAGCCGGCCCGACAGGACGCTGGTGGCGCCGCCCGTCAGGACGAAGCCCTGGGCGTCGTCGTCCGGGCCCACCCGGTACTCCTGGGGCATGGCTCCGACGAACACGCCCGTCCGGGTGCCCCGGACCGCGGCCGGGTCGATGCCGGCGCGCTCGAAGGCCTCCCACGAGGACTCCAGCAGCACCCGCTGCTGGGGGTCCATCGCGAGCGCCTCGCGCGGGGAGATCCCGAAGAACCCGGCGTCGAACTCGGCCGCGTCGCGCAGGAACCCGCCGGAGAACCCCCGCGTCTCCCCCGCGTCCTCCGTCAGCGGTTCCCAGCCGCGGTCGGCGGGGAACTCCGTGATGCCCTCCCCGCCCGCGACGAGCATGGACCAGAGTTCCTCGGGCGTCGACACGCCCCCGGGGAAACGGCAGCTCATGCCCACGATCGCGATGGGCTCGCGGGCCGCGGCCTCCAGTTCGCCCACCCGCTGCCGGGAGCGCCGCAGATCCGCGCTCGCCCGCTTCAGGTAGTCCCGGAGCTTCTGTTCCTTGTCCACCTTCGCCACGTTCAACTCAACCCATCTCAAGACCGACGGACAGCAGGGGATTTCGATGTGGACTTCCGGCACCCGGGACGGATGGCTTTCCCACAGCGAACGAGTCATCTGGAGGCCCCCTCAGGGGGCACTGCTCCGCTTCCCTCACACCACGCGCCCAGTCTCGGCGGGCGTGTCCACGGAAACCCGTAGAGTCGGCCGGTCCGGGTGCCGGTCCTGGCCCTGTTCCGGGCCCCTGTTCCGGCCCTGTTCCGGTCCTGGTCCCGGCCGCCGCTCCGGCGTCGCGATGGGGGGTGAGCAGGTGTGTTCCGGCGGGCCCTACCAGCTCGCCGCGGCGAGCAGCTCGCCGTGGTCACGTTCGAGGCCGGCCTGCCGGAGGTCGGACTCCACCATCATCCGCATCAGTTCCTCGAAGCCGACCTCGGGCTCCCAGCCCAGCTCCCCGCGGGCGTCGCCGTAGTCGGCGCACAGCGTCTCGACCTCGGCGGGCCGCACCAGCGCCGGGTCCACCACGACGTGCTCCTCCCAGTCCAGGCCGGCGGCCCCGAAGGCGATGCGCGCCGCGTCCCGCACCGAGTGCATGCGGCCGGTGCCCACCACGTAGTCCCTGGGGGCGTCCTGCTGCAGCATCAGGTGCATCGCGCGGACGTAGTCCCCCGCGAAGCCCCAGTCGCGCACCGCGTCCAGGTTGCCGAGCAGCAGCTTCTCCTGCAGGCCCAGCTTGATCTGCGCCACCGCGAGGGAGATCTTCCGGGTCACGAACTCCGCGCCGCGGCGGGGTGATTCGTGGTTGAAGAGGATCCCCGAGACTCCGAACACCCCGTAGGACTCGCGGTAGTTCTGGGTGATGTAGTGGCCGTACGCCTTGGCCACCCCGTACGGGCTGCGCGGGTGGAAGGAGGTCCGCTCGCTCTGCGGCGACTCCACCACCTTCCCGAACATCTCCGAGGAGGAGGCCTGATAGAAGCGGATGTGACCGTGACCATCACCTCCGCCCGCGGACTTGCCCAGGCCGCTCACCATCCGGATCGCTTCGAGCATGCGCAGCACCCCGGTGCCGTTGACCTCGGTGACGAGCTCCGGCTGCACCCAGGACATGGGCACGAAGGAGACGGCCCCGAGGTTGTACACCTCGTCCGGCTGCACCAGGTCCACGGCCGACACCAGGCTGCCCTGGTCCATCAAGTCACCGTCCACGAAGGACAGATCGGGTATCAGCTTGGCCACCCGGTCCTTGCGCGGATTGGCCTGTCCTCGGGTCAGGCCCCACACCTGGTAGCCCTCGGCGAGCAGATGCTCGGCGAGGTACGAGCCGTCCTGTCCCGTGATTCCGGTGATCAGCGCGCGCTTGGACATTCGGTCCCCTTTCACTGCCACGGACAAAGCCGGTCGAGGGCCGCAAGTCCTCACCCAACGGTCGGCAGGCTCACGGAATCACGGAGCGGGCTACGGAATTTCAGAGTCTTCGGGCGCGGGCCGCGGGCGTGACGGAGGGCTGCGACGCCACGACGTACCGTGATCGGCGCGCAGGGGTTTCCCGACCCCGCCGTGCCCGGCACGGGACGCGACCGTGCCCGACATGAGGCGGGCCGGGATCGGTGTGAGACTGGGACCGGAAGGGGTGATCCCCGTGCCGGACCCACCGCACGCGTCCGCCGGGCCCGACACCGCCGTCGACGAGAACCGCCTGGAAGAGCTGATCGTCGAGGCGCAGACGGCCCTGCCGTTCGAACTGCCCGACCTGGCGAACCGGTGCGCCTCGGCCCTCGGCCTGGGCACGGCGCTGATCTACCTCGTCGACCTGCAGCAACAGCTGCTGATCCCGCTCGACGAGAGCCTGGAGCCGCTGCCGGTGGACCGTTCGCCGGCGGGCTGGGCGTACCGCACGGTCACGCCGCGCGTGGCCGATGCCGACGACGACGTGATGGTCTGGATGCCCTTGATCGACGGTGCGGAGCGGCTGGGCGTGCTGGCGGTGCGGACCCCCTCGCTCGACGGGGTGCGGATGCGCCGCAGCAGGATGCTGGCCTTCCTGTTCGCGATGCTGATCACCTCGAAGCGCGCCTACAGCGACTGGCTCGCCGCCCGCGCCCGCACCTCGACCATGCGGCTGCCCACCGAGATGCTGCGGGCCTTCCTGCCGTCCCACACCATCGGCAGCGCCCGGTGCGTCTCGACCGCGGTCCTGGAGCCGGCGTACGACGTCGCCGGCGACGCCTTCGACCACTCGGTGGTCAAGGACATCCTGCACACCATGATTCTGGACTCCATGGGGCACGACCTGAACTCCGGCCTGACCACGTCGGTCGCCATGGCGGCGGCGCGCAACGCCCGCCGCGGCGGCGGCGACCTGGCCGATGTCGTCGGCTCCGTGGACCAGGCGCTCGCCCAGTGGCTGCCCGACCACTTCTGCACCGGCGTGCTGTGCCGGCTCGACGCGCTCACCGGGGAACTGCGCTGGGTCAACTGCGGGCATCCCCCACCGCTGCTGATCCGGGCCGAGCGGGTGCTCGACGGGGTGCTGGACAGTCCCCCGCAGCCCCCGATCGGCCTGGCCGGCCATCTCGCGCCGGCAGCCCGGCAGGTCCACGAAGCGACACTGGAACCGGGCGACTGCGTCCTGCTCTACACCGACGGCGTCGTGGAGGCCCGTGACGCGGACGGTGCGGAGTTCGGCCTCGACCGGTTCACCGACTTCATCATCCGCTCCTCCGCCGCCGGCCAGCGCCCGGCCGAGGTCCTGCGGCTGCTCATCCACGCCATCCTCGACTACCAGCGCAACCAGCTGCGGGACGACGCGACCATCCTGCTCTTCGAGTGGCGGCCGCAGTTCTGGTAGACGGGGACTCCGCGAGTCGGAGGGCTGCGTCAGCGCGCGCTGCGTGCCGCGTCGCGCAACCGGCGCCACGTGCGACTGACAGACACCGCCGGCCCGGCACGCCCGGCACCGGTGGCACCGTCCCAGTTCCGGGCCGTCTCGGCGAACGTCTCCGGCTGCGGTGACGTGTCCGGATGCTGTGACGCGACCGGCTGCCGCGCCTGCGCGGCCCGTGCGGCGGCCCGCAGGTCCTCCGGTCCGATCGTGCCGAGCCTCGCCCGGACGTGGCCGAGCAGCGTGGCACAGGCATCGGCGATCGCCGCCTCGCCCAGCGGGCGCGCCGGGAGGTCCAGCCCTTCGGTCAACTGCTGTTCCAGGGCCGTGCGCAGGTCCTGCAGGGAGACGTCACGGATCGTCAGCGACAGGTGGGCGGACAGTCCGGCGGCGCCGACCGCGCGGTGCGCGAAGCCGCGCGGGACGTAGAGCACGCTGCCGGGTTCGAGGACGCTGCGCAGGAGCAGCGGGGAGCGCTCGTCGTCCGGAAGCTCCCCCAGCGCCCAGTCCGCCACCGCCGGTGCGCCGTGGACGTACCAGGTCTTGCGGCCGGCCGCCTGGAGGACGAACACGTCGGCGTCGTCGCGGTGCACCGCGAGCCCCTGGCCTCCGGCGGGTGTGACGAAGAAGAACGCCTCCACGCGCCGTCCGACCTCTTCGGACAGCCGCGCCACCAGTTCGCCCGTCGGGCGGTGCCACTGGTCGACGCGGCGCAGGAGCAGCGTCGCCCCGGAACGCAGGAGTGCGAGGGCTTTCGCACGGTCGGCGAAGCCGTCGTACGTCGTGCCGTTGACCACGCGTGAGGTGGTGTAGGCGTCGGGCGGGACGACGACCTTGTCGGAGCGGACCATCTCCAGGTAGGGGGTGCGCAGCAGCCCTCCGTCGAAGGCGGCGTCGAGCTCGTCGAGGCCGAACGGAGAGGCGAGTGTCTCCGGCGTGAAGACGGCGGGCTCGCGCTGCCACTGGTGGCCGGTGAAGGTCTCGACGTCGCCGACCCAGCCGGCGAGCGTGGGCGAATCCATGGTGTTTCCCGTGGTGTCAGGGTGTTCGGTGCTCGCGGCGGGAAGCGGCGGCGGGCGGTGCAACGGTGCGGCGCCGGGTCATGCCCGGATCTCCGCTTCGAACCGCACGGAGAGCAGGGAGCGCAGGGGGACTTCCGCGTCCTGCCGCGGGCTGCGGATGACGAGCCGGTTGTCGAGGGCGACGGTCAGCAGGCGCTCGGCCAGGGGCACGACGAGGTGTTTGGCCCAGCAGCGGGCGCCGTCGTATCCGAACGGCATGAATCCGGGCGTCTTCTCCGGGTCCTCCACCGCGTCCCATCGTCCGGGCCGGAACTCCAGTGGGTCGGACCAGTAGTCGGAGTGCCGGTGCATCAGGAGCGGGAAGAGCGCGACGTTGTCGGTGGGACGGATCTCGGGGTGCAGTGCGGTGTACGCGTCGCCGCCCTTGCGGAAGAGCATCCATGCGGGCGGGAGCAGCCGGAGCGTCTCCCACAGGACCGCGGTGAGGTCGGCGCGGGCTCTCTCCTGTTCCCGCGCCGGTCCCATGAGCCACAGGGCGTTGCCGGCGAGGGCGGCCACGCCGTCGCAGAGGGTGGCTGTCGCTCGCCGGTACAGCGCGATGGCCTGTCTCCTGTCCCGGGTGCCGGAGGCCTCGCGTATCTGCTCGGCGAGCGCGGTGCCCCCGCCCTCGGTGCGGGGTCCGGGCCAGACGGTGACGGTGCGGTCGACGATCCTGGAGAGCGTGCCGGAGCGCGTGACGCCGCGTTTCGACAGCAGGGAGACCGGCAGGGGGTCGGACGAGAAGAGCCACCGGCGCAGGTACGAGGTGGGCGCGTAGGGCCAGGCGCCGGAGAGGCCGCGCGCCGGGGGCGGCGGAGTCCGGATGCCGGCCATGACGTCCTGCCCCAGCGCGCGGATCGTCCGTGTCGCGCTGTCGTGGTGGATGTCGGCGCCTGCGGCGGGCTTGTAGACCGAGCGCTCCGTCGACAGCACGGGGCGCGCCGCGACGATTTCGGCCATCAGGTCGCAGTCAGAAACGCCGACCGTGGTCGCGTCGATCCGGAAGACTTTCTCTTCCCTGGCCAGCAATTCCTGAATCCGCGGGGCGTACACGACGGAATGGTCGCGCACTGCCGCCGGCACCGTTTCTTCCACGGGAATCCCGCCTTCATTGACATGGCCATGTAATGCATTTCCGCGGCGGAATCCGACACGGTCGCGGCCGCCGCGGCCCGGCGGCCGGGGGCACGGTGCAGCGTCGGCGGAGGCAGCGGCACGGCCGCGTCCTCCGCCGACGGCGGTGCGTCAGATGACGTGCAGAACCCACGCGTGGTTGGCGAGGTCCTCGTCCTTCTTGAACCGCTTCACAAACGCCTTGACCATCTTCATGGTTCCTCCATTCCCAGGATTGAAGTCCGGCGTCCCGGTGCGGAAACCGAACGGCTTCATCTAAACGCGGGCCCTCACCCAAGGCGAGCGATTCTGACACTCTCTCGACAAGAAGACGATCAGATCGGATCCGGCGCTCTGTTGTGCAGGCGTGGACGGGGGTACCTTCCCGCCCCATGGGGATTCGCGCACGAAGCTGCCGCATGACGTACAGATCCCACGTGGCAGCGGCTCTCGGCCGCTGCCGCCTCCGACCGGACGGCCGGTCCCGCATCCGTGCCTTCGCGACCGGAGTCGCCACCGCCGCACTCGCCCTGGCGCTCCTCCAGACACCCGTGCAAGCCGCTCACACCCCGTACCGCACCGGCTTCGAACTCAGCAACGGCGCCCGCTGGACCACCCAGGCCGAGGAACAGCGCCTCCTGACCGCCCTCGACCGGTCGAGCGACCGCGTCACCGTCCGCCGCATCGGAACCACCCGCCAGGGCCGGCCGCTCCAGCTCGTCCGCGTCGGCGCCGCCCACCACACCGCCGTGACCGTTCTCCTCACCTGCAGCCAGCACGGCGACGAGCCCGCCGGCCGGGAAGCCTGCCTCACCCGCATCCGCGACCTCGCCCAGGCCACGGACCCGGCCACGCTGCGCTTCCTCGCGCACGCCACCGTGCTGGTCGTCCCCACGGCCAACCCCGACGGCCGCGCCGCGGACACCCGCACCAACGCGGACGGCATCGACGTCAACCGCGACCACATCGCGCTCAGGACCGCCGAGAGCCGCGCCCTCGCCGCCGTCATCCGGGACCACCGGCCCGGCATCGTCTACGACCTGCACGAGTACGGTGCCACCCCGCCCTACTACGACAAGGACCTGTTCGACCTCTGGCCGCGCAACCTCAACACCGACGCCCGTGTGCACCGGGAGGCGCAGATCCTCTCGTCGGCATACGTGCGCCCCGCCGCCGAGGACGCCGGCCACAGCACCGGCACCTACGGCATCTGGACCGACCCCGCCACCGGCAGCCCCGTCAAACAGGTCGCCGGCGACGGACAAGAGCGCATTCTGCGCAACACCGCGGGCGTCAAGCACGCGATCGGCCTGCTCATCGAGAGCCGCATCAATCCGCTGACGGAAGCGGAGAAGGCGGACCCCTCCCTGAACAACCGGCGACGTGTACGGTCCCACCTCGCCGCGCTGGACGGGATGTTCGCCTTCGTGGACGAACGGCGCGGCCACATCGCATCGGCCACGGCTGCAGCACGGATCAAAGGCCTCGCCGACCGGGGCCCGGTCCACCTCGGCGGCGCCGACAACGAACCCGCACCCGCCGGCCGGACCCTGACCGACCCGCCCTGCGCCTACCGGCTCACCGCAGAGCAATACACGGACACCGGTGACGAACTCGCCCTGCACGGCATCAAGACCATCCCGTCACGTGCGGGCGGCGCACTGGTACCCATGAAGCAGCCGCTGCGATCTCTGGTTCCCCTGCTGCTGGATGCCAGGGCAACGTACAAACTCACCGCGGCCGAACCCGTCGACCACTGCTGACGGGCAACCGGTCCCACAGATGCGGGGGGCATGGTCGGCTTTCGGCTCCGCCGGGGGCGGTCACTTGCGGCGTGGCACGGTGAAGTAGTCGCGCGCCGACGCCGTGAACACGAGGATGGTGCCGTACCGGGCACGCGCCACGGCCAGGCTCGTCCGGGGCTCCGGGGTCAGGGAGCAGCGGAAGTAGACGGGGTAGGGCGAGGGGCAGGGCACCAGATCTTTGATCTGGTTCGGGAGAGGAAGGTCCTGCGGTCGGTCCCACTCGATCCCGAGTCCTGGCGCGGTGAGATTCGGCCCGGGCATCAGGCGCCCGTCGGGGTAGCGGCCGTGGGCGTGGTGGTACTCCAGCGCATAGCGGATGGTGCCGCCCGCGTACGGCTGGTCCTGCCCGTCCTGCTGCGGGCCCCAGGTGGCGATGCCTGCCGCGCGGATCCTGGGGAGCACGTCGGTGATGTCGCCTTGGACGCCGAAGTATGCGGCGGCTTCCATGTCGCAGCCGAGCACGTTCGACGACGGGCTCTCGAAGAGGGATCCCTCGGACCCGGCAGCGCAGATGTCGCTGAAGCGGGTCACCACATGGTGGAGCCCGTCGACGGTGGCGAGGCGGGCGATGAGGGCGTGGGTCTTCTGATCCTCGGAGTCGCGGCGCGATTGGGCCTTCTGAGAAGTGGCCATGGAGCGCAGTTCTTTGTCCGGCGGGTTGTGTGAGCACGCCGCGGCCGCGCCCGTGAGGACGAAAGCGAGCAACACCGCACCCGCGCGAACGCACTTCCTGCGTCTTCGGTGCCACCAGGCCATTACGGCCTCCCCTTCGGACTGTCATCGTGCTTCCACTCTCCGGGGCCGAGCAGCCGGGTGCATGAGTACACGTACTCAGTCTTGCGACAAGTCGCCTCGCTCATCCTCAGACCCGAGTCGGGCGTCCTTGTCGGCTTGCCCGCGTTCGACGAGCAACGCAAGGACGACACACCGCCGACAGCAGTGACATGCACACGCCCCGAGGTATAGGGTTCCGGCCACTGTTACCCACGGTTTCGCTATGGCCAATGATTGACCGCTGTAGTGACCGGGGGTCAGTAACCAACCCCCCTCACAGCTCTGCCGACGTGCACCGAATCGGCCGTGCACGTCGCAGGAAGGCATGTCTATGTCCTCAATACGGCCTCGAATACGGCCCCGAACACGAGTCCTGAGACCCGCCGTTCTCACCGCGACGGCCGGCGCACTCGCCTGCCTGGCGGCTGTCGCCCTGCCATCCACCTCCGCGGCCACCCCCACCCACGGCGAGACCTGTACGATCCGCCCCGCAGGGAAGAACCCCGAGGCACCGCTCAGCTGTCTCGGCGTCACCGCTTCCCTCGACCGTCTGCCGGCCGTCGGCGAACGGGCCACGCTCACCGTGAACGTCAAGGCGCAGACGGACGTCAAGCGCGCCGGCCTGTCCGTCCAACTACCGCCCGCGCTCCGGATGACGGGTGAGAGCTCCGGGTTCGCCGCTCCCACGACGGACACCTTCGGGCAGCGCACCAGCCGGACGCTCGCCCTCACCCCCGGCACCCGGGCTCTCACGCTTCAGGTCGAGGCGGTCACCGCCGGCCCCGTCCAGATCCAGGCGGACGTCAGCGACATCGACCGTCCCGACCCGAGCCGCGCCGGACACGGCTCGGTGGAGATCACCGTCGGCAAGGCCAAGGGCTCTTCCACCAAGGGCATCTCCATCACCAAGGCCGACGCGACCTCGGCCCACGGCCCCGTGACCGACGACCGCACGGCACGCCCGGTCGCTCCCAAGGCCCCTGCCCCGGCCCCCGCCGCTTCACCCGGCTCAGGCCCGTCCTCTCCCCGCGCCACCGCCTCGGCCAGCGCCTCCGCACAGGTCTGCGTCAGCGGCACCTACCGCAACCGCTTCCAGTCCGCCGAGGGCGGCAGTTGGAACGGCAAGGCCGACCGCGACGAGCCGGTCAGCAACGCCAACATCACCCTGTGGGGCAAGCCCACCGCCAACAGCAGCACGCAGAAGCTCGCCACGGGGATGACCGGCAACGGCAACGGCGCGTTCAACCTCTGCTACTCCCCCACCACCTCCGTCACCTCTAAGGTCTGGGTGGAGTTCCAGACACAGGCGGGCGGGATGTGGTCCGTCGTCGACGGCAACGGCCGCCTCTACACCACCGCCACCTACTCGCTGGACAACGTCTCCCGCAGTACCGGCCTCGGCAACGTGTACGCCAACGCCGGGCAGAGCCGAGCCTGGCACGCCCTCGACACCCTCAACAAGCTGTGGTGGAACAGAGGGTCCACCAGCACCTGCTGGGCCAGCAGCCAGCAGGACAACCGCTGCACCCCCATCACCGTCCAGTGGTACCCCGGCTCCACCGACGGCACGTACTGGACCACCACCGAGGACAAGATCCACCTCGCGGACAACGACCCCGACTCCGAGCACACCACCGTCCACGAGGCGGGCCATGCCCTCATGGGCAAGCTCTACAACGGCTGGTGGCCGAACGTCACCAACTGCTCGCCCCACTACGTCAACCGCACCTCCTCCACCAGTTGCGGCTGGACCGAGGGCTTCGCCAACGCGGTGGCGTTCCACACCTTCAACGACACCACCTATTACTGGGGCAACGGCAGCTCCCTGAACCTCGCCAACGACCGCACCACGACCGGCATCGACGCAAGCGACGCCTGCGAGGCCCGCGTCGCCACCGCGCTGGTCGACCTCTGGTCCCAGATCGACAGCGGCTGGACGAAGAGCAACACCATGATGTCCAAGACCTGGCAGTCCAGCTTCCGCGAGTACTTCCTCACCGACCGCCCCGACTACGGCCTGGACACCGGCCCCAAGGCCCGGAACATCCTCTACAACCACACCATCCAGTACTGATCGATCAGCACCTGCATGGTCCGGGCCGGCTGACAGCCCGGACCATGCGCGCCGGGACGACCTCGGGCACCCGCGTCCGTCTAGTCGATGATCTGGTGGGAGAACAGGACTGCCGGGGCCACCACCCCACCGCCGATGCTCACCGCAGCCGAACCCGTCGACCACCGCTGACGATGACGAACAACCGGCCGCCCGTCGGCGTCAGCGGTACAAGATGACGAGGGACGCGAAGAGAAGCACGACGGAGACAGAAACTCCCACGACCCGGTAACGGCTCCACGCGGCCATCGCAAGGAAGCATGCCCACGCTCCGCCGGTGAGGGCGACGGCCCACCAGCCGGCGGTCGTGTGAGCGACGACGATGGGGAACGGCCCCAGCGTGATCGTCGGCAGGATGACCACGGACCGTGGCCGGATGCCCAGCCGCTTGTAAACGAGGAGCAGGACGATCAGGGCCGTTGTGAAGGCGAGGGGTAGGGCAGCAAAGTCCCACCACGTCAAACAGAGGCCGTCCGTCGTCGCACATGCCTGAGCGCTGCGACGCTCGGCCCAGCACATGAACTGCTCGGCACCGGTGGCCAGGACCGCACCGGTGACAGCCGCCCCGCCCACTCGCGGTATGACGGGCACGGGTGCTGTATAGGGAGTGCTCATGCCTGCAGTCTTTCCTCATCGGTGATCCGGTGGTCCGGTGATCCGGCGGTCCGCGCCGCCGCAGCCCTTGCCCTCGTTCAGAGGGTCCTCTAATTTTAGAGAGCTCTCTAAGTCTGACGAAGGGGCGTGCGCGCATGCGGACAGTCGAAGGAGGGCTGCGTGAGCAGCACAAGGCCCGGCGACGCAGCCGGATCCTCGAAGCGACGCGCGAACTCCTGCGGGACAACCCGGAATCAGTGATCAGTACCGAGCGGATCGCCGAGCGGGCGGAAGTCTCCCCGGCCACCGTCTACAACCTGATCGGACCGCGAGAGAAGATCTGGGAGGCGCTGGCCGCCGGGTTCATGGACGAACTCGAGCACCGGCTGGCGGCGCCGGGAGCCGGCGACCCGCACGAGGTCATCCGGTCGACCGTGCACTTGTTCGTGAGCGACCCGGCCGTGTCGCGCCGCATGGTGCGCGAGTGGGAGGCGAGCGGCCTCGTACTCGACCGCAGTCCGCTCACCCAGCTCCGCCGGGCACTGGCCGAGGCGCAGGCACAGGGCATCCTGCGCGCCGACATCGCCATCGGCGGACTGGCCGCCGTTGTCGGCACCGCGTGCGTGGGCGCGCTGCACCAGTGGGTCGCCGCGCTGATCGACGACGACCGGTTCCTCGCGCGCGCTCTGCTCGCACTGGATGTCGCGGTCGCCGCGGCGGCCGCGGATCCCCACCGCGACGAACTGCTGGCGCCGCTGCGAACCCGGGGCAGGGGATGACGGCCGGCGCACCGTCACACCCCCGAAGCTTCGTGGGCCGTGACGGGATCCTGCTCGCGGCGGACACGTGGGGTGAAGCGTCCGCACCACCCCTGGTCCTGCTGCACGGCGGCGGCCAGACACGGCACTCCTGGGGCCGGGCCGGCCCCAGGCTGGCTGCGCTGGGGTGGCGGGTCGTCGCTCCGGACCTGCGCGGGCACGGCACCAGCGAATGGTCAGCCGACGGAGACTACGACCTCGGTCTGTTCGCCGAGGACGTCCGGGCACTCGTCACCGAGCTCGGTGACCGCCCGCTGCTCGTCGGAGCCTCGCTCGGCGGTCTGAGTTCGCTGCTCGCCGCCGGAGAGGCACCCAGGGCGGCGATCCGCGCTCTGGTGCTCGTCGACGTCGCCCATCGACCGGATCCCGGCGGCGCCCGCCGGATCGTCGAGTTCATGCGCCGTCAGCCGGACGGCTTCGCCGGCGTCGAGGATGCGGCGGCAGCGGTCTCCGCCTACCTGCCGCACCGCACGCGCCCGTACGACCCCGAGAGGCTGCGGAGCAACCTGCGGCGCCACGGCGACCGCTGGGTCCGGCACTGGGACCCCCGGATACTGGACCACTTCGAGGACCGCATGGACCCGCCCGGCATGGCGGAACGTCTCCTCGAAGCCGCCCGGCACACCGAGGTGCCGATCCTGCTCGTCCGAGGCGGGCTCAGCGACGTGGTGAGTGAGCACGTAGCCGCGGAGTTCTGCGCCAGGGTTCCCCACGCGCGCCACGTCGATGTGGCCGACGCCGGGCACATGGTGGCCGGTGACCGGAACGAGCCCTTCATCGACGCGCTCGTCCCGTTCCTGGAAGACACCCGGTGAGCGGCGATCCGCACTCCGCTCCACCCCGGCCCGCAGGGAAATGCCCCCTCGCGGGAGGGGACATTAAGGGCTACTTGGCGCGTGCCTTGCGGCCGCCCTTCGGCGGCTCGCATTCCTGCGCGGCCGCAATGAAGGGCTTGAGCGCTTCATGGAGCTTGTTCAGCGAGTCGGGCCCGAGATCAATCTGGTAATACTGGACAGATGGGATCAGCCTGGTTTCGAATTCGCTGCTTCCGTCCTCATCGTCCTGCGCGGCCCCGGCCCGCACTTCCATACCCGGGACCACGAACGTGTGCGGATGGACGTCCTCGGTCACGGTCGGATCGAGGTCGTCGTAGGCTTCGACCTTCACCCATGTCTCCTGGGTGACGGACTGGTCTCCCACTGTCAGCGTTCTGCCTCCCTTCCGCACTCCCGGCTCGCCCTGCCGCGATTCGTCTACCTCAATAAACCTGGTGCCCATCAGCGCCCCTTCCCAAGAACAACCAAAGCCTAGCTGCTGACGGGTAGTTAGACTCAATCGGGAAGACGCCCGGAGGCCCGGCGGTTTCCCGGGGCTCAGCAGTAGAGGTTGCCGCCCGGAGCCACGCCCAGCATCTGTGCGAATCGCTGGTAGCTGTTCACCCGGCTCTGCACCTGGGCGGGGTTGCGGCCGTCACACTCCACGGCGCCGTTGATGCTGCGGATGGTCTCGCCGAATCCACGGCTGCCGACCATCGCGTCGTGCGGCGTCATGCTGCCGGGGCCGCGCTGGGTGTTCCAGTACCACAGGGCGGTCTTCCAGGAGACGGCCGCGTCGGTCTGGACGAGCGACGGGTTGTTCAGCAGATTGATTCCGAGGGCGTCGCCCGCCGCCTTGTAGTTGAAGTTCCAGCTGAGCTGGAGCGGACCGCGGCCGTAATAGGCGGCCTGACCGGCCGGGCAGCCGTAGGGCTGATTCCGGTCGCAGTAGTGGGGATAGTTCGCCGTGTTCTGCTCCACGATGTGGACCAGGCCCCCGGTCTCGTGGTCGACGTTGGCCAGGAAGGCCGCGGCCTCCTGCCGCTTGACCTGGTCACTGCCGGTGCCGGCGAATCCCGGGTACGCGGACAGCGCCGCGATCAGCCCGTTGTACGTGTAGAAGGAGTTCCGGCCGGGGAACATCTGCTGGAACTGGGCCTCCGTCACGGGGAACTTTCCGGTCCCCGGGTTCCCGCCTCCCTGACAGGTGTACGGATCCCAGTACCACGTGCTGATGAGCGGGTCGTAGCCGGGATTGTCGTGCTCGGCGACGTAGTACTTGCCGTCCGTGTACCGGACGACCGTGCCCGCCGGATACCAGGTTCCGGCCGTCCAGTTGGACGCACTGTCGCACGAGCCGGCGGCGGCACTCGCCGTGCCGGAGGGCACGAGGAGGACCGTACCGACCAGGGCCAGTAAGGCCAGCAGGAAGGTGGCGAAGCGGTTTCTTCTCATGACGGCTCCTTCGGAGTCGGATCGCTGAGGCGATCGGTGAGGTGATCCATGAGCGATCGGTGAGCGATCGGTGAGCGATCAGCGGGTGATCGGCGAGGTGACGCTCGCTCACTCGAAGCGCGACGGCGACGGGGCCGGGGCCGAGGCCGGGCCGACGGAAGGCAGAAGACAGAGGGCGGAAGGCGGAAGCGCTGCGGCCATCACCCTTGCGCAGTGAATAACCCTTCAACTTCGTTGTCAACGACACGCGTCGGGGGCGGCCGAACCAGGCGCATTCGGCAACCGGTTCCGGACAACTGTCGCTGCAGGGACTTGCGTAGGCGTCGTCCCGCATGGCAATCATGGATCGACAGACGGACGCGTGCCGAAGAAATGCCGTTGTCCTTCGTCTTCCTGACCGGCGAGCCGTGACGGCTCCCTGATGCCGGTTTCCGGGGCGCTCGCTCCACGGTCGGTCCGTGGAGCTCATCCGCCCGCGTTACTTACCTCTGAACTGAGGAGAGACCATGCGTGGAAACAGAACTGCGCGCGCCGCGGCCGTCGTCCTGGCCGCCGCAGCCACCGGAATTGCCGTCGCCGCGGGCCCGGCGGCCGCCGACGTGCCGATCGGCCGGCCGATGAACGGAAAAATGACCTACTACACCGACAGGGGATTCGGCGCCTGCGGGACGGACATCGACGCGAACTCCCAGGACCTGGTCGCGGTCTCGCCCTCGTGGTGGACCTCCGCCAATCCCAACAACGACCCGCTCTGCAAGGGCATATCGGTCGAGGTCAGCTACAACGGCAAGACCATCAGGGTGCCGGTCAGGGACAAGTGCCTCTCGTGCGACCGCAACCACATCGACCTCGGCCGGCCGGCCTTCCAGAAGCTGGCACCGCTCGACCGCGGCGTGGTCAACGGCATCACCTGGAAGTTCGTGCGCTGAGGCCGGGGCCGGTCGAGGCTCCCCGCCGGCACGGTTCCGGCCCCGCCACTCACCCGGCGGGGCCGGAACCGTGGACCGTCACCGGTCCTCTAGTCGCGGAAGGCCGGGTTGGTCCACCTGGTCGGGTTGGCCTGAATGTCGTTCCACATCTCGGTCCACCACTGCCGGCCGCCCTTACCCGTGATCTCGGTCAGGACGCGGTCGCCGTCGGCACCGAAGCCCTGCCGGTGCACCTCGTTGTTGATCCTCTGGATGACGTTCTCGCCCGCCGGGTGCTTGTGGGCGATGTAGTTGAGCAGGAAGGCGGTGGAGTCGTAGCCGCGGTTGTAGTCGGTGCCGCGGATGCGGTCGACGCCCGGCTTCTCCTTCACGTTGTAGACGTACTTGCGGTAGTAGTCGGCCTGGCCCTCGTTCAGCCAGCCGCCGTTGGCGGCGTCCTGCACCTGGTGGGTGAGTTCGTGGATGAGCGACCCGACGTCGCCCGGGTTCCTCATCACGTAGTCGGGGCGAAGGATAATCGACTTCTCGTTGTTGTACTGGGGTTTGGCGTTGGGATCGAACACGGCCGCGACGCCGGGGTTGCCGAAGCTCGGGTGCCGGGCGTCGAAGACGACGTTGATGCCGGGCTTCACCTCGTACGCGCCGCCGGTCATAAACTGCTTGATCTTCCCGTACTGGTCCTGGAGGAGGCCTCTGCTCCTGTCGAACCACGAGCGCAGGGCGTTGGGGTCGTAGCCGCCGGAGTCGACCATCTGCAGCGTGACGGGAACGGTGGGCGTGGGCGGTTGAGCAGTGACCTTGTCGAGGTTCCACTGCTGCGCCTTGTCGCCGGCGTTGCAGGGCCGGGCCGCGGTGGCCAGGTCGGGGAGCCTGGTCAGGCAGGTGTCGCCGCCGGTGCGGTCGCTGCTGTGCAGAAGCCAGGCGCGGCTGTCGGCGAGGTTCTGCAGCCACCACCGCTGGTTGGGTCTGCTGATGTCGTTCCAGGCGGCGACGGAGTTGTTGCCCAGGTCGCGGTCGACGGCGTAGTTGGTGCCGGGGATCCTGACGCTCCAGTTCCCGGTGCCGTCGTCGGTGACGGTCCAGGTCTGCTCGGTCAGGCTCTCGTTCCAGTCCTTGACGCGCACGCCGGCGCCGTTGCGGGGGCCGTCCCACTGCAGGGCTCCGCCCGCGTAACTGGATATCCGGTAGGTGCCGCCGGATTCCGGCAGGGGTTCGGCGGCGTGGGCCGCCGTGGCGGTGAGGCCTCCGGTGAGGCCGGCGACGGCGGCCAGTACGGCGGCCGTGCTGGAGAGGTTGCGGATGCGCATGAACGGGCCTTTCGGCGAGGTCGGAGAGGAGGACGGGGAGAAACACCCTGGTCGTCACCGGCCGTGGCCCGGAGCGGGCGCCGGCGTGACGACATGTCTGTGCAACGGATGCTCCATCCCTCTACGAGTGCGGGTGGTGATGCCCGGACCGTAGGCGGACGAGTTCAACACTCGATGGACAGCGCCCCTCAACGACCGGCCGACGCCCCGGAGGCGACGCACGCCGGAAGCAGTGCCATGTCTCGTTCGGTGAGTTTCTCAGCGGTAGGCGCGGCGCGCGTCAGCCGCGGCCCTGCCACCCGGAAGAGCGCGGTTCCCCGATGCCGTCGAGGTGGTGGCGGGCGTCCTCACCGAACGTACGGGAGCCGCGGCGGCACCCGGCGGAGTGGACGGCGTCTACTACCTGTCCGGGGTGCTCGACTATTACCTGTCCGGAGCGCTCGACCCGGAACGTGCGGTACGTCAGGCACGCGCTTTCATGGAACGCGCCGCCGACGCAGGGGCCGGGCGCGTCGTCGACCTTTCCGGCCTCGCCGTCACCGTGCGGCGGCCGGGCAGCTACGAAACGCTGCGCGACGTCGAGGAAGTCATCGAAGCCTCGGCGCTGGAGCACCCGGCCCGTACCGTCACGGGCTGGCCCGGCACGACCAGCCCCGCTCTGCTCTACTCTGCTCTGCAGCCCGCCGAGCAGGAACGAAGGGCAGGGCTCGTACGACGCCTCGCGCACCGTGTGGATGAGGAGAGGGTCAGGCCGGGTCGAGGTGGGCGGCGACGTACGGTATCGCGACGGTCTCCAGGCCGCGGACGGTGCCGAACATGGGGTGGACGTTGACTTCGAAGACCACGCCGCCGCTTTCGGCCGCCAGGTCCACTCCCGCGAAGGGCAGGCCGAGCGACTTGGCCGCGGACACCGCGAGCTCGGCCAGACCGGGCGGCAGGTCTTCCTCGTGGAGGAGGGTGGAAATGGCGCCCCGGCTCTCGTTGCAGGGCGCGTCGGGGTCCGGCTGAACGTGCTCGACCGCGCGCAGCACGCGCCCGCCGAGTACCACGACCCGGTACTGGTGGCGTCGTCCGTCCGGGAGGAAGTTGGCGGCGTCGCGGGAGATCAGCCAGTCGGCTCCGACGGCGGCGTAATGCTGTGCGGCGGCGGCGAGCTGGGTGCGGGTGGTGATGTGGAAGACGTCGTGGCCGCCCATGCCGATGGCCGGCCGGGCCCAGACATCACGGCCGAGGTGCTCGAACGCCTCGGCGGCCTCGTTCGCGGTGGGCCGTGAAAAGGCGACGGTGGGCATGTGCGCAATGCCGTCGCGAACGAAGCACTCCGTGGTGAGGTCCTTCTCGGTCGCCACCCGCCACGCCCGCTCGTCAGTGCCCAGCGACCGGGCGCCGTAGGTGTGCAGCAGACGCTGGAAGCCCTCGAAGTCCCGGCGCCGGTGGGGTGGTATCTCGTAGACCAGCACGGTGTCCGTGGCCACCATCAGCCCGCCGGCCTCCAGGAGCAGCCCGTCGTCATCCGCTGCGATCCGGCCGCTCCCGCCGCTCATGAAGTGCCGCGCATCCATCAGGACCGGATCCCGGCCGGTGAGCGTGCGCGCTGCGGCGACGAGCATCTCCCGGCTGCCTTCGGTCGAGCTGTGATCGGTCATCAGGACCAGTTCTCTGGGGGCCATACCGGTCAGTCGAACCGAAGCCTCCACGCCGGGCAACACGGCATCGCGCGCCATCGGGCGCCTGCGTGGCCGAAACAGCGGCCGTCTCCCGACTGGCCGGCAGCCCTCCGTCTCCGGCCGGGCCCGCCCGGTGGACGGTACGCCGCTCAGAGAAACAGGGAAACCGGCCCGCCTTCTACGGTGGCGCCCGGTGCGGCGCCGGGACGGCCGGGGCCTGATCCCGCTGCCGGGATCAGGCCGGGCTGCCGCATCCGGGGACCGGCCCGCGGACGGTCATTCCGCCGCCGGAGCAGGGCCCCGGAAGGCCGGCGTGGTGGTGCGCTCGTCGTCGGGAGACAGCGGTTCGGGGAGCGCTACCCAGACCGGCGAGGTGAAGGTGCCCATGCCGTCGCCGTACTCGGCCAGCGTGCGCAGGAAGTGCTCCGGCTTGCTGTCCACGCCATGGATCACTTTCACGGGCCGGCGCGTCGTGTTGGCGAGGGTCTGCGCCTGGTCCATGACGCCGGCGACGATCTGCGGGAGCCGGCCGTCGACCGAGACGGACCGGGTGCGTTCCGGTCCCTCGCGCCGCCCCACCGCCACGTCCACCTTCCAGCCGACGGGCTGCCGGTGGTAGTCGGCCATGACCTGCACCAGCCAGGCCGCGGCCTCGGCGTCTGTCAGATTGCCCCCGGCGCGCAGCTGGTCGAGGCGTTCTTCGCCCGGGCCGGGTTGCGCTGCCACCTCGGTCATCCACTCAGTGAAATCCGTCATGGCATGGGCAACGACCCGAGGCGGCTCTGGTCGCCGTGCGTGCGTCCGTTCGGGTGCCCGCAGTGCCTCCGCTACGACGCCCCGGGCCCGAGGTCCTCCTCGAAGTAGCTGTCGTGCCGCACACGGAACTGCTTGAGCTCCTCGCCGCCGCGCTGCGACATCTCCGCGACCCTTTCGAAGAACTCCTCGCGCGGGGCCCCCGGGTGAAGAGCATGAGCATCGGCATGGGCTCGTCCGTCACGTTCTTGAAGGCGTGCAGGCCGCCGGGCGGAACGTACGGGAAGTCGCCGGTGCGGCCCGTCACCCGCTTGTCGCCGTTGAAGAGCTCCAGCTCGCCGGAGAGGATGTAAAAGGCCTCCGACATCGCCTTGTGGAAGTGGGTCTTGGCACCGGCGGCCCGCGCTGCCAGGTCCACCTGGTACAGGCCGTACTCGCCGCCGGTGGACTCGTGCGTGGCGAGGTAGCGGTAGGCGTCGCCGCGGGGCGAGGTGAGCTCCGGCGGGGTGTCCGCGGTCCGGAAGGTGGCGTTCACTTCGAGTAAATGATGCGGGAGGACAGCTCCCCATCGCGCCGGACCGGCCCCTGACCGCGGCGTACACGCCCTTCGCCACACTCATCACTCATCACTCATCGGACCTCAACGCCGGGCCAGCGCCAGCACGCTCAGACCGAAGATCAATACGCCCAGGGGAACATGAACCGCTGGGACATGCGCGATGCCCAGCACGACCTGGACCGAGGCGAGCACGAGAAACCCTGACGCGTGCCGGACAGGCCGGGGCGAGCCGCCGCCCGGCTTCCACGCCAGCACCGCCGCGAGCACGTACAGCATCGACGCCCCGTACATCACGCGTGCTCCGACGCTGTGCAGCGTCTCTCCGTAGGACGAGGTCAGCAGCAGGCCGGCGGATACCGCCTGAAGGAAGACGGTCAGGGTCTGCAAGGTGATCGCGATCTTCAGGAACGAGAAGCCGCGTCGTGTCTTCGCCATCTCCTGGGTGGCCATGTCACGGTCTCCCTTCTCCGCCCGCGGGCAGAAGCTCGATAAGGTCTCACCAGTCCGACGACGCGGGCTTGCGAAAGGTAAGGCAAGGGGGCGGCCGGAAGCATGGGGACGGGCGGGGCCGGAGCAGAGGAGTTAGCCGGCGAGCGGCGTCAACTGATCAACGTCGCGTACCGGTTGCTCGGTTCGGTGACCGAGGCGGAGGATGCCGTACAGGCTGCCTACGCGCGCTGGTACGGACTGCCGCGAAGCCGGCGGGAGGAGATCCTTTCCCCCGGCGCCTGGCTGACGACGGTGACCAGCCGCATCTGTCTGGACCTGCTCGGGTCCGCGCGGGCCCGCCGTGAACACTATGTCGGCGCGTGGCTGCCCGAGCCGCTGCCCGACCGCACCGAGTGGGACCGGGCGGGCGGCGCCGACCCCACCGGCCCCGCAGACCCGGCCGACCAGATCATTCTGGACGAGTCGGTGGGCATGGCCTTCCTCGTCGTCCTGGAGACGATGACGCCCGCCGAGCGGGTGGCATTCGTGCTGCACGAGGTCTTCCGGTACCCGTACGCCGAGATCGCCGGCGTACTCGGCCGGACCCCTGCGGCCTGCAAGCAACTGGCGGCCTCCGCCCGGCGGCGGGTGAGCGACGCACGCCCTCCGGTGACGGCGACCGGCGGGGCCGCCGTGGTGAGGCGCGTCAAAGAAGCATGGGAATCCAAAGACATCACAGCCCTCGTCGGTCTCCTCAACCCGGCTGCCGTGATGACTGCTGACGGCGGCGGCATGGTCGGCACCATCCTGCGCCCGCTCGAGGGCGGCGCGCGCATCGCCCAGTACATGGTCGCCATGGCCGAGAAGGCTCCGGGGCTCGAACTCCTGGAGCGGTCGGTCAACGGTGTGCCGGGCCTGGTGGCCCAGCGTGCCGGCGCCGTCGTGACCGTAGCCTCGTTCGACATCTCCGACCGGCGCGTCACCCGGATCTGGGTCATCCGCAACCCGGAAAAACTGCGGCCGTGGGGCGGCGGGGCCGACTAGCGGCGGCCGTCGCATCCAGCGCGGCCGGAGTCAGCGGGGCTGCCGGCCCGCGAGACGCGACCCGGCTGCGGAGCCGCCCGGCACGCCGCGGCGGAACGCCCTCTGCCGTTCCCGTCCGTCCGTCCTGGAGCCGGCACTCACCAGCGGACCGGCAGGCGGCTGACCAGGAGTCGTGCCCGTGACTCATCAGGCCGCAAGCCGCCGGGAAACGGACGCGGACAGGGCCAGGACCTGCGGCTACGAGTCATCCACGACACCACCGCACCGTGCCGCGTGGCGGCCCTTCCGGCCCGAGCGGACAATGACGGCGAGAGCACAGGGAGGCTGCCATGCGGATGACCAACCTCAGCGACGAGCCGGAGGAGTACGTCCGCGCCCGGGAAGAGCTGCGGCAGGCCGAGATCGAGCTGATGCGTCACCGCGAACGGGTCGCCGAGCAGCGCCGCCGGCTGCCGCTCGGACCGGTCCTCGACGACTACGTCTTCGAGGAGGGCCCCGCCGACCTGCAGGACGGTGACACACCGGCGACGACGGTCCGGCTGAGCGAACTGTTCACCGGGCCCGGCCGCGACCTGGTCGTCTACCACTTCATGTTCGGCAAGCGGCAGACCACGGCGTGTCCCATGTGCACCATGTGGATCGACGGGATCAACGGCGTGGCGCGCCACATCGCCCAGAACGTCGACTTCGCGATCGTCGCCGCCGCCGACCTGCCCACGCTCCGCGCGTACGCGCGGAAGCGGCAGTGGACGAACCTGCGCCTGCTCAGCGCCGGGTCCGGGACCTTCAAGTACGACCTCGGGAGCGAGGACGCCGAGGGCAATCAGGACTCGACGGTCTCGGTGTTCACCCGCGACGGCGAAGGCGCCGTACGCCACTTCTACTCGGCGCACCCCCGGATGGCCGACGACATCGACCAGCGCGGCATCGACCTGATGAGCCCGGTGTGGCACGTCCTCGACCTCACCACCCGCGGCCGGGGCGAGTGGTTCGCCGGACTCGACTACTGAGGCGCGACGCGCCCGATCGGCGTACGCACGGCGGGCGGGGCGGCCGCGCTGCCGCGTGCCCTCGCGGACCGGGGCCGGCGGTTCGTCCTGACCAGTAAGGCCGGGTGCTGGAGGTGCTTCAGTCCGCCCACACGCGGGCCAGGCACCTCCGGCCGTACGGGGCGGGCGGGTCGGTGAAGGCGGTGCGGCCGTGCAGCACGATGGTGTTGTCCAGCCAGAGAAGGTCTCCCGGGCGCAGGGCGATACGCAGGACGGTGCGCGGGTCGGACAGGATCTGGTCGACAGCGTCCAGGGCCGCCTGCTCATCGGGGGTCAGGGGGACGCCGGCTTCGTGGTGGGCGCGTTCGATGCCGCGCCTGTTGTAGTGCACGCGCAGGTCGGCGTCGTGCCGCTGGAAGACGGGGCGGAGCCGGTCGAAGCCGGTTCCCCGGCCGAAGTGGAAGTCCTGGTAGAGGCGGGGCAGGGCCCAGGGGTTGTCGGTGAGCAGCCTGTTGTGCACGGTGTGGCCGCTGGCCAGCAGCGTCTCCCCGCCTTGTGCCGCCTGTCGCACGCACAGCAGCCCCAGCAGTCTTGGCGGATGGGGTGCCGGGGTCCGGTCCGTGTGCGGGGCCAGAGCGAGGTTGGTCTTGCCCAGTCCGGCGTTGTCGGTCACGGTGACGAGGCCGCCCGGGTCCGCCGGCCGCGGAGTGCCCAGCGAGGCGGCGAATTGCCGGCACATCGCGGCGCACTCCTGGTCGGTGCGGCCATCCACCGGCAGGCCGCGGATCACGACGAACCCGCGGCTGTTCCGTAGGCGCTGGGCGACACCCGTGGTCAGGTCCGCCAGTGCCGCCCTGGTGAGTGCTCCAGCGGGTCCCGTGTCCTCTCTCCGGTCCCGGTCGTCCAGTGCGTGTGAGCAGGCGGGTGGCAACTGCATCAGCCAGTCCGCCTCGTCGAGGGCTTCGCCGTTCCATGCCGTGAGTGCTTCGAGCGGGGCGGGCTGGGTCATCCGCTCACCTTTCCGCGGCGCCTCTTGACGGACATGGGGTTGGGCAGCAGCGCCCACTGGTCGTCCTTTGATGACAGCCGCATCAGTGTCAGTGCTTTGACCGGAAGTTCCTCCGTCCGCAGTGCCCGCAGGTCCGGGGTAGGGGGGAGGTCGCGGGTGGCGGCTTCGAGAAGGGTGCCCAGCGTCGTGGTGTTCCCGGCCAGGGGGCCCAGTGCACCCGTGATCAGACAGCTGAGAGCCTTGCGGCGGAGTGCGGTGGGGTCGTCGTTGAGGAGCCGGCCGGTCAGCGGCGGTGGCGGGAGGCCGTGCCGGGCCAGCCGGGCAGGGCTGATGCGGATGTCGGCGAGGTCCCGGTAGACGAGCCGCTGGGGCCGTCCCTCCCCGTCGACGACCGCCAGGAGGTTCTGCCCGTGCGCTTCCAGGACCACCCCCACGTCGAGCAGGTCCAGGCAGACGCTGACGGCCAGTCGCGCGAACTCGGTGATGCGCTCCAGTCTCTCGTGAGGGCTGTGGGAGGCGTAGTGCCCGGGCAGCTCGGCCACGGGGATCACCTGTTCCCCCGTTCCGGCGTGGACGTACGGTGATTCGCGCAGTACCGCCGCCAGGTCCGGCGTGCCCGCCCCCGCCGCCGCCAGCGTCCGCGCGATGTGCAGCCGGCCGCCCAGACCGTTCGCGACTCGCTCGGCCACCTCGGAAGTAGCCAAGGCATATTCCACCGAATAGGCCGATATATCCCGCACTTGGGAAGTGAGCCGTGTGCTCAGCGCGGTCTTGACGTGCATTCGGGCGCCGAGGTCGAGCGTCCGCAGGGACAGCAGCGGATGAGCCGGCGGCCCGGGCAGCGTCCTCCGGCCGCCGAGGACGTGCCCGGCCTGCCAGGGATGCACCGGGACCAGCACGGCATCCCCGTCCCGCCACTCCGCAGGCCACGGCCCCCGCACCGTCGCTCCCGTCACGGGAGCGAGCCGCAGACCCACCACCGGCCGGTGCTCGGGCGCGTAGGCCAGCTGCTCGGCGGCCGAGAAGCCGGGCCGGGAGCGGCAGGTGGGATGGTACGGGTGGCCGTCCGGTGACCGCTGCTCCCACTCCCAGGGCTCCGCCGGAGGCCCGGCCGGACGAGGAGCTGTCCGGGACAGGGCCAAGGAGGCGACGCTGTGGTCGAGCTCGGCGGCGAACGGCGCGCCGCCCGGTACGCGCAGCGCCGCCATCAGCAGTGCGGGATGACCGTACGGGACGCCGTCCAGCTCCACGGCGGCGACCGCCGTTCCCGTCGCCCACGGATCGGACGGCGGACCGTGCAGCCGTCGCCCGTCGACGAGGCGCAGGACGATCCCGTCACGCCCGGAGACACGGGCCGCGATCCAGGGCAGCGGTTCATGGACCAGCCCGCGCCACAGCCGCGCCAGCACCGCCGCCCGGGCCCCCGGCAGGGCAGCGAGGTAGGCGGACGCCGACTCGCGGCGAACGCTCTCCAGTTCCTCGGCGAGCTCGCGCTCGGCGGGTGTGTCGCACACGCGTATGTCCTACCGCAGGCGAACGCACGTCACACATACTGGTGATCGATGAATGCCATCGCCCGCGAAGCCGACGCCCTGGCCATGGTGCCTCTGCTCAACTGCCTGCTGAGGGAAGCCTCCGCACCGGCCGGGGAGCCGGTCGCCGGCCGCGCAGTCCACCTCCTGCACGCCACCGGCAGGCTCCTGAGCGTCCGCACCGGCCACCGGCCCGGAGCACCCGAGCTCTGGACCGGCACCACCTGGCAACCCATGCGCCACAGCGGCCTCATCGACCTCGCCGCCCAGGAGATGCGTGCCGTCACCGGACGCTCCAATGCCGCCCTGCCCGCCGAGATGACCGCCGGCCGCGAAGCCGTCGAGGCCCTCCTCGCCGCCCGCGCCCACGCCACCCCGCCCGACAGCCCGTGGCTGCGCTCCGAACAGGCCCTGGTCATGGGCCACCCCTACCACCCGGCCCCCAAGGCCCGCAGCGGGGGCGGCCCGCCCAGCACCTGGCTGCGCTACGCGCCGGAGACGTACGCCCGCTTCCCCCTCGTCCTGCTGGGCGTGCGCGAGGACGCGGCAGTCGACGACGGCGACACCCGCGCCCTCGACACCCTGGGCCGGGCACCTGACGGCTACCGGCTGTTACCCGTCCATCCCTGGCAGTTCGACCTCACCCGCCACTTGCCCGCCGTGCGCGCCGCCTTTGCCGAGGGCCGCCTCGTCCACCTGGGCCGCACCCCCTGGGACGCCCGGGCCACGGCCTCGGTGCGCACGGTCCACGTCCCCGGCGGCCCCGAGCGCCCCGGAGCGCCCGGGGACCTGTTCCTGAAGTTCAGCCTGGAAGTGCAGATCACCAACGACGTCCGGCGGATCCGCCGGCACGAGCTCCGCCATGTGCGCCGCACCGACCCGCTGATCACTGCGGCCTTCCGGGCCGTGGACGGCCCCGCGGCATGGCTGAGCGAACGCGGGCACCGTACGGTTCGCGGCCTCGACGAGACCTTCCCCGTCCTCGTCCGCGACGGTCTGGACGACCACGTGCTCCCGGGCGCCACCGCGATACTGGCCGCAGCCCTCACCGAGGGCTTCGACGGCGATCCGCTCGATCGCCTCACCGACCCGCTGCCGTGGTGGTCGGCCTACCTGGACCGCGTCGTCCCGCCCGTACTGGACGCCTACGCCCGCCACGGCATCGCCGTCGAGTGCCATCTCCAGAACACGCTGATCGCCGTCGACTCGGACGGCGCCCCCGTCCAGGCCGTCTTCCGCGACACCGAAGGCGCCAGGGCGATCCCCGCGACGCCCCGCGAGGGCGCCTGGCAGCGCCTGGTGTACTGCCTTGTCGTCAACAACCTGACCGAAATCGCGAACGTCCTCGCCCACCGCTTCCCCCGCTCCGCCGGTTCCCTGTGGCCGGCGGCGCGGCGGGAGTTCCAGCGGTGCGGCAAAGAGCACGGCCTCCCGGAGATCAAGGCACTGCTGGCCGCGGCGACGGTCCCGTGCAAGGCCAACCTCCTGTCCCGCTGGATCGACGCGGACGGCACCGCCCCCTGCTACGTCCCCGTCCCCAACCCGCTGGCCGTCCACTCCTGAGAGCCGGAACGCGGCATGCCGTCCCTCCCGGCCCCAGCCCCTTGGAAGAACTGGAGTTCGCCGATGCTCCCTCGCTCGTGCGCCCTGTTCGCCCCGTTCGCCCTCGCTCTTCTTCTGGCCGTGGCCACCACCTCCTTCCAGCCGCCGGATGCCGCCCCACCGTGGCGGGCCGCCTCCCTGAACCACGACCACGGCCGCGACTGTGACTGTGCCGGCTACGGCTACGGCTACGGCTACGGCAACGTGCTCGATCTACGGGGCGCCCCGACGACAGCACTTCCCGGACACGAGAAGGACAACAACCCCGTCAACGTCTTCGCCGACCGGGGGGCTTGGCACGCCTACGCCCTGCCGGCGGCCGACGCCCCGGGCGGCTACGGCGGATTCACCGGCCCCCTCTACATCGCGCAGGAGTACCCCTGGTGGTTGAGCACCTCCTTCAGCCGCATCCGGCTGAGCGAGGGCGGCCACGCGCTCGACCTCGCCGGCGGCGGCCCGCCGCGCTTCACCTCCCGGCCCGGATCCCTGTGCCAGGCCTACGACCTCGGCGGCGGCCTTCGGCTCACCCTTGAGCTTCGGTACGCCACGCACCGCACCGCGCTGGTGAGGGCCGTGGTGCGCAACACCGGCCGCACCCCGCGCACCCTCGGCGCCGCCTGGACCGGAAGTCTGCTGCGACCTGCCGAGGCGCCCATGAGACAGGCGCCATCGCTGGCCGTCACGTCCCGGGGCGTCGCCGTCGGCTTCGCCAGGGTGCGTGCGGCGGACGATTTCCTCACCGACGGCACCGAACGGTTCGAGGTCCGGCACCGGGACCCGGTGCGTACGACGGTGTCGGAAGACGGGGACTCCTACCGTACGGAACTGGCCGCGCCCTTCACCCTCGCACCCGGCGCGGCGCGCGCCCTGGACCGGACCGAGAGCTACACCTTCACGGAGGCCGAGCGCGCCGCGGAAGCCGGTGAGGCACGGCGGGTGCTCGCCGATCCGGTGCGGACGGTCCGGGCGGGCGACGCGCGCTGGCGCGGGTACGTCGACGGGGTAACCGCCGGGGTCCCGGCCGGCCGGCGGCGGCTTGCCGTCAAGGCGCTGGAGACGCTGGTGACCAACTGGCGCAGCGCCGCAGGCGGCCTCGCGCACGACGGGATCACGCCGTCCCTCTCCTACAAGTGGTTCGCGGGTGGATTCTGGGCCTGGGACACCTGGAAGCAGGCGGTCGGCACGGCACGCTTCGACACGGGGCTCGCCGAGGCACAGATCCGCTCGGTGCTCGACCACCAGATACGTCCCGGCTCCACGACCCGCCCGCAGGACGCGGGGATGATCCCGGACGCCGTCTTCTACAACGACCCGCAGCGGGGCGGGACCAACTGGAACGAGCGGAACAGCAAGCCGCCGCTGGGCGCCTGGTCGGTGTGGCAGGTCTACGAGCGGAGCGGGAACAAGGACTTCCTGCGGGAGGTGTACCCGAAGCTGGCCGCGTACGAGGAGTGGTGGTACCGGAACCGGGACCACGACCACAACGGGCTCGCGGAGTACGGCGCGACCGTGGACCCCGCCAACAGCTCGCCCGGGCAGCGGCGGCTGGCCGCGGCCTGGGAGAGCGGCATGGACGACGCGCCCCGGTTCGACGCCGCATTGGGCACCGCTGTCGTGCCGAACCGGGACGGCTCGGGGCAGGTGATCGGCTACTCGCTGACCCAGGAGTCCGTGGACCTCAATGCCTATCTCGCCGTCGACCAGGAGCATCTGGGCAGGGTCGCCGCGGAGCTGGGGAAGCGGGCGGCCGCCGACGGCTGGCGGGCCAAGGCTGCCGCGACCGGCAGGGCCGTACGGGAGAGGATGTACGACCCGGCGACCGGCTGGTTCTACGACACCGCGGTCGGCTCCGGCACCCGGCTGACGGACCGGGGCCGGGGCATCGAGGGCGCGATCCCCCTGTGGGGTGGCGTCGCGACCCGGGCGCAGGCCGCCGCCGTACGCGGACGGCTCCTGGATCCCTCCGAATTCGCCACCGAGATGCCCCTGCCGACGGTCTCCAGGAGCTCGCCGTACTTCGCCGCGCGGCAGTACTGGCGCGGCCCCGTCTGGCTCGACCAGGCGTACTTCGCGATCGCCGGGTTGCGCCGTTACGGATTCGGCCGTGACGCGGACGCACTGGCCACGAGACTGACGGGGCAAGCGGCCGGTCTGACCGGCGACGGGCCGATCATGGAGAATTACGACCCACTGAGCGGAGCCGCCCTCAACTCGCCCAATTTCAGCTGGTCCGCGGCGCTGCTGCTGCCGCTGATCGCGGGGCGGTAGCCCGAGGCCTCTCCTCCCCCGCGTCCTTCTGCGGTTCCACGCCGTCGGCTTCGGGCGCGCCGGTCAGGAGCGCTGCCCTGCCCGTGCCGACCGGGAAGCACCCTGCTCAGGGCCGTCCTTCTCCACCTCGCCGTCCAAGCGTGCCGGCCACAAATCTCTCACCCTGCACGTCCTTTTCAACCATTACGGCGAAGGTGACATCAAGTCGACCATCGCGGCCTGCGAAACTCCCGTCAGTGACCTGTTGCGGCGCGCCACAGCCCCGGTCTCCGCACCGGCGGAGGTCGTCGGCACCTTGCCGGGCTCTGCGGCCACCGAAAACGCCCGGGCCCGCGGCACCTCCCCCGGCATCACCCCGGCCACCGTCGCTGAGGCGACCCGGCCACTGCCCGGCGCAGGCTGGAACACGCTCTCGACGGGCGCTGCATCACGTGGGAGGCCCCGGCGCCCTTGCCGCCGGCGTACGGTTCGCTGTCTCCGCTCGCAGTGGCAAGGGCGCCGACCGCCCGCACCGCCCACACGTACAGCCACCCCCGCCGTGGCACTCGTCCGCGGCACTCGTCCACGGCGCCCGCCCCGCCCCCGCCCGCTCCGGACCGCAGCAGGGTGCACACCCGTCGGCGAACCCTGACAGAATCCGGCCGAACATCGCTTCCCCCCACACCCAGCCGGATCAGACGCATGGCCAGATACCGCCTTATCAGCAGATTGGCCGGTTTCAAAGCCATGATGTTGCCGGGAAGTTAACACGGAGACATGATCACTGCTCGTATCAGCCTGATCACTCATCCAGGAGACGAGAAGTGATACGCAGAACCGTTCTCCGCACCCTCACCACCGTCGCCGTGACCGCGGCCCTCGCCCTGCCCCTCGCCCAGGGTGCCCAGGCCGCCGCCCCGGCCACGACCGCCCCGGCGACCGCCGCCACCCCCGCCACGACCGGCGCGAGGGACGACAACCCCTTCCGCTGGATGGAACTGGAAGGCCTGCGGGCCGACTTCCGGTTCATGTGTCCCGCAGGCCGCTGCGCGGGCTTCTGGTCTCTGGTCCTGACGGACGACATCGCGCAGCAGAAGTTCAAGGGCGGTAAGTTCTTCGTCTACGCCCCGGCCACGGGTGAGTTCAGCTTCTTCCTCGACACGGACATCGCCGTGCGCACGGTCGACCACCCCGGCCAGGTCCGCCTGGTCGACACCGAGTTCATGCGCTCCCACCCGCGCGTCGAGGTCCGCTACGGCAACCCCGACCACCCGGGCCGGGCCCGCGTCGTCGCCTCGGCGACGACCTTGATGTAGCGCCGGCCCCGCCCGACCGGGCCCGGCCCCGCCCGACCGGGCCGCCTGCTGCCGCCCCTTCCGCCTCGCGGCGGCGGCCTTCCTGCCGTCGGCAGATCGCCGCAATCCCCCTCCCCCTCCATTGCGCCGCGCTCTCGCATGCCCTCGTTTCCCGACATTCACCACAAGGGAGTTGCTGATTTCCATGCAAAAACGCCTGAGAATCCTCACCTTCGCCACCGCGGGCGCAGTCATATGCACCGCCGGATTCATCCCGTCGGTCAGCCAGGCCGCCGGCAACGGCGACAGGGAAGAGAAGGGGTCCTACGCCGAAACGCACGGGCTGACGGCGGACGACGTCAAGAACATCAACGCGCTCAACGAAAGCGCCCTGCCTCCGAGCGCCGGCCCGTCCTTCCGGGCCCCCGGCTCCACCGACGACAGGGAAACCCCGCCGGCCGAGCCGCTCGAAAGGATGCCCGACGCGTACCGGGCCTACGGAGGCAGGGCCACCACGGTCATCAACAACTACATACGCAAGTGGCAGCAGGTCTACAGCCACCGCGACGGCAAGAAGCAGCAGATGACCGAAGAGCAGAGAGAAAAGCTGTCCTACGGCTGCGTCGGCGTCACCTGGGTCAACTCGGGTCCCTACCCGGCGAACAAACTGGCGTTCGCGTTCTTCGATGAGAACAAGTACAAGAACGACCTCAAGAACACCAGCCCCCGACGCGACGAAACCCGGGCGGAGTTCGAGGGTCGCATCGCCAAGGACAGTTTCGACGAGGGGAAGGGGTTCAAGCGGGCGCGCGATGTGGCGTCCCTCCTCAACAAGGCCCTGGAAAGCGCCCACGACGAGGGGACGTACATCGACAACCTCAAGACGGAGCTCACGAACAGCAATGACGCTCTGCTCCACGAGGACAGCCGCTCGAACTTCTACTCGGCACTGAGGAACACACCGTCCTTCAAAGAAAGAGACGGAGGCAACTACGACCCGTCCAGGATGAAGGCGGTGATCTACTCGAAGCACTTCTGGAGCGGGCAGAACCAACAGGGCCCCTCCGACAAGAGGAAGTACGGCGACCCGGACGCCTTCCGCCCCGACCAGCGTACCGGCCTGGTCGACATGTCGAAGGACAGGAGCATCCCGCGCAGCCCCGCCAACCCCGGCGAGAGCTGGGTCAATTTCGACTACGGCTGGTTCGGGGCCCAAACGGAAGCGGATGCCGACAAGACGGTATGGACCCACGGCGACCACTATCACTCGCCCAATAGTGGCCTGGGCCCCATGCACGTATACGAGAGCAAGTTCCGGAACTGGTCCGCCGGGTACGCCGACTTCGACCGCGGAACCTACATGATCACGTTCATACCCAAGAGCTGGAACACCGCCCCCGCCAAGGTGCTGCAGGGCTGGCCGTAGCAGAACCCGGCTGGAGGGTCGGGGCGCGCCCCGGCCCTCCTCCGTCCACGACAGCGCCGTGCTCAGCAAATCTCGGTTGAGATCTGTTCAGCCATCAGAGACATTACGTGGTTGGGCCGGAGGCGCGACGAAGACCCGAGTCGACTTCCACTCGGGCCCCGTCTGCTCCTTCGCCCGGATCACCGCACAGTCACTGAACAGGAGCCACCCGTGGCCAACACCCGGCAGACCACCCCCGACGTCCGTGTCGAGGGTCGAAGCAGGCAGGACCATCCGGATCACCCCGCAGCCTTCGACGACGCGGTGATACGCCAGGCCCGCAACTCCGCCGCGTTCTGGGCCGCGACCGGAAGCTCCCGCGGCCACGAGGTGATCCGCCGGCGCAGCTTCCTCGCCGTGCTCGGCAGCGAGCGCGCCGGGACACGCGTCCTGCTGCAGGAGCCCGACCCCGACGCGGACGAGCTCGCCGAGCTGACCGAGCTGGCCGGCCGATCGACCGGACCGGTGGACGTCGAGGATCCGTTCAGTTCCACCGACCTGAGTCACCTGGGCATGCGCAACTGGCAGATGCCGATCATGCTGCGCCCGCCCGGCCCTGTCGCCGCCCCCGCGATGGAGGTGGTCCGGGCCCAGCAGACGCACGAGCTGCAGGCTGCCGAGCAGATCGTGATCGACGGCTTCGGGCTGACCAGATTCACCCCCTACCGTCCCGGCGAGATGTTCCCCCCGGCGCTGACCGAGCAGCCGGGCGTGGACGTCTTTCTCGCCGTCCTCGACGGCGAGACGGTCGGAGCCGGAGTCACGGTCGTCCACGACGGGTTCGGCAGCCACTACTGGGTCGGCACGCCGTCGGCGCACCGCTCCCGCGGCGCCGGGCGGGCCGTCATGCTCGGCTCGCTCGCGCCCATGGCGAACCTTCCGGTGACGCTCACTGCCTCACGGCTCGGACGGCCGCTGTACGAGTCGCTGGGCTTCACCGCCGTCACCTCGTCGACCTGGTGGTCCTCGCAATGACCACCACGGAGGCGTGAACGTCTGTAGAAGTGGCGGCTTTGCACACGCCGGGCCGCCGCTCGCCCTGGTCGCCGGTGTCAACACTGAGCCGGGGGCCGGGCTCCGGGGGCCGGGGGCTTACTCCGCGGCCGGGAGAGGCTGCTCGGTCCAGATGGTCTTGCCCGTGGGGGTGTAGCGGGTGCCCCACCGCTGGGTGACCTGGGCGACGATGAACAGGCCCCTGCCACCCTCGTCGTCGGCGGCGGCGTGGCGCAGGTGGGGCGAGGTGTGGCCGGTGTCGGCGACCTCGCAGACGAGGCTGCGGTCACGGATCAGCCGGACGTGGACCGGTCCGCCGGAGGCGTGGCGGACGGCGTTGGTCACCAGCTCACTGACGATCAGCTCGGTCGTGAACGACAGGTCCTCGAGCCCCCACTCGTCCAGTTGCCCACTGGTGAGGGACCGGGCCCGCGCGGCGCTCGCGGGGGCGGCGTCCAGCTTCCAGACCACCACTTGGTGCTCGCCGAGCATCCGGGTACGGACCAGGAGCAGGGCCGCGTCGTCGTCCACCGGGCCGGGCAGCAGCTCGGCCATGGTGCGGTCGCAGAGCTCCTCCAGGGGGCGCCGGCACTCGGTGAGGACGCCGGTGAGCAGGCCGAGCGCCGTCCCGGTGTCGTGGCCCGGGGCCTGGACGAGACCGTCGGTGAACAGGGCGAGCAGGCTGCCGGCGGGCAGCTGGAGTTCCACGCTCTGGAAGGGCGCGCCGCCCAGGCCCAGGGGCGGGCCCTCCGGGAGGCCCGGAAGGCTGACGGCACCGCGAGCGGGGTCGACGACGGCGGGCGGCGAGTGGCCCGCGCGGGCCATGCTGCACTGCCCGGACACCGGGTCGTAGACGGCGTACAGGCAAGTGACCCCCAGGGCCTCGTCGCCGTCCGCCGCCGGCGTGCCCCCGCCGCGGCCGTGCGCCCGCTCCTCGGCGGCGCGCTCCTCGGCGGTCCGCCCGACCACGTCGTCCAGGTGCGCGAGCAGCTCGTCCGGGGCGAGGTCGAGCCGGGCCAGGACACGTACGCTCGTCTGCAGCCGGCCCATGGTGGCGGCGGCGCGCAGCCCGTGGCCGCGCACGTCCCCGACCACCAGGCCGACACGGGAGCTCGACAGCGGGATGACGTCGAACCAGTCGCCGCCCACCCCGGAGCGGCTGTCGGCGGGCACGTAGCGGCTGGCCGCCTCGACACCGGACAGCGACGGCAGGTCGGGGGGCAGCAGATCGCGTTGCAGTTTGAGGGCGGCGGTGTGTTCCCGCGTGATGATCAGCATCAGGACGACACCGACCAGCAGGGCGCTCAGGCCCACGACGCTCACACTGCCGGTTCGCCCGAGGAGCGGCAGGTCGAAGGAGGTCGAGCCGTAGTCCGGGGCGGCGTAGACCACGAAGGCGGCGTAGCAGAACAGACTGAGCATCAGGAGCCCGCCCAGCCCCGGAAGCACCCCCTTGTACAGCAGGTCCCGGGGGCTGCGCGTGAGCCGCCCGCGATAGGACCAGACGCAGGCGAAGCCGGTGAGGCCGTAGTAGAAGGCGATCGCCAGGCCGACCGCCTTGATGGAGTCGGCCAGCACGTCGCGGCTGATCACGGTCAGGAGGACGAGGAAGCCGATGGAGATGAGGCCCATGCCGACGGTCGACCAGGTCGGGGTGAGGAACCTGTGGTGCACGCGGGCGAAGCGCGAGGGGACGGCCTTGTGGGCCGCCATGGAGAAGACGGTGCGGGCCAGCGGCAGGATGGTGGTCTGGGTGGATGCCACCGCCGAGGTCAGCACCGTGAAGATGAGCACCTTGGTGAAGAACCAGCCGGGGCCCGTGGTGCCGAAGACGGCACCGCCCAGGCCGGAGAGCACGTCTCCGGAGTTCGCCGTGTTGCCCAGGCCGGTGCCCTCGGTGCCGATCCCGGCGTACGCCTGCGCCGAGGTCGCCACCAGGGCGTAGATGCCCAGCAGGAGCACGGTGGAGACGACCGCCGCCCGTCCGGGGACGTTCCTGCTGTCGGCGGTCTCCTCGTTGACCGCGACGGCGGTGTCCCAGCCCCAGTAGATGAAGACCGCGGCGAGGAGGCCCGCGGTCAGCTCCCTGACCGACGGCACGTGGAGGGGGTTGAACCAGGAGACGGAGACGTGGATCGCCGTCGGCGGCCCGTCGGTGTAGGCCTTGACCAGGGCGGTCACCGCGAAGAAGATCAGCACCGCAAGTTCGGCGCACACCAGCCAGCGCTGGAGGACCGCCGACACTTCGATGCCCACGTAGCAGACCGCGGTCATCGCGGCGATCCAGGTGACCCCCGCGACGGTGGTCCACAGCCGGTCCTCGGCGAGCGAGTCGAACCCCAGCAGCCGGAAGCCGTAGATGCCGGCGATCTCCGCGAGGTTCGCCATGGCGATGACGTCGGCGACGATGATGCCCCAGCCGCCCATCCAGCCGATGCGCGGGCCGAAGGCGCGGGAGGCCCACGTGAAGGTGGTCCCGCAGTCGGCGTCGCCCGCGTTGAGCTCCCGGTAGGCGTACGCGATGAGCAGCATCGGGACGAAGGCCAGCATCGTCACGATCGGGGCCTGGAGGCCGACCGCCGCGACGATCAGGCCGAGCGTCGCCGCCAGGCTGTACGCCGGGGCGGTGGAGGACAGGCCCATGGCGACCGAGGAGGCCAGTCCCAGGGCACCGGCCTTGAGCCCCTTCTCGCCTGCGGCCGGGCCGGGCGCGAGCGGCGCGGCGGACTCGACCGGACCACCGAAGACCTTCACCCCTGCATTCATCTCCGCTTCTCGTCCGGAGAGCTCGCGTCCCCGAGAGAGCTCGTGATCACTATTTTCCCGTGGTCGATCAGGTCCGCCGAACAATGACGCGCCGGGCGGGTGGGGCTCGCCACATGGCGGCGATCGCGGCCATACGGGTGAGGACAGCGGCCGGGTCGCCCGCAACGAAGACCCGCCCGCACCGCGCCCCCGCATCGCGACCCGCCTTGCCTTCTCAGCCCGCGGAGCCGTGTTGCCCCATATAGGCAATATTTCTTGCCATAATTGACAACCCACTTTCAATGCTGGGTTAATAAGTCGCCAGACCGTTGCCGAAGACGGCAACTCCGTGGCACGACTTCAGAGCACGAGGAAGGCAGCGCATGGAGCACACCAACCCACCCAGGATCCTGATCGTGGGCCTCGACCGCTACGGCATGCGGGCATGCGTACGCCTCGGCCTGGAGACCACCGTCATCTGCGGGGCGGCCTCCTGGGACCAGGGACACATCGCGATACCGGACGAGGTGACGGTGCTCCTCGTCGACGACCACACCAGCGCCGAGGCCGTCCTCATGGCACTCGCCCGCGCCGGGCTGACCTCCCGGTCCTTCGACGCCGTGTACACCACCGCCGAGGACTCCCTGGTGATGGTCGGTCTGCTGGCCGCGCATCTCGGACTGCCGGCCGTCCCGCCCGAGGTCGCGGTGCGCTTCCGGGACAAGTCGGTGCAGAAGCAGCACATCAGGGCGGCCGGCCTGGCCACGGCGGGTGCCGTCGTCGTCGACGACGTCCACGAGGTCTCGGGCGTGACCGAGCTCGGCTTCGCCAAAGCCGTGCTGAAGCCGGTGGCGGGGGCGGCCACCGTGCGGACCTCCGTCGTCTCCTCGGTGGCGGACCTGCGCCGCCGAAGCGCGGAGTACCGGCGGCAGCGCACCGAGCAGCGCACCTTCGTCCTGGAGGAGTTCGTCCGCGGCGAGGAGTGGATCGCGGACGGCGTCCTGTTCGACGGCGAGTTGCTCTTCTGCGCGCTCGGCCGGTACGGCGATCCGTGCCTGACCGCGGTGGACACCGGCCGGCCGCTCAACTTCCGCCACTTCGACCCCGCCCGGGAGAGCTGGGCCTACGACCGGGCGCTTCCCGTGATCACGGCCTCGCTCGCGGCCCTGGGGCTGCGGCAGGGGATGTTCCACATGGAGCTCTTCCACGATCCCGAAAGCGGTGCGCTCACCTTCGGCGAGTGTGCCGCGCGCCGGGGCGGCGCTCTGGTGCAGGAAGTCGTGCAGGCCAAGTTCAACGTAGATCTGGCAGAGACGGCGATCCAGGTCGCGCTCGGGCGGCGTCCCGAGCTGGACGTCAAGATCCTCCCTGGCGCCGTCGGCGGCGCGTACCTCACCGCTCCTCCGGGGCTGCTGCTCGGCTACCCCTCCGCGGCCGAGGTCATGGCAAGGCCCGGGGTGGAGTTCGTCCGGATCGAGCGGCCCGTCGGTGACCGCAGTCCTTCCGTCGCCGGCACGGACCACCGGATCGGCCAGTTCCTGGTGATGGCGGACACCGCCGAGGAACTCCAGGAGCGGTTCGACGAGGTCTGGGACTGGTTCGGCCCGCAGCTGCGGGTCGTCCCGGACGGCCTCAAGCCGCGGGAACTGCGCGAGCTGCAGACCGTGTTGAGGCCGGGCGTCCACTTCGGGGACGCGCTGTGGCAGTGACGTCCGTGCGCGCGCCCGTCCGTGGTGTGCGCAGGCTGCTGCCCGAGTCACCGGCGCAGCGGATCCTGACCTTCGCCACGTTCGCGAACAGCTTCGGCGGCGGGATGTTCACCACCGCGAGCGCGCTGTACTTCACCCGTGTCGTCGGGCTGCCGGCCGGGCAGGTCGCCGTGGGCCTGTTCGGCGGAGCCATGACGGGTCTGGTCGCCGGGGTCCTGGTCGGGCGGCTGGCGGACCAGTGGGGGCCCAAGCGCGTCCACGTCTCGGTGATGCTCAGCGGCGGGGCGGCCATCTCCTGCTTCACGCTCGTCGGCTCGTTCTGGTCCTTCCTCGCGGTCTCGCTGGTCGCGGGCATGATCATCCCGGCGGACGTGGCCAGCAAGGCGCCGCTCATCCGCGGGGTCTCCGAGGGAAACCCCACGGTGTTCATCGGCTACCTGCGGTCGGTGACCAACCTGGCCCTCGCGCTGGGCTCGGTCGCCGCCGGCTTCGCCATCCAGATCGACACCAGGCCCGCGTACCTGGCCCTGGTGGTCTGCCGGGCCCTGGCGTACGTGAGCTGCGGGCTCATCCTCCTGCGGCTGCCGCGGATCACGGCAACCGCGGAGAGAGGGGAGCGCGGCTGGGCCGCGCTGCGCGACCGCACCTATCTCAGTGCCACGGCGGCCCACGCGGTGCTGTCGCTGAACTACGCCGTGTCCGGGTTCCTGCTCCCCCTGTGGATCGTCGCCCACACGAGCGCGCCCCGGTGGGCGGTCTCGGCGGTCCTGGTGCTCAACATGGCCTTCGTGGTGCTGCTCCAGGTCAAGGTGAGCCGTGGTGTGCACGACGTGCGGGCGGCCGGCCGGCGCATGGCCTGGGCGGGGACGGCGTTCGCCTCCGGGCTCATGCTCATGGCGTCGGCCCACGGCCCCTCCCGCTGGGTGGCGACGGGGCTGCTGCTGGGCGGCATGGCCGTCTTCGCGCTCGGCGAGCTCTGGTACGCGGCTGCCTCGACCGAGTACTGCTTCGGCCTGGCGCCGGCTCACCTCCAGGGCCAGTACGCCGGGGTGTTCGGGCTGGGCAGCGGAGCCGTGGAGGCGGTCGCACCCGCGGTGATGAGTCTGCTGCCCCTCGGGATGGGGCTGCCCGGCTGGCTGCTGCTCGGCGCCCTCCTGCTGTTCGTCGGCCTGGGCAGCGGGCCCCTCGTGGCGTGGGCGGGCAGGACCCGGCCGGCCGTCTGACCCGGGTGCCGTGCCGGGCCGCAGCCATCCGGCCGGCCCGGCACCCGTGCCCGCCGGCCACGGCCCCTTCGGCCCCCGCCGTGGGGGCCGCCCCGTTCCGGCCCGGAGCTCCTGCTCCGGGCCGCTTCACGTTACGTACGGGCTGACGGACTGCTACAAGGACGCCGAGTCCCCGCTGCCGGCCACCCGGAGGGCGGGCCGGCAACGGGGACTTCGGTACCGGGCGTCAGGAGTTGTGGTGGCCGGCGATGGTCTCGGCCGCTGCGCGGTGGCCTGCACCTGCCGGCACGGGCTTGAGGCCGTGCCGGCAATGCTCCGCGGTGAGCCCGAAGCGCAGGGCCCGGCCGCCGCCCCGGGTCCACCGTGCCGTCCGCGCCCGGATCCCTGACCGCGGCGCGGACCTCGGCACCGGCCGGGTCCCCGGATCACCGCGGAACGACCGCGGCGCGCCGGCGGACCCGACGCGTCGCGGCGCCGCGACGAAGCAACCAAGGCCGACGGCGGCGGCGTGCGGTTCGACGACGGGTGCGTCGAAGAGGTTCTCGCCGTCGAGCCGTCAGCACACCGACCGGGCGAGGCCGTAGTCCTCGCCCGGAAGGCCCTGCACCCGCCGTAGTCCTCGCTCGGAAGGCCCTGCCCCAGCGGCACCGGCACGGCCGGCGGCACGTGCGGGGCGAGGTGCGGCAGCCACCGCTGCCCGGCCGGACGGCGGCCCCGGGCTCTTCGCCGGAGCCTGCGATCAGGATGACACCGGCTGCGCCGTCTCCGTCTCCGTCAGCCTCGTGCAGGCGAGGACGAACAGCACCCACCCCGCGAGCGAGGCGACCGCGAAGACGAGCAGTGAGTTCCACAGCCCGAGCCGCTCGCCCATCACGCCTCCGAGGAAAGCACCGAGCGGGAACGGCCCGTAGGTGAGCATCCGGTACGCGGCGGTGGCCCGGCCCAGCACCTCGGACGGGATCACCGTCTGCCGGAACGCGACCACGTGGACGTTGTAGATGGTCAGGCCGAACCCGTAGACGGCGAACGTCAGCGTCGCCAGCGCGAAGTTCCATCCGGTGCCCGCCCCTCCGGTCGGCAGCAGAAGCATCGGCGCGACGGACGAGGCGCTGCTGGCCAGGATCAGGATCCTCGGGAACCCGAAACGGTTGCCGACCCGCTTGGCCACCGCCGCCCCGGCGAGCGAGGCGACGCTGCCGAAGGCGAGGACGAAGCCGACCCCGCCCGCGTCCATTCCGAGTTCCTTCACGGCGTAGACGAGGAACAGCGTGAGGATCGCCTGTTCGCACATGTTGAACCAGCCTGCCCGCGCGCTCAGCATGCGCAGGGTCCGGTTGCGCCACAGCAGGCCGAAGCTCGTCAGGATGTCGGCCGGCCGCGGCCTGTGAGCGGCCGACGGGTCGCGGGGCGGCTCCCGGTGCCGGATCAGGAACATGGTCGCGAACGCCGCCAGGTAGGCCACGACGTTCACCAGGATCGCGAACCACGCGCCCAGCAGCTTGATCAGCAGGCCGCCCACTCCGGAGCCGCCGATCTGGGCGACGGCGTAGGAGCCCTGCAACTTGCTGTTGGCGTCCACGAGGTGACGCTGCGGCACGAGCGCGGGGAGGTAGGCCAGATAGCCGACGTCGAACACCGCGGTGCCCGAGCCGACCACGAACGCGATCGCGCACAGCGCCGGGACGGACAGGGTGTCGGTCATGTAGAGAACCGGCACCGTGGCCAGTGCCACGGCACGCACCGCGTTGGCCACCAGGATGATCAGCCGGCGGTCGAACAGGTCGATCACCAGGCCGGCGAACGGGGTGACGCACAGCGCCGGCAGGAACTGCATCGCCGTGACGAGTCCGATCTGCGACGGGCTGCCGCCCAGTGTGCCCAGCACCAGCAGCGGAAGTGCCAGCTGGGTGACCTGGGAGCCGAGCGCGGCAACCGTCTCCCCCGACCACAGCTTGAGGAAGTCGTGGTTGTGCCACAGGCCCCGGTCCGGCGTGGCGGCCGGCGCCCCCTGCGTGAGGGGGCGCCCTTCCTGCCCGCCCGGACCGGCCGGGCGGGCAGGGGTGCTAGTCACCGCGGTACTCCTCGGTGCCGTCGTCGAGCGCGGCCAGCGCCGCCATGGTCTCCGCCCGGGTGCCCGCGAAGATCGCGTACCCCAGCCGGTCCTCCGGGCCGCGCGGCACCCGCGCCACCGCGCCCTCGCCCGCGAAGTAGCGCAGCTCGCGCAGCGCCCCCGCGAGCGGCGGCCGGCTCGCCTTCTCCCACGTCACCGGGTGACGGAACGGCGTCCGGCCGTCACCGACGAAGAACCGGATGGCCGAGCACTCGGCGGCCGGCGCCCCCGGTACCGTGCGTTCGCCCACCACGGCCGCGAGTTCCGCGGTGTTCAGGTTCCATCCGGTGGCCAGTTCGACGAGTCTCGGGATCTGGCCGCCTGCCGGACGTCCCGCGATCTCCATCAGGACGGGGCCCGTCCCGGTCATGCGGAATTCCGCGTGGGAGACGCCCGCCTCCATGCCGAGCGCGTCGAGCGCGCGGACCGTCGCCGCCGTCAGCAGCTCACGGTCCTCGTCCGATGCCGCCGCGGGTGACACGTGGCCCGTCTCGACGCAGTACGGCGGCCTGGTCAGGTACTTGTCGGTGATCGCGAGGACCTGTGTCTCACCGGGTGCCCATGTCACCGCCTCGACGCTGTACTCCTTCCCGACCACGTAGCGGTCCACCGCGACCCGTCCGCTCGCCGCCAGCGCAGCCGCGGCCCGGAAGGCCTCGGCGAGGTCGCGCGGGTCGTCGACGACCTTGACCCCGCCGCTGCCGCCGTAGTCGGTCGGCTTGACCACGACCGGGAAGCGCCCGCCGGCGAGCCGCTCGCACTCCTCGGCGGTGCGGGCCACGCCGAGCTGGGGTGAGGGGACGCCCTGCTCGCGCAGGCGGCCGTGCATGACGCCCTTGTCGCGGAAATGGCCCGCGGGCATCCGTGGCGCCGGCACGCCGAGCTTCTGCGCGACCTCCCGGGCGATGTCGGTGGACAGCTCCTCCCAGCAGAGGACCGCGTCCCACGCGAAGCCGGCCGAACTCGCCGCTTCGAACATCGAGTCGACCGAGAACCGGTCGCCCGCGCGCCACCAGTCGCAGTGGTTGACGGGGACGCGGTGCGGCAGGTCGATGACCCCGACGAAGTGCCCGGCGTCACGCAGCGACTTGAGCCCGAAATCCTTGTTGTCACCGAGCCCGGCGATCAGCACCCTCACAGCGACTCCGCCTTCCCGCCGAACACGCCGAAGCCCTGCTCCAGCTGCTGGAACGCGGACTCGACCGAGCAGCGCAGCAGGCCCGCGGCGTCGAGCTCCTTCACCCAGCGCTTGCCCGCGTCCAGGTTGCCGATCGTGGTGACCAGCTGCATGCGGTCGGTGTTGATGAAGCACCGGTTGGTGGGCTTGCGCGCGGTCACCCGCATGACCTCGGCCCCCTCGGGGTGCGCGGGCACCTCGACGCCCGGGATCTCCGACGACGGCAGCTCGATGGTCACCGCGCGCGTCGTGACCTGCGGCAGCGGTTCGCCGAGCGCGGCCGCGGTGAACACCGCGTGCGGGTCGGTGCCGGTGCCGGTGAGCCCCAGGTCGGACAGGCCGCCGAGGCGCGGGTTGATCTCCAGGACGACGATGTCGTCCTCGACCACGGCGAAGTCGATCTGCCACGGGCCGAAGGGGGCGAAGTTGTCCTGGATGTCGGTCAGGAACGCGTCGAGACGCGCCGCGGCACGCTCGGGGAGCGCGTACGGTGTGACGCGCGCCCGCAGGGAGGGGTCGAGCCCGGCGTCCAGCGGGCCCATGGACACCACCGGCCAGCGCATCAGCTCGCCGCCGGCGGTGATCAGCTCGATGCCGGTCTCGACGCCCACCTTGAAGGCCTGCACGATCGCGGGGAACGCCAGGCCCCGGGCGAGCACGGCGTCGAGTTCCGCGGCCGATGCCGCGAAGAACCGTCCGTCGCCCGCCTGGGCCTGGGCCTCCTTGATCACGAGCGGGAAGCCCAGTTCCCGGGCGGCGCCGGCGACCGCGGCGGCGTCCGTGCAGACCGCACCCTCCGGGACCGGCCACCCGCGCTCCACACCGGTCTCGTGCAGCTTGACCTTGTCGCAGGCCACCTCGGCGAACTCGGCGGAGTGGGCGACGAACCGGCCGTCCCACCGCGCGGCGGCCCGGCCGTAGACGATGGGCAGCTGCTCCTGGCCGTGCGCGTACGGGTTGGCGATGGCCACGTCGGGCCGCTCGGTGTCCAGCACGCGAAGCACGTCCTCCGCGTCCCAGTCCAGGCTCAGCAGCTTGACCTCGACACCCTCGTTGTCGAACTCCAGGGCCGCGTCGAACTCGACGGCCGAATACACGACGAAGCTTGTGTAGCCGCGCTCGCGCAGGACCGGAAGGAACCGGGCGATCTTGTACTCGCCGAAGATCAGGGCCTTCTTCATGGGGTGTGTCTCCATCCGTGGTGAAGGGGAAACGGAGCGCCCACCGTGGGCGCTCGTGGTACGGGAGGCTCAGATGTGCAGGGGTTCGCCGAGCACGGCCGTGGCTTCGGCGAGCTTCAGCAGCCGCGCGTCGATCTCGGCGACGTCGGCGCCCGTGGCGATGACGTATCCGGCCCGCCCCAGGAACTGCCGTGGAGGCAGCCGCAGTTCGGTGCCCGGCTCGCTGACCCGCCGCACCTCGTGCACCCAGGGCTCGCCGAGGAGGGCGGCCGGGACCTCGAGGTCGTCGAACGTCAGGTCTTCGGCGGGGTAGAGGAAGCGGATGCCGACCAGCTGTCCGGGCGCCGGGATCGGGTCGGGCTCGCGGCCGGTGGCGACCGCGCCGAGGACCGCCCCGATCGACAGGCCCGGGATCGCGATCTCGGCCAGGCGCGGGATGAGCTCCCCGCCCAGCCGGCCGTTGACCTCGACCACCTTGGGACCGTCGGCGGTGAGCATCAGCTCGGTGTGCGTGACCGTCCGATCGATGCCCAGGGCGTTGTTGGAGCGGATCACCACGTCGCGGACCGCGGCCTCGGTCGCGCTGTCGAGGACCGTGCCGACCACGTGCGCGACCTCCTCGAAGAAGGGCGCGTAACCGGTGCGCTTGAGCGCGATCGCGTAGGGCTCGACCCTGCCGTCGAGCACCCAGCTGTCCACGCTGATCTCCGGGCCGGCGAGGAACTCCTCGACGAGGACGAGCCCGTCCGCGATGGACGCGTTCTCCGAGCTGCGGGCGAAGTCGAACGCCGCCCGCAGCTCGGCCTCGGAGCGGACGATCTGGACCGCGACGCTCGCGGCCCGGCCGCGGGGCTTGACCACCACGGGGTAGCCGATGGCGTCCGCGGCGGCGACCGCCTCGGCCACGGAACCCGCGAGGTGGAACCGCGCCGAAGGGACGCCGGCCTCCTGGAAGAGCCGGCGCTGCTCGGCCTTGTCGCGGCATGCCCGCGCGGCCTCGACCGGCATGGCCGGGACGCCCAGCCGGGCGCCGACCGCGGCGGCCCGCGCGATCAGCATCTCCTCCCATGTGATCACGCCGGTGATGCGGTTGCCCGCCGCCAGCTCCTCGGCGGCGGCGAACACCGCGGCCTCGTCCTGGAGGTCGGTCTCCCGGTACTCGGCCGCGTACGGCAGCTGCCAGTCCAGCGGGCGCGCACCGATGAGGACGACACGGTAGTGCTCGGCCAGCCCCCGGAGCGCGTACTCCCGGAAGTGGAGGTAGCCCGAGCCGATGACGAGAACGCTTTCCTTCATGTGCTCACTCCTCGTGAGGTTGTCGTGGACCGCGCGTCCGCCCGGCACCTCATCGCGACGCCCGTTGTGCTTCGACGATGCGCCGGGCGCCCTCGTCCGGGGCGCCCCTCCCCCGGAGCCGGGCCGCGGCGGCGGGGAACTGCACCGACAGGGCGCAGAGCAGCCGCAGCTTGACCGGGGCGATGTTGACCTCGCCGCGGTCCTGTTCGACGGCCCTGAGCACCGCCGATGCCACCTGGTCCGGTGTGACCGCGCGCGCCCCACGCGGCAGCGGTGCCCCGGTCCTGGCGAACATGCCCGCTTCTGCGACGAATCCCGGCTGGACCAGCGAGACCCCGACGCCGGCTGTGCGCAGGTCGAGCCGCAGGGCGTGGGCGAAGCCGCGCAGACCGAACTTCGACGCGGTGTACAGCGATGAGTGGGGGGTGGCGGCCTTCCCCGACATCGATCCCACGAACGCGAGGTGTCCGCGGCCCGCTGCGGCCATCGCCGGCGCGAGCATCCGGGCGAGCACGACCGCCGAGCGCAGGTTCACCGCCAGGGCACGGTCGATCTGCTCCGGGGTGTACTCCAGCAGGTCACCGCTGGCGGGCAGGGCCGCGTTCGCCACCAGAATCCCCGTGCCGGCGCACGCCTGCGCGAGGTGTTCCACGTCGTACGGGTCGGCGAGGTCGGCGGCCACCCACCGGGCGCCCAGTCCGTCCGCCAGCGCTCGCAGCGCTTCGGCGTCGCGACCGGTCACGATCAGGTCGGCGCCGGCCTCGGTCAGACGTGCGGCAAGCGCCCGGCCGATGCCTCCGGTCGCACCGGTGAGCAGGACGGTCTCTCCGGCGATCTTCATCTGCGGCTCCGGGGAAGGGGAATGTGCGCGCGGTCTCGGGTTCGGGGGGTCACCAGAGGTGGTGCACCTGGGCGCGGATCCGGCGGTCGTACAGTTCGCGCAGCCGTTCCAGGGTCGCTTCGGACAGCGGCTCCATGGACCCGACCGCGGCGTTGGCCCGCGCCTGGCCCACCGAGGTGGCGCCCGGGATGACCGTGGTGACGCCGTCCTGCTGGGTGACCCACCGCAGGGCGAGCTGTGCGGGCGTGGCGCCGGGGGGCACCAGGCCGGTGAACTCGCCCGCGGCCGCGAGACCGGTCTCGTAGTCGACGCCGGAGAAGGTCTCGCCGACGTCGAACTGCTCGCCGTGCCGGTTGTAGTTGCGGTGGTCGGTCGCGGCGAAGACCGTGTCCTTCCGGAACTTCCCGGACAGCAGGCCCGAGGCCAGCGGAACCCGGGCGATGATGCCCACGCCCGCGGCCCGGGCGGCGGGCAGGACCTGCTCCAGCGGCTTGCGGCGGAACACGTTCAGGATGATCTGCACCGACGCGACGTTCGGCCGGGCGATGGCGGTCATGGCCTGGGCGCAGCTCTCCACGCTCACCCCGTAGGCCTTGATGCGGCCCTCGTCGACCAGTACGTCGAGAGCGTCGAAGACCGCGTCGGACTCGAACACGGCGTCCGGCGGGGTGTGGAGCTGTACGAGGTCGAGCACGTCCGTGCCCAGGTTGGCCCGGGAGCGGTCGGTCCAGGCGCGGAAGTTGTCGAGGGTGAACGCCCCGGTCTCCTGGGGGCCACGGCGTCCAAGCTTGGTCGCCACGGTGGGCGGTCCGCCCGGCGACGTGCGGAACTCCCGCAGGAACCGGCCGATCAGCCGCTCGCTGCGGCCGTCGCCGTAGACGTCGGCGGTGTCGATGAAGTCGACACCGGATTCGACGGCCGCCTCCAGGATGGCGCGGACGTCGTGCTCGCGCACGTGGTCCCATCCGTCGCCGAACTGCCAGGTGCCGAGACCGACGACGGAGACCTTCCGCCCGGTCCTGGTCAGAAGTCGCTTTTCCACGCGTGTGCCTTCCACGATCGCTGGGTCAAGGGATGGGGATCGGTCCGGTCCGGAGCGGACCTGCTGCGGCGGGTCACGGCGCCCCGTCGCGCAGCAGCTCGTCGACGAACGCGTTGCCGAACTTGCCGTCGGGGTCGAATTTGGCCCTCAGCTCGTCGAAGTCGGACGCGCGGCGGTAGCCCGAGCGGATGGCGGCCCCGGTCATGGCCGTCAGCTTCGCCCAGTGGGGCCGCGCCCCCAGCGGCACCAGGAGCTCCTCCACGGCGGCGATCACCGGCAGCACGCGGGCCGGGTCCTTGACCCAGGTGAAGTGGAACGCCGCCGAGTCCCGTTCGTACGCCGGGCTCAGCCACAGGTCGTCGCCGCGCACGGTCCGGACCTCGGCCACGTGCAGGACCGGCCCGATGAGCCCGCCGATCCCGCGCAGCGCGTCGAAGGCGGCACGGGCTGCGGAACGCGGGAGGAAGTACTCGGACTGCAGTTCGTCGCCGACGTCGGCCACGGTGCCGGGGCGGAAGTGCGGCAGCCGCAGGTGCCACGGGCCGGCTTCCCCCAGCTGGGCCGTGCACGACGCCGGGTCGGCCCCGGGCACCGGATGCAGCGGGCTCCGTGCGGGCGTGCCGAGTTCCAGCTCGACCACGGGCCGGTCGGTGCGGCGCTTCAGCCACACGGTGGCGTCGTGGCCCCACTTGGTGAACACGCTGACGCTGTAGGCGGCGCCCAGCACCTCGTCGAACCGGTCCCGGACCTCGTCGAGCGGCACTTGCGTGTGCACCGACTGGGCCACCTGGAACGACGGCTCGATCTCCAGGGTCACCCGGGTGACGAGACCCAGTGCACCGAGGGAGACCACCGATCCTGCGAAGGTGTCGTGGTCCACGTCGCGGCGCAGCCGGACCAGGTCCCCTTCGGGGCCGACCAGCTCCAGTCCGGTCACGGCGGCCGCGAGGCTCTGCCGGCCGTCGCCGGACCCGTGGGTGCCGGTGGCGGTCGCCCCGGCGACCGTGAGGTCGGGGAGGGACGCCAGGTTCGCCAGTGCGTAGCCCGCCCGGTGCAGCTTGGCGGCCACGTCGGTGTACCGCATGCCGGCGGTCACCGTGACGGTGGCCGCCGCCGGGTCGATGTCGACGGCCGGCGGCAGTCCGTCGAGCCGGACGAACCCGCCCGTCGTGGCCAGGATCCCGCTGAACGAGTGCCCGGCGCCCAGCGCGCGCACCCGTCGGTTGTTCGCGACGATCCGGCGCAGCGCGTCCACGGACCCGGGCCGGGCCACCGGGGTCGCCCCGTGGTCGATGTTGCCCGCCCAGTTCCTCATGAGGGCACCACCAGCCCGGACCGGTCGTGTTCGATCATGTCGTCCACCCGGACGAAGTCGAACCCGCGCTCCAGCAGGCCCTCGATGATGAGCGGCAGCGAGTCCACGGTGGGCGACCGGTCGCCGCCGCCGTCGTGGAGCAGGATCACGGAGCCGGGCCGGACGTCGGCCAGCACGTCGCGCGCGATGGCGTCGGCCTGCCGCAGGGCCCAGTCGTCCGGCGCCACGTCCCACAGCACGGTGGTGGTGCCGGACTCCTTGAGCCAGCCCATCACCTCCGGTGTCCGCGATCCGTACGGCGGCCGGAACAGCCGGGGTCGCCCGCCTCCGCTCGCCTCGGCGATCGCCTCGGCGGTGCGGTCGATCTGCTCGGCCAGCTGCGGCCGCGACAGCTCGGGAAGGAAGGGGTGCGACCAGGTGTGGTTGCCGATGGCGTGGCCGTGCTCGCGCATCCGCGCCAGGTCCTCGGCGAAGCCGCCCGCGTTGATCCCGACGCAGAAGAACGTCGCCGGGACGCCGTAGCGCTCCAGGACGTCGAGGATCCGGCCGGTGTAGGGCGGCAGCGGACCGTCGTCGAAGGTGAGCGCGACCTCGCGGCGCTCGCGGTCACCGTGGCTGAAGAAGCGGCCCGCCGCGGCGAGTTCACGGTCGGCGTCCGCCGACGAGGCGATCTGGGCGGCCAGTTCGTCCTCGCGGCCGGTCTGGGTGCCCCGGTGGGCTTCCAGCCGGACCAGGCCGTGCCCGGTGCGCAGGCTCACGAGGGCCAGTTCCTCCGCCGGGACCGAGCCCAGCAGCGGGCGGTCCGGCAGCAGCCAGGGGTCGGCGCGGTGGACGCGCAGGCCGGCCGCCATCATGCGGCCGTCCAGGGTGCCGTTGGTGCTCTCCACCACGATGGTGAGCCCGTCGCCCAGCCGGCGCAGCTCCGTGATCAATTCGTCGGCCCGGTGCGACGGGTAGTCGCCGGGCGTGCGGACGGGGCGGCCGTCGGGGCCGATCACCGCGAGCCGGTACCCGCCCGGGTGCCATGAGATTCCCGCGTGCAGCATCTGATCGCCCCTCACTCGGGCTTGGTGTATTCGCTGAAGTGGTGCTCGGCGAAGAGGTCCGGCCAGTGCGGGCCCGCGAGTCCGAGCTGTCGCGCGCGGGCCAGCATCTCGCGCCAGTACGGCTTCACCGGCGGCCACGCCGTCCCGGCCTGGCAGTACGAGGAGTCGACGAAGTAGCGCGGGCGCCCCGGGAACTCCGGCTTGGCCCGGCGGGCGTGGAAGAGGGCGGAGTGCAGCAGGACGGTCGATCCGGCCGGCAGCTCCTCCAGGTACACCTCGCCGGGCAGCACGCTGGTGCCCAGGTGGGCGCACGCCGTCTTCCCGGCCACCTCCCGGTGCGAGCCGGGGAGTACGGCGAGTCCGGCCATGTCGGAGTCGATGCCGTCGAGGTAGTGCAGCGCGTGGAGCATGGTGTGCGTGCGGCGTGACTGGACGCTCTGCTCGTAGTCGTGGTGCCACCCCTTGCCGGGGAGGTCGGGTGCGTGCCGGTCGCTGTGCATGTGGTGGAAACCGAACCCCGGTCCCAGCAGCTCTCCGACCACCTGGAGCAGTGGCTCGTGGGCGAGGAGTTCGCCGTGCGCGGGGAGGTCGAACTCCATGACGTCCGGCACTCCGTGGGTGTCGTAGGCCAGCGCGGACGCGATGGACCGGGCCCGCAGCCCGGTGTCGACCCATGTGTCCACTTCCTGTTTGACCCGGGTCACCAGGTCGTCCGGGAGGAAGCCCGGCAACACGAGGAAACCGGACTCCTCGAAGCGGGCTCTCTGCGTGTCGTCGAGTCCGGACAGCCGGGTGCGGGTGTGCATCGTCTGGACAGGCATAGATAAGGGCTCCGTTCTGTATGGATGAACTCGCCACATCGCATTGCGCGGGGACAACGGCGCGCGGCCGGCACGTCCGGCGGCCGGATGCTCGGGCTCAGTGGAGCGGCTCTGCCCGGAAAGCGTGACAGATGTTACCTACATGGTCAATAATTTTGGCAACTAACGTTGCCTCATATGGCAACCGGATGCCCCACGGAGGCAGCACATGCGAGCTGATCACCCCCTGGTCGTCCTCGTCGACGCGTACGGGACGGGCAGACACCTTCGAGCGGCCTTCGCCGGCCTCGGCGCGGACGTCGTGCACCTGTCGAGCACGCCCGAACCCCTGAAGTCCATGAAGGCGCCCGACCTCGGCAGCTACACGGCGGCCCTGGTCGCCGGCGATCCCGCCGAGACCGCGCACCGGCTCGCCGAACTGCGCCCGGACGCGGTGGTGGCCGGGCAGGAGCCCGGCGTACCGCTCGCCGACACCCTCTCCGAGATGCTCGGCCTGGCGACCAACGGCTCCGCCCTGTCGGCGGCGCGCCGGGACAAGTACCTCATGATCGAGGCCGTGCGGAAGGCCGGCGTGCGCTGCGCCCGCCAGTTCAAGTCCGACGACGTCGACGCGGTCGTGGCGTGGGCGCGGGAGCAGGGCGACTACCCGGTCGTGGTCAAGCCGCTGGCCGCCTCGGGCGCCCAGGGCGTGTCCATCTGCGCCGACGCGGCCGAGGTGCGCCGCGCCGCAGCGGCCGTCCTCGGCACCGTCACCATGTACGGGCAGACCAACGTCGAGGTCCTGGCGCAGTCCTACCTCGCGGGCACCGAGTACATCGTCGACACCGTGTCCTGCCGCGGCAGCCGCTACGACGCCGGCGTGTGGCGCTACGACAAGCGCCGCCGGGGTGCCCACAACGTCTCCCACCGCGACGTGCTCGTCCCGCCGGACGACCCGGTGGTCGCGGAGCTGACCTCTTACACCCACGACGTCCTGGACGCGCTCGGCATCGAGTTCGGCGCGGCGCACGCGGAGGTGATGATGACCGCCGACGGGCCCGCGCTCGTCGAGATCGGCGCCCGGATGAACGGGGCCATGCACCCCGAGTTCGACACCGGATGCTGTGGCGCCGACCAGGCGCGGGCCGCCGCGCTGGCCTGGCTGCGCCCGGACGAGTTCGCACGGGAGTTCGCCGGCCGCACCTACCGGCAGCTCCAGGAGGCGTTCGTGTACCACGTCGCCACGGACCTCACGGGGGTCGTGGCGGGCGTGGACACATCGGTCCTGGCAGAGATCGAGAACGTCGGGTCGGTGCGGGCGGTCACGGTGAAGAAGGGGCCGGGCGACCGGATCCGGCCCACCATTGACCTGCCGTCCAGTCCCCTGACCGTGCACATGGCCCACTCCGACGCGGCCGCCCTGGGCCGCGACCGGGCCCGGGTCGAGGCCCTGTCCAGGGCGGTGTTCCGGCTCGCCTGAAGGCTGTCCCCGGCACGACGAGAGGGATCACATGGCGGGCGTTGGCCGAGATGACCGGGTTGGTGTTCCTGTAGTACGGAAGCTGGATGACCGCCATGGACAGCGCCCACCCGCGGCCGCGGACCCAGGTGGCCTCGTCGGTGTCCACCCCGTCCCGGAAGACCTGCCGCGCGGCGGACGGCAGCAGGTTCCACGCCGGGATGAGGTCGACGGCGGGATCACCGAGGCCGGCGGTGCCGAAGTCGATCACTGCGGCCAGCCGGCCGCCGGCGCCCAGCAGATTGCTGGGCATGAGGTCGGAGTGGATCCACCGCGGCCGCCCCGGCCACGCGGGGGCGGCGAGCGCCTCCTCCCACGCGGCGAGGGCCGCCTCGGCGTCGAACGGCTCGTCGGTGTGCCGGAGCTCCTTGATCGCGGCGCGGGTCTCCGCGTCGGCCGCGGCCAGGGGATCGCCCCGGTGAGCCGGAGGCCCTCCGTCGGTGGCCACCTCGCGCAGGGCGGTGACGAAGGCCGCGAGGTCGCGGGCCAGTTGCCCGGGCTCGTCCACCCGGCCCTCGACCAGCACCTCGCCGTCGATCCACCGGTGTACGGCCCACTCCCACGGATAGCCCTCGGCGGGCTCGCCCCGCCCCACGACCTCCGGCACGGGCACGGGCACCAGGGGTGCCAGCCGCGGCAGCCAGAAGGCCTCCCGGTGGAGCGTTCCGGCGCCGCCCGCGGTGAGCGGCAGCCGGACGGTCAGCCCGGTGCCGACCCGGTAGATCGCGTTGACGGTCCCACCCGACTCCAGCCGCCGTACCGGCAGGTCCGCCCAGTGGGGGAACTGGCCGCGGAGCAGCCGCCGGACGAGGTCCTCATCGGTGTCCGCCTCGTCCGGATGCATCTTGGCCATGTGTCTCAGGACCAGTCGACGGCACCGGTCCCGCCGTCGCGGATGCCGGCGGCGGAGGCGGTGGCGGGCGCGGGGGAAAGCGGCCAGTCGATGCCCCTCTCACCGTCGCCGGCGATCCGGGAGGCGGACGTCGCCGGCCAGTCGATGCCGGGGTCGGGGGTTGAGGTGGCGGCCACGGCGAGGGTGAGCAGGGTAGCGGCGGACATGGCAAGTACGCGTGCACGCATGTTCGGCTCCGAATGGAAGATCCTATGACAAAGGATCGGACAGTTGTAGATATCCGCTCGATAACTGCTCGAAGCGGCTCGAACGTGATCAACCTAGACCGTCCGACTCCGGATGGCAAGGGATTTGCCAAAGGTTGCCAACCGTTCCATCGGTCAGTCATGAGAACCGTGAGCCGTGTGTGAGTTACGCGAGGCACCCCTCCGGCAAGTTGCTTGCCAACGAATCGGTGGGGAGGCTACGATGGCGGTCAATGCGATCTTGCGGGGGGAACGCGATCAGGTTGTATCCGAGTATTGATTGCAGGGCTCCACATGACAGACGAGTCATCTTTCGGCGCGCGCCTCAAGGCTTTGAGGCTGGAACGGGGACTCTCCCAGGCCTCACTGGCCGGCAAGGAGATCTCCACGGGATACCTGTCGCGCCTTGAATCAGGCGCGCGGCAGCCCACCGAGCGGGTGATCACGTATCTCGCCGGGCAACTGGGCGTGGACCGCATGGCGTTCGACGCACTGCCCGCGGCCGGCACTCCCACCGGAGGTGGCAGTGCGCTGGCGCGGACGCTCAGCATCGCCGCCTCCTGTGCCGACGACGAGCCCGTCGAAGACCTCATCGACACCGTCGCGACCGCCGACGAGGAGGACCCCCAGCTGCGCTGGCAGGCCCTGTGGCTGATCGCCAGGTTCTGGCACAGCAAGGGCGAGCGCACCGAGGAACTGGCGTGCCTGGAGAAGCTGGCCGAGGTGGCCGACGGGCTCGGGCTCCCCGCGCTGCAGTGCAGGTCCAGGACCCAGCTCGCCCGCTCTCTTCGCTCCGTGGGCCAGGTCGCCCGCGCACTCGAGCTCGCCGAGAGCGCCTACCACACGGCCAAGGACTCCGGGCTCTCCGTCTCCGACACCGGGACCGCCCTGCTGGCGCTCGTTTCGGCCGAGGCGGAGGCCGGCCGTCTGGCGGACGCCCGGGCGCATTCCCTGGAGCTCGTCGCGCTCGTGGAAGGCGGGCCGGACGCGCTGCGCGCTGAAGCGCTCTGGTCAGCGGCCACCGTCTGCTCCCGGCAGGGGGACGACGAGGCGGTGCACGAGTACCTGGGGCAGGCGATGCAGGCGCTCGACAGCCGGGCCGACCCCATCCTGTGGGCGCGGCTGCGGCTCGCCGCGGCCTCCCTCTACCTGCAGTCCAGGCCCGCCCTCACCGAGGAGGCCCGGATATGCCTCGCGCAGGCCGAGACGGCGCTCTTGCTCATCGGCACGCCCGTCCAGCAGCAGGAACTGCTGGTCCTCCAGGCACACCTCGCGTTCGAGGAGGGCCGGTACGCGGATGCCCGCGCGGCACACGACCAGCTGGACTTCGACAATTTGGTGCTGACCTACCGCGACCGCATCCGCTTGCAGACGCTCGACAGCCTGCTGCTGATCGTGGAGGGGCACGAGCAGGAGGGGCGCGCCCGGCTCAAGCAGCTGGGCGAGGAGGCCCGCCGCGCGTCGAACATGGACCTGGCCGCCGAGATCTGGCGGGTCCTGGCCGAGACGCTGGAGAACGCCGCGCAGGCGGGCACCGCCGACCGGCGCTGACGGAGCCGCCGGCTCCGTCCCATCGTGTGCAAGCGCTCCGGGGGCCCGGCACGTGCCGGGCCCCCGGAGCGCGCGTCCGTCCGGTGTGCTCACCCGGCCAGTACCCGGCGCATCCAGGCCACCCGCGTCCGATGCGCGGCGCGCGACACCACGGCGTCCGGAACCCATTCGTCGAAGCTGTGGAAGGCCCCCGACCACACGTGGAGTTCGGCCTCGCCGGCGGCCTCCCAGATGCGCGAGGCGTAGGCGATCCCCTCGTCGCGCAGCGCCTCCACGGAGCCGACCTCGATGAAGGCGGGCGGGAGCCCGGAGAGGTCCTCGGCCCGGCCCGGAGCCGCATAGCAGGAGACGTCCGGTGTGCCGCGCCGTTCGCCCAGCAGGGCCGTCCACCCCGCCAGGTTCGACTCGCCGTCCCAGAGCCCCACGCGCGCCATCTGCCCGGCCGAGAAGGTGCCGCAGCGGTCGTCGAGCATCGGGAACTGCAGTACCTGACCGACCGGACGGGGACCGGAGCGGTCCCTGGCCAGCAGCGCGAGTCCCGCGGCGAGCGCACCGCCGGCGCTGTTGCCGCTGAGGAAGACGCGGCCCGGGTCGAGGCCGAGGCCGCCGGCGTGCTCCGCCAGCCAGCACAGCCCGGCGTAACAGTCCTCCACCGGTGCCGGGTCCGGGTGCTCCGGCGCCAGCCGGTACTCGACGGCGACCACGGCCGCCCCCAGGTCCTGGGCCCGGTCCAGCTCGCCGATCAGCTCGGTACTGCGGTGGCTGCCGGCAACCATGCCACCGCCGTGCGTGTGGTAGATGACCGGCACGGGCCGGGCGGCCGACACAGGCCGGCAGATCAGAAGCGTGATCGCGGGGGCTCCGGCCGGGCCGGGCACCGTCCGCTCCTCGATCTCGAACGCCCCGCCGCGGCGGATCTCCTCGTCGCTCAGCCGGCCCGATGCGGAGCGACGCCGCCGGTCGGGGATCAGCTCAGGGGTCAGGGGCATCGGGAGTCCGCCGAGGATCTCGCGTACGGGCCCGGCCAGCTCGGCGTCGAACGGGGGCGGCGGCGCCTGGAGGCCCGCCTGATGAGGGGAGAGGGAAGTGGGGATGGTCATGATGCTCCTTGCACGACGGGCAGCAGGGCGAGGGCGTCCACTTCGAGCAGCAGGTCGGGGCGGTAGAGCGCCACGATCTGGACCACCGTGCTCGCCGGCGGGCGCTCGGTGTCGATGAACTCGTCCCGCGCTGACAGGATCCGGGGAACGAAGGCGATGTCGGTCACGAAGTACGTGAGCTTGATGACGTCGTCGAACGTGGCTCCGGCGGCGGCGAGGCAGCGTTCCATGTTGGTGAAGACCTGCCGGGCCTGAGCCGTGGGGTCGCCGGGTCCGACCAGCTCTCCGGCCGCGTCGAAGGGCATCTGGCCGGCGATCGCGGCCACCCGTCCCGTTCCGGTGACGACATGGGTGTAGCCGGAGCTGGGGGCCACCCCGGCGGGGTGGGACAGATGCACGAGGCCCCGGTCTTGTCCGCTCCCGGCCCGCGCCGCCTCCGGCCCACCGCCCGTGCGCGCGGAGAGACCCCGGGCCAGCCGGAGCAGACGTCCGGCCAGACGCTGTTCGTCGGGGCCCTCCACGACGGCCGTGACGGCGTGCTCGTCGTCCACGCCGGTCGCACCGGCGAGGGACAGGACGCCGAAGCACGCCGCCGCCGGTGCGGACGCCGCCGCCGGCCCCAGTCCGAGCACGGACCGCGCCCACTCCTGCTCCAGGTCCACCCCGTGCTGCAGCCGGATCGCGGAGGCGAGGGCTCCGGTGGGGACGCCGGTGGCGTACGAGGCGACGGCGAGCCGGCCCTGTTCGCCGAGGGCCTCAAGACGGAAGACTCCGTCCCGGTGCCCGAGCGCCGCGGCGGACCGCCCCGCCAGCTCACGGGCACGGTCGTACAGTTCCTCGTGCGCACCGGGGTGCAGCAGCTGGGTCGCCACGACCGTGTCGTGCCCCGGCGGGATGTCTTGCTCTCGGACGTCCTGCGGCAGGCGGCGGCCGACGGAGACGAACAGCACGTCCCCGTCACGGACCACGCCGTCGATCCGCAGGGCGTGGTCCTCCGGCGCGTGCGCGTGTCCGGCCTGCGGCCACGGCCCGGCGACCGGGATGCCCGCTCCGGTCAGCTGCTTCTCCCGCAGGTCCGCCTCGCCGGGCAGCAGCGCGTCGGCGGGTGCCGCACCGCCGCGGCCTCCGTCCAGCACCGCCGCGGTGGCCAGCAGGTCCTCGTCCGGCGTGCAGACGAGGTCGAACTCCGTGACGGCGATTCCGTACCGTCGCAGTCCGGCCGTCACCGACCGGGGGTCGGCCGGGTCCGTCACGGGGATGCCGCGGGCACTGGTGGGCAGGTCCGCCGGTGCCTCGCCGGCGCCGGCGGCGGCGTGTACGTGGGTGACGTCGGCGCCGAGGCCGCGCAGGACGGCCGGCGTTTCGAGGTGTCCGCCGAGCAGCAGCACCTTCTTGTCCGTCATGTCTTCACTCCTGGACGGGTTCGCGATGTGGGTGTGGGACGGGAGGGAGGGAGTTCGGGAGTGGAGGGAGGGTTCGGCGCCCAGGGCGGCCGTCACTTCGCGGTGAGGCGGACCGGCAGGCTCTCCGGGCCGTTGACCTCGATGGACCGCAGCCGCCGGACGGGGCCGCTCTGCTCGATCCGGCCCACTCCGTCCAGCAGTTCCGTGAACAGGACGCGCATCTCGGCCCTCGCCAGCGTGCCACCGATGCAGACGTGCTCCCCGGTGGCCAGGGCGATGTGCCGGTTGGGGCTGCGGGAGACGTCGAACCGGTAAGGGTCGGTGAAGACCTCCTCGTCGCGGTTGCCCGAGGGCAGCCACAGCACGACGCGGTCCCCGGCCTCGATGCGCGCGCCCCGGATCTCGTGGGGGCGGGTGGCGACGCGCATGCTGTGCGTCGCGCTGGAGGTCCAGCGCAGGACCTCCTCGACGGCGCCGGGCATCAGGCTCCGGTCGTCGGCCAGCCGCTGCCACTGGTCCGGGTGCTCCAGGAAGGCCTGCATGCCGCCGATCAGGGCCAGCCGCCCGTTCTCGGTGGCCCCGATGAGGTTCTCGCAGTTGAAGACCGCCTCCTCCTCGGTCAGCAGCTCGCCGTCCACCGTGCCGTTGACGAGGGAGCTGACCAGGTCGTCGGTGGGCTCTTCCATCCGCTGGTACAGCAGCTCCATGAAGTACTCCACGAGCAACGGGTGCGAGACCAGCGACCGGTGTGCCTCGAACGCCTCGTTCGTCCACCGGTACAGGTCCTCGTGGTCGCGCTCGGGTATGCCCAGGATGTGGCAGATCACCGACAGCGACAGCCGTCCTGCCACGTCGTGCGCGAAGTCGCACTCACCGAGCTCCAGGGCACGGCCGAGCACGCTGCGCGTCGCCGCCCGGACGTAGCCCTCCAGGCCGCGCACGGCGCGCGTGTGGAACCAGTCCGCCATCAGGCCGCGCAGCTGCCTGTGCCTCGGCGCGTCGCTCAGCGCGAGCGTCATGCCGCCGCCGGGGTCGTCGCCGGAGCGCAGCAGCACACCGCGCGCCGAGCTGAAGCCGGCCGCGTCCCGGTACACGGACCGGATGTCCTCGTGGCGGGTCAGCGACCAGAACGCGGGCAGCTCCGCCTCCTGGTGACGGTGCACCGGGTCGTGAGCGCGCATCCACCGCCACACCGCGTGCGGGTCACCGTGGGCGTGCAGGCCGGGGTCGGTCAGCCCGGCGGGGGAAACGGCGGTCGTTGTCATGGCGTGACTCCTGGGTAAAGGGTGCGCACACGCTCCGCGAAGCGCTTGGCGACCTCCCGCGCGGTGCTCTCCGCGACGGCGTCGGGCCGGAAGGCGATGTGTACGAGCAGCCCGCCGTCGTCCGCGGGCCACAGCTCGGTGTGCAGTTCGAGGGGCAGGTCCAGGTAGGGCTGCCGCAGCAGGGTGGTGTTCGCACCCACGAGTCCGAGCCGCGCCGGGGTGTTGTCCTGGCAGGCGAAGAGGGTCTGGTAGAGCGGGGGCCGGCCGTTCCTCGGCGGGTCCACCAGCGACACGACGTCCGGGAACGGCACGTCCTGGGCGGCGAAGGAGCGGGCGGCGGTCTCGGCGACCCGTTCGAGGGCGGCTCCGTCGCCGTCCAGAGCGGCCCCGCGCAGTCGCAGGCACAGCATGTTGATGTGGCATCCGACGGCGCGCTCCAGCCCCGCGCCGTCGCGCTGGGCGACGGGAACGCCGACGGCGAAGTCCCGCTGCCCGGTCGCTTCCGAGAGGCTCGCGGCCCACAGGGAGAGCAGGACGACGAAGCGGGTGACCCCCGCCGCGGCGGCTGCGGCGTCGGCCCTGGCGACCGCCTCGGCTCCCAGCACCGCCTCGACCAGGCCCGGCGCCCCCGCCTCCCGTGGCTCCGGTCCGCTCGGCCACCGCATCTCCGGTACGCCGGACAACTCGTTCCGCAGGAAGGCGTGATGGGTCTCGGGCGCGGCCTCCCGCCGGCGTGCCTCGCGCTCCCGGTGCACCTCCGCCAGTGTCGGGCGGGGGCTCAGCTCGGCGGTGCCGCGGGCCACCGCCGTACGGTAGGCGGCGCTCAGGTCCTCGGCGAGGACTCCTTCCGACCAGCCGTCGAAGGCGACGTGGTGCACCGCGCAACCGAAGACCGCGGTGCTCGTCCCGGGTGTTCCGCCGGTGACGGGGACCAGGACGGTGCGCCACACGTCCCCGACGTCCGGAGCCAGTTCCCCGGCGAGTTCGGCGCGGGCCGCGCGGGCGGCGGCGGCGACGGACTCCCGGGCGGGCAGCACCTCCAGCGGGGGCGGGGGGATGTCCACGAGCTGGGCGGCGGGCCGCGGGTCGAGCACGTAGGCCGCACGCAGGGGCTCGTGCCGGCGGTGCACCTCGGCGACGGCCGCCTCCAGCGCGTCCCGGTCCAGGTCGCCCTCGACCGCCCATGCCAGCAGGCAGTGCCCCGTGCGGTCCGCGGGGTCCAGCAGCTGCGGGGTGAGGTACAGCAGCTGCATGGGTGACAGCGGCGTGCCGGCGGAGGCCGCGTGGCCGGCCGGAGCCGCGGCGTCGTCGGCCGGAGCCGGCGCGGCGGCCAGCCGGCGGGCGAGGCCGCGGACGGTCGGGTCTTGGTACAGCCAGGAGACCGGGACCGGCCGGGACAGGCCGGCCGCCAGCCGCGCGCACACCCGGCCCGCGCCGAGCGAGGTCCCGCCCAGCCGGACGAAGGACACGTCGAGGGGAACGGCGTCGAGTTCCAGGACGGCGGCGAAGGACTCCGCGACGGCGCGCACGACCTGGTCCCGGAGCTCGGCGGGCCTGATGCCGGGCGGCACCGGGTGCGCCGCCGCACCCCGGGCGCTCCCGGGAGCAGCTGTGCCGGCCAGCGTCAGCAGTGCGCGTTCGTCCAGCTTGCCCTGCGCGGTGACGGGGAAGGCGTCGACGCTCACCACCGAAGCGGGCCGCTGGTAGGCGACCAGAGCCTCGTGCAGCACGGCGAGCGCGCCGTCCAGCGGGTCCCGCGGCCGCACGGGCACGCAGAAGGCGACCAGTTCGCGTTCGCCGCGGGCGGCGTCGCCGCGGGCCAGCACCCGGCAGTGGCGCACGGCGGGCAGCAGCCGCTCCACCTGGCGCTCGACCTCCGCCGACTCGACGCGGTGGCCGCGGATCTTCAACTGCCGGTCGGACCGGCCCTGGTAATGCAGCAGCCCGTCCCGGTCCCAGCGGCCGAGGTCGCCGGTCCGGTAGACGCGCACCTCCCGCCCGTCGATGCTGACACGGGTGAACTTCTGCGCCGTGAGGGCGGCGTCGCCGAGGTATCCGAGCGCCAGCCCGTCGCCCGCGAGGCAGATCTCCCCGGTCTCGTCCACAGCGCACGGCCGGGTCCCGTCCAGGACGTGGACCTGCGTGCCGGGGACCGGACGCCCGAGAGGGATGCCGCCGGGGAGGTCGCAATCGGCCGCGGTGATGCGGTGAGTGGTGGCGAAGACGGTGGACTCGACCGGCCCGTAGCCGTTGAGGAGCACGATGCCGGGGTGCCGGCCCAGGAACCGGCGGACGTGGCCGGCCGAGAGCCGTTCCCCGCCGATCGCGACCTGCCGCAGCCCGCGGAAGGCTTCCGGGGCCTCGTCCACGATCATGTTGAAGAGGCTGCTGGTGAGCCAGACGGTGTCCGCGCGGTGGCGGGACACGGCGTCGCCCAGGGCCACGGGTGAGAGGTAGGGGTCGCTCACGATCAGCGAGGTGCCGCCGTTGAGCAGTACCGACCACAGTTCGAGGGAGAAGGCGTCCCAAGGGGTGGCGGCGGCCAGTGGCATCACCGTCCGGGTGGTGAACTCGGCGAAGGAGCCCGGCTGGAAGAGGCGTGCGGTCGCCCGGTGCGGGCTGAGCACGCCCTTGGGCCGGCCCGTGGTCCCGGAGGTGAAGAAGACGCAGCACGGATCACCGGCGTCGACCGCCGCGGGCGAGAAGCCGGCCGGAGCAGTGGTCCTTGCGGAGGGCGGCGACCATACGGGAAGCGTGAGTCCTTCCGGTGCCGCACGGGTGCCCGGGGCGATCAGGAGGGGCGGTTCGAGGTCGCGCAGTACGTCCCGGAGCCGGTTCTGCGGCCAGTCGGGATCGAGCAGCGCGTAGGCCGCACCGGTCTTCAGGACCGCGAGGAGCGCGGTGACCAGTTCCGTGCTCCTGGGCAGCAGTACGGGCACCAGAGAGCCGGGCGCGACGCCCGCGGCGGCCAGCCCCGCGGCCCAGGCGTCGGCCGTGGTGTCGAGCTCCGCGTACGTGGTGGTGCGGTCTCCTTCGACGAGGGCGACGGACTCGGGGCGTTCCGCCGCCCTGCGGGCGAACGCCTCGTGGAGTCCCCCGCCGGGTGCGGTGTTCCGTGGGCCAGCAGCCCACTTCGGGTCTGGTTGCAAGCCGTCCCTCTCCCCTCAGTTCCGGGTTGCCCAACTGCCGGATAAGCCGGTGGCAACAAGATTGCCAGCAAGTTGCCCGATCTGGCAATCTTGTTGATCTGCGCCGGCGAAACTGACCGAAGGTGGGTACATGACGCGCGACCGTTCCCTCGACATAGCCGTGACCGGAGTCTGCGGCCGGTTCCCCGGGTCGTCCGACCTGGCCGACTGGTGGGAGGCCCTCGTGGAGGGACGGGTCCTCACCACGCGGTACGACATGCAGCGGCTGAGAGCGTCCGGGGTGTCCCGGGCCCTGCTGGACGACCCGGACTTCGTGCCGGTGCACGGCCACCTGGCCGACGCCGACCGCTTCGACAACACCCTGTTCCGGGTGAGCCCGCGCGAGGCCGAGATGATGGACCCGCAGCACCGGCTGATGCTGGAGTGCGCGTGGGCGGCCCTGGAGGACGCCGGACGCAGCCCCCTCGACACCGCGCTCACCACCGGCGTCTACGCCTCCGCCAGCGGCAGCGGCTATCTCCGCGCCATGGTGGCCGGCGGCGGGCTCGACCCCATGACCCTGGAGGACGCCGTCCACGGCAACGAGCCGGACTTCATGGCGAGCCTCATCTCCTACAAGCTCAACCTGACGGGGCCCGCCATCGCCGTCCAGACGGCCTGCTCCTCCTCACTGGTCGCCGTCCACACGGCCGTCCAGGCGCTGCTGAACGGCGAATGCGACCAGGCCCTCGTCGTGGGCGCCGGCGTCGCCTACCCCCAGGCCGGCCATCTGCACGTGCCCGGCGGCATCCACAGCGCCTCCGGGGCCTGCCGGCCGTTCGACGAACACGCCGACGGCGTGGTGGCGGGCTCCGGAGTGGCCTGCGTCGTCCTGCGCCGGCTGGAGGACGCGCTCGCGGACGGCGTGGAGCCCTACGGGGTCGTCCTCGGTACGGCGGTCAACAACGACGGTTCAGCCAAGGCGGGGTACTACGCCCCGTCCGTCGGCGGGCAGGAGGCCGTCATCCGGGCCGCCCTGGAGGCCGCGGACGTCGACGGCGCGAGCATCGGCTACCTGGAGACGCACGGGACCGGCACCCGCGTCGGCGACCCCATCGAGTGGTCCGCCGCCTCCTCGGCCCTGCGCGCGGCGGGCGCCGCCCCGGGCCAGGTCGCCGTGGGGGCGCTCAAGGCGAACACCGGCCACATGGACAACGCTGCGGGGCTGGCCGGGCTGATCAAGGCACTGTTCGTGGTCCGCGAGGGCGTCGTCCCGCCGGTCGCCGGATTCACCCGGCTGAACCCCCTTCTGGACACGGAGGACTCGCCGCTGTACGTGCCTGCTGACGCCGCGCCGTGGTCCGGCCCCGAGCCGAGGCGGGCCGGGGTCAGCTCCTTCGGCGTGGGCGGCACCAACGCGCACGTTCTCGTCGAGGCCCCGCCCGCGCCCACCCCCCGGTCCGAGGAGCAGAGCGAGCATGAGGCCGGACACCTCGCCCTGCTCTCCGCCGCCGACGGCGAGGCCCTCACGCGCTCCGCCGAGCGCCTCGGCCGCCACCTCGCCGCCCACTCCCCCGCCCCGGCCGACGTGACCCGCACCCTCGCCACCGGTCGCGCCGCCCTGCCCGAGCGCCTCGCCGTCGTGGGCCGCACCACGGCCGAACTCGCCGAGCGCCTCGCCACCGGTGCCGCCGCGGTGCGCGGACGCGGCCCCGAGGCCGGACCGGCTCCTCTCGTCCTGGCCTTCCCCGGCCAGGGATCGCAGTACCCGGGCATGGCCCTGCCCTTCGCCCGGGCCCTGCCCGGCTTCGCCGAGGCACTCTCCGACTGCCTCGGCGCGTTCGAGCCCGGCCTGGCCGGCGAGCTCGAACGGCCCTTGCACGACCCGGGGTTCCCCAAGGACGGCCTCGCGCAGACCCGGCTGGCTCAGCCCGCCCTCTTCGCGGTCGGGTACGCGGTCGCCGCCGCACTGCGCGGTCTCGGGCTCGTTCCCGGGGCCGTGATCGGCCACAGCCTCGGCGAGATCACCGCGGCCTGCGTCGCGGGCGTCCTGGAACTACCCGACGCCGCCCGGTTCGTGACCTTGCGCGGCCGAGCCATGCAGGACTGCCCGGAGGGCGCCATGCTCTCCCTCGGCTGCGACGAGGACACCGCCCTTGAGCTGCTGGCCGCATGCGGCCTCCCGCTGGAGATCGCGGCCGTCAACTCCACGGACGCCACGGTGGTGGCCGGCACCCGCGAAGCGGTCGAGGAATTCGACGCCCGGCTCACGGGGCGCGTCGCCACGCACCGGCTGCGCACCGAACGGGCCTTCCACTCGTCCCTCATCGAGCCGGCCGTCCCCCTCCTCGCCGCGGAGCTTTCCCGGACCACCGTGCACCCGCCGGCGCTGCCCTGGGCGACCGACGACGGACGGCTCGTCCTGCCCGGCACCGAGGTCCGACCTGACTCCTTCGCCGCCGCGGCCCGCGACACGGTGTACTTCGCCCGGGCCCTCGACTCGGTCGCCCGGCACCTGCCCCGCGCGGTGGTCGTGGAGGCCGGTCCCGGCCGGACGCTGTCGGCGCTGGCGGAGGCCGCGGACCTGACGGCCGTTCCCCTGGCCGCCGGCCGTGCCGCGCGGCCCGAGGACGTCCTCACCGCGCTGGGCACGCTCTGGACCATGGGCCAGCCGCTCGACACCGCACGCGTCTGCGACCGGGGCCGCCCCGTCCGCCTGCCCGGATACCCCTTCGCCGGGCCGCGCCGTATCGCGCCCGAGGCCGTCCTGCGCCAGGACGCCGCCCGCCGCGTCGTCGAAGCGGACCCGGCGGCCGCGCTGCCGGAATCCGCCGCCCCCGGCGGGCAGCCCGCCTCCCCGGCCCCGCTCGACGTACCCGCGAAGGTCGCGGGCCTGTGGGCGGAGCTGCTCGGCCACGGGGAGTTCGCCGCGGACGCCGACTTCTTCGCGCTGGGCGGGGACTCCCTGCTCGTCACCCGCCTCGCGCGCCGGCTCGGCGCGGAGCTCGGCATCCGGGTCCCGATCCGCGATCTGCTCCTCGCCCGGACGCTCGGCCGCCAGACGGAGGTCGTCACCGCCCTCGCCGCCCGGGCCGCGGCCCCCGGCGCGGCCGAGGCCGGCTGACCCGCGCGACCGCCCGCGCTCCGGAACGCCGAAGCCGTCCCCGGGATGATCCCGGGGACGGCTTCGGCGTACGGGGCGGCCGGCCGTCAGGGGCGCCGCGCCACCGAGAGGTCGGTCCGGGGCACGCCCGGCGCCTCGAATCCGAACACCTGCGCATAGGCGGAGAGTTCGGCGTGCAGGCAGGAGACGACGGTCTCCGCCTGACGGAAGCCGTGCTGCTCGCCCTCGAACGCGAGATACGCGTGCGGCACCCCGTTCTCCCGCATCCGCTCCAGAAAGCTCTCGGCCTGGACCGGGGGGCAGACGGTGTCCTCAAGGCCCTGCATCAGGACGAACGGTGCGCGCACCCGGCCGGCCTGCCGCAGCGGCGACACCTGCGCGTAGCGCGCGGCCGCCCGGGGCCACGGCCCGATGAGGCTCTCCAGGTAGCGCGACTCGAAGTCGTGCGTGCCCCGCTCCCGCCACTCCTCCGGATCCAGGAGGGGGAAGTAGATCCCGGCGACCCGGTACAGCTCCGGTTCGGCGGCCAGCGACGCCGCGGCGGTCCAGCCCCCGGCGCTGCCGCCGCGGATGCCGATGCGGTCGGGATCGGCCTTCCCCTGCGCGGCCAGGCCGCGGATCGCGGTCGCGCAGTCGCGTACGTCGACCACGCCCCAGGCCTCCCGCAGCCGTTCGCGGTAGGCCTGGCCGAAGCCGGTGGACCCGCCGTACTGGACGTCCACCACGCCGATGCCCCGGCTGGTGAAGAAGGCGGTGGAGAAGTCCGCCACCAGCTGGCTGCGGGTGGTGGGACCGCCGTGCGCCTGTACCACGTACGGGGGGAGTTCCCCGTCCGGCGCGGTGAAGCCGGGGTTGTACGGCGGGTACACGTAGGCGTGCACTTCCTCGCCCTGAGGGCCCCGGAACACCTCGTGGTATCCCGGGGGCAGATGGTCCGCGTACGCGGTGTCCGCTCCGCGCAGCACCTCGGGCGCCGCCGCGTCGCTGCCGGGATCGAGCAGCAGCAGCGCGCTGCTGCTGCGGGGGCCGGCGGCCGTGGCCACCACGCGGCGGCCGTCGGTGGTCAGCGCCGCCCACTCCGTGAGGTCCTCGCCGCCGTCCAGCTCGCGCAGCGAGCCGTCCGCCTCCAGCAACGCGAGCCGCCGCGCGCCCACCCCGTGCGTGACGAACATCCGGCCGCCGCCCACCGGAAGGAACCACTGCGCGCCGATGCGCCACAGCGCGTCGCCGAACTCCTCCTCCCGGGGGCACAGCGGGCGGGCGGAGCCGTCCAGGCCGAGCTCGTGAAGGTTCCACCAGCCGGTGGTGTCGCTCAGCACGTACAGCACACCGGGCCGGTCCGGGGCCCACTCCGCCTGGCTGACGGCGACGCCCGGCCCGCCGGCCAGGACCCGGGCGGGGCCCGGCGTGCCGTCCGGACCGATCGGCGCGCACATCAGCTCCGTGCCGTCCCACGGCATCCGCGGGTGGTCCCAGCCCAGCCAGCACGCGTACCGCCCGTCCGGGGAGACCTTGGGGCCGGTCATCAGGTGGTGGCTCGCGGCCAGGACCCGCACGGCGTCCGGGTCCGCGACCGCGCTGCCGTTCAGCGGCAGCGCGACCAGGTCCCGGCGGACCTTGGCGCGGTCCGGGGTGAGCGCCACTTCGCGCAGGCACCAGACCTCGTCCCCGACGAGGCAGAAGTCGCCGTAGTGCACACCGCCGGGCAGCCCGGGCTCCGGGCTGATCGGCTCCGGAGTGCCTCCGGGCACTGCCCGGTACACCCGCTGGTCGTCCCAGTGGGTGAACACGAACCCGGCGGCGGGGTCCGTGCCGAGCGGCAGCCACGGCCGTCCCCCGTACTCGATGACCCGGGTGCGCACGTTCCAGCGGGGCTCCAGTGCATCGGCGACCGAGCCGTCGGGGGCCCGTCGTACCAGCGCCACGCGCCCGGATTCGCTGGGGCGCCACTCCGTCCACCACACCTCCTCGCCGACGAAAGCGGCCCACTCCACTTTTTTCTGCCCGGCGGCCGCCGCGGTGGCGCCGATCGGTGAAGTCCAGGTTCCGTAAGGCGACGTGCGCACCTGTGTCTCCGTCATGTCCGAGGTCATGGTCTCCGTGTGCGGGGGGGGGCCGGCCGATCAGGCCCGGCCGGTGCTGTAGGAGGTGGTGTCGCCGCGCAGCGCCACGCTGGGCCGGCCGTCCACACCGACCGGCGTGGGGGCCACGACCGTGACGCGCTCGCCGCGGCGGTACTGGTTGCCGTAGTCGTAGATCGCGTAGTGTGCCGTCGACTGGTTGTCCCAGATGGCGATGTCGCCGACCCGCCACTGCCAGCGCACTGTCTGCTCGGGCTTCGTCAGGTACTCCTGCAGGACCCTGATCAGGTCGCGGGAGGCCTGCGGGGCGTATCCCACCACGCGGCGGGCGAACCCGCCGAGCAGCAGTGACCGCTCGCCCGTCTCGGGGTGGACGCGGACCGCGGGGTGCTCGGCCTCGTACGGCGTCGAGATGTAGGCCCCGCGCTCGATGACGGTGTCGTCGGTGAAGTCGCAGTCGTTGCTGTGGACGATCCGCAGCTGGTCGGCGAACTGGCGCAGCTCCGCCGGCATGGAGGCGTACGCGGTCGCGGCGTTGGCCCACACGGTGTCGCCGCCCACCGGGGGGATCACCTTGCTGTGCAGGAACGCGAAGGCGGGCGGGCGCTCGATGAAGGTGAGGTCCGTGTGCCAGTGGTTGGCGCGCGTGCCCTGCTTCGAGTCCATCTCCCGGAGGTTGGGACGGCCCTCGGGAGCGTCGTAGATCGGGTGTCCGAGCGTCAGCTTGCCGAAGCGGGACGCGAAGGCGGTCTGCGCGGCGTAGTCCAGGTCCTGGTCGCGCAGGAACACCACCTTGTGCCGGAGCAGCGCCGCGCGGATCAGGGCGATGGTCTCGTCGCTCAGTGCGGCGCCCGCGTCCACGCCGCCGATGACGGCGCCGATGTTCCCGGTCAGCGGAGTGACGGTCACACCGGTCTGCGCTTGCAGGGTTTCGGTCATGGCTCTTGCCCTTCCCATCGGGGTTCTGGATCACCGGATTGACTTTCCAGACGAGGCAAGAGGTTGCCACGCTTGTGACTCACCTGGCAACATGCATGCCATGAAGCTCCTGAAGACGGAGGACTTTTGATGGCAACGCCGACCTTGACCACCCCTCCGGGCCCCCCGACCGCCGCGCCTCGCCCGGAAGGCCTCGGCGAACCCCTGCCCGCCGGCCCGCGCCCGCCGGTCCATGAACTCGTGGCCGGATTCGCCCGGACCGCCCCCGCCCGCACCGCCGTCAGCAGCGGCGCGAGCAGCATCGCCTACGGAGACCTCGACGCCTGGGCCGGCCGCATCGCGGCTTCGCTCACCGAGGCGGGCGTCCGCCGGGGCAGCCGTGTCGGTGTGCTCATCGAGCCGTCCGTCGCGATGGTCGCCGCCGTGCTCGGCGCGCTGCGCTGCGGAGCCGCCTACGTACCCGTCGACGTCTCCCATCCCGACCTGCGTGTCACCGACATCCTCACGGACGCCCGGGTCGACGCCGTGCTCGTCACCGGCGCCTCCCGCGGGCGCCTCACCGGGCTCGACGTACCCCTGGTCGACGCCGGGGCCACCGCCCGGGAACCGGCCGGCGGCCCCGCCACCGGAAAGGCCTCCGGCCGCGAACCGGAGTCGCCCGGCGTCCCGGTGGCGGACGAGGACGCCGCGTACCTCATCTACACCTCCGGCAGCACCGGCGAACCCAAGGGGGTCGTCGTCGAGCACGGGCAGCTGGCCGCCTCCACCCTGGCCCGCCGCACGGTCTACCCCGGGCAGCCCGTCTTCCTCCTCGTCTCGCCACTGGCCTTCGACTCGTCCGTGGCCGGCCTGTGGGGCACCCTCACCGCAGGCGGTCACCTGGTCGTCGCCTCCCGGGACGAAGTGCGCGACCCCGAGCGGCTGGTCGAACTCGTCGAGCGGCACCAGGTCACACAGACGCTGTGCGTGCCGTCCCTCTACAGCGTCCTGCTCGACGCCGCCCGCTCCCTCGGCGGCGACCGCCTGCGCTCCCTCGAAACCGTCATCGTCGCCGGCGAACCCCTGCCCCCCGAACTGGTCGAGCGTCACTTCGAGGTGCGCACCGCCCCCGCCGCGCTGGTCAACGAGTACGGCCCCACCGAGGCGACCGTCTGGGCCAGCTACCGGCGCTTCGACGCCCCCGGCCCCGTCTCCATCGGCCGGGCGGTCCCCGGTGCACGGCTTTACCTGCTCGACGACGAGCTCCGCCCGGTGCCCCGGGGCGCCGAAGGCGAACTCTTCATCGGGGGCGCCGGAGTGTCCCGCGGCTACCACGGCCGGCCGGAGGCCACCGCCCGCGCCTTCCTGGACGACCCCTTCGCGGATGCTCCGGGGGCCCGTATGTACCGGACGGGCGACCGCGCCGGCTGGAACCCGGACGGCACCCTCGCCTTCCGCGGCCGCCGTGACCACCAGGTCAAGATCCGCGGTCACCGGGTGGAACCGGCCATGATCGAGGCACAGTTGTCCGCCCTGCCCGGGGTGCGGGAGGCCGTCGTCGTCCCGGACGCCACGAGCACCACGCTGACCGGCTTCGTCCTCTCCCCGTCCGGCTCCGCACCGGCCCCCGAGACCCTGCGCGAACAGCTCGCCGACCGGCTCCCTGCCGTCATGGTCCCGGCCCGGATCGTCCTCCTCGACGTGTTCCCGCGTACCGTCAACGGTAAGGCGGACCGTGCGGCCCTGCGGGCCCGCGCCGAGGGAGAGACCGCCCCTGCTCCTGCCCCCGCACCCGCGGACGCGCCGACGCCCCGGGGCGACCTGACCGCACAGGTCACCGCGGCCTGGTCCGAGGTCCTGAAGACCCCGCACGTCCCGCTGGACGCCAACTTCTTCGACGTGGGCGGGCACTCCCTCGCGATGTTCCAGCTCAGGGAGGCCCTGGAGCGGCATACCGGCAAGCGGCCGCCGGTGATCGCACTGTTCAAGCACACCACCGTCGCCGACCAGGTCACGATGCTGCGCGAGGGCGGCGGCTCCACCGCGGGCGCCGACAGCACCGACCCGGCCGCACGACGCGCCGCCGCACGACGCGCCCGCGCCCTGCGCGCCCGACGACAGGACCCGGCTCAGGAGGCCGCCAAGTGAACACCGACACCGCTCTGTGGCTGCACCGCACCGCTCCCGTCACCGACCCGGTCGCCCGCCTGATCTGCTTCCCGCACGCCGGGGGATCCGCTTCCTTCTTCCGCGACTGGGGTCAGCGGATCCCCGGGGTCGAGGTGTACGCGGTCCGCTACCCGGGCCGCGCCGAGCGACTCGGCGAGCCGTTGGCGACCGATCTGCGCGAGCTCGCCCGCGCCGTCGCCGACGCGGCGGCCCCTCTGGCCGACCTTCCCCTCGCCCTGTTCGGCCACAGCATGGGCGCGCCGATCGCCCTGGAGACGGCCGCGGCGCTGGAGGCACGCGGCATCGACCCCGTCCACCTGTTCGCATCGGGCTCGTGCGACGCCGCCTACCCGTCCCCCGAGGAGTGGGCGGACCCGGGCGAGGAGGACGACCCGGCCGTCATCGAACGGCTCCTCACCCTCGGCGGCACCGACCCCGAACTGGCCGCGGACCCGGAGTTCCAGGAACTGGTCCTGCCCTACGTACGGGCGGACGCGAACATGTTCCACGCCTACACCACCCGCCCCGGCACCGTCGTGCGGTGCCCCGTCACCACCATCGCCGGCGACGCCGACGCGGACACGGACCGCCGTCCCTGGAGCGAACTGACCACGGGCGGCGTCCGTGAACAGAGCACACGGGGCGACCACTTCTACCTGGTGGCCAACCCTCCGCACTCCCTGATCCGGGAAACCCTGGCCGCGGTCCCCGCTCGGCCGGCCGCCTGACCACCTCGCGATCCCCCGCCCGCGCACCCACCGAGGAACCGGAGTCGCTGTGCACACACTTGAGGCGGGCGCAGCCCACTGCGCCCCCGCCGACGGCCTCGCCGGCCTCCTCTCCCCGCTCACCGAGCAGGAGTTCCTCCGCGACCGGCTGGGGACCGAACCCGTGGTGATCAGAGGACGGGAAGGCCGCTTCCGCGGCCTCTTCGGCTGGTCCCGGCTCAACGAGCTCCTCGCCTCCACCCGCACCGACGCGTCCCGCATCCACCTGGTGCGGTCCGCGGACGGGGTGCCGCTGGCCTCCTGCGCGGAACCCGTCCCGCAGCTGTCCCCGCGCGGACGCCCGTCCCGGCTCCGCCCGGAGCGGCTGTACGAGACGCTCCACGCCGGCAGCACCCTCGCCATCGACGGCGTCGAGGAACTCCACGCCCCGCTGCGCGCCCTGGTCACCGCCGTCGAAGGGTCCCTGCGCTCGCTCGTCCAGGCCAATCTCTACGTGAACCTCGGCGGCGCCCCGCAGGGCTTCCACACCCACTGGGACGACCACGACGTCCTCGTCCTCCAGGCCGAGGGCGCCAAGCACTGGGACATCCACCCGCCGACCGAGGAGCACCCCGTCGGAGTGCTCAGCGATCCGCCTCCGCCGGCCGTGGGCGCCGCCACGTGGTCCGGGGATCTCACCGAAGGCGACGTGCTCTACCTGCCGCGCGGCTGGTGGCACACCGTCAGGGCCGTCGAAGGCCGCCCTTCGCTCCACCTGACCCTCGGCACCCGGCTTCCCTCCGCCGGCGACCTGCTGCGGCGCCTGCTCGTCCACCTGGCCCGCAGCCACCCACTCGTACGCCAGGACCTGCCGAGGTTCGCCGCCGCGGACCGCGCGCAGGACTGGTACGCGGCCCTGCGCGAGGTCCTGGTCACCGCCGCCCGCGAGCCGGGCCTCCTCGAGGAGCTGGCCGAGCGGGCCGGCGGCGGAGCTCCGCACCGGCCGCAGTTCACCCTCCCGGACACGGCCGGCACCCGGTGACCCGCCCGGCTCGGGCACGCCTGATCGCACCGGCCGCCGTGCGCGGTCTGCCGCCCGCGTTCTGGTGGATCTGGCTGAGCGTCCTCGTGAACTGGATCGGCGGCTTCGCCGGGCCCATGCTGGCCATGTCGCTGACCGCGGGGCGCGGCTACTCGGCGTCGTCCGCGGGGCTCGTCCTGTCCCTCGTCGGACTCGGCGGGATCGCCGGCACGTTCCTGGGCGGGGCGCTCGCCGACCGGATCGGGCGGCGCACGACCATGTTCGCCGCACACCTCTGGACGGCGGCGAGCATGGCCCTGCTCGGGCTGAGCGACGGGCCGTGGGCCGTGGCCGCGTCCGCCCTGGCCATGGGGGGCGGCGCCGCAGCGGTCCGCCCCGCGATGCAGGCCTCGCTCACGGACCTGGTCCGGCCCGAGGACCGTCAGCGGGCCTTCTCCCTCAACTACTGGGCCCTGAACGCCGGAGGAGCGGTCGCGGCGGTACTGGCCGGCCTCATGGTCAGCCACGGCTACACCCCGATCTTCCTGGCCGACGGCGCCGCGACACTCGCCTGCGGCGTCCTGGTCCTGGCCAAGGTCCCCGAAACCCGCCCCTCCCCCACCCCGGAGCCCACGGCCCCGCTCCCGGGCGCCGGCACGACCACATCGGTACCGGTGCACCGCGACGGCCCCTTCATGCTGTTCGTCCTGATGACCGCGGTCTTCGCCATGGTCTTTCAACAGGGGTTCTCCACCCTGCCGGTCGTCATGACCGCCGAGGGCCACCCGCCCGAGACGTACAGCCTGGTCAGCGCCGCCAACGGGCTGATGATCGTGGCCCTGCAGATCCCCCTGACCCGGCTGGTGAGCGGACGCCCGCCCGCCGTGGTCCTGCCGGCCGCCGGCCTGCTCCTCGGCGGCGGCTTCGGCCTGACGATGTTCGCGGACAGTGCCGCGGCCTTCGCCTGCACCGTCCTCATCTGGACCCTCGGCGAAATCCTGCAGGCCCCCGCCGGCATCGCCGTCACCGCCGACCGCGCCCCCGCCCACCAACGCGGCCGCTACCAGGGCGTGTACGGGGGCGCGTGGTCGGCCGCCGCGTTCCTGGCACCCGCGGGCGGCGGCTGGATCCTCGACCACTGGGGCGCCACCACCCTGTGGGCCCTGTGCGCGCTCCTCGCCACCACGGCCGGCCTGGGCGGCGCACTGGTCACCGCCCGCCACAAGAACTTCCGTACGGGCTCCCCGAGTACCGCACGGGAGGGAAGCGGCACTCCGCTTCCCACCGCCTCCTCCCGACCGGGACGAGGAAACCCAGACGAAGGGAACACCTCATGAACGAGCAGATCATCGTCAACAACTGCGTCGCTGCTTACGTGGACACCGACGAGGTCATCGTCAACAACTGCGTCGCCGCCTACGTGGACACCGACGAGCTCGTCGTCAACAACTGCGTCGCCGCCTACGTGTGAGCCGATGACACTCACCCGCACCCCGGAGACCGGCCCGGACGGCGCCCGCCGTCCGGTGCCGGGCTCCGGCCCGTACCCGCCCGTCATCACCGGAACCCGGGTCCTCACCGGACCGGCCGGCACCCCGCCCGCCCTGCACCTGGCTGTCAGCGATCTGGCCGACCCCGGCCCGGCGCGGCCGTGGCAGGCCGACCGGCAAGCGTTCGGCACCTCCTGGAACGTCCCCGAGCAGGCCCGGCGCTCCGCCGAAGGAGAAGCCGTGGAACGGTTCTGCGGCTCCGTACCCCCCGCACCCGCCCGTGTCCACTACGGAACCCACGACGACCTCACCCGCCGGGGCGTCCCCGCGCTGGACCCCCGCCGCCTCGTCCTGTACTCGCCGCGCCAGTACGCGACCCCCGGCTTTCCGTTCCGCCCCTTCCTGCGGGACTCCCCGGCCCACTGGATCGAAGGCCGCTCCGCGGACGGCGACGAGCCCGTCCTCGTCCCCGCCTTCCTCGTGTACACGGCCTGGCGGCGCATGCCCCACGAGCACCCCGAGCCGCGGTACGCCTTCCCCGCCCTGGGCGGCACCGCAGCGGGCCCCACCCTCGGACACGCCCTGCGCTCCGCCCTGGAAGAAGTCGTGGAGCGCGACGCCGCCGCGGTGTGGTGGGCCAACGCGCGGCCATTGCCCGCCCTCCCGCCGACCCCGTATCTGCGCACCCTGATCAGCGGCGCGCCCCGTGACTTCGACATCCGGCTGACGTACCTGGAGAACGAGTTCGGGGCCCCGGTGATCGCCGCCGGGGTCCGCAGCCGGGAGGAGGGCTGGCTGACCTATGGATTCGCTCTCCGCCACGACCCGGTCGAAGCCGCGGCCAAGGCCCTGGCCGAGGCGTACACCCTGCACGTCACCTGCCGCACCCTGGAAAACCCCACGGCGACCGTCCGGACCCCCGGCCGCCCCTCCCCGCTCAAACCCTGGCGCCGTGACCGCCGCTACCTGGACTCCTACCGCGACGACTCCTCGGACGTCGTCGAGCAACTCTGCCAGCAGCAGCTCTACCTGGACCGCCGGGCGGCCGACCGCGTAGCGCCCTGGACCTGGACCCGACCGGACGCCCTCTGGTCGGACGTCCCCGCCCTGCCGCGCGACGATCCCGGAGCCCTGCTCGACAGGGTCCGCGCCGAGGGATACGAGGTCATCAGCGTGGACATCACCGCCCCGCAAGCAGCGGCCTCAGGCGTCCACACCGTCCGGGCCGTCGTGCCGGGAACCACCACCACCGCCCCGGCCGCTTACCCGTTCCTGGGCGCGGACCGCCTCCGCAAGGCCGCCGACCGCCTGGGCTGGAGCCGGTCCCCGCTTCCCGGGAAAGAACTCAACGCCTTCCCCATGCCCCATTCCTGACAGGCGGTTTCAGGGCAAGCTCAAAGCTTGCCCGTCTCCCGGCTGAAGCTGGAAAGGAGGCTCGAAGGAGCCCTGAGGGGCGAGCGGTCAGTCCTTCAGCATCGCGTCGCGCACCGGGATCCAGTCCAGCGAGGACCGGATCCCCTCCTCCAGGGAGAGCCGCGGCGTCCAGCCCAGGAGCCTGCGGGCCCGGTCGCTCTTGGTGTAGCCGCCGGCGACGTCACCGGGCCGTGGCTCCGCGTCGACCGTGGCGAGCGGCGTGTCGACGACCCGGTTGAAGGCGGCGCACAGCTCCCGCACGGTGGTGCCCGAGCCCGTGCCCAGATTGACCGCCATCGACGGCTCCGAGTCCGTGAGCAGGGAGTCGAAGCGGCCGATCGCCGCCACATGGGCGGCGGCCAGGTCCCAGACGTGCACGTAGTCCCGGATTCCGGTCCCGTCGCGCGTGGGGTAGTCGGTCCCGGTCACGGGGAAGGCCGTGCCCTCCTGGTGCGCCTGGATCATCTTGCCCAGAGCGTGGCTGGGCCGCTTGAGCTGAAGCCCGGTCCGCATCCTGGGGTCCGCCCCTATGGGGTTGAAGTAGCGCAGCGAGAGCACGCGCATCCGGCCGGCGGCGGCGATGTCCGCGAACATCTGCTCGCACACGGCTTTGGTGCGCGCGTAGGGGCTCTGCGGCCTGAGCGGAGAGTCCTCGTTGACGGAGGATCCGTCGTCGGCCTGATAGACGGAGGCCGAGGAACTGAAGATCAGCCGGTCACAGCCTGCCCTGCGGAGATGGCCGAGAAAGGCCAGGCTCTTGGCGACGTTCGCCTCGTAGTAGCCGATCGGGTCCTCAACGGACTCCGGCACCACGATCAACGCCGCGCAGTGCACCACCGCGGAGATGTCCGGGTGCTCGGAGAAGATCCGGTCGATCAGCGCGCCGTCGGAGATGTCGCCCTCGTAGAAGATCCGGTCACCGGTGAACTCGCGGCGGCCCCGGACGAGACTGTCGAGAATCACCGGGGTGATTCCCTCGTCCAGGCAGGCCGAAGCAATGGTGCTTCCGATGTATCCGGCTCCCCCGGCAATAAGAACAGACACGATCTTCTCTCCCTGAACCTTGGAAAGCCACGGGCAATTGACAACAAGTCCCTCGGGGTTGCCCCGCGAAACGGGCGGATCCGGTCCGGCGGCCGGCCTCAGGCCGGCTTGCGCCACACGGAGATGTGCTTTGCGGAGTCCTGGGTGAACGGCGTCCCGTCCCAGTCCGCGACGCGGCGTTCCAGCTCGAGCCCGGCGATCCGGGCCATCAGATCGAGCTCCGCCGGCCAAGCGTACCGGTGCCGGGAGTTGTCCCGGCGGTAGCGGCCGTCGTCGTCGCGGGTGAAGTGGTGCGAGACGAGAACCTGCTCGACCAGGTCGAAAGTGTCGAAGCCGAGATGCTGCTCGGAGACGTCGAACGGCACCGCGACCTGGCCGGGGGGCAGGAACCGCAGCGGCGGCACACCCAGCTCGATGACGAATCGGCCGCCGGGCTTCAGGTGACGTGCGGCGTTGCGGAAGCATTCGACCTGCTCGTCCTGCGTGAGCAGGTTCGTGATGGTGTTGTAGACGAGATAGACCAGGGTGAACTCTCCGGAGACGACGGTGGTGGCCATGTCCCCGATGGCCACGGGGAGCATGTCCTCGTCGATCTTGCGCCGCAGGACCGCTGCCATGTGCTCGGACAGTTCGATGCCCACCACCGGCACGCCCCGTTCCCGGAGCGGGATCCCCACTCGTCCGGTGCCGACGGCGAACTCCAGTGCCCTGCCGTCTCCGGCGAGCTCGGCGAGGAAGGCGAGAGTCGGTCCGAGAACGGCGGCCGAGGACATCTCGGTCTCTTCGGCGTCATAGCGGTCAGCGGTCGCACGGGTCCACAGCTCACTGCTCGTCATGGTCAACAACTTTGCCGTGCGCTGAGGGACGGTGTCGACTCATTTGCCACGTCCGGCTCGCCCGCCGGGAGCTTGCAACGGCTGATGTGCCGCTGTCCCGCGGGCAGCGGCCGGTTCGTTGCTCCTCAAACCGCGTCCCGGCGGCCGACAATCGTGTCATGCCGCGCCGGTTCCCGCCGTCCGTCTGCCCCCTTATCCCTTCCTGCCTATCCCTTCCTGCCTATCCCCGTGCGGAGAATATCGATGCGTACACCAGCACGTGCACGATGGCAGCGGTCCGAGCCGCTGGACGACGAGCGCACACTCAAAGAGCTCGGCTATACCCAGCAACTGCACCGGCGCATGGGAGCCTTCGGCAACTTCTCCGCTTCCTTGTCGGTCATCTCCATCATGTCCGGGACGTTGCTGCTTCTCGGCTACGGCCTGAACAGCGGCGGCCCGGCAGTGGTGGTGTGGGGGTGGCTCGCCGTGGGGCCGCTGGTGCTGTGCCTGGCCGCGGCGCTGGCCGAGATCACCTCCCGCTATCCCACCAGCGGCGGCCTCTACTACATGGCCCGCCGGCTCGGCGGTGAGCGGTGGAGCTGGTACACCGGCTGGCTCAACCTCCTGGGGCTGCTCGGCGGGATCGCGGCCCAGGACTACGGCATCGCGACCTTCACCGGGGCCTGGGCGAACCTGCACTCCGGCTATGTGCCGACACCAGGATCCCTGCTGGTCCTGTACGCGGTCATCCTCGCGCTGCACGGCGTCTTGAATCTCTTCGGCACCCGGCTGATGAACTTCCTGACTTCCCTGAGCGCGTGGTGGCACGTGACCGGGGCCGTCGTCATCATCGGCGCCCTGACGCTCGTCCCCTCCCACCACCAGCCGGCCCGCTTCGTGTTCTCCGAGTTCACCAACAACACCGGCTGGTCGAACCCGGTGTACGTGGTCATGCTGGGCATGTTGCTGCCGTGCTTCGCTCTGGCCGGCTACGACACCTCGGCCCATCTGAGCGAGGAGACCAGTGGTGCTTCCGTGGCCGCGGCGCGCGGGATCGTCCGCTCGGTGGCGGTGTCCTGGATCGCCGGCGGTGCCCTGCTGGCCGCCTTGCTGTTCGGCGTCCAGGACTATGCCGCGACGCTGGGCAGCGAGACGGGGGTCCCGGTGGCGCAGATCTTCCTGGACGCTCTGGGCGTGGCGACGGCGAAGGCGTTGCTGCTGGTGATCATCGTCGCGCAGTTCCTGTGCGGCTACACCGTAACCGCCTCCGCCAGTCGCATGATCTACGCCTTCGCCCGGGACGGCGCCCTGCCCGGCTCCGCGCACTGGCAGAAGGTCAGCCGCCGTAGGGCCGTCCCGGCCAACGCCGTGTGGCTCGCGGTCGTCGTCGCCTTCGTGCTTGCCCTGCCGTCCCTGTATTCCGCCACGGCGTTCTCCGCGGTGACCGCGATTTCCGTGGTGGGATTCACCCCGGCCTACGCCATCCCCGTACTGCTGCGACTGCGCCACCGAGAGCGGTTCACCCCCGGGCCCTGGCACCTGGGCCGCTGGAGCCGGCCGATCGGCTGGGTGGCAGTGCTCTGGGCGACCGGGGCCACCGTGCTGTTCCTGCTGCCGCAGTCGGACCCGGTCACCGCCACGAGCTTCAACTACACGCCCGTCGCCTTGTTGGTGGCCCTCGTCATGGCCGCATTGTGGTGGCGCGTCGGGCGCCGCTCCTACGGCGTGCCCCGCTCCGGCACGGCGAGCGGCCACGACCGGACCGAAGAGGCCGAGAACATCGTCTGATAACAGAAGTCCATCGAATCGGTGCCGCCGGCTCCGAGATCACGAGCGCACCTGCACCACAGCGTGAGTGCCGGACGTCCGCCAGTGCGGCACCGCGTTGAGCCCCGCGAGAGTACTCGTCTCGAGGCCGACGATGACGTCCGACTTCAGCGTGCGCAGCGCCGCGACCCGGCCCGGGAAGTAGTCCGTCACCTCAGCAAACGGGATCGTGGGTTCCCACCAGCGGTCGCCGGCCAATCGGCGGTAGTTCAGGTCGCCCTTCAAGATCGTCACTGTGGCCGGCGCGAACTCTCGCCGCAACCCTTCCGGCATGGCGGTGAAGTCGAACGGTGCGCAGAAGTACGCGTCCGCACGCATGCGCAACCGTCCGAGCGCGGCTGCCTCGCGCAGTCTCTCCCCCACGGCTCGGGCCTTGCCCTTGCTGTGCAGGAGCGCTCGCAGGCAGTCGGCGACGTCTCCCAAGGTGGCGTCAGAGACGTAGTAGGGCGACGGCTTCACGTGCAGCACGACCTGGTCGGCCAGGCCGTGCGCGAGGAGGTGGTCGATGAGGACCAGGTCTGCGACCATCTCGCTGCCCGCGTTGTCAGCGACCAGGGCGACTGTTCCGCCGGCCTCCGATCGGAGCAGCTCCCACAGACGTGCGCTGTCGTCGGCCACCAGGCCGGAGGCCTCGATTCCGCGGCCTGCAGTGATCTGGAAGCCCAGGTCCGCGCGATTGCCCCAGAGACTCGACAGCAGCAGCGCCTGCCCCCGTTCGTCGTCGGCCAGTGCGGCAACGTCGTCGAGGGCAGTGATCTCCGCCGACACCGCCTCACCCGCGAGCTCCGCCTGCTTGAAAGGCGCGAACGGGTCGACGCCCCGCCACGGCCCGGGCTCGAAGTAACCGGTGGCCTCCAGGAGACGCCGGTAGAAGAAGGATTCCGCCCACAGGAACGGCACCGACGTCCACGGTTGGCCGTACAAGCCACTCCCCCAGTCACGCCAGAGTCCGGCGTCAGCGGCGCTGTCCGGAAGCGGGCGGATCACGCCTTGGACGTTCTCCTCCACGAGCTCGGACAGCGCCCGGCGCTGCCCGGGGGCGAAGGGCCAGACGGCGACCAGCCGTTCGATCAGCGCCGGATGCCGCTTGACGAACACGTCGCCGGCGAAGGGCGACTCACTCGAAATGATCTGCGGGGGCTGCTGGGTCATGAGCGTCCATCCTTCTCGGGGCCATCCGCACCCCGCGTAGTTCCCACTCGGGCAGGGCGCTCCACTCCAGGGGGGAGGCCGCCCGGCCGGCCCGCGTTCGACGACGCCCGCGGACGGGCATCCTCAAGTGAGAGCCGCGGGAGGCGGTTCCGGCGCGCATTGTTCCAGGCATCGCCCACCTGGAGATGGATCAACTCCCGCACCAGTCGGCGGGAGTACGACTTTCGATACGGTACCCGCGGCCCCTACCATTCTCCTGCCCCGTGGAGCGGGAAGGCCCTCAGGGAGGAACACGCGCGCCAGGAGGGGGGAAGAAGAATGGCGATACGTAACCGCATGCTGCCCCGGTGGCTGCCGGAATCCGTCCCCGGCATCGTGGTCGGCGGAGCGGGCGCTCTGATCCTCGGTGCGGTCATCGGCCGCGCGGCCGATCTCTCGGCCCTGATCGGTACCGGCGGCTACGTCTTCGGCGCGGGCCTGCTGCTCGCGATCGGTCTGTTCGGAAGCACGTACGCGATCGACCTCAGGGCCCTGCGCGAGGACCTGCCCGGCGTGGTGGCGGCGGTGACGCTCGGCGTCGTCCTCAAGGCTTCCCTGATCGCCGGCGTGATGGTGCTGGCGTTCGGACGCTCCGAGTACGTGGTGCTCGGCATCGCGGTGGCCCAGATCGATCCCCTGTCCGTGGCCGCGCTCGGCAGGGACGGACGCATGTCCCCGCGTGCCAGGTCCCTGCTGTCCGCTTGGGCGTCGTTCGACGACCCGATGACGGTGCTTCTGACGCTGTACGTCGCCGGCTACGCCTACGCGGCAGCGGGGCACGAGGGCGCACCGGCGGCCGCGGGGGGCGGCGCGGGCGGCTACGCGTCCGGTCTCGCCCTGAACGCCGCTTTGCTGGCGGGCGTGCTGCTGCTGTGGTGGGCCGGCCGGAGGGCCGCGCCGCTGCTGCCGTCCTCTCCGCGGGCCCGGCGTACGGGGGTGACCCTGGCGGGTCTGCTGGTGGTGGCGATGCTGGTGATCGCCGCAGCGAACATGCTGATGCTCGCGGTCGGGGTCGCCGGCCTCTTCCTGCGCACGAAAGCGTTCGGCAAGGCTCTCGACCGCGCCGTCGGCGGCGCCTTCTTAGTCGCGTTCCTCGCGCTCGGGCTGTTCCTGGCGAGGGGCGTGGACGTGGTGCCGGGGTTCGTCCTGGGCCTGGCGGCGTTCGGCGCGCAGGCTGTGGTGGCGCTCGGGGTCATGCCGCTGTTCGTGCGCGGCCTGGACCGGCGGGACCGGATCGCCCTGGGGCTCGGCCAGCAGAACGGCATCACGGCCGTCCTTATCACTCTCACACTGGAACGCGACTTCCCCGGCACGGTCGCGATCGTCGGGCCCGCTGTGATCACCGTCAACCTCCTGCACGGGACCGCGCAGGTGCTGTCGGCGCATCCGCCGCGCTTCGGGCGGGGGCAGAGTGACAAGGAGGAACGCGACCCCGGTTCGGAGCGTCCTCTCCCTCAAGAAGAGCCGTCGGGGCAGGGGCCGTTGACCTTGGGGTCCTTGGCAAGGAGCAGGACCGCGCCGGGCCCGCTGCCGGACGGACGCTCCCCGGCGTGACAGCCGGTCCGGGTGTGCGCCCGAGCCCGGAACCGGCAAGCGGGCAGTCAGAGGAGCAACCGGCACAGGGCAGTGAGCCGGACGGGGGAATGCACATGAGGCAGGAACGGGAGCTCGGTCCATCGGCGTCGCCACGCGCCGGGCATCCGGGGCGCGGTGTGCGCGGCCGCCCGCCGGGCCGACGGGGCCGCACCGCCGGCCCGGAGCACCGGCTGCTCACGGCCGCCTCGGCGCTCTACCTGCTGACCACCATGGCCGCTGCCGCCCCCGCCTACGCCGCCGCACCCGCCCATGCCCTCGCTCCCGCGTACGTCCCCGCCCCGGCGCACGCCGTCGCCCCGGCGTACGTCCCGGCCGCGGCCGGCGGGTCGAAGGAGCGGGACGCCCAGCTCGTGTACTGCCTCGACGCCGAGCACCGCCGAGCCCTCGTCACGGCCGCGATACGCCTCGGCCTCCTCCAGCAGGACGCGACCCCCGACGGTGTCGTCCGGCCCTCCGCCGCCGGCGCCGGCAGCATGACGCTGGAGCAGTGGGCCGAGCGCCGCGAGGAGGACTTCGGGCGGTCCTGTTCCGCGCTCATGGCCGCTGCCTCCGACTCCCCGGGTACCGCTGCCGAGGAGAAGGAGGAGGAAGACTGGCTCACGGCGTTCGTGAAGTCCCTTCCTCTGCTGGCGGCCGGCGCACTGCTGACCCTCGGCGGCCAGTTCTCCGAACGCATATCGTCCGAACGACGGCAGCTCAGCCACCAGCTGGCGAGCCGCGAGGCGGCGTTCCGTGCGGCGGTGCACGAGTACCTCACGGCCTACGAGAACGACCCCCGGGCGGACCACGCGGAGGTGGCCACCTCGCGCGAGGCCCTGCGGGGCGTCCTCGCTCAGGTACCGGGGCCCGCCGCACGCCGCACGGCGGCCCAGCGGCTCGCCGAAGAGCTCCCTCTGGTCCGGCCGCTGCCGGCCGCCCAGGGCGGCGAGATCCTCGGCACGGAAGGACGCGCCCGGCTCGGCCGCGAAGTACGGGAGTCCGTGGAGACGCAACCGCGCGCCGTGATGGAGATCAACCGGCGTGGGCTGTACTGGAGATGGCGTGCGCTGCGCAGGCGCTCGACCCGCACCGCACCGCACCGGGGGTAGCCGCGTGACCCTGCCGACGCACTTCAACCCGTACGCCGTGCACGTGCCGGTCACCAGGGGAGGCATCCCGAAGTCCCCGCCGCGGGACGACCATCCCCTGATCGCATGGCAGGACGAGAGTCACGCCGGCCAGTGGGTCGACGTCGACCACGCGCAGGACCAGTTGCAGCGCTTCGACGAGGTGCTGGACAGGATCGCCGACCTCGTCAACCCCGGCGTGGACCAGGGCAGTCTGGTGGTCGTCACCGGCCCCCGGGGCATGGGAAAGACCACTCTCATACACCAGTGCATCTACCGGGCGATCCTGCACATCGAACAGATGGGTGATGATGCCGCCGCGGCCGGGTTCCCGCGTCCGATCACTCGGCACGTCGTGGCGATGACCGCCGGGTACGGCAACAACGGCCGCGCCATCAGCAGGGACGAGAACGGCGAGATCGCGTCCGCCGCAGTGATCAACGCCAATATCCGGGAGAAGGTCTTCGCCACGCTGCGCGCCCATTTCCCGAACGCGGGGCTCGACCCCTCCATGTCCGAGGAGAGACCGTTCAAGGCGTTCGGAAGGATCAGCTCCGTGTTGGCCGAGCAGCAGGCGCTGCTCTTCGTGGTCGTGCCGCACATCGACTGGACCGACCAGGGAAGCCTTCGGACCCAGTTCCTCGACACCTGTCTGAGCGCTGCCCAGAGCCGGATCGTCCTGTTCGTCGAGATCAGCCACGAGACGACGGAGACGGCAGGCGAGGCGGTCGAGGCGCTGATGCCCAACGACGCGGTCACCCACCTCATGCTCGGCGGGCTCCGGGAAGGAGACACCGTGAAGTTCAGCCAGGACACCGGCGCGGACCATTCCGACCCGGACGAAGCGCCCCTGCCCACGTGGCAGCCCGCCGACGTCAGGGAGCTGCGTCAGGCGTGCCACGCGGTGGCCGACGGCCAGATACGCGAAGGCAGAACCGTCCGGGTCACCGCCCGCGACCTGAACCTGCACGCGGCTGCGCGCGACCCGCTGCAACTCCAGTCGCTGCGCCGCCGGCCCGTCCGTCCGTACCCCCGGCCCGGTCCCGCCCCGGCGGATCCGGATCGTCAGCCTCACCGGCCCGGCCCCACGCCCGGCCCCACGCCCGACCCCTGATCCCGGCTCCTGCGCTCCGCCCGGTCCGCAGCCCGCCCCGTCCCCTACCCGTCCGCCGCTCAGCTCGACTCGCACATACAAGGAGTGCCGCTGTGAGCCCAGACAGTGGAGACATCTGGCACGACAATCCTTTCCCCCTGATCCCCGTCGCACGCCTGGGCCCCTCGGCCGACCTCGGGGACGCACCGGTCGAAGCGGCGGACTCGGGCAACGCGAGCATCAGGACTCCCGTCCTCGCGGAGCTGTCGGACCTGGTCGTCGACTATCTCGCCGACCGGCCGGCCGGTGGCCGCAGGGGACGGGCGATCGCCCTGGTGGGCCGGTTCGGGCTGGGGAAGAGCCATGCCCTGCGCGAGGTGTACGCCACGCTCGCCGGCCAGCCGGACAACGTGGCGGTGTGGATCGCCGACGAGCCGGTCCAGGACATGGGACGGATGTACCGGGACCGGTTACGCGGTCCCGGCGACACCCCCGAGGGGCGGCGCGGGTTCGAGGAACTGGTCCGGGACTACTACGCGTACGTGACGGCGAACCGCGTCGACGCGCAGGGAAGCGACCCCCGTCTCGGGGCCCTCGACGAGGTCGCGGCAGGGCTGCGGGACGGCAGTCTCGATCCGGGCAAGGTGGTCTCCGCGCTGCGCTACGACCCCGCCGTCATCCACACGCACCTGCTCGGCACGCTCGGCGAGGTCACCGAACACCGCCGGTTCGCGATCGCCCTCGCCCTCCTCCAGGAGCCGCCGTTCACCAGGATGGTCTGGGAATGGCTCACGGGCGGCGAACCGGCCGAGCCGCTGCGCGAGCGGGGCATCACCGAGGCCATCGGGCCGTCGGGAGGGGCCGGCGGGCCGGAGCGGTCGGCGGCCGGCATCCACCGGGTCTTCGACGCTCTGGCGGTGCAGGGTTTCCTTCACGGCCGGGTGGGCCGCCCGTACGCGCTCCTCATGGACTCCCTGGAGAAGGTGCTCGACTGGCCGGACGAGAGCCGGCGCGCCTTCGTGGACGCCTTCGAGCGGCTCATCGACATCTACACGAGCCGGGGTGGGGGTGGTCTGCTGGTGTTCTGCGTCTCGCCGGCGGGGTTGCGCAAGCTGCGGCCGAGCGTGCACGAGCGGGTGGTCCAGCTGTGGCCGTCCGGTCTCGACGAACAGGACACCGGCCGGCTGGTGGCCGCCTATGTCGCTGCGGGCGGCGACTCCCGCGCGGGGGCGCACCGGCCCGCGGGGCCGTTCGGCCCGGAGGCGCTGCGGCTGCTGTACGAGCTGACCGAGGGCGTGCCCCGCGAGGTCCTCAAGACGTGCCGCCAGGCATGGCAGCTCAGCGAGGAGGGCGAGGACCGGACGGTACGGGAGGTGACGGCCGCCAAGGTGCTGGCGGCGGTGCGCGAACTGCACGAGAGGGTGTCCCGCCACCAAGTGGCGCAGGAGGTGCACCGTGCCCTTGATCTGGGGCAGTGGCGCATCGCGACGCACGACCCGGTCCCCACGCGCCGGGCGTCCCCGCCGGGGACGCCCGAAGAGGTGCTGTACTGGCTCGCCCCCGCGCCGGACGCCTGTCTCGCGGTGGTCCTCACCGACTCCGTCCTCGTCGCCGACGACGCGGAACGGGTGGTCGCCCACGTGCACGGTCTGCGCAACGCGGTGCGTCCGCAGCGGTTCGAGGCCCTGCTCGTGGTCCGCGGTCATGTCTCCGGGCCCATGCAGGACCGGCTCGGGCGCATGATCGGCTCACGGCCGCTGGTCTACCGGCAGGGCGACTTCGCGCACAGCGTGGACGAGGCGCTGCGGCAGCTCGACAAGCGGCTGACGGACGGCCGTCAGGAACAGGGGCTCGTCCGGCTGGGCGAGCGCGTGAGGCGCGGCCTGGAGGAGCAGTCGGCCCAACTTGCGGAACTGCGCCGCGAGATGGCCGAGTGGGCCGCGGAGCGCCGCCCGGAGGAGGCGCGTCCGGCGGGCGCGCGGCTCCCGGACCGGCCCGGTCCGCAAGCGGCGGCCGCCGACCTGCCGGGGGCGGTGCGAAGCCGCTTCCAGGAGGCGCTCACCGTCCTGGACGTCATCACGCGGGACAGGGTCGATCGCGGCGCGGCCGAAGGGCCCGGGGGACGTGCGGGAGCCGGGTCGCCGGCGGAGCTCGGCACCGTCGGCTGTGCCACCGTGGTGCGGGCGCTGACGGAGAAGTTCCGGGGGGCCGTGTCGGCCTGGCACCGCACCGCGCCACCGGGGACACCGGCCGAGGACAGGCTGGGCGAACTGCGTCGGATCTGCCGGGAGTACGAGTACGCGGTCGAGGTCCTGCCCGTGCATCTGCTGGGCAGTGCGGGTCCCCCGCACCCCCGTACGGCGGCGCGGACGGTGGAGGCCCTCGCGGAGGAGGTGTGGGACGCGCTCAGTGAGGCGCGTTCGGCGCCGTGACCCCGGCCAGTGCGCGGGCCAGCCGGCCGAGCCTCGTTTCGGCGTTGCCGACCTGCGGCTGTTCGAGCGTGACGCCGACGACGAACTCGCTGGGCGAGATCCAGGCGACGTACACCGCCCCTTCCTGCACGTCCAGCACCAGGCGGTCCACCGGAGCCCCGCCGGGCGCCGGCGGGGCTCCCAGGTGCAGGGCGTCGGTGAGCCGGCTCAGGTGCCCGCTCAGGCGCTGGGAGAGGTCGCGGTAGGCGCTGCGCCGGCTGCGCACGCTGATGTTCAGGAAGCGCGGGCCGAGTTCGGGGGCGTCGAAGACGTCTCCGACGCAGACCAGCGTCCAGTCCCGGTAGTAGCCGGCGTACTGCAGGTCGGTCGTGTTCAGGTGGCCCTGCAGGAGGTGGCGCAGCCGCTCCTCGTCGACGGGTCTCTGCGGCGCGGCCGTCCCGAAGTCGATGCGCGGGCGGACCCGGCACGTGGCGCGTCCGGGTGCGGCCCCCGGGGCGCCTCCGGGCAGTTCGTCGGGCAGCCGGTGCACCTCGGTGCGGATCCGGGTGACGAGGATGTTCATCGCGGTGTCCATGGCTTCGACGCTCGCGGCTTCGTCGGTGAGCGCCGCGAGGAACTCGCCGGTCTTGACGCGCCCGCCCCACAGCCCGCCGCCCGCGTTGGCGACGACGGTGCGCATCAGGTCTCCGGTGCCGAGGGGGCGGAGGATGCCGCCCAGGTCCTGGGTGCACAGCAGCAGCCGGCTGCCGGGGAGCGACTCGTCCGGCGGCTCGCCGTCGGCGTCGGCGGCCGGGCTGCGGAGGGGGCCGCGGCCGGCCCGGCAGACCGCGAAGTCGAGGATGCCGTTGGTGTAGTGCGACAGGGAGCGGATCCCGGACTCCTTCGAGGAGACGGTCTCCTGGCACAACTGCGTTATCAGGCCGTGCCGTTCCTGGGTCCAGTGGGACTCTTTGAGGATCTCGGTGCACTGCTGTGCGGGAGCTGCCACGTGCGCTCGCCTTTCGCTGGACGGCTGCCTGAGGCTGACGGGAGACGCCGGTCTGAACGACGTTGTACCCCTTCCCGTGCGGCTTCCTACAGCCCGGGCAGCTCCAGGTCGATGTCGAAGCCCGAAGCCGGGACCGGGCGGGCGCGCTCGGTCCCGGTCAGCCACGCGTGGTGTGCCCTCACCCGCCGGCCGTCCGGCCGTCGCGCGGCGCCCAGGTCGCGCAGCCGGGCCAGGGCACCGCCGGCGACCGCGGCCGCCTCCTCGGTGCGGCCGGCCGCGGCGAGGGTGGCGGCGAGGGAGTTCTCCGCGGCGGCGATCCACGGGTGGGCCAGGCCGAGTGTGCGGGTGAGCCGGTCGAGAGCGGAGCGGCCCTTCGCCTCGGCTTGCTCCAAGTCGCCCGTCGCCCGCAGATAGACACCGTGCCGGACGTCGCTCAGCGCCGTGCAGGGGTGGGCCGTGCCGAACAGGGCCGCGAGCGCCTCTCCGATCGCACGTGCCTGCTGTTCGGCGTCCTCCGCTTTGCCGAGGGCATGCAGGTCGGCGGCGAGACTGAACCGGCAGCGCAGAGTGTCGTACCGGTCGGCCCCGAAGCGGCGGACGTACTTCTCCAGGGCTCGCTGGTCCCTCTCGTAGGCCATCTCGAAGCCGTAGCGGGGATCCTTGGCGGCCGGGAAGCCGTCGGCGAGGCGGCGTTCGCTGATGGCGAGCCCGACCTCTGTCCTCAGGCGTTCGCGGTCCCAGGTGTCGCCGTGCCGGCGCAGGCGCTGCCGCAGCAGGTCCTGGGACTCTCCGTCCTGGCCCGTCGCCCGGTACAGGTAGGCGAGCAGATCCGCCGAGAGCCAGGCGTCCGGGTCGTCCTGGCCGCCGACCGCCTGCCGGTAGCGGAAGTGCTCCAGCACCCGTCCGAGGGCCGCGACGATCCGGCCGGTGAGCGCCTCGGTGAGGGCGAGGTTGTGCTGGACCTGCACCGTGGCGGGGTGCTGCGGGCCGAGCAGCAGGGTGAGTCCCTCCAAGGTCGGCCTGGACTGCATCAGAGCGTCGTCGAACCGGCCGAGTCTGCGCAGGGTCGCGGCGTACGAGTCGGCAGAAAGGAGCGTGCGGGGGTGCATGAGCCCCAGGAGCCTGCGGTGTCCGCGCAGGGCTTCCTGTGCCAGTTCGCGGGACTTCCCGTACGCGCCGCTCAGCCGGTGGGCCTGGGCGGTGAGGTTGAGCAGGCGCAGGTACTCGGGGTTGTGCTCGTCGCCCTCGTGCCGCCAGCAGGCGCGGGCCCGGTCGGCGATGTCGAGGAGGCGGGCGAGGTCGGCGGCCTCGCCACGGGAGGCGAGCGCCTGGAGGTGGCGCAGCAGTGAGCGGCGCACCCGGGGCCGGGTGTCCTCCCAGAGGCGCAGCGAGTACACCTCGCGCGCCCAGCCGGGGGGCAGGTCCTCGTCCTGCCGCCGGTACTCGGCGAGGACGCCGCGCAGCACCGACTCGATGTGGGCGCGGTCGGTGGGGGACATGCCGTTCCGGATCACGTCGCGCAACGCGTGATGCTGCGCCAGGGGCTGATCCCGGTTGTCGAAGTCGACGTCGAGCAGGCCGACCTGGGCGAGAGACCACAGGGCGACGCTCACCATGTGCTCGTCGGGCAGCTGCACCTCGTCGGGGTGGCGAGGGCGGAGGGCACCCGCCGGGGGCTGCTCCGGTCCGGCCAGGTCGTCGCCCGCCAGCTCGGACAGGATGCGGCGGGAGCGGAGCAGGTCGAGTCCCATGCCACGGCCGGTGAGCAGGGAGGCGGCGTTCAGGAGCCAGCCCAGGGCGTCGCGCTCGGTGCTCTCGTTGCGCCATGCGGCAGCGCCCGGGGTGCCTGCCGCGATCTCACGGGCGACCCGCACCATGACGGCCACCGGCGACACGCCATCGGTCTCGGCGAGGAGTTCGGTCTTGGCGGTGCGGTAGGCGGCGCAGAGGTCCGCGACGGCCGCGCGGATCGACGTCTCCCGGCTCATGTGGTCGTCGCGGTGGTGAGCCGCGACTTTCTCGGCGAGGCAGCGGGCTGCCATCTGCAGGGCGAGGGGGACGAAGCCCACGACGCTGCCCACCTGCTGGGCCTGCTCGGCGGTGAGCTCCGCGACGCGCTCGCTGAGCAGGACGTGGGCCTCGGTGACCGTCAGGGGGCTCAAGGGGAAGGCCGCCAGGTACGGCGGGCGGCCGTCCTGCTGCCGCTCGGCCGGCCGGCTCCTGCTGGTGATCAGCACGTGCCCCCGTTCGTGCGGCACGGGCGTCAGGCCCTCCAGGTCGGCGGGGTCCTCCACGCCGTCGTAGACGATCAGCCAGCTGGGCGAGTCCGTTCCGGGGCGCGAGAGGCGGGTCAGGAGGCGGGCGACGCCGTCGTCCTCGGGCACCGCGCCGCGCCGCTCCTCCGGCGCGCGGAGGAGGGCGGACAGCGGCCTGAGGCCCCGGCGGATGCGCTCCCGCCCCCAGGCACGCACCCACCACACCACGTCGTACCCGGGTCCGTAGCGGTGACACAGCTCCCGGGCCGTCTCGCTCTTGCCCCAGCCGCCGGGCCCGTGCAGCACCAGGCCCGCGCCCTCGCGGCCGGCCGTGCGCAGCTGCTCCTCGAGCGCGGTGAGCAGGTCGTCGCGGTCGACGAATCCTCTGTTGCGCGGGGCGACGTTGGTGGCCGCGGGCAGGCGCGGGAAGCGTGCGGCCGCGGAGCCCTCGCCGGGGCGGGCCGGGCCGAGGCCGAGACCCGCGTACAGGGCCTGCAGCGCCTCGTCCTCGGAGGTCTCGCGCAAGTCGATCCGCTCGTGGTGCGCCGCCTCGGCCTCCGGGAACGGCTCGTCGACGAGCACGATCCGTACGTCGGTGTGGTTGAGCGCGCCGATCTGGGCCCGCAGGGTGTCGTCCGCGTCGCCCGGGGCGAGGAAGAGCAGGGCCCGGCCGGGCTCGGGACTCTCGCCCGTGTAGATGTCTCCCCTGCGCAGCTCGGTCCGGACGCCCTGCTCGGCGAGACGCTCCCTCAGCCAGGCGGCCCAGGGGGCGTGCCGCGGGAAGTGGACGATGGTGGCGGCGGTGGGCCGTGTCGTGCGGTGTGCCAGCAACCAGTCGGCGAGCCGCTCGTAGGCGGGGCGCAGCCCGGTCACGGTCCCGGCGCCCTCGGTCTCGACCGCGAGGCTGCGACTGTCCTGGTAGAGGGGGTTGTACGGGATCTCCAGGAAGGGGAACATGCTCTCGCCGCGGGCCCGGGCGAGGGGCGAGAACTTGCGGCGCACCCGTTCGCGTCCTTCGCGCAGCCGGTCCCGGACCGCCGGGTCGCTCTTGAGACCGAGGGCCAGCAGCCGTACGGGCAGGCCGGCGCGGCGGCGGCCGGAGAGGTCCTCGGCGAGTGCGGCGGCGCCGTCGATGGACCAGGCGGTGAGTGCGAAGCAGACCACGATCGCGTCGGCGAAGTCCACCAGCAGGCCCGGCTCCACCGCGTCGGGAGCGTCCGGGACGGGTGCCTCGATCAGGATGTGGTCATAGCGGGCCGCGACGGCGTCGTCGCCGAGGGCGGCGAACGCGTGCGGAGTGGTGCGAGCGACGGTGGCGACCCGGCCGGGCCCGGGCTCGGGCACGGTGGCGCCGCCCGTGGCGCCGGGGCGGCCGTCCACGAGCAGCACGCTGCGGTTGCCCTCGGCAAGGATGTCCGCCGTGTTGCGCAACGTCGTGCTCAGTCCCAGGTTCTCCGAGGTCGCGAGGAAGACGGCGCACGAACCCGGGCGGTCCTGAGGGCGGGTGTCTGGCATGACCTCTCCGCTCGGCGAGGCAACAGCGGCTAAATATAGACATAACGGATGTACGGCGGTGTCAGTATAGGGGCCGCTGCCCGGTCTCCCGGGCAGGCGGGCCCGGCGGCCGCCGTGTCCGGTGGGCACCGAGGGGCGGGCATGGCGAGCCCCCTCACTGGCTCTCGCGGTGACCCGTGACGAACGGGTCACCGGCCGCGCAGGTGTCGTGGATCCGGCGCAGCAGGGAACCGAGCACGGAGTCGGGAAGGGCGGCGATGTGCTCGAGGTCCAGCCCCACGAGGTCCACCACGACGGACTCGGCGTCGGCCGTGTCCCCCGGGGCGCTCAGGCCGGGTGCGCCGTCCTCGGCAACTGTCACGGGGTTCACCCTCCTGTGCGACCGGGAAAACCGGGTATCCGCTTAAGGGTAGCGGCGGAGCATGCCCCCGCGGCAGCCGGAGACGCCACCGGAATGCCCCAACTATGCGCCTCGCACGCCCTCTTGGCTTATTCGTGATGTTGACGGTCGGCGCGGGACGACCGAATACTTGCCGCACGGAGTGTGCCCCGGTCCCGAGGTGCGAGACGCGACGGGCCGACGGTGCACGTCTTCGGGGGGAGCGGATGAGCCGACCGCGACTGAGGCATGCCGGGCCGCCCTGGCCGAGGGCCACCGACGTGGTGGCGCGTCAGGCGGCGGGCTGGGAGCCGTATCCGCTCCATTCCTTCGTCCTCAAGGTGCACAGCCGCTGCGATCTCGCTTGTGACTACTGCTACATGTACCGCTCGCATGATCAGAGCTGGCGGACCCAGCCGCGCGCCATGCCCCCGGCCGTCGTCGACCGCACGGCCGAGCGCATCGCGGAGCACCTGTCCGCGCACGGCCTGCGCGAAGCGGGAGTCGTCCTCCACGGGGGCGAGCCACTGCTCATCGGTGACGCCGCGCTCGCCCGCACGGCGCGGGTGCTGCGTGCGGCCGCCGGCGACGGCGTACGGCTGCACCTGTCCCTGCAGACCAACGGCGTGCGGCTCACCAGAGAGCGGCTCGACCTGTGCGCCGAGTCGGGCATCAGGGTCGGGGTCAGCACCGACGGCGGGCGCGCCGCCCACGACCGGCACCGGCGCGGGGCCGACGGGCGCGGCAGCCACGCCCGGGTCGAGGCGGCCCTGGAGCTGTTCGCGAGCGCGCCCTACCGTCCGCTGTTCGCCGGACTGCTCTGCACGATCGACCTGCGCAACGACCCGGTGCACGCATACGAGGCACTCCTCAGCCATCGGCCCCCTGCCGTCGACTTCCTTCTGCCGCTGGGCAACTGGCACACCCCGCCACCGGGAATCGTCCCCGGAGGGCAGCGCACGCCGTACGCGGACTGGCTGTGGGCGGTCTTCAAACGCTGGTACGAAGCCCCGGTGCGGGAGACCGGAGTCCGTCTTCTCGACGACGTCATGACCCTTCTGCTCGGCGGCGACGCACACACGGAGTCGCTCGGCCTCGCCCCGGTGCGTTACGCCGTAGTGGAGAGCGACGGCTCCCTCGCCCAGGACGACGCCCTGCGCACCGCGTACGACGGGGCCGCGCGCACCGGCCTCGACGTGTGGCGGGACTCCTTCGACACGCTGTTGCGCCACCCGGGCATCGCGGCCCGCCAGTGGGGCGCCGACGGCCTGTGCGCGGCTTGCCGCGCCTGCCCGCTGCACCGGGTGTGCGGGGGCGGCCACTACGCCACCCGGTACCGCCGTGCCACCGGCTTCGCCAACCCGAGCGTGTACTGCGCGGACCTGGCATCACTGATCAGGCGCGTGCGGGGCCGGCTGGCGCAGGACGTCGCGGAGCTGACGACGGCAGCGGAAGGCGCGGCAGGCGGGACTGGCGGCACTGATTGTCCGGTGCCCTCTGACGTCGACGGGTCGGGGGCCGTTGACGGGCCGGGTGCCATGGGCGGGTCAGGTGTCACGGACGGGTCGAGTGCCACGGACGGGCCGAGTATCACTGACAGGCCGGGCGTACGACCGCCGGGCGCTCCCGCGGGTCCGTCCCCCGGCAGCATGCCTCGCATGCGGGCCGAGGGGCGGACGTACGGACGAACGCACGGCCGGACGGACGGCCCGATGGACGGCCGGACGGACGGCCAAGCCTTCGCGCAGACGCTCGCACCGGCTCCCCCAGCCGCGGATTCGTCCTCGTAGGAGGTGGCATGACGCCGCTGCCGCACCGCTTTCCGGGCGCGCTGTTCGACGCGGTGGCCTCAGGCGGCGGCGGGGCCGAGGCCCTGGGCCTGCTCGCCCGGGCCGAGCACACCAGACGCCTCGCCGCCGTGTACGCAGTGACCGACGCCGCGCGCGGGGCCGGAGGAGCCGTGGCGCGGGAGGCGGAGCGGGCCTGGGAACTGCTTGTCGAGGCCCGCCGCGCGGCACCCGGGGCCACGGACGCCGTTCTCACCCACCCGTCGGCGGGCCCGGCGCTCCTCGGCCTGCTCACCCGTCTGGCACGGCCGTCCGAGGACGCTCCGCCGGTGCACTGGTTCACCGCGCTCGCCGCCGCAGCCGCGGTCCGGGCCGCGCTGCCCGCTCGCGTGCGGTGGCCGGTGGCGGGCCCGCGGGTGGCGCTGCCGTCGCTCGGCCGGGCCCATTTCCCCGCTGTTCGCCCCGGCGACCACGCCGAACTGCGCGTGGACGCCGGTGGCCGGGCGACGATCAGCGTACGGGGAGCGCACGCCGCCGCCGACGCGGTGGCGGTGCCGCGCAGTCCGTACGCGACGGGCGACCGCTGGCAGGGCGCACACCTGCTGACCACGCTGGAGACGGGCGCCGCGCTGCTGCTCGACTTCCTGGACCCGCCGTCGTTCCCGCGGGCCGCGAGCCGCCCGGACGACCTGGGCCCCGGCGAGACGCGCCGCTGGGCGCTGGAAGCACGGCGTGCCTGCCGGATGCTGCGTACCGGCCATCCGGAGGTGTACGAGGAGCTGGCCGCCGGCCCTTGGCTGCTGGTTCCCCTGTCAGGCACGGGCCGGGGCGTCGTCAGCGGCAGCAGCGCGGAGACCTTCGGATGCATTGCGCTGTCACCGCCTCCGGCGACGGCCGTGTTCGCGGTGACGCTGGCGCACGAGATACAGCACAACAAGTTCGCTGCCATGCTGCATCTCTTCGACTTGTTCGAGGCGGGAGACGAAGCGCTGTACTACGCGCCCTGGCGCCCCGACCCGCGCCCTTTGCTCGGCCTCTTCCACGGGGCGTACGCACATCTGGGCGTCGCGCAATTCTGGGGCCGGCGCGCCGGAACGGAACCGGACCCCGCCCTGCGGGCCGCCGCACAGACCCACTTCGCCCGCTGGCGGTCGGCCGCCCGCGACGCGACCCTCGACGTCCTGGGCTCGGGCCGGCTCACCCCCCTCGGCGAACGCTTCGCCGGGCGCATGCTGGAGACGCTCGACGCACTGTGCCGCACACCCGTGCCGGCGTCAGCACTGCACCACGCCGAATCCGCGGCCCGGGCCCACCGGACTGCTTGGCGGAACGCCGCGGGCAAACCCCGGACACTCCCGGTGTAACCACGGCGTCCTACACACCTCCCCGGCCTTGCCCGGCCCGATGGCCGTCGCCACTCCTCCGGGACACCAGATGCGCAAAGCCGCCGGCACAGCCGGGCTGCCCGTGTGCATGCACCGCCGCCCGCTGCCTCGCCCGCGACAAGGGCACGGTCGCATTTCAGAAGACCGGAGCATGCACATGCGCCTCAGGAGATCAGCTCGATGTCGTGGAAGCGCATAACGCCGAACCAGGCGCTGGTCTCGTCCCGCATGACGCGCTCCGTCTCGATCGCAACCTCACGGATCTGCTCCAGCGTGCGGGCCCGCTGCAGCTTCCCTTCGAGGCCTTCCAGCAGCTGGGCCATGCGCAGGTAGCGCTGGCAGTGCTGCCGGAACTGAGCCTGCGTCCGGATGCCGTGCACGGCGGCGCCGAGGGTCGGCATGCCGATCGACAGCACGATGAGGAGCAGTCCCCACGAGGAGTCGTGGTCCACGTGCTGACCGGCGCCCAGCATGTGCAGGAAGGCGGCGATCAGGGTGACGCCGAAGATGGTGTTGGTCGCCAGGTACAGCCTGGTCTCCCAGGCACCGTGCCGCCGGGCCGCCTGCTGGTGGTAGCGGATCTGGGCACGGATCCAGTGCCGGCTGAGGTGCTCCCTGAGTGCCGGGACGTCCGCCGGCGTCAGATGAACGGGCGGGCGGCGCGCGATGATTTCCAACACGGCCCGTCTCACCCATGCTTCGGACGGATCGAAGAGCTGGCTTCCACCGCCGGTCCGCACCCGGCGGCTCCTCGTTCCGCACAGGGCGAAGAAGTACTCGGACCTCAGGCGTTCGGCCAGGAACCGGTAGGAGATCCAGCGATCGAGCACCCGACGCCGGTGGGTCACGATCGGAACCACCAGAAGCAGGGCGAGCAGCACGACCTCCACCATGGTGATCCAGTCGCGCCGGGGCAGGAAGGTGACCTGGGTGGCTACGACGACGGCGGCCGCCGCTGCCATGATGAAGATCGCCGCGCTCGCCGCGCGGAAACGACGGTGCATCCGCGATGCCAGAGCGTCCGCCCGGACGAAGTAGGGAACGATCCAGTCGGCGACGGCCTCGTGGGCCTGCTCGACGGCCGCCGATCCACCGGACCCGGGCTTCAGCCGGTCCCGCTCGACGCGTACCAGCAGGGGGAAATCGCGTACTCCGCCCGCGTTGTACTGGCGGAACTCGTATGCCGCTTCACGCGTTCCGCGGGCACGGGCCTCCTCCAGCCGGTACTCCACCCGTGGCTCCCCCGTCGTGCGGATCCACGCCAGGGGCACGCCACGCTCCTGTGCATAGCGCACGATGGCCGCGGTGCCGCCCCGCCCTTGGGCCGGCCGGCCGTCCCAGAGGGCAACCATCACGTCGGACCGGTCCACGATGTCGTGCCCGGCCCTCTCGTACGCTTCCTCTCGCGTCGCGACGGCAGGCACACGCCGGGTGACCGCGGATCGGGCGAGGAGCGCGTGGAATTCGGCCCGTGACTCCGCGCTGCCGAAGTCGCCGAGGTAGTCGTCGGGAGGTACGGGCAGCACCGCTTCCAGGGTGGCTCCGGGCCACTCCAGCAGCTTGGCGGCGACCAGACGGTCGGCGCCTTCCGCCAGCGCCGAGAGGACGCGCACCGTCGGCAGCGGTCCCGCCATGCCGGACAGCCGTGCGCTGAGCTCGCGGACCGCCTCCTGGACCGCGGACATGAGCTCGTCCGGCCGGTCCAGGGCGCGGTGCCCGGTCACACCGACCCGGAGCGTGAACGGCAGGCGGCCTTCGCCGTCCAGGGCCGAAGCGGCACCCGACGGCTCCCCGCTCATGGCGCGCCTTCCGAACCATCGTGCGGCGCGGGCCTTTTCTTCGGCTCCAGATCCTGTCGGTCCTTCAGTTCCTGGAGGACCTCGCTCATCTGGTGCACCCACCTGGCACGCTCGCGCCTCAGGACCGCCTCCGTCTTCATGACCAGGGCGACGACGGAGCTTGCCTCCTGCTCTTCGGCGGCACGCGCTTCCCAGCTCTGCCTCAGCACCTCCAGATCACCGGCGGTCCGGTTGTACGCCATGATGTTGGCGTCGGCCTGCACGTAGCCGAGGGCGGCCAGCGCAGCGGTCGACACACCCGTGGTCAACCCGATCCAGGGATCGACCTGGACGGCCGCCAGCAGCGTGCCCGCCGCACCTGCACAGATCGCCAGAGCTTCCAGTGCGGACCGCAGCCGGTGCAGGTGCCGGACGCGGGAGTGGTAGTAGGCGATCTGGTCTCCCAGCCGGATCCCGACGTACTGCGCTGCCGTCAGCGGGCTCAGCCCGTCATCGGCGCAACCGCTGCCGGCCATCGGAGGTGGCAGCGGCCCGTCGTACGGAGTGAGGGGAGCGGTTGCGGCGTTGGTCCTGACCAGCCGCCCCTCGATGTCACCGAGCCATTTGAGCATCCGCCGGCGGCGCTCTGCGGCCATCCGCCCGCTGCCCTCCGCGGGAGCGGCGGCGCCCTCAAGGGCCCGGTGCCGGTAGATCTCGGACTTGACGTCCTCCGCCGCGGCGCGCAGCGCGATCCACCGCGGACCGCGGGCGTGGCGGCTGGACCATGCGATGAGGACCGAGACGGCGACCGGTACCGCGACGACCACCCAGTGCAGCTTCCTCCCGCCGATCTCGGCGTCGATCAGCGCGAGAAGCGTGGCGAAGACCCCGAGCCCGAGGATCACCGCCTGCAAACGCTGGAAGGCCCGGCGCAGCCGAGTGGCGAGCCGGTCATAGGTGGCGAACGTCTGCCAGGCGGCCTTCAGTACCGGCTCGTCCTGCAACTCCCAGGTGAGGCGGCGCGAGAGTGCACCGGCGTCACGCTCCGAGAGCACCCGGAGGTCACCGTGGCGAACGATCTCGTGCACCTCCTCCGACTCCGACTGCGACTGCGCCGCTGCCTCTGGCCCGCCTCTCGTCCCTTCTTCCGCCTTCCGGTCCGCTGTCGGCAGCGAAGAGCCGCCGTCCCTGCGCGACCGGTGCGGCAGCCGGGCCCGGCCCGGCCGGTGCAACCGCTGCCGGCGCTCACCAAGTTGCCTGGCCAGTCCGCCGGACCAGGCCAGGACGAAGACCGGAATCCCGCAGCGCACCGCCGACAGCACCTCCGCCCTGGCGGCCGCGGCACCCCCCGCCAGCACCGTCACTACCGGCGCCCCCTCGGCCAGGGTGGCGGCCACGGCCGGCTTCCAGGCGGCAGCTGTGTCCCCCTCGGCCACGTCGACCTCGATGACCCGCGTGTGCTCCTGCTCCTCGTCGCCCGGCGTTCCCCGTCCGACCGCTCGGTGCCTTGAGACCACGCTGAGTACGGTCGGCGGACTGCCGGTGCCCCCGGCATCGTCGGCAGCCGACGCAGCAGCGGCCACCGACCCGCCCCCGTCGTCGATCAGGATCGCACCACTCAGCTCCCGCGCGGCCGCGACCGCCGCACCCAGCACCGTGGCGGCCTGCCGCGGCACCCTCTGACCTGCTGAACCTGCCGGACCTGCCCCGTCCCGCAACCCTGCTTGATCCCCCGGGCCCGGCCCTGGTTGATCCCCCGGCGGTTGATCCCCCGGACCCGGCCCGATTTCATCGGCTCCGCCGCTGACCACGAGCACCGGTCGCCGCTCGGCCGGCGGGCACAGTCCCAGGCGCGACAGCGCCGCGTCCAGGGCCCCCGCCCGGCCCGCTGCGCCGCGTCCTCCCCCGGCCCCCGGCCGGAATACCGTCCGCTCTGAAAAAGGCACGGTCCGTGTCCAGCCTTCGGCCGTTTCGGCCGGCTGTCCCCGAGCCCTCTCGTCACCGGAGCCGAAGGTCATTGGGCCACCTCGGAGAGCTCACCGATCCCGATGCGTACGCCCCTTCCCAGGATCTCCCGCCGCCCCGCCTCCCGCATCAGCAGCTTCCGCCGTACCCGCTGTCCCCAGGTAGCTCCCGGCGTGCTGCTCGGTCTCGCCCGTGCCTGTCCGTTGGGGTGGCGCTAACCTGAAATCAGCAGCGTGGGCCGCGAACGACAGGAGCGTGGGCGCACACGTGTAGGGGATTCCCATGACATCGACAACGCCGGCAGGAGCGCCGGGCGGGCGTCGTCTCTTCATCTCGTACGCGCGCCCTGACAGCGAATCCGTGCTGAGGCTGGTGGAAGTGTTCAAAGCACTGCGCCACACCCCCTGGTTGGACCGCGAGCTGGAGACCGAGGGCGGAAAACCGTGGTGGGACCGGATCCTCACCGAAATCGAGGCGTGCGACGCCATCGTCGTCGTGCTCTCACCTGAGCTCTTCGATTCGGTCCCTGCTCAGCGGGAGCGCGAGTACGCAGCCGAACTCGGCAAGCCGCCGCTGCCCGTCATGGTCGAACCGGTCACGCCCGACATCCTGCCGCCGGATCTGAGCAATCGACAGTTCGTCGACTTCACCCAAGCCGACCCATTGGCCGGAGCCAAGCTCGCGAGCGCCCTGACAGGACTGCCCTGCGCCCCGCCGCTGCCCGACCCGATGCCCAAACGCCCGGATGTGCCCTCCAGTTATCTGGGCGATCTCCGCGACCGCGTACGAGCAGCAGGCCTGTCGCTGGACGAACAGGTCGGGCTGATCACCGAGTTGCGTATCCGCCTGGACCTGGAGAGAGAGCGGCAGGCCGTCGTCACCCTGCTGCGCGAACTGCAACGGCGCCGCGATCTCTGCCATGCTGCCTGGCAGATACTGGACCCACTGCTCAGGGATGTGAGCGGGGAGCCGTCGGAAGTGCCCTCCCCCGGAGCGGAGTCGCAGAAAGAGCAGCCCGCCACGCTGTCCACGTCCGCAAGTGCCCAGCCGGAGCCGACGACACCGGAATCCGGTCTGCCACCGGCCGGCTGGTACCCGGACCCCTCGGGCCGCCATCAACTGCGGTGGTTCTGGAACGGCTGCTGGACCAGCCAAGCCTCCGACAACGGCAAGGTCATCAACGACCCGAACTTCTGAAGGTGAAGGGAATCCACCGCCATGAGCACACCAAGGCCGTCATCCGGCGACAGCAACAGCTCCCCCGATCCTCCTCCCGGAGGACGCTACCCACCACCCGACGTGCCCCCGGTCTATCAGCAGCCTCCCACGCGCAGCAGAGGAGCGCCAAAGACCGCGCAGGGCACCAAACCGCCCACCTACTGGTGGCTGTCGATCATCGTTTTCCTCTTCTTCTGGTTCCTCTTCGGCGCCTTTGGGATGTACTACTCGGCGCAGGTTTCCACCCGCTGGGGTTACGGAGACGCGCCCGGCGCACAGCGTGCGTCGAAGTCCGCCCTCATCGTCAACTTGGTCGGGCTGGGCTTCGGCATTGTCTTCTGGATTTTCGTGCTGTCCCTCGGCTCCCAGTAGTGCGATGCCGCCCTGGAGCGCGTCTGACAGCTGACGGTGCGGCCTGGCGGCCCCCGTCCTGCGGCCGGTCAAGGCGTCCGGTCGAGGCGGTGGGGTGAGGCGGGTGCGGCGTCTGCTGCGAAGGCCGCGGGCTGCCATGGTGGTGCGAGGATCCGCCGCGTGGCGTCGTTCACGTAGTCGATCTGTTCCGGTGTGAGGTAGTCGCGGTAGCCGCCGATGACTCCGCGGCGGGTCTTGTAGGAGTCGGGGTTTCCGGGAACGGCGGGCCGGAGCTTGTCCGTGTTCAGGGCGTTGGAGAGTTCCATGGCGCGCATGGCTTTGAACTCCGCGAAGTCGACCACGGTGCGGAGCGCGTCCCGGCCCGCCGGAGCCAGCCCGCAGAAGTCGAGCACGCGTGCGAGTTCCCCGGCGGTGTCGGCGGCCAGCCGCTCGTAGGAGGTGAGGAGGAACGAGGCGGGTACGTCCTGCCGGGCGTGCCAGATATCCCAGAAGGTCAGGCAGGTCCTGACACTGCCTTCGTCTTCGGTCAGGAAGTCACCGATCTCCCCGGCGTACGGGCGGAAATCGCGGTGGAGGACCTGGAAGTAGCGGGATACGGCGGTGTCCCGGATGTCGCGGACCAGGAGGACCACTTTGCGGTCGCGGTAGAAGCCCTTGTTCCGGGACAGCCCTGCCGGGGTGCGCCAGGGGACGCGGTCGTCGTGCCAGAAGACGATGCGCGGGACGGTGGAGTCCACCGCGCTGAAGCCGGTCAGTGCCAGGTCCCGGCAGACTTCCATGGGGATTCCGCGCGCCGTGGAGATGGCCTTGGCCATGAGCAACCGCAGCCAGGTGCGGCCGCATTTGGGGAAGGAGAGGACGTAGACGTCGCCTTGGGTGTCGGCGGGCCTCACGGGCTCCTCGGGGGAGGGTGGGGAGAACACCGGAGCGGTCCTTTCCTGTCGCTCACGGCCGGGGGTGTTCCCGGGCCATGGCCAGGATCCCGTCGTGCAGTGTGGTGCGGGGCCGGTAGCCGAGTTCCCGGGTGGCGACGGTGATGTCGGCGCTGGTGTGGCGCGCGTCCCCGGGGCCCGTCGGCAGGGGCAGGATCTCCACGGGCCCCACGATGTTCTCGACGGTGGAGATGGCTTGTTTCATCGAGACCGGGGAGCCGCCGCCGAGGTTGGCGATCCCGGTGAACGCGGAGCGGGCCGCCTCGCGCATGGCGGTGACGGCGTCGTGGACGTAGGTGAAGTCGCGGGTCTGTTCCCCGTCGCCGTAGAGGGGGAACGGGGCGCCGTTCGACGCGGCGTGGAGGAGGCGGGCCAAGGCCATGTCCGGCCGCTGGCGGGGTCCGTAGACGGTGAACAGCCGCAGGGACACGGCCGGCACTCCGAAGGTCTGCCGGTAGAGCTCGCACAGGTGCTCGCCGGCCAGCTTGGTGATCCCGTACGGGGAGACGGGCCGGGGCAGGACCGTCTCGGCCGTGGGACAGACCGGTGCGTTGCCGTAGACCGAGGAGCTGGAGGCGTAGACGAACTTGCCGGCCGGGTGCTGCCGTACGGCCTCCAGCAGGACCTGTGTGGCGAGCACGTTGCGGGACGTGTACAGCGGGAACTCCGCTCCCCAGGACGGCCGCACCCCGGGCTGGCCGGCGAGGTGGTAGACGGCGTCCGCGCCGTCGACGAGCGGGGCGAGGTCCGCTGTCAGCAGGTCGGCGCGGTGGAGGGAGAAGCCCGGGGAGCCGGTGAGGGTGCGGAGATTGCGTTCCTTGCGGGCCGGGTCGTAGAAGTCGGTGAAGGAGTCGATGCCCGTGACGGTGTCGCCGCAGGCCAGCAGGTGCGCGCACAGGTGTGAGCCGATGAAGCCGGCCGCCCCGGTGACCAGCGCCCGCACTACCGCTGCCCGCCCGATACCTCGGAAGCCCCGGAGGGGGAGCTGCCGCCGCCGGCGCCGGCGGGGCAGGCCGCCGCTATGCGGGCGACGTCCTCGCTCGTGAGGGCGATGTCGGCCGCGGCGGCGTTCTCGGCGGCCCGGGAGGGTGTGGCGGTTTTGGGGATGGCGAAGGTGTGCGGGTCGCGGACGAGGAAGGCGAGGGCGATCTGGTGCCGGGTGGCGTCGTGGGCACCGGCAATCGCGTCGAGGACGGCGGCGGCCCGTGGGGAGGGCGGGAAGGAGCCCAGTCCGAAGGGGCTGTAGCCGACCATGGCGGTGCCGCGGGCCCGGCAGGCGGGGGCGACACGGAGTTCGGCGGAGCGGTCACCGAGGTGGTGCAGGACCTGGTTGCAGGCGATCTCACCCGGTTCGGTACGGGCGAACAGCTCGGTGAGGTGGCGTTCGTGGAAGTTGCTGACGCCGTAGTGGAGGATCTTCCCCGCCCGGTGGAGCGCGCGCAGCCCGGTGAGGGTCTCGTCCAGGGGGTGGCCGTCGGGCCAGTGCAGCAGGTAGAGGTCGAGGTGGTCGGTGCCGAGGCGGCGCAGGCTGCGCTCGCACGCGGCCACGGTGCCGTGCGCGTCGGCGTTGGCCGGCCGGACCTTGGAGGTGAGGAAGACCTCGTGCCGCCGGTGGCGCACGGCCTCGCCGACGAGGCGCTCCACCTCGCCCTCTCCGTAGGACTCGGCGGTGTCGATGTGCGTCATCCCGGCGTCGATGCCGGTGTTCAGGGCGCGGACGGCGGTGCGGCGCTCGGCGTGTTCCAGTTGCCAGGTGCCCTGTCCGATCACGGGCAGGGCGGTGCCGGACGGACCGATGGGGCGGGTGCGCATCAGCTCTGACCTCCGCTTCCGGGGGTGCGCGGGCTCACCAGGTGACGGGCAGGGTGCGGGGTGCCCGGGTCTTGAGGCCCGTCTTCCACAGCGGTGGTGCCGCGGCGCGCAGGGTGGGGAAGCGGCGGACGAGCCCGGCCAGGGCCTCCTGCAGCTGCACGCGCGCGAGGTGGGACCCGACGCAGTGGTGGGCGCCGTGCCCGAAGGCCAGGTGGGGATTGCGGACGCGGCCGAGGTCCAGGCGCCCGGGATCCGCGAACGCTGCCTCGTCGTGGTTCGCCGAGGAGTTGACGGCCATCACCGCATCGCCCGCGTGCAGGGTGACGCCGCCGAGTTCGATGTCCTCGGTGACGACGCGCAGGTTCGCCTGCACGTTGGTCTGGGCGTAGCGCAGGAGCTCCTCGACGGCCCGGGGAATCCGGTCCGGGGATTCCCGCAGGTACTGGTAGCGGCCCGGTTTCTCGAGCAGGAGGTGGAGCGTGCCGGCGAGGCGGTCGGCCGTGGTGCCGTAGCCGCCGGCGAACAGCACCAGGGCGAAGGAGACCAGTTCGCCGTGGGTGAGCCGGTCACCGTCGTCGTGGGCGCGGATCAGCAGGCTCAGCAGGTCGTCGGCGGGCCGGCTCCGCTTGGTGTCGATGAGCGCGGCGAGGTAGCCGGTCATCTCGCCGACGGCCGTGGTGACGGCGGAGTCCGGGACGGCGGTGAGGTTGCGCAGGGCGTCGCACCACGCCTCCAGCCGCCGGCCGTCCTGCCGCGGCGCACCGAGCAGGTCGCACAGGACCGTCAGCGGGAGCGGCCGGGTGAACAGGGGGACGAGGTCGGCGGGGCGGCCGTGCGCGGCGACCTCGTCGAGGAGGTCGTCCACCAGCCGCGCCACGCCGTGGCGCAGGGTCTCGACGCGGCGGACGGTGAAGGCCGGGGCGACGATCCTGCGCAGGCGCGTGTGTTCCGGGGGGTCGGCGGCCAGGACCGAGTCGGGCAGCGTCGTCACCCCGGCCATGCGCGGCCCCGCGCCCCGGGTGGCACGGGAGCGGCTGAAGCGGGGGTCCGCGAGGACGGTGCGTACGTCCGCGTAGCGGGTCACCAGCCAGGCGGGGTCGCCGCTGGGGAGGCGGATCCGGGCGCAGGGGCGGGTGCGGCGCAGTGCGGCGAATTCCGGGAGGGGGCCGAGCCCGTCGTGGTGCGGCAGGGGGAAGACGGTGTCGGCGGCGGGAAGGGGGTGGTCCGCGTCCGGCATGGGCACTCCTGGACCGTGTCGGGTGGTGAAGGGGGCGGGCGGGCGTGGGTGGGTGTCAGTCGTGCGCGTCAGTTGTGTGCGTCAGTTGTGTGCGTAGACGGAGACGTGGTACGTGCTGGTCCTCGTGAACGGCGCGTCCTCCCAACCGCCTTGGCGCCGTACGAGCCGGAGGCCGGCTTGTTCCGCCAGGAGGTCGAGTTCTCCGGGCGACACGTAGTGGAAGCGGACCCGGAAGTGATGGGTCCGGTCGGCCTCGTGGACGAGGTAGTGGGAGTGGTAGGTCTGGGTGGACGGGTCGATCAGGCGGTGGCAGAGGATGAGGTGGTCGTCGGTCGCCGAGACGGTCTCGGGCACACCGGACGCCGCGGCGACGGCGAGCGCCTCGGGCACGTGCGCGTCGACGGCGAACACTCCGCCGGGCGCCAGACGGGCCGCGACCGCGGCCAGGCATCGCTGTTTGGCCTCGCGGTCCGGGAGTTCGAGGAACGTGCCGCCGGCGGCGTACACCAGGGAGAACCGTCCCGGGACCGGGACCGGAACGTCCGCGAAGTCCCCCTGTGTGACGGCGATCCGGTCGCCGCCCGGTTTCGCGCGCAGCTGCCGGATCATCGCGCCGGAGCGTTCGACGCCGTGGACGTCGAGGCCGCGCCCGGCCAGGGGCAGGGCGACCCTGCCGGTGCCGATGCCCAGTTCGAGAACGGGTCCCGCACCGGCGAGCCGGGCGAGGGTGTTCACCGTCGCGCCGGTGACGCCGGGTTTGGAGAACCAGCGGTCGTAGTCGGCGGCGTTTCGGTCGGCGTAGCCGGGTTGTTCGCCGTGGCCGGGTTGTTCGGCGTACGCGGGTTGTTCGACGTGCCTGGGCTGTTTGACGTGCCTGGGCTGTTCGGTGTGCCCGGACCGTTCGGCATCCGTGGGGCTCGCCGGCCCCGCGGGCCTGTGTTCCGGCTCCTTCCCGCGGCTGTTCCCGGTGCCGGGGAGCGGCGCCGCTGCCGGGGAAGTGAGGTTCTGGTCCTGGTGTGGGGGCATGGTCGCGGTCTCCTCGGCCCGGGGCCGGTGCGGGCGCCCGCCTGAGCGGTCCGGGCCGTGCGCCTGCGGGCCCGTCGGTGAGCGGGGTGTCAGCCGAAGGGGTGCGGGCCGCGCGGTGACGGCGGGCCGCGTTCGTCGTCCGGCCCCGCAGGCAGCGGGCGAGTGCCCGGGGCCACCACCCGCATGACGCTCACGCCCAGCGCGATGGCCGGACCGCAGGTCGTGTCCACGAGGACGAGTTCCCGGCCGGTGTGGGCGGACAGCGCGTCGAGGCCGCCGCGAGCCGGCTCGGCCGGCCGGTGGCCGCGTCCCGCCTCCGGCGTGGCCGTGGTCGTGGTTGTGGTTGTGGTTGTGGTTGTGGTCCATAGGGTCAGGCTGTCCTGCAGGTGGTAGGCCCGGAGCGCGTGGCGGACGGCCGAGTCCGGCGCGGTGCGGCCCTGCCAGCGGGACCAGGTGTCGCGGCCCACCGGTGAGTGGATGCTCCAGCGCACCATCAGCGCTTCGTAGGCGGCCTTCTCCACGAGGACGGCGAGGTCCCCGTCGTCGGGGCCGCACCGGGCGCCGAACGTCTGCCCCGTGCGGTCGGGCGCGTGCAGGCAGACTGCCACGCACCGGGTACCCGCGCGGGCGGGCACGTCGAGGACAGTGGCCCGTACGCCCAATGCGTCCAGGAGTGCCGGGAGAGGGGCGGGCAGGGCGGGCGCCGGCAGGGCAACGGGAGCCGGGGAGAGTCCGTACCAGCTCGCGCGGAGGAGGTCGCGTTCGAGCACCTCCCAGGCGGCGTGATCCGCGGCGGACTCCGCGCTCGGGTGCGAGGCGACTCCGGTGGACCCGGCGCCGGGGCCGGGGTCGCAGCCGGCCGGGGCCCGGTGGTGGAGATGGACGGCGCCGGCCGGTACGTGGACTTCGGCGCCGCCGGGAACCACGCGGCCCAGGACCCACAGCCGCCGGGCGTCACGGGCCTCGGCCGCACTCCCCCGGGTCAGCACGGCGGGGTCGAGGGCCGGCATTCCCCGGCGGATCAGTTCGCGATAGCTCGCCACCACGGCGGCTGCGGCCTCGGCGGCGCGGCCCGCGAGGATGTTGCCGACGCGTTCGAGGAGTTCGCCGCGCGCGCTGGTGACGACACCGTCCCTGTCGTGCCCGGCGGCACTGCCGACGATGACGGGCCGGCCGCCCGCCGCGCAGACCGGGTCGAACTGCGGTGACCGGGCGGCGACGCGCGCGAAGACGACGTCAGGCGATGCGGGGTATGGGCTGAAAACCTGCGGCTCCCAAGAGGGCGCGGTCACCGGGCGCTCTCCCGGGTGCTTTCCCTGGCCACAGCAATGGCCTCCTCCAGGACGGCCAGCCCGTGATCGGTGAGCGCGTCCCGGTGATCCTCCAGGGTGCGCACGCCTTCGGTGGCGGAGCGCGCGAGCTGCGCGTGGCGTGAGCGCACGGCCGTCGCCGTCCCGGGATCGCGCGTGTCCCCGTCGAGCAGGCGCTGGTACAGCAGGACGCTCCGGGCAAGGACGGCGACCTGCTGGAACAGCCCCGTCAGCGGCCGGGCGTCGACACGCAGTGGGGTAGCGACCAGACCCACATCGCCCCGTGCGGACCGCAGGAAAGGCTGTGCTGCCACGGACGCCGCGTTGCACCGGGTGTGCGTGCCCTCGTGGACGAGAGCCTCCGCCAGGCGGACCGGTCCGGGCAGGGCATCGGGCCCCGGGCCCAGGCGGTCGCGCCGGACGAACACGGCACCGTGCACCGTGAAGTCGGTGAACCCGTCGATCGCCGGACCGGCCAGCAGGGCGATCTGGGCCAGGATTCCGCCCAGCTCCGCGTGCGCCTCGGGCCAGACGGCCGCGAGCAGTGCCACCGTCTCGCGGAGCGTTTCGACCTCGCCCTCATGCCAGGCGACCACGGTGGATTCCGGAGGCCTTCCGGTGTCATCGTCCTGCCGCGGAAGGGAGTTGCGGGCCCGGGTGACGCTCCGCTCCAGGTGCGGGGCCGGTGCGGCGGGTTCGGCCGGCCACGGGAGCGCGGACGGCGGTGCGGCGGCAATGCCGGCACGGGCCCGGTCGAGCATCCGGCCGAGCCGCGCGAGCCGTTCAGCGCCGGGCGCGTCCGCGCGCAGTACCGCTTGGGCGAGGTGCGCGATCTCGGTGATCGCGGGGTGCCCCGCCTCCGCCGCGGTCACCGTCAGCCCGGCCCGGGCCAGGCCCGACCGGGTCATGCGGGCCAGTACCGTCCGTTCCTCGGCGCTCTGATGCGCGTCGGGTGCGATACGCAAGGGCATGTACCTCCGGGTACCCGGCAAGAAAGGGGGGCAGCGGACGGCAAGGAACCGGTCCGCCGCCCTGAAGGAACCTGAAGCAAGCGGCCTGGCCTCAGCAGCTCGGGATGTCGACCATCAAGGCCAGCTCGGGCAGTTCCTCGTCCGGGACCTGCTCGATGTCGGTGTCGTTCATCGTGATCTCCCTTCGATTGCCGGTTCCACCATGGTCGGGTACCTGTCAAACCACCGTAGGCAGGTAGCTGATCTGACACAAGGAGTAGTCACGCCATCGGATCCAACTCCGTTCCGGACGTGCCCCCTTGACGCCCCGGCCCCCGGTGCGGTCGCATGCCGGCATGCGGATCGCGTACCTGCACAGCGGGAGCATTCCCTCGGTCTTCGCCAACGGCGTCCACATCATGCGCATGTGCGACGCCTTCAGCGCGGCCGGGCACGAGGTCACCCTGTACGCCACCCCCGGCTCCCACCCCGCCGACGACCCGTACGCCTACTACGGGGTGCGCCACCGGTTCCCCGTGCGCAGGGTGCCCTGCCCGGACTACACTCCGGCGGGCTACTGGAAGCGCGCCGAGGCCGTAAGGGACCTGCTGATCCGCGACGGCGTCCCCGACCTGCTCTACGGGCGCGACCCCTACAGCCTCTCGGCGGCCGCGGACCTGGCCCCGTTCGTCTACGAGGTCCACCAGCTGCGCGACGACCTGGCGCCGGCCGGGATGGAGCGCGACCTGCTCGCACAGCCACGGCTCGCGCGGGTCGTCGTCATCACCCACGCCCTGGCGCGGGACCTCCAGGCCGCCTACCCCGGACCGGGCCCCCTGCCCGTCCTCGTCGCACCCGACTGCGCCGACCCGGTCGATCCCGCCACGACCACAGCCCTGCCGGAGCTGCCCGGGCGCCCGGACGCGCCGCGGATCGGGTACGTCGGACACCTCTACGACGGGCGCGGCATCGACCTCATCATCGAGCTCGCCCGCCGGCTGCCCGGCTTCGACTTCCACCTGGTCGGCGGCACCCCCGAGTACCGGGCCCGCTGGGAGGAGTCCTGCGGCCTGCCCAACGTGCACTTCCACGGCCACCGGCCGCCGGCCGACCTCCCCGCGTACTACCCCCACTTCGACGTCGTCCTCGCCCCGCACCAGCGCAAGGTGTACACCTGGGGCAACCTCTTCGAGATCGGCCGCTGGACCTCGCCCATGAAGATCTTCGAGTACATGGCCCACGGCCGGACCATCGTCGCCTCCGACCTCCCCGTCCTCCGCGAAGTCCTGCAGGACGGGGTGAACTGCCTGCTGTGCCCACCGGAAGACATCGACGCCTGGGCCGCCGCACTGAACCGGCTGGTCGCCGACGAGGCACTGCGCCGGGCACTCGGCGACGAGGCCCGCCGACAGGTCCTGGACCGCTACACCTGGCGCCGCCGCGCCGACGACGTCCTCGCCGGACTCTGACGCCGGGGTGCCTCGGTCGGCGGCCTTCCGCACCGAGGGCCTTCACCATCCGTGTTCCCTCCGGTTGTTGTGGTGGGGGAAGGGCTCGTCCGGGACGGGAAGACCGAGGAAAGGGGCGAGGCGTTCGTAGCCCTGGCCGTCGGTGATGTCGAGGACGAGCAGGTCGCCGTCCCGTCCGGCGAAGTGGCGCAACACCTCGGCGGTGTGCCGCCGGGCGACCCGCAGGAACCGCTCCCGGTGGAAGGCGTGGCAGCCGTACACCGCGGACCGCAGGAAGCGCTGGAGGTCAGGGTAGTGCTCTCCGAGCGCCGCCTTGTTCCCGATCTCATTCCCGGTCTTGTTCCCGATGGGCCGCTCCCAATGCCGGCGACAGGAACGCAGCCAGCTCTCCTCCTCGCGGACCGTGAGGACGAACTTCGCTCCGGGCCACAGCAGATCCAGTTCCTGGTAGTAGGGCACGACCGTGATGTCGGTGATGCCGTCGTACCGGTCGAGGACCCCGAAACGCGCCGTGCCGGCCAGCAGCGTCGCATAGGTGGACGCATCGGAGGGGTAGTGGGCGGTGTCGAAGCCCAGGGTGCGCAGAGCCGTGGTGAGGGAGAGGGTCCCGGTCCGGGACAGGCCGATGCCGAAGACCTTCGGCTTCGTGGTGGGCGGCAAACTGAGGCTCATGTACGCCACCGTGCCGGACAGCGAGAGATTGTCAACAGCGGCTGAAAGGCTTTTGAGGCGTTGCCCGCCGCGACGGCAGCCAGGTGAGCCGGTCTCCCTCACTACACCAACCGGTGTCCGTAGGGTGCAGCGGCACGCCGATAGTGACGAATCGACGGTTTTCGTTGCTCCAGCGTTTGAGACAACAGGTGCAGTTGACGCCCCGTCCAGGGGTCAGTGAAGATGCGTCGCCGGAAAGGACGAGCGGTCCACCTACCCGGTCTCCGCAAAGAGCTCTCCACGGGGGCCGGGGTCGCCGGACTCACGCTCAGCAATTTCCTGGTGCGCAACGGCATCAGCTGCGTCGTCCTGGAGAAGCACAGCCGGACATACGTCGAGCACCGGCAACGGGCCGGGACCATCGACGCCCGAGGGGTGCGCATGTTCCGGGAGTGGAGGCTCGAATCGGAGACGCGGCGCACCTCGTCCCTCCGATGAGCGCGAAGGGGGTCAACCTCGCCCTCCACGGCACCGACGTGTTCGACGCGCCGTCATCCGCCGGTTCCGGGAGAGTGATACGCCCTTGCTCGATGTCGTCCGCCGCGACCACAGCCGTCGCGACGGACAACAGTCAGCTCAGGACCACCACTTGTGCCACATGGCGTTGTCACCGCCGCGCACGAAGGTGTCGATGCGCCCGTAGCCCCAGGACACTGCTGCCGGCGCCGAGGTCAGTCCGCCGCCGAGGGACTCCCAGTCCGACCAGCGACCGTCATACCACTTGTGGTACATGGCGTTATCGCCGCCCCGGACGAAAGTGTCCAGGCGGCCGGAGTCCCAGGACGCCACGGCCGGGTCTGACGTCAGGTAGCCGCCGAGGGACTCCCAGTCGGACCAGCGGCCGTCATACCACTTGTGCCACATGGCGTTGTCGCCACCGCGCACGAAGGTGTCGATGCGCCCGTAACTCCAGGAGACCGCTGCCGGCGCCGAGGTCAGTCCGCCGCCCAGGGATTCCCAGTCGGACCAGCGGCCACCGTCGAACCACTTGTGGTACATGGCGTTGTCCCCGCCCCGGACGAAGGTGTCCAGTCGGCCGCCGCTCCACGAAGAGACCGCCGGTGCCGAGGTCAGGTAGCCGCCAAGTGACTCCCAGTCGGACCAACGACCACCGTCGAACCACTTGTGGTACATAGCGTTGTCGCCGCCGCGGACGAACACGTCGATGCGCCCCGGTCCCCAGGAGACCGCTGCGGGAGACGAGGTCAGGTAGCCGCCGAGTGACTCCCAGTTGGACCAGCCGTTCTCGTACCACCTGTGCCAGAGGGCGTTGTCGCCGCCACGGACGAACGTGTCCAGGCGGCCGTTGTTCCACGACGACACGGCGGGCGCGGACGTCAGTCCGCCGCCGAGCGACTCCCAGCCGGACCACGTCTGCGCGGCGGGTGCCGTGGTGGCTTCCGCATGCCGGGGTGTTGCCGTGGCAGGGGCCAGAGCTGTGACGCCGAAGAGGAGGAAGAGTGCTGCAAGGAAGACCGGTATCGAGCGTCTGTGTCTGCTATGTCTGCGGTTGAGCATACGGATGTCCTTCCGGTCCGGTAAGAGTGGTCCGTTCCGGTGGGGGTGCCTTGTGAGGCGTTGCTCTGCGATAGCGCGGACGACGCTAGGGTTGCCGCGCCCCGCGCGGACAGACACTAACCGGACAAGCGTGAGCCGCGGCCGGCCCAGGCCCGGACCGGCGCCGCCCTGCGACCCCGTGGAACCAGCGGCGCGACAGTGCGTGTCGCGCAAGGCGAACGTGTCACCGAAGCGGACGACCTTCTTACCCTCCAGGGTGAGGCTGTTGCCGCTCTTGACATCTCCAGCGCTGTTGATGCCGAGGTCCTCGCCCCGGCTGCGGGGCCCCGGCCTGTGCGGGCGCGGACTCCGCGGTGGTGACGGCCTGTACGACGGCCGGCCGCGTCAGCGGCAGCTTGCCGTTCGGCGTCCGGTCGTCGTGCGCGATCGTCCCGGCCTTGATCGGCCCGGGTGTGCTGCCCGGCGTGGGCTGCGGCAGTCGCAGGTCGGCGCCCGTCAGCTGATCGTCGACGCGCTGCGCGCTGCCGGTGGTCAGCTTGCCGTCGTACTTCCCCCACAGTGCCGCGGGCAGGCTCGCCTTGTTCGGCGGGGCAGCCCAGGCGCTGAGGTCCTGTGGTGGACTCCTTGGTCAGCGCGACCGTGAGCGTCGAGTCGAGGTCCTCGCCGCGGTTCGCAGGGGCCGGATGTTGACGGCCTTGCCGGTGCGGGACGCCATGCTTGGCCTTCACACGAACACCGTTGTGCCGCCGTCGGCGGTGCTGCGCACGGACCTGGCCCGGGCCTTCACCGATTTCCATGCCTGCGCCTATGGCAGCCTGGCCGTACGACTGCCCCGGCTGATCTGCGCGGCCCACGCCCAGGCCGGAGCCGCGGCGGACGGCTGGCCCACGGCTATCTACTGGCCACACGCATGCGGATCAAGCTGGACGAGCAGCAGCTCGGCTGGACGGCCGTCGACCGCGCCCGCCAGGCCGCCGAAGCCGCCGGCCAGCCCTTGCTGGTCGCGGAGGCTGCGCGGCAGCTCGCCGTCCTGACCCGCAAGGCCGACTGGCACCAGCAGGCGCTGTCCATCGCCCCGACAGCCGCCGAACATCACTCTCCCGAGGAGACCCCAGCCCGCCCAGCGGTGAAGTCCCTGGTCTACGGACTGCCGGTCTCGGGGCGGACGACCACCGAGCCACGCGGGCTCGCCGCCCGCGCCGGCGCCCTCGCCTGACGGTCCACCCGCCGTGAAGGGCGGGCCCTCAAAGACCGGCCCGGCCCCGGAACGGCCGCAAGCGCCACCTGGTCGTCGACACCCGCGGCCTGCACGGCGGTCACGTCGGCGGTGCACTCCGTCGGCCCCTACAAGTTGAAAGCGCGTATGTTCGCCAGGCCGACCGCCGCCTGCCACAACTGCTTGACCGAGGCATCGAAGGTCATCGGGGCCTTGACCGCCACGCGCAGCCCCTGCCGCCTCTGGCCGGCGTAGACGGTCTGTTCCAGTGCCGCCAGGTAGCGGACGGCGGAGCGGTGCTCGATCCCCACGACCCGAGGCGTGCCCGCGGAACCGGAGGTGAAGAGGGTGTAGGCCACGTCGCGCGGCCGGACGCCGTCCCGCTGCCGAGCAGCACCGGCGCCCATGCCCCGGGCGTCGCCGAGCACCGGGAACTCCGCCACGACCGCTGGAGGGAGTGGTCGCGCCTTGGTTGGCTCCCCCGCCGACCGCATCACGGGAGCCGGCGCTGCACTGCGCGGGCCCCTGCGGCCGACACTGCTGATGCTCGGGTCGTGGTGGGAGAGGGCCCGGCCGACGCGGCGGGAGCGGTCCAGTGGGAAGGGGGGTGATGATCGGCCTTGTGCCTTCTTCTTCAGGATCACGAGAAGGCCGGCCCCATGTCCGGCAATCACACCAACGGGTAACCACTTGTCGGCGTACACGCGAACTCAGCCGCGCACTCCGACACCACCCGTGACGTCCTCGGTCGGCCGGCCCGGAATGACTCGCACATGCGCGGGCCGACCGACCCTGACGACACCGGCTCAGGCCGGGGCGGGCAGATGGATCGAGGCGAGTTTGGCCGGGTCGACGACGATGTGGATGCCGCTGATCCGGCCTTCGCTGACGGTGAAGGCGATGACGGAGAGAGGGGTTCCGTCGGGGCGCCAGGACATGTGGCCGGGGATGCCGTTGACCAGCACTGGCCGGTGGCGGGCGACCTCGCCGGAGAACCTGCGGGCACCGGCGGCGACGTTGGTGGCGCCGAGGGTGACGACCACGCCGTCGGGGGTGTCGACGGTCAGCTTCACGTTCGGGTCGAGGACGCGCAGGAGCGCTTCGAAGTCGCCGCCGAGGGCGGCGGCGCGGAATGCCTGGACGACCTCTCGGTGCTCGCGGCCGGGGCCCGCCGGCCGGTCCGTGGCTTGGACCTTTCGGCGGGCGCGGCTGGCGATCATCTTGGTGGCGTCGGCTGATTTGTCCAGGATCTGGCCGATTTCGCGGAATGGGACGGCGAACATGTCGTGCAGGACGAACGCCAGGCGCTCACTCGGGGTGAGCGAGTCGAGCACGACGAGCAGGGCGAGGCCGACCGAATCGGCCAGCGCCACCTGCTCGTCGGGCGCGGGGTCGTCGGCGGGCGTCACCACGAGGTCCGCGAACTCCTGCCCGTAGGCGGTTTCGGGACGGGCCTGGCGGGATCTCAGGAGGTCCAGGCTGATGCGGCCGACCACGGTGGTCAGCCAGCCCGCCAGGTTGCCGATGGCCGCTTCGTCCTGTCGGACGAGGCGCATCCAGGCTTCCTGGACCACGTCCTCGGCGTCGGCGTGCGAGCCCAGCACGCGGTACGCAACGGCGCGCAGCCGGTTGCGCTGGGCTTCGAACGCCTCGGTCACGAGGCCGGACAGGTGGGCGGTCACGGCTTTCGCTGCTGACGGAGCGAGACGCGGTTGCCGTCCGGGTCCACTGCCTCGATGCGGACGCCGAACGGATAGTCCTCGGGTTCGGACTGCTCGAAGACGACGCCGCGCATTCGCATGAGCTCGAAATCCTTCCGCAGATCGTCGGACTCGAGGATCAGCGGACCGGGCGCGGCATTCCGGCCCGTGTCGCCCGGCTGTCCCGCGGCCGCCGCATGCGACCACAGGATGATCTGCACCGGGCTGCCGGGCATTCCGACGGTGAGGAAACGTCCGTCGGGCCCCGGGAAGTCGACCCGCTTCTCCAGCCCGAGTCCCTCGGTGTAGAACTCCAGCGCGCGGTCCTGATCGGTGACGTAGACCGTCACGTACATGATGTTGGTCAGCATCCGGTTCTCGATTCACTCGTTGGCGTGATGACCGTTCATATTCGGTCTTCGCCCCTATGACGGATGCCAACGGGAGAAGGTAACAGGACCGGTCCGCCAGTCGTCGTGGCGGGCCAGGAAGGTCGCAACGAAGGTCGTCAAGTATCAAGCAGAGCCTGTTCGTCCTGTTCAACCAGTTATCAGGCCTGCCCGGTACGACCGGCGAGTCCGATGTCAACGCGGCATCCCGTGTTCGTCAACGCGTACCACGTCGGGCCGGCAGCCAGCGGAGCCAGGTACGGCGCGGGATCCGCGGAAGCGGTGGCATGTCCGCAGGCAGGGGAACCGTGTGGGTCCGCAAGGACGCCTCGTTCGTAGGATCGGGACCGGGATCGGGACCGCCGGTGCCGTAGGAACCCGGGGGGTTCGGGGGACTGCCATTCGGAGGTGTGGTGACACTGCCCTGGGGCACAGTAGGAGGCTCAGGGTCGCACTCGCTGTCCCCGGGATGAACCGGTCGCGCCGCAGCCAGGGAGTCTCGGCGCGCGCCGTCCCATTCGAAGACCGTCACCGCGTGTTCCCGCGTCCGGCGCCGGATGGCCTCAGGCAGCCATTTGCCATGGGCCAGCAGCCGGGACACCTCGTCCGTCTCCGCTGCGGGCAACATGTTGATCAGCTCGGTGACCGAGGGCCGGGACTGTGGATCCTTGTCGAGGCAGGGGCGGATCAGTGAGGCGATCCGGTCCGGCACACGACTGAGGTCGGGTTCGTCATGGATGACGCGGTACATCACCCCCATCGGGTTCGCCCCCTCGAACGGGGCGCTCCCCGTGGCGGCGTACGTCAGCGTGCACGCCAAGGCGAACACATCGCTGTGGGGTCCCGACCTGTGGCCTTGGACTTCCTCCGGCGACATGTATCCAGGGGTTCCGATGACCACTCCCGTGGCTGTCAGGGTGGTCGCGCCGCCGAGGACGGAGACACCGAAGTCGATCAGCCGGGGGCCGTCCTCCGCGAGCAGGACGTTCGACGGTTTCAGGTCGCGGTGCACGATTCCCGCCGCATGGATCGACTCCAACGCGCCGAGCAGCCCCAGCCACAGGGCCAGCAGCGTCGTCGGGTCCAGCGGCCCGAACGCGGAGACCGCCTGACTCAGGGAGGGCCCCGGAACGTACTCGGTCGCCATCCACAGACGCTCGTCGATTCCGCGGGACGACTCCAGGACAGCGGCGGTGAAACGACCGCTGACCCGCGACGCCGCGTGCAGTTCACGCTCGAACCGGCGACGGAATTCCTGGTCCTCCGCGAGCTGATCGTGCAGCACCTTGACCGCGGCCAGTTGCCCCGTGCGGGAGCGGCCGAGATACACCTTGCCCATGCCGCCGGACCCCAGCCGGCCGAGCAATTGGTATGGCCCGATCCGCGCAGGATCCGAACGCCCAAGAGCGGAGCCGACTTTGGGCCCGGTCCCCTCTTCGTCCCGTCCGCCCCGCATTTCCCGCCGGCTCACGGCGAGGCTCCGCGCGGCCCGGTGCCGTAGAAGATCTGCTCCTTGAGCCGCCGGTCCGCCTTCTTGCGCCAGAAGGCCAGCAGCACGCGGTTCTCGACGGTTTCGGGAGCGTCCGGGCCCAGGAGGCGGTTGAGGTCGGGCAGGACGGCGTGGAACTGGCGGACGGCGTCACCCACCTCACCCTGTACCGCCGTCCAGTGGGCCAGCCGGGCCCTGCTGACCAGCGTGGCCCTGTCGTCGGAGCCGAGGACCCAGGCGATGTCGCTCACCAACAGGCTGAAGAGCCGCACCGCTTCCGCGGCTTGCCCCGTCTCTCCCGTCCAGTGGGCGAGCTGGCTGCGTGCGAGCAGGGTCTCGCGGTCATCGGGGCCCAGCACCCGTTCGAGATCCGGTACCGCGGCGGCGAACAGCCGCCGCGCCCGGCGCCGCCGTCCCGCGGCGCCCGACCAGTGGGCCATTCGCGACCGGCTGAGAAGGGTGTGCCGATCGTCGGCGCCCAGAGCCCAGGACACGTCCGGGACCAGGTCCGTGAGCAGGCGCGCGGCACGCTTGGTCCCACCTGCCCGGCCCGTCCACTGCGCCAGGTTCATACGCCCGGTGAAGGTCTCGCGGTCCTCCGCACCCAGGACACGGGACAGGTCGGGCACGAGTTCACCGGACAGCCGCGCCGCTGCGGCCGGGTCGCTGGCCTCCCCGGTCCAGCGAGCCAGCCGGGCACGGCCGATGAGGGTCTCGCGGTCGTCGGGGCCCAGGACGCGCACGAGGTCGGTGAGGACGGAAGTGGTGAGGCTCAGCGCCTCATGGTGCCTGCCCGACTCGCCCACCCAGTGGGCGAGTTGGCTCTGGCCGGCGAGCGTGGCGCGGTGGTGCGGACCAAGTACGCGCGTCATGTCCCCGACTACGGCGGTGGACAGCCTGAGCGCCTCGTCGGTGTCGCCCTCACGCCCGGTCCAGTAGGCGAGGTTGACCCGTCCTACGAGGGTGGCCGGATCGTCCGGCCCCAGCATCCGGGTGAGATCGGGCACCACTTCGTTCAGCAGACGCATGGCCTCACCGGTCCGGCCTTCCTCGCCAAGACGGCGGCCGAGGTCCCAGCGGGCCAGCAGCCCTTCCCGGGTGCCGGAAGGCCCGCCCGCGTCGGCCTCGGTGACCCGTCTGGATCTGGCGCGCGGGCGGGGCCGAGTCAGGATCAAGAACTCCGCGGTGTCCGTTCCGCATTGCTGGGGCTCCGGCAGACCCTTGGCCGGCAGCACCCGCTTGAGGTGCCGGAACAATGCGCCCAGCGTGACCTCGGCCGACGACGTACTGGGGATGCCGTCCCGCAGAGCGAGCAAGAGCTCGCCGGTGAACGCGGTGTGCCGTTCGCCGTCCTGGAAGCGGGCGGGCTCGTTGGCGGCTGCCGACGTCAGCGTATAGGTGCCCGTGATCTCCATCTGGTCGATGAGCGGTTCGTACGTTCCGGACAGACCACCTGCGATGGCACGTCCGGAGAAACAGCAGTCGAGGATGAGCACCCGGTTGCGCGCCGGAGTGGCCCGAAATGCCTCGCGGATTCCCTGGAAGGGGAAGGCCGTGAACGACGGTGCCTCGCTGACGGACTTGGACAGCCCGAGATACAACTCGCGCCGCTCGTGTCCGATCAGGCCGTGCCCCGCGTAGTAGACGAGAAAGACGTCCTCGGCCTGTCGGGCTGCCTCAAGCAGCGGCAGTCCGAGATCCCTCGGCGTGGCCGGGTCGAGCACCGTGCAGGTGCATGCCGGGGAGAAGGCTCCTGGTCGGCCCTCGGTCAGCAGTCGCTTCAGGTCACGGACGTTGTTGCGGACGGCCGGGACACCGGGCAGCAGAGCGTCCTCGGGGTACTCCGCTGTGCCGATCAGAACAGCGCGTGAACAGGCCGGGTCGGGTGAGCGCATCATGCTCAGCGCTCCGCTTCGGACGCCTCACCGAGAGCGGGGGCGGTCCCGCCGGAGACTGCCTCCCTGCCCGTGTCCGTATCCGTCTCCGTGTCCGTGTCCGAATGCAGCGCCGTGCGCAGCAGGTTCTCGACCGCGTCGAGATTCTTCGCGTGCTGCACTGTCAGTTCCGTACGCGTTCCGTCAGGGGCGACCACCCTTACCCGCACAGTGCTGCGGCGCGGCTGGCGCACGTAGACCGCAACCGCCCTGGCCAGTGCCGTCAGTGCACCTCCGGCGCCGACCGCCACGACGAGGGTGTCACTCCAAGCGCCCAGTTCGCCCGCACCGGGGGCGGACGGCGGAACGTGCACCCGTCCACGCAACAGTGCTTCGCCGCCGAGCCAGTCTCTCAGGTCCACAAGGGAGTCAGGCCCTTCGGAGCCGTCCACGGCCAGCAGGGATCGCATCACAAACCGCCTCTCCGCCTCACGCCTTTTTCTCATCGGGCCCGCGGATGGGCGGCCCCCCGTGTGGTCATCCTCACACCAGTGTGCCACTTCGGGAATCGTGGTGGCAGCCGAAAGAACGCGCTACGTCCCCGAACTCCTCCGCCTCTTCCGCATCCGCCCCGCCCCGCCATCGGCTGCGCTGTGTACCGGACTTCGCCGACCCTGAACTGGTCGCCGTGCCCAGGCCAGGTGGCCAACGAGGCGTACTGGCCAGTGCTGTTCACCTGCCACCCATCGTCACCGGCGCCGGCGCGTCGTCGCGCAAATCCGATCCGCCGTTCGACGGGCTGCGCCCCGGCGACGTCGCCATCGATGACGTGGCATGCGCAAGATCGCACTAGGGGTCCGGGCCGGGCACCACCTCAGTGCTCGTCTTCGACGGTCCAGTGAGTGACGAAGAAGTACTGCCGGTCCACCTCACCCTCGGCCTCCACCTCGCGCCCGGCGAGGTGGCTCACGTCGCTCGCCTCGAAGGGGCTCGCGCCTGGCAGCCGCACCACGTAGTCGTACTCGCCGGTGTGCAGGACGAGCGCGTCGCGTTCGCTCTTGGAGCCCACGTCGACGCGCTCGTAGGAGAGCCGGCCGCGCAGTCGCCTCGTCGTCACCGGGTCACCGGGCCTCGTACTCGTCCACGGACACGATGTCGCCGTCCTGCTCGCGGATGACCACGACGACGTCGGTGCGCACCGGCGCGTCGGGGTCGCGCTGGGCGTGCAGGAGGTGCTGGCGAGGTGGCTGCCCGAAGGACTTCTGTGCCTCGCCCTCGTGCTTCCAGACCGCGGCGAACGAGGAGACGGCGTAGCTCGGCGGCAGGTCGTGCCGCTCGGCGATGTCGCGCAGGCGCGAGGTGAGCCCGGCGTCGCGTTCAGTGCCGGGAAGGGGCTCCGGTACGGAGACGGACTGCTCCAGCATGTGGGCGACGAGCCTGGCTTCCCGGCGGCGGTGGGTCCGGGCGGCGCCCGGGTCCGTCCCGCCGACGGCCTTGGCGCGGGCCTTGACCGGTTTGGCCGAGGGGTCGCCGAGGAGGACGAACTGCGCGAGGGTCTTGAGGTCCACCGGGTCGAGGCGGCCCTTGAGCTTCACGTAGTCCAGCCGCGCCTTGAGTGCGGCGTAGCCGCCGGACTGGCCCTGGAGAAGCTCCCGCACGAGGTACTGAGTGATCAGGTCGGCTTGGTCGCAGCTGTCGGCGGGCCCGTAGGCGATGGTCGTGCTGCCGAAGAAGACGAGGGCGCCGCTGCCCAGGTAGGTGTTGCACAGCGGCAGGTGCGGGGCGGCCGGAGGCCGGTAGAGCTCGGCCCCGTAGCAGCACTCGGCCGCCAGGACCGTCCCGTCGGCGAGGTGCCCGTCGATGTCGCCGGCCTTGAGGGCGACGGGGTAGCCGGAACTGCCCTGTCCGTACCAATGAGAGTCCTTGGCGGCGCCGTGGCAGTTAACGAAATGGCTCCTGGCGGCGAGGGGTCCGGGCTGCCACGGTGATCCGCCGGGCGGGACCAGGTGCAGGGCGGAGGCGTCACCGAAGAGCGTCGCGAGGTTCTCGCGCGTCGACTTCTCCCACACAGCGGCGGAGAGCCCGAAGTAGCCCTCGTACTTCCCACGGTCCGCGGGTGCGACCGCGGCGGCACGCCCGAGGAGGCCGGTCAGGTAGGCCGGGTCGTGCTCCCCAGTCACGTCCGGCAGGCGGCCCACGACGCGGCTGGGCGCGGTGTACCGGCCCGGCTCCTGCCTGCCCGCCCCGTACGTGGTTTCGCAGGCGTACGGCAGGTCGCTGGGGACGACCGGGTCGTCGTCGTGGGGGACGGGGTTCTTCAGTTGCTGGTGCGGGATGACGTCATGGCTCCCCAGGAGCATCAGGTAGTCGGGGCCGACCCCGTGGAAGACGGCGTCGACGGCGTCCTTGTTCTGCCGCGCGTCGGCGGGGTCCGTCACCTCCGGGGCACCGTACCGGGCCATGTCGTCCGGGCTGCCGAGGTCGACCACGGTGGTGTCGACGCCCCGGTCCCGGTCGGCCTCGACCAGGCCGGTGAGAGCCTCGCGCACCGAGGTGAGGCCCGCGCCCGTGTACCCCTTGTGCCGCATGGCGGCGTAGTTCGCGGCTACGATCTTGACCGAGCTCATGGACAACACCTCTCCGCCGGCTTCGGTCGCCGGTTCAGGTCTTCAGCGCGGCCAGGCAGAACTGGACCAGCCCCGCGTCGACATCCTTGATGATCCTCTCCATCTCCGCCCACGGCGGGTGGAAGCTCGCGGCGTCCGACGCGGGGTCCTCCTTGCCCCACTCGATGGTGAAGGCAAGGACCTTGCCCTTGCTGTCGTCGACGATGTGCCGGGAGTACGCGTAATCGTCGCTGGTCCCACAGGTCGCGTACAGGTGGAAGCCGGACATCGGCTTGTATGTGGCGGCACGGACGCGGTGCAGCCCCGCGCAGAATTCCTCGGCCAGTTCGAGGGCGGTGTCCTCGTCGCTCTTCGGGATGTACTCCGCGTACGCGGTGTCGTGGGGCAGGCCGCGCTTAGGACGACACAGTCCTTGCCTCCGTCAGGGGTGGAACCGACTTCGAGGGCGTGACACGTCACGCCCTCGACCGAACGCTCGGGAAGCGCGACGAGCCGGCTCAGCTCCGGGTACGCGCCTGCCAGGCGGACCACGGCCGAATCGACCTCGGTAGTGTTGAAGTACTTCGCGTTGAGCGGCATGGGAACCTCACCGGATCAGTCCTCGACCTTGTCGCCGAGCCCGCGCGGAACGGCCGACGGGTCGGCGAACCGGTCGCCCTCCCCGACCTCGGCCTGGCGGGCCTTGCCCACGGCGGTGGCATCGCCCACCACCGTCACGGTCACTCCCGGCTGCTCCAGCACCGCGGCCTTCCGCTCGCTCACGTAGGCGTCGATGCCGACACTGCCGTCCGCATGCGTACGGGGACGACCTCCGACGTCGGGGCGCTCAGCTCGAAGAAGCGCGCGCAGTGTGTCCGCGTCCTTGGCGGTAACCCGGACGCGCAGGATCTTGTCATAGTGGCTGTCGTCGGAGGGCATGGCCTCACGTCCCTCATTGGGTCTCTGCTTTCACAGTGCCCCCTGCGGGGGGGAGGGATGTCAAGCGACCCGGAATTCCGTTATCGCCCGCAACAAAGCGGGGTAAAGCGGGGTTATATGTGCGTTTTCCCGGCCCGGAAAAGCGCGCCTTCTTCTTCACCTCGTACCCGCGAGCGGAGAGGAAGATCCACAGGTAAAGCTGACGGAGCTACTGGCCCACAAACGCGCCGTGCCTGTGCCTGCCGGTGCGCCTGAGAGATGTCGGCGAGGACTTCGGCCGACTGGACTTCGCCGAGGCCGGCCGCAAGCGGTTCTGCTAAGGGCGCGCACCTGGCGGTCGTTGACGGCCCGATAAGGATGCCGCCGAGGCCACGTCGCCCACGATGCGCCGCCATCTGCGGGAATGGTGGCAGGCGATTCTGCTGACCCGTATCGAACCGCGCAGGTCGGTGATCGTCATCCGGACCCGGTGGGACGAGGACGATCTCGCGGGCCGCATTTACGTCCTCGACGACCGCTCGGGGACCCTCGGCGCGGAGACGTGGCGTGCAGAAACGTTCCCGCTGGCGATCGAGCTGCGCGCGGACGCCATCGGCATCGGCATCGGCATCGAGAGCAACTTCGAGGGCGATATGAGTCGGCAGATCGTTCAGCAGACATGGCAGGAGCTCCAGCGGGAGGGTCGCACGGAAGGCATCTCCCTTTCCCAGGGTGTAGCGGGGGCCCTGAGAACCGCTCGCACCGCGCCCTCGCCGCTCGACGAGGTGCACCCTGAAGGAGGCGGCCAACGCTGAGGCCAGTGGCAGGTAGTCGTCAGAGGTGCGCAGAGCCCCGCCGAGCAGGATGAGGCCCGGACCATCGCCCGTCGTCCGATAGCTGATCGGCGTCCCGTCGGCCGACAGGGCCGCGTGCGGGCAGGCCGGTGAGGTCTGGAGGTTCTGGCTCACTTCGCGCCCTTCCTCTCCAGCCTCTCCAGGCCCTCAAAAGTCGCCAGGATGCGTGCGGCGTGTTCGGCGTACTCCTCGTACGGCACGCCGCTGAGCGCGACGAGCGCAGCCAGCCGCTCCGCCCCGGGCCGGGCACCGGAAGGTTCGATCGGCCGGACGCAACTTTTTCGCATTAAGCTGGACGCATGAGTGCCCGAGCGACCACACGCCCCGGCGGGCGCAGCGCCCGCGTCCAGCAGTCCGTGCATCAGGCCGTCCGCGATCTGGAGGCGGAGGTGGGGCGGGACGCGCTGACCGTGCCGCTGATCGCCGCCCGCGCGGGGGTGACGCCGTCCACCGTCTACCGGCGCTGGGGGGACCTGCGGGAACTGCTGTCCGATGTCGCCGTCGAGCGGCTGCGTCCCGACGGTCCGCCGGCCGACCACGGCAGCCTGCGGGCGGACCTGGAGGCGTGGGCGGTGCAGTTCGCGGACGAGATGGCCTCGACGGCGGGGCGCACGTACATCCGCGACGCCCTGCTGGGCGACCCTGAGCAGGGCAATGCGCTTCGCTGCTCCGATTACGCCGCCGAGCAGTTGAAGGCCATCGGGGTGCGCGCGGCCGGGCGCGGGGAGGGCGTGCCCGATGTGGAGACCCTGCTGGACGTCCTCGTCGCCCCCCTCATGTACCGCATCCTGTTCCGCCCCTCGGATCTGTCGGAGGCCTACACCGACGGGCTTGTGGCGTCGGCGCTCGGCCGGGGCTCTGCTCCCTCCGGAGGCTAAAAGCTAAGGGTTTGCGTTTTGGGGCGCGTGGGATCTAATCTGTCTAACGCAAAGCGTTTGCTTTAGGCATGAGAGGTGCTCCGTGCTCAGCGTCCTGGCCCCGCCGTCCCCTTCCCGCCGCCTGCCCGTTCTGGGCCGCCGCAGCGCCTTCCCCCTCCACGCCTCCATCCTGGCCGCCCTGCTGGCCGCCTCCAGCGCGCCGACCCCCCTCTACGCCCTCTACCAGGCCGAATGGCACTTCTCGGCACTGACCGTCACCGTCGTGTTCAGCGCCTACGCACTCACCCTGCTCGGCACCCTGCTGACGGCGGGCACTCTCTCGGACCACCTCGGCCGGCGCCCCGTCCTGATCGGTGCGCTGCTCGCGGAGGCCGCCGCGATGGCCGTCTTCGCCACCGCCCAGGGCGTCACGGCGCTGATCGCCGCCCGGATCCTGCAAGGCCTTGCCACCGGCGTCGCAACCAGCGCCGCCGGAGCCGCCCTGCTCGACTTCGAGGACCCCGGCCGCCCAGGACGGGCGACGCTCGCCAACGGCATCACCCCCGTGGCCGGCATGGCGGCCGGCGTCCTGGCCTCCACCGCCCTCGTGCAGTACGCCCCCGCTCCCACCCGCACCGTCTACCTCCTGCTGCTCCTGCTGTTCACCGCGCAGGCGGCCGCGGTGCTGCTCACCACCGAGACCGCACACCCCCACTCCGGCGCGTGGCGCTCCCTGCGTCCCGGCATCGCCGTCGCCCCCGCCTCCCGCCCGGCCATGAGACTGCTCGCCCCCGGCGTCGTCGCCGCCTGGGCGCTGGGCGGCTTCTACTCCTCCCTCGGTCCCTCGCTCGCCCGGCTCGTCGCCCCGCACACGTCCCGCGCCACCGGCGGCCTGGTCTTCTTCACCCTGACGGCCGCAGCCGGCCTCGCCGTCCTGGCCGCGCGGCCCCTGTCCCCCCGCACGGCGAGCGCCGCCGGCGCCGCGGTCCTGATCCCCGGGGCCCTGCTGACCCTGAGCGCGCCCCACTTGCACAGCCTGCCCGCCCTGTTCGCCGGCACCGCCCTCGCGGGCACCGGCTTCGGCGCCGTCACCCAGGGCGCCCTGCGCCTGCTGCTGGCCCCGGCCGCCCCGGACGAACGCGCCGGCACCCTCGCCGCCTACTACGTCCTCAGCTACCTGGCCATGAGCATCCCCGCCGTCCTCGCCGGCCTCCTGACCAACCTCTACGGCCTGCAAACCGCCGTCTACCTCTACGCCGCGACGGTCATCCTGCTGACCCTGACCGGCCTCGTCCGCTCCGTGCGGCAGCCGGCCACCGGCTGACCGGATCCCGCCGTCCCGCACCGGACCGCACCGCCCCATCCGAACCGCCCCATCCGAAAGGACCACCGATGAACACCACCACGCCCCGTCAGGCCACTTCACCCGCACGCACGGGATGGAGCCTCGGCGACATCGCCGTACGCCGTGTCGACGAGATCGAGCTGCCGCGCCAGACCGGACCCTGGCTACTGCCGGACGCCACCAAAGAGGTGCTGGACGAGGCGTCGTGGCTGCGCCCCGACTTCGCCGACGCCGACGTCCCCCGTCTGGCGAGCCACAGCTTCGCGGTGGAGGCGGGCGGGCTGCGGATCGTCGTGGACACCGGCATCGGCAACGCCAAGCCGCGCGCCAACCCGGCCTGGAACGGACTCGACACCGACTTCCTGCAGCGCCTGGCGGCGGCCGGTTTCCCGCCCGAGTCCGTGGACCTCGTGATCACCACGCACCTGCACACCGACCACGTGGGCTGGAACACCCGCCTCTCCGGTGACGACTGGGTTCCCACCTTCCCCAACGCCCGCTACCTCACCAGCCGCACCGAATGGGACCACTGGGCCGCCACCGACCTGGACGACGCCCGACGCCAGATGTTCCGCGACTCCGTCACCCCCGTGCACGACGCCGGACAGTACGACCTCGTGGACGTGCCCGAGCAGGGGCACGAGGTCGCGCCGGGCGTCCTGCTCATCCCCGCCCCGGGCCACACCCCGGGACAGGTCGCCGTCGAACTCCGCGGCAGCGACCGCCACGCGCTGATCACCGGCGACAGCATCCACCACCCCGTGCAGCTCTCCCACCCCCACGTGCACAGCTGCGTCGACATCGATCCCGCCCAGGCCATCCGCACCCGCGCCCGCCTGCTCGACACCCTGGCGGACACCGACGCGCTGCTCCTGGGCACCCACTTCCCGCAGCCCACGGCAGGCACCGTCCGCCGGGAGAACGGCCGTTACCGGCTGCTCGCCGAGCACGCCGCCGAGATGCCAGCCACCGCGGCCTGACCGCGCAACCGGCCGCACCCGCGCAGGCCGCCGCGGCGTCCTCAGCTGCCCACCCGGAACCTCCGCCTTCAGGGTGTCGGCCACACCACCGCCCCACCCCCACCGACAGGAAGAACATCCATGTCCGCCGTCGAACTCACACCGCCCGAGGCCGCCCGCTGGGCCGCCCGCGCCGGACTCGACCTGCCCGCCGAGCGCCACGCCGCGGTCGCCGCGGTCGCCAACCACATCCACAGCGTCGTCTCGGTCCTGCGTGAGCTGGACTTCGCGGACGTCCCGCCCGCCGCCGCCTACCACCCCGTACAGGAGAAGCGCGATGCAGCCGTATGAGCTGTCCCTCGCCGCCGCCGCGGACGCGATACGGGACCGGCGACTGTCCCCCGTCGAACTGGTCGACTCGGTCCTCGACCGGATCGAGAAGGCGGAGCCGCACCTCGGCGCCTACGTCACGGTCGCCGCGGAGCAGGCGCGCCGGACCGCACGCGAAGCCGAACACGAAGCGGCGCACGGCCGCTACCGGGGACCGCTGCACGGCATCCCGATGGGACTCAAGGACCTCATCGATGTCGGCGGGATGGCCACCACGGCCAGCTCCCGGGTCCGTGCCGACCACCGCGCCACGGCTGACAGCACCGTCGCCGCACGTCTGAGCACAGCCGGCGCGATTCTGCTCGGCAAGACCCACACCCACGAATTCGCGTTCGGCCTGACCACCCCTCAGACCCGCAACGCCTGGGACACCGGCCGGGTCGCCGGCGGCTCCAGCGGCGGCTCCGCGGTCGCCGTGGCGTCGGGCACCGCGACCTTCGCCCTGGGCACCGACACCGGCGGGTCGATCCGGGTGCCCGCCGCGCTCAACGGCGTCGTCGGCCTCAAGCCGACCTACGGTCTCGTCCCCCGTCACGGCGTCACCTCCCTGTCCTGGTCACTGGACCACGTCGGCCCGATCACCCGCACCGTCGAGGACGCGGCCCTGGTCCTGACCGCGCTGACCGGACACGATCCGCGCGACCCCGCCTCGCTCGCTCTGCCCGCCGTGGACTACCGGCCCGGTGCCGGCACCGACCTGACAGGGCTGCGCGTCGGTCTGCCGCGCACCTACTACTTCGACCACGTCCACCCGCAGGTGGAAACCGCCGTCCGGCACGCCATCGGGCAACTGGAAGCCCTGGGCGCCCGGCTCGTCGAGGTCGACATCCCGATGACCCGCTACGTCCAGGCCACCCAGTGGGGCCTGATGGTGCCGGAAGCCGGCGCCTACCACGAAGGCAGCCTGCGCACGGTCCCCGGCCTGTACGAGGAGGACGTCCGCATCCTCCTGGAGGCAAGCGAGTTGATGAGCGCGGGCGACTACGTGCGCGCCCAGCGCTCCCGCACGCTCATGCGCGCCGAGTGGGCACGGATGCTGGAGGACGTCGACGTGATCGTCGCCCCGAGCGTCCCGATGCCGGCGGTCGGAGCCGGCCAGGAGACGGTGACCTGGCCCGACGGCACGGTCGAGAGCGTCTCCGACGCCTACGTACGGCTCAGCTCCCCCGCCAACATCACCGGAGTCCCCGCCCTGACCGTTCCGGTCGGCCACGACGCGGCGGGCATGCCCATCGGCATGCAACTGCTGGGCCGCCCCCTCGGCGAGCCCGCACTCCTGCGGGTCGGCCACGCCTACGAGCAGACACAGCCCGCCCGTGCCCTCGCCGCGGCGGTCTGATCTCACGCAGGAGCGGACCACCCCCTACCCCGTACATCGGCGGCCCCGACTCCTGGGACCTGTACAAACGGAGGAGGGTGTAGCTCTTCCTGACTGACGAGCCGCACCCGCTCTCCGGCCCTGGTGTGTCGAGCTGCCTGAGCGAGATCATGGATGATCGAGCGATGTTGGTTCGTGTGGAAAAGGCGCAGGCGGTCTCGCTGCCGCAGACGGCAGTACGGATTCACTCGGCGATCGGGACCGCGGTGGTGAGCTGGCACGGTGACCTGGACGAGATGGACGGCCAACACCATGTCGAGTGGACCGTGGACGAAGATCTCCACTGGGGAGAGAACATTCAGCTCTCCGCCCTTGCCGAACCATGGCTCGGGCAGGACGGCAACCACATCATCCTGCGGGGCCGGATCAATGTCTCCGAGGCTGACATCGCAGCCCTTGAGGTGGATGGCTCGCTGATCATGTTCGGCCTCGCGGCACCGCTTCCGGAAGGCATCGCCGCCCCGTGGGTGGAGATCCGCGTCGCAGCGGCCGGCGTTTCTCTCTATCCGTTCCAGCTCTGACTGAGCGCTTCGTCCCAGTTCGAAGCGCATCATGAGTCACCGGAAGCCTCTTTCGCCGCTCTGGCGATGCGACGGGCCCAATAGGCGGGGAGCGTGTCGGTCGACCCCGGGCTTCCGCGCCTTGTCCGACGCGGAAGATGCTCGCGGGTCTGTCGGTGACGGGCCACCCCTGGTTTCATTGAGTGGACCCGTCCCGTGCGATCCGTGGGGGCTCAGCGTGAACGGCTCGCACGATGGCAGCGGCGCGGACGAGGAGCGGTCCCACAGCCGCGGACACCGCCCGGCTCACGGCGAACCCCTCCTTGACCGGGCCTTTCGCGTACTCACCTGTCTCGGGCCGGACACACCGGTGCTGTCGTTGACCGCCCTGGCCGCGCGGGCGGACCTGCCGAAGGCCACCGCGCTGCGCATAGCCCGCCGGCTCACCGAACACGGCGCGCTGGAACGCACCGCCGCCGGTCACTACACCATCGGCCCACGGCTGCTGGAACTCGCCACCGTGGCACCGCGCGGCCACGGCCCGCGCGCCGTCACCCGCGCCATGGCCGCCCAGCCCGTTGTCACGTCGCCGGAGGCGCCGAAATGACAGACGTCCGAGGCGAATTGATCCGTGCGCTGCCGGGTGTGCTGGAGGCGCATGCGGCGCGAGCAGGGCGTATGACCGCCTTCCTGGACGCCAGGCGGAGCGTCACGTACCAGGAGTTGGAGGAGCGGACCCGTCGGCTGGCGGGCCACCTGGTGCGGTTGGGGGTACGGAGGGGCGACCGGGTGGCGCTCCTCCTGGGCAACCGGGTGGAGATGGCGGAGGGTTTTCTCGCGGTTCTGCGGGCGGGAGCGGTGGGGGTTCCGCTCGATTCGGGTGGTGCGGAAGCGGAGCTCGCGTACTTCCTCGACGACAGCGGAGCGGTGGCGGTGATCACGGAGGAGACGCTGCTGCCGCGGGTCTCGCAATTGGCAGCCGTACGGCCACGGTTGCGGTCGCGGGTCCTGGTGGTGGACACGGGCGCCGTGCGGGACGGAACGGCCGCGGACACCCACTCCTTCGAACGGCTCGCCGGGTCGGATCCGGGATGCGCGCCCCGGGACGACCTCGGCCTGGACGAGCCGGCCTGGATCCTCTACACCTCGGGGACCACGGGGCGGAGCAAGGGTGTGGTCTCCAGCCAGCGCGCCGCGCTGTGGTCCGTGGCGGCGGCCTACGTGCCGTTGTGGGGCCTGGGGCCGCAGGACCGGCTGCTGTGGCCGCTGCCCATGTTCCACGCCTACGCGCACTCGTTGTGCCTGCTGGGAGTGGTGGCCGTGGGCGCGAGCGCGTACCTCCTCGACCGGGGCGCGAGCGTCGCCCAGGCGCTAGCCGAACAGCCGTGCACCATCGTGGCCGGCGTGCCCGCCACCTACCGCCTGCTCACGAGCGCGGTCCGCGAGACCCCCCGTCCGCCGTCCGGCCTTCGTCTGTGCGTCTCCGGGGGCGCGCCGTGCCCCCCGGAGCTGCGGGCGGACGTCGAGGAGCTGCTGGGCGTCCCGCTGCTCGACGGCTACGGCAGCACCGAGACCTGCGGGAAGATCACAGTTGAGCGGCCCGGTGGCTCCGGGCAAGGCGGTTCGCCGGTGCCCGGCGTCAAGGTGCGGCTGACCGATCCGGCCGGGGGCGACGATGTCTCCGACGGGGACGAAGGGGAGATCCGGGTCCGCGGTCCGAACCTGATGCTCGGGTATCACAACCGCCCGGACGATACCGCCCGCGCCGTGCAGGACGGCTGGTACCGCACCGGAGATCTCGGGCGTCGCGATGAACACGGCGGCCTGCGCGTCACCGGCCGTCTCAAGGAACTGATCATCCGTGGTGGCGAGAACATCAATCCGGTCGAAGTCGAGCACGTGCTGCTCAGCTGCCCCGGCGTCGTGGACGCTGCCGTCATCGGCAGGCCGCATGACGTACTGGGCGAGGTACCGGTGGCCTTCGTCGTCGCCGATCCGCGGCGCGGCGTCGACACAGCCCTCGTACGCGCCCGCTGCCGGGAGCGGCTGTCGGACTTCAAGGTGCCCGACGAGGTGTACGAGACCGGCGCCGTGCCCCGTACCCCCTCCGGCAAGACCGACCGTCCCGCGCTGGCACGGCACCTGGCCGAACGGCTCGGGCCGGCGCGCGAGGCCACGGCGTCCGCCCTGCGCCGGCGGCTGGCGGCGCTGTCCCCGTCCGACCGGTCCGACGCCGTGTCGCGTCTCGTCCTCGCGGCGACGGCGCACGCGAGCGGTGTGCCGGAGCGCGACCTGGAGCCGGGCCGGCCCTTCACCGACTTGGGGGTCACGTCCCTCGGGGGCGTACTGCTGCGTGACCGGCTGGGCACGGCCACCGGCCTGGAGCTGCCCGCGACCTTGGTCTTCGACCACCCGACCCCCGCCGCCGCAGCGGCGTTCCTGCAGACCACGCTGCTCGGCGGCCCGGCCCCGGACGGCGGCGGGGCGCGTACGCCCACGGCCGAGCCGGTCGCCATCGTCGCGATGGCCTGCCGGTATCCGGGCGGCGTGGCCTCGCCCGAGGAGCTGTGGCGGCTCGTCGCGGACGGGATCGATGCGACCTCGGAAGTCCCCGGCGACCGTGGCTGGAACCTCTCCGGTCTCCACGACCCGGACCCCGACCGGCTCGGCACCTCCGTCACCCGCCGCGGCGGCTTCCTGCGCGGGGCGGCCGACTTCGACGCGGCCTTCTTCGGGATGTCCCCACGGGAGGCACTGGCCACCGATCCGCAGCAGCGGCTGCTGCTGGAGACCACCTGGGAGGTCTGCGAGCGCGCGGGCATCGACCCGGCGGCGCTGCGCGGCACCGACACCGGCGTGTTCGTCGGCGTGATGCACGACGACTACGCGGGCCGTCTGCTGCACCGCGGCCCGCACGAGCTGGAGGCGCATCTGGCGCTGGGCTCGGCGGGGAGCGTGGCCTCAGGCCGTATCGCCTACGTCCTGGACCTGCGCGGGCCCGCGGTGACCGTGGACACCGCGTGCTCGTCGTCGCTGGTGGCGATGCACTCGGCGGCACAGGCGTTGCGGTCCGGCGAGTGCTCGCTGGCCGTGGCCGGGGGCGTCACCGTGATGGCCACTCCCGCGTCGTTCGTGGCGTTCAGCAGGTTGCGCGGCCTGGCGCCGGACGGCCGGTGCAAGCCGTTCTCGGCCGCGGCCGACGGCACCGCCTGGGCCGAGGGCGTGGGCGTGGTCCTGCTGGAGCGGCTGTCCGATGCCCGGCGCAACGGCCATCCGGTGCTGGCCGTGCTCCGCGGTTCGGCAGTCGCGTCCGACGGCGCGTCCAACGGCCTCACCGCGCCGAGCGGCCCGGCTCAGCAGGAGGTGATCCGGCAGGCGCTGGCCACCGCCGGGCTGTCCCCGGCGGACATCGACATGGTGGAGACGCACGGCACCGGTACCGCGCTCGGCGATCCCGTGGAGGCGCGGGCGCTTCAGGCCGCGTACGGGCCGGGGCGGCCCGGCGACCGGCCGCTGTGGCTCGGGGCGCTGCGACGACGCCACCTATGAAGGGCAGGCGGCCGTCGCCCTGGAAGCGGCAGCGGGGGAGGGATCCGCCGAAGCCCTCCCCTGGCGCCTCGCGCGAGCCGGCGGGCTGTTGGTGTACGACCCGGTACCCACCTTGGCCGCCCTACTGGACCGCACGGTGGCCGGCGAGCGAACGGCCGTCCTCGCCGCGGCCTTCCACCGCACGCTCGCAGAGGCGACCGCCGCCCTGGTTCAGCAGGTTGTGGCTGCCGGGGCGCCGTCGACCGTGTGTCTGTCGGGCGGCTGCTTCCAGAACGCACGTCTGCTCACGGAGACGAGATCCCTGCTCGAGGAACAGGGGTTGCGGGTCCTCGTAAGCAGTGCCGTGCCGGTCAACGACGGCGGCATCAGCTACGGGCAGGCGGCCGTGGCCGCAGCCCGCCTACAGGAAGGATGACGGTGATGTGTCTGGGCATTCCGGGCCGGGTGGTTGAGATCCACGACCGTGCCGGCCTGCGGATGGCCACGGTCGACTTCGGCGGTGTCCGCCGCGAGGCGTGCCTGGCCTACACACCGGAGGCCGGCGTGGGCACGTATGTCGTGATCCACGTGGGGTTCGCCATCACCACGGTCGACGAGGCCGAGGCGGAGCGAACCCTGGAGGTGCTGCGGGCCATGGCCGACGCCGTGGAGGGAGAACTCGGGGAGCCGCTCCCCGGCTCCCGCTGACACACGCGAGGTGACCGGCCCGGCCCTCGACGGCACCCTGCCCATGCGGCCTCCGCCCGCCACGGGCCATGCTGGAAGCGAGGAGGCGACCGCGCCATGACCCGTACCCCGGAGTCACCGGCCGGCGCGGTGTACGCGCTGCTGGCCGACGGGACGACCGTGCGCGTCCGGCCCGTCGTGCCGGAGGACCGCACGACGGTTCTCCGGCTGTACGAGCACATGTCCGCCGAGAATCTGCGGCTGCGCTTCTTCGCCGCCGGTCCCCTCGTCGCGCAGCAGGCGGCGGACGCGTTGTGTCCGGGCACCGGGCGGGGCGACCGTGCTCTGCTGGCCGAGGCGGGCGGCGACGTGGTGGGGCTGGCCGAATTCCACCCGGCACCCACCGATCCGCCCGGAGGCAGGCCGACCGCCGCCGAGGTCGCCCTCGCCGTGGCGGACGCGTGGCACCACCGTGGCGTGGGAACGCTCCTGCTGGAACACCTCGTCGACCTCGCGCGAGCCGAGGGGATCCAGGAGCTGACGGCCGACGCGCTGAGCGCGAACATGCGCGTCATCAAGGTCTTCGCCGACCTCGGGCTCCCCGTACGACGGCGTTTCGACGGGCCGGAAGTCCACGTCCGGGTGGCGTTGACGCCGGACGAGCACTACCTGACGGCCCTCGACACGCGAGGACGCACCGCCGACGTCGCCAGCCTCCGGCCGCTGCTGCGCCCCGGGTCGGTCGCCGTGGTGGGCGCGGGCCACCGACCCGCCTCCGTGGGACGGGCGATCCTGCGCAACCTGCGGGCCAACGGCTTCACCGGCCCGGTGCATGTCGTCAACCCGCACGGCCCGGCCCTCGACGGCCTGCCCTGCCACCCTGCCGTCTCCGGCCTGCCGGTGACCCCGGATCTGGCCGTCCTGGCCGTCCCCGCGCACGCGGTGCCCGCCGTCGCCGAGGAGTGCGGCGCGCGCGGAGTGCGGGCGCTGGCCGTGGTGACGTCCGGGCTCGACGCGGACCAGGCGGCAGGGCTGCGGGCGGCCTGCCGCCGGCACGGCATGCGCGTGGTCGGGCCCAACTGCCTGGGGCTGGCCAACACCGAGAAGGATGTCCGGCTGGACGCGACGTTCGCCGCCCGGTTCCCGCTGCCGGGCACGGCCGGGGTCGCCACTCAGTCGGGCGGCGTGGGCATCGCCCTGCTGGACGGGCTGTCCCGGCTGGGGGTCGGCGTATCCACGTTCGTCTCGCTCGGCGACAAGTACGACGTGAGCGGCAACGACCTGCTCCAGTGGTGGGAGGAGGACGGGCGCACCGATCTGGCGGTGCTGCACCTGGAGTCGTTCGGCAACCCCCGCGCGTTCTCCCGCACCGCGCGGCGGGTGAGCAGGCGCATGCCGGTGCTCACGGTGGACGCGGGGCGGTCGGAGGCCGGGCGCCGGGCGGCGGCCTCGCACACGGCGGCTGCCGCCACGCCGACGATGACCCGGCAGGCGCTCTTCCACCAGGCCGGTGTCATCGCCACCCGGACCATCGGGGAGCTGCTGGACACGGTGGCGCTGTTGCACGCCCAGCCCCTGCCCGTCGGCGACCGCGTGGTGGTGGTCACCAATGCCGGCGGGGTAGGGGTGCTGGCCGCCGACGCGTGCAGCGAGGCGGGACTGAGCGTACGGCCGCTGGAGCCCGCGCTGGCGGCGGAGGTCGCGGCCGTCCTGCCGGCGGGGGCGGCGGTCGGCAATCCGGTCGACGCGACCGCCGCCGTCCCGGAGGACCGGCTGCGCGCCTGCGTGGATCTCCTGGCGGCGCACCGGGACGTGGACGCCGTGCTGGGCGTCCTGGTCCCCACGGCCCTGGCCGCCGCCACCGGCGACGATCTGGTGCGGGCGTTCACCCACGCCGCGGCGCCGGCACCGTGCACGACGGCGCTCGTCCTGGTGGACCGGCCCGGGCGCGTGGAGTTGTTGCCGGCCGAGCGCGGCGGAGCCGTGCCCGCGTACGCCGACGCGCAGGACGCCGCCCGCGCCCTGTCGTACGCGGCGGCCTACGCCCGTCACCGGAGCCGTCCGCAAGGCCTGCCGCCTGAGCCGTCCGGCATCGACGTGGAAGGGGCCCGGGCGGATGTGGCCGAGTGGCTCGCCGAGCGGCCGGAGGGCGGCTGGCTCGATCCGGTGCGGTGCGCGCGGCTCCTCGCCCGCTACGGCATTCCGCAGGTCGCCTGGGAGTGGGTGTGCGACGAGGAGACGGCCGTGGCGGCGGCCGCGCGGCTGGCCGGCCCCGACGGCCGGGTCGTCCTCAAGGCCCACTGGCCGGGGCTGGTGCACAAGACCGACGAGGGAGCCGTCCGCCTCGACCTCCAGGGCGGCGGACAGGTACGAGCGGCCTACCGCGACTTCGTGGACCGCTTCGGCGACCGGCTCTCCGGCGTGGTGGTGCAGCCGCAGGCCCCGCACGTCCTGGAGCTGGTGGCGGGCGTCGTCCAGGACCCGGTCTTCGGCCCGCTCGTGCTCTTCGGCCAGGGCGGTACGGCCACCGACGTACTGGCCGACCACGCCGCCCGCCTCGCCCCGCTCACCACCTACGACCTCGACGACCTCATCACCTCACCACGCTGCTCCGCCCTCCTGTCGGGCCGCCACGGCGGCACCCCCGTCGACCTCGGCGCCCTTGAACGGCTGCTGCTGTGCCTCTCCCGGATGGCGTGCGACCTGCCCGAGCTCGCCGAGGCCGACCTGAATCCCGTGGTGGCCTGCCCGGACGGCGTCATGGCGCTGGACGCCCGCGTGCGGCTGGAACCCCGCAAGGCCTACGACCCGTACCTGCGCCGCCTGCGCTGAGACCGGCGCGCTGAGACCGGCGCCCGGATGGCCCGCACCCTCCCGGCACGCTCGGCGTGCGGCCCGCCGGGGGCGTGCGCAGGCTGAGGAGAGCACCAGCACCCAGCGAGCAGGAGATGCCATGCCCTCCGCGACGGCACCGCCGGACGCCGGCAGCACGGCCTGTGTGCTGGACCCGGAAGGCATCGGGGCTCTCGTACGGGAGCTGCGCGCCCGGGGCCGGACGGTCATCGGCCCGACCGAGCGGGACGGCGCCATCGTGCTGGCCGAGCTGGAATCCGCCGACGAGCTTCCCTACGGCTGGGGAGTGGAGCTGGAGGGCGGCTACTACCGGATCAAGCGGCGGACCGATGCCGCGGCCTTCGCCCACAGCGCCGGCCCCCAGTCGTGGAAGAACTTCCTGCACCCCGAGCGGGTACGGCAGTGGACCGCCGACCGCGCTCCCGACGGCGGGATGACGGTCCGTGCCGAGCGCCCCGAGCCCACCTCGTTCGCCTTCCTTGGCGTACGGCCCTGTGACTTGAGGGCGATCCAGATCCAGGACCGCGTCATGACCGGCGGCCGGCACCGGGACGACGCCTACGAGGAACGCCGTACCGGGGCGTTCCTGATCGTGGTCGAGTGCACCGAGCCGGGCGCCACCTGCTTCTGCGTCTCCATGGGCACCGGCCCCGCCGCGCAGCCCGGCTACGACCTGGCGCTGACCGAGGTGGTCGACGGCACCGGGCACCGCTTCCTGGCTCGCGCCGGCACCGAGGAGGGCGCGGACATCCTGGCCGGCCTGCCGCGCCGCCCCGCCGACGACCTGACACGCACCCGGGCTCGCGAGGACGTCGAGGCCGCCGCCGGCCGGATGGGCCGCACCATGCCGGAGGTCGACCTGCGCGCACTGCTGGCCGGCACGCTGGAGGCCGAGCGCTGGAACGACGTCGCCGCGCGCTGTCTGACCTGCGGCAACTGCACGATGGCATGCCCCACGTGTTTCTGCACCACCACCGAGGACGTCACCGACCTGACCGGCGACCACGCCGAGCGCTGGCGGCGCTGGGAGTCCTGCTACGACCTGGACTTCACGCACCTGCCCGGCGGCTCCGTCCGGAGCTCCGGGCGCAGCCGGTACCGCCAGTGGCTGACGCACAAGCTGGGCACCTGGTGGGACCAGTTCGACAGCTCCGGCTGCGTGGGCTGCGGCCGCTGCATCGTGTGGTGCCCGGTCGCCATCGACATCACCGAAGAAGCCCACGCCCTGCACCAGGAATCCCTCGACCGGCAGGCCGGGCCAAAGGATGAAACCCCATGAAACGCACCGGTGTGCTCGCCGCCCTCCCCGAAGGGCCCCGTGAACGGCTGATGGAGCTGGGCCGTGAGGTGTCGTTCCCCGCCGGCACGAGAATCTTCGAGGAGGGCCAGCGGGCGGACCGCTTCTGGATCATCCGCACCGGCACCGTCAACCTCGACGTTCACGTGCCGGGACGTCAGGCCGCGGTGGTCGAAACCATCGGGGCCGACGGGCTGGTCGGGTGGTCATGGCTGTGCCCACCGCACCAGTGGCACCTGGGTGCCGAGGCGGCCCGCCCGGTGGACGCCTGGGAGTTCGACGCGGCCGAAGTACTGGCCCTGTGCGAGCGCGACCCGGCACTCGACCATGCGCTCCTCACCTACGTCGTAGAGGTCATCGGTCACCGTCTGCGATCCTCCCGGACCCGGCTTCTGGACCTCTACGGGCCCTACAGAAGCGGTTCGGCGGAGTGACCGCCGTTCCCCTCCCCTATCGGGTGGTGGCCAACCGGCCCGAGAGCACCGACACCCGCACGATCGAACTGCGACCGGCCGGCGAGGCTCTCCCCGCGTTCGCACCGGGCCAGTTCGCCATGCTCTACGCCTTCGGGGCCGGCGAAATCCCGGTGTCCGTCGCCGGTCTGCGAGACGGCACGCTGACCCACACCATCCGCGGGGTGGGTGCGGTCTCGCGCGCCCTGTGCGCCGTCCGCCCGGGTACGCAGGTGGGTGTGCGGGGTCCCTTCGGCACGGGCTGGGACCTGCCGAGCGCCGCCGGGCGCGACCTGCTCGTGGTGGCGGGCGGCATCGGCCTGGCCCCGCTGCGGCCCCTCGTCCAGGCTGCGGCATCCGCGCACAACAGACTGAACGTCCTCATCGGCGCCCGCACGCCCGAAGACCTGCTGTACCGGGACGAACTGGACGGCTGGGGGCGACCGTACTGCGGCGTGACGGTGGACCGCGCCGGTCCGGGCTGGACCGGGCACGTCGGCGTGGTGACCACCCTGCTGGACCGGGCGGCGTTCACCCCGCACGAGACCACGGCCTTCATCTGCGGCCCCGAGATCATGATCCGCGCCACCGCCCGCGAGCTGCTGCACCGAGGCGTACCGGCCCAGCACATCCGCGTCTCCCTCGAACGCAACATGCACTGCGCCACCGGCCACTGCGGCCACTGCCAGCTCGGCCCCCTGCTTCTGTGCCGGGACGGGCCCGTCGTCGGCTACGACCACGCCGAGCCCCTGCTCGCCGTCCGGGAGCTGTGAGATGGCCGAGCCGCCCGTACGCCGCCGTCCACGGCTCGGCGTGTTCAAGTTCGCCTCCTGCGACGGCTGCCAACTGACCCTGCTGGACTGCGAGGACGAACTCCTCCCCCTGGCCGCCGAAATCGAGATCGCCCACTTCGTCGAAGCGTCGAGCGACGTCCAGCCCGGCCCGTACGACCTGTCCCTCGTCGAAGGCTCGGTCTCCACCCCCGAACACCTCGAACGCATCCGACGCATCCGCGCCGAATCCCGCCGCCTGGTGACCATCGGTGCCTGCGCCACAGCGGGTGGTGTCCAGGCCCTGCGCAACTTCGCCGACGTCGCCGAATTCCGCGCGACCGTCTACGCGAAACCTGACTACATCGAGACCCTCGCCACCTCCACCCCCATCTCCGCCCACGTCCCCGTCGACTTCGAACTGCGCGGCTGCCCCATCGACCGCGGACAGCTCATCGAAGTCATCACCGCCTTCCTCGCCGACCGCCGCCCCGACATCCCCGACCACAGCGTCTGCTTCGCCTGCAAACGGCGCGGCACCACCTGCCTCCCCGTCGCGCACGGCATCCCCTGCCTGGGGCCTGTGACGCACGCGGGATGCGGAGCCCTGTGCCCGGCCTACGGGCGGGGCTGCTACGGCTGCTTCGGCCCCTCCGGCTCGGCCAACATGCCCGCGATGATCCCGCTGCTGCGCAGCGACGGCATGAGCGACGAGGACGTCCTCCGCTTCCTGCACACCTTCAACGTCGCGAAGTTCGCGGCGATCGAGCCGGAGAGGGAGGATCCATGACGCACCGCGGCTCGCGCGTCCTGCACGTCGGCTCCCTCGCCCGCGTCGAGGGCGAAGGGGCGCTGCACCTGAGCATCGACAACGGCAAGGTCACCGCCGCCCAGTTGAAGATCTACGAACCGCCCCGGTTCTTCGAGGCGTTCCTGCGCGGGAGACGGCACACCGAACCGCCCGACATCACCTCCCGGATCTGCGGGATCTGCCCGGTCGCCTACCAGATGAGCGCCTGCCGGGCGATCGAGGACGTCTGCGGCGTCACCGTCGACGGTCAGCTGGCCGCGCTGCGGCGCCTGTTGTACTGCGGCGAGTGGATCGAAAGTCAGACCCTGCACATCTATCTCCTCCACGCCCCCGACTTCCTCGGCTACGACAGCGCCGTCCACCTCTCCCGCGACCGACGGGCGGACGTCGAACGCGGCCTGCGGCTCAAACAGGCGGGAAACGCCGTCCTGGAGCTGCTCGGCGGCCGCTCCATCCACCCCGTCAACGTCCGTGTCGGCGGCTTCCACCGCACTCCCACCCGTGCCGAACTGCGCCCGCTGGCCGCGCAGCTCCGACGGGCCCGTGACGACGCCGAGGAGACCCTCCGCTGGGTGGCGGGGTTCGACTTCCCCGACGCCGAATGCGACGCCGATCTGCTCGCGCTCGCCGCACCCGACGCGTACGCCATCGACACCGGCACCCCCACCGCCCTCCGGTACGGGGACGGGCAGAAGCCGCGCGCCTTTCCGGTGCGGGACTTCACGGCCCATGTGGTGGAGGAGCAGGTGCCGTACTCCACCGCGCTCCAGGCCCGGCTCGACGGCCGCCGGCACCTGACCGGCTCCCTCGCCCGCTACGCCATCAGCGGCCACCTGCTCCCGCACTCCGTCCGGGAGGCCGCCCGCGCCGCCGGTCTCGACGGCGTGTGCCGCAATCCCTTCCGCAGCATCGTCGTCCGAGCCGTCGAAGTCCTGTACGCGGTCGAGGAAGCCCTGCGCCTGATCGGCACCTACGAGCCGCCGCCGCGCCCGGCCGTGGACGTGTCCCCGCGCGCCGGCACCGGCCATGGCGCGACCGAGGCCCCGCGCGGCACCCTCTACCACCGCTACGTCCTCGATGCGGACGGGGTCGTCACCGACGCCCGCCTCATCCCGCCCACCTCCCAGAACCAGGGCGCCATCGAGGACGACCTGCGCCGCATCGTCCAGGACCGGCTGCGGCACGGCGACGCCACCGACGCCGAGCTGACCCGCCTCTGTGAACGGGCCATCCGCAATCACGACCCCTGCATCTCCTGCTCGGCCCACTTCCTCGATCTGACCGTCGAACGAGCGTGAGGAAAGCCGCGTGAAATATCTCGACGAATACCGCGACCCGGCGCTCGCCCGGCGCCTGCTGGACGAACTCCACCGCACCGCCACCCGCCCCTGGCAGATCATGGAGGTCTGCGGCGGCCAGACCCACACCCTCGTCCGCCAGGGCATCGACGAACTCCTGCCGGCCGGCATGCGCATGATCCACGGGCCCGGCTGCCCGGTCTGCGTCACCCCGCTGGAGACCCTCGACCGCGCCATGGCCGTCGCCGCCCGGCCCGGTGTGATCCTCACCAGCTTCGGCGACATGCTCCGCGTCCCCGGCTCCCGCACCGACCTGCTCGCCCTGCGAGCCCGCGGCGCGGACGTACGCGTCGTCTACACCCCCATGGACGCCGTCAAGCTCGCCGAGGAGCATCCCGACCGGGAGGTCGTCTTCCTCGCCGTCGGCTTCGAGACCACGGCCCCCGCCAACGCCATGGCCGTGCTGCACGCCTCCCGCCTGGGGCTGCGCAACTTCAGCGTGCTGGTTAGCCACGTCCTCGTACCGCCCGCGATGACGGCGCTGCTGGAGTCGCCCGAGTGCGAGGTCCAGGCGTTCCTGGCGGCAGGGCACGTGTGCGCGGTCATGGGCTGGACCGAGTACGAACCCATCGTCGCCCGCTACCACGTACCCGTCGTCGTCACCGGCTTCGAACCCCTCGACCTGCTCGAAGGCATCCTGATGGCCGCACGGCAGCTCGAGGACGGCAGGGCCGAGATCGAGAACCAGTACGTACGGGCCGTGCGCCGCCAGGGCAACGGCGAGGCGCAGTCCGCCGTCGCCCGCGTCTTCCAGGTCACCGACCGCGCCTGGCGCGGCATCGGAGACCTCCCCCGAAGCGGCCTGGAACTCCGCCCCGAATTCGCCGCCTTCGACGCCGCACGACGCTACGACGTCGACGGACTGCACTCGGCGGAGCACCCCGAGTGCATCGCCGGCAGCATCCTCACCGGCGCGCGGCTGCCCACCGACTGCACCGCCTACGGAACCCGCTGCACGCCCCGCCACCCGCTCGGCGCGCCCATGGTGTCGGCCGAGGGCACCTGCGCGGCCTTCCACGCGGCTGGGCGCGTCGCCACCGCAGCCACCACAGTCACCGCGGAAGGAGCGTCCTCGTGATCACGGAATGCCCTGTGCCCCGCCCGGAGAAGGAGCGCATCCTGCTCGGCCACGGCGCCGGCGGCCGGCTCACCGCGGAGCTCCTGGAACAGACGATCCTTCCGGCCTTCGGCGGGTACGAAGGCCCGCTGGAAGACGCCTCGCCCCTGCCCGGGCTCGGCGAACTCGTGATGACCACGGACGGCTTCGTCGTCAGCCCGCTGTTCTTCCCCGGCGGCGACATCGGCTCCCTCGCCGTCCACGGCACCGTCAACGACCTGGCGATGCGCGGCGCCGAGCCCATCGCCCTGTCGGTGGCCCTGATCGTGGAGGAAGGACTCGAACTGGAGCGGCTGGAAGCCGTACTGCGCTCCCTCGGCAAGGCGGCCCAGGAGGTGGGGGTCCCCGTGGTCACCGGGGACACCAAGGTCGTGGGCCGGGGCGCGGCCGACCAGGTGTTCATCACGACGACCGGCATCGGCAAGCGCCTCCCCGGCCTCTCCCCTTCCGCCGCCCGTGCCCGGCCGGGCGACGCCGTACTGCTGTCGGGCCCCATCGGGCTGCACGGAACCGCGGTGCTCAGCACCCGGGAGGGCCTGGGCTTCGAGGCCGACATCGCCTCCGACACCCGCCCCCTCCACCGTCTGGTGGCAGCCCTGTCCCCGCTCGGCGACCGGCTGCACGTCCTGCGCGACCCCACCCGGGGCGGACTGGCCGCCGCGCTCAACGAGATCGCACGCGACTCGGCCGTGGCCGTCGTCATCGACGAAGGCACCGTACCGGTGCCGGAACCGGTAGCCGCTGCCTGTGACATCCTCGGGCTCGACCCCCTCCACGTGGCCAATGAAGGCTGCATGGTCGCGCTCGTCGCGCCCGATGCCGCCGAAACGGCGCTGGCCGCCTTGCGCTCCTTTCCGGAGGGGAGCGGCGCCGTACGCATCGGGGATGCCCTCCCGGCCGACGGGCACCCCGGCCGCGTCGTCATGCGGACAGCCGTGGGCGCCCGCCGCGTGGTGGACATGCCACTCGGTGAGCAGCTGCCCCGCATTTGCTGAACCGCCGCGCCGAGCGACCATGGAGGTGGGACGCCAGGGCACACACGCCCCGAACCCCGGATGACCTGGGGAAGTGAATCGATGATGTTCTGGTACGACCATGGTGGCAGCGGCTGGGGGCTGTTCGCGATGGCGGTGAGCATGGTCCTGTTCTGGTCACTGATCATCACCGTCGCGGTTCTGCTCTTCCGCTCGCTCGCCCGTCCGCCGCACGGCGGTGGGCCCACCGGCTGGCATAAGGGCCCGGCACCCGGCCACGCCGAGCAGATCCTCGCCGAACGGTACGCCCGCGGTGAGATCGACGAGGAGGAGTACGCGCGACGCCTGGCCACCCTGAGAGGCTCGCCGCCCGGCTCTGCTGAACAACAGTGACGCGCCACCGTCACTGCCCTGGTTCTCCTCCACCACCGGCACCGGGCGGGACAAGCAGGTTGTCGTTCGCCCGCCCGGTGAGGTGGTCGGCGATGTTCCGGTCCGTAGTGCCGACGATCTGCCCGACCGCGTCGTGGCTGCAGTAGCCCTGGTGGGAGGTGATCAAGACGTTGCCGAAGGTCATGAGCCGGGCGAGGGTTTCGTCGGCCATCACCACCTCCAGCGACTTGTCGAAAAAGAAGACACCGACTCTTCTCGTACACGTCCAGGCCCATTCCCAGAAGCCGTCCGGCGAGCAGGGTCTGGACCAGCGCGTGGGCGTGCCACGGCGTACGGAGAGCACCACGACACCCGCGACACCGTCAGGCCGAGCGCCCGTGCCGCCGTCAGGTCGATGTTGTTGTAGATGTTGCTGTAACCGGGGCACGTTGGGTGACGAGCTCCGTGCCGCCGTCAGCGAGGATGCGCAGCACCTCTGTCCAGGACGTCGTTGACGCTGCTGCACACGACCCGGCGGCCCGCCGCGCTCGCGGCCGTGTCCCGGTTGAGGACCAGGTCCGGGCAGCGGGGTGGAAGCGACCTCGTATCCCTGCCGGCCCCGGTCCCGCTCGCGGCGTGCGCATCGGGCTCGTCCCTCATGCCCCGGTCCACCACGTGGGGTGTCCGGTGGCGGTCGTACCGCACAGCTGACATAAACGGGAATATCTGGGATCTTCCGGAAGGGATCCGAACGCCATGTTGCAGCACCGCACGGTCGACGAGCTCATGACCCGCAACGTAGTGCGGGTACGCCCGGACACACCGTTCAAGGAGATCGTCAAGGAGCTCGCTGAGAACGACGTGACGGCCGTGCCGGTCGTCGACCCCAATGACCGAGTGGTCGGCGTGGTCTCCGAGGCCGACCTGATGCGCAAGTCGGCCGACCAGCCCGACCCCTTCGGCCGCGTACCCGTACCCAGCCTCGAAGCGTGGGAGCGGGCCAAGGCGGAAGGCGCCCGGGCCGAAGACCTCATGTCCGCTCCCCCGGTCTGTGCCCGGCCGGAGTGGAACGTGGTGGAGACCGCCCGGCTGATGACGACGCAGAACGTCAAACGCCTGCCGGTGGTCGACGAGACCGACAAGCTCGTCGGCATCGTCAGCCGCGCCGACGTCCTGCGGGTCTTCCTCCGCGAGGACGACGCCATCCGCTCCGAAATCGAACGTGACCTGCTGGAACACACCGTGGGCCTGGCCCCCTCGGCCGTGCGGGCCGAGGTGTCCGAAGGGCAGGTCACCCTCACCGGCAACGTCGAGGCCCGCAGCGCGATCCCACTCATCGAACGCCTGTGCCGATCCGTGGACGGCGTCGTCTCGGTCCACCAGCGCCTGACGTACACGACGGACGACACCGGAGGCGGCTTCCCCACCCCATGACCGCGCGCGGGCACATGACGAGGAGCCGGAATGCATGACACACAGCGCACCGTCAGCGGCGTGATGACGCGGACCGTCGTGGCGGTCAGCCGTGACGCCCCCTACAAGGAAATCGCCAAGACGCTCTCGGAGTGGAAGGTCAGCGCCGTGCCCGTCCTCGCGGGCGAAGGGCGCGTCATCGGCGTGGTCTCCGAGGCCGACCTCCTGTCGAAGGAGGAGTACAAAGGCCGCGAGCAGGCGGACCTCACCCGGCCCGAGCAGCTCGCCGACCTGGCGAAGGCGAGTGCGAGGACCGCCCAGGACCTGATGAGCACGCCCGCGATCACCGTGCACGCGGACGCCACCGTCGCAGAAGCGGCACGCATCATGGCTCGCAAGGGCGTCAAACGCCTGCCCGTCGTCGACGCCGAGGGCATGCTCGCCGGCATCGTCAGCCGCGCCGACCTGCTCAAGGTCTACCTCCGCAGCGACGAGGACATCGCCCGGGAAGTCCGCGACGAGGTCGTCGCCCGCTTCTTCGCCCACCGGCGGCCCACCGTAGACGTCCAGGTGGACGAGGGTGTGGTCACCCTCTCAGGGCATCTGCCCGATGAGACGATGATCCCGCTCGTGGCCCGGCTGGTACGGGCCGTGGGAGGCGTCGTCAACGTCGATCTCCGGCTCGACGGCCCGACGAGCTGACCGCCGCCCGGGCCCGTCGCGCCGCTGTCCCGAGCTCCCGATCGGCGGCGCACCGCTGGCACGGGCCCCGATGCTCTGATCCCCTGGGCAAGAGAGCGGCTCACGAGCTACGGATCCGACGGCGGCGGCACACCGCACCGGGCGGCCAGGCGGAGGCAGAGACGATGCACGACGACGGGCCGCGACCGGGCGGCCCCGACACGCACTCCGGAAGTCCGCACGAGGACACGGTGGCGACCCGCTGTGCCGTACGCCGCGAGCAGCTGGGACTGACCCGTGAGGACGTGGCGCGCCGCGCCGGCATGTCCGTCCCCTATCTGAGCCAGCTGGAGACGTTCGGCGGCGACTTCGACCCCGCCGCCGTCATCCGCCTCGCCGCCGCCCTCGACATGCCCTACGACGAACTCGTGGGAGGCCCACGCGAAGCGGCACCGGGCCGGCAGCCCGCCGGTGCCAGCCCTCTGCTCGCGCACCTCACCGAGGACGAATGCTGGCAGCGGCTGGGCACGCACGGCATCGGCAGGATCGGCCTGGCCTCCGGGCCCGCACCCGTGATTCTGCCCGTGAACTTCCTGGTCGACGGCCGCACCATCATCTACCGGACCGGGACGGGAGACACGGCGGCCGCAGGCGACGGTGAGCAGCTCGTCTTCGAAGCCGACCACATCGACGAACACCTCAGCCGCGGCTGGAGCGTCCTCATCAACGGTACGGCAGAACGCATCACCGACCCCGGCACTGTCGAGAGCCTCGCCACCCGCCCCGGAGCGGAACCCTGGGCCGGCGGGAAGCGCAATCTGTGGATCCGAGTCCGCCCCGGCCAGGTCACCGGGCGCACCATCCGCACCCGGTGAACCTCAGCCGTCCCCTGCCAACCGGGCCCGGGCAGTCTGAGAGTCCGGGCAGTTGCACGGGCTCCAGCCAGAGGGCGTCCTCCCGGGTCTCCAGGCCCGTCAGGCCGCGCTGGACGAGGTCGAGGGTGCCGGCCATGGCGCCGAGGTGGATGCCTTCCGGCGTGGTGCCGCCCTGGAGATCCGCGACGTCGCTTTCGAGTGCTTCGCGGAAGTACCGCCAGGCGTCCGCGCGGCGGGCGCGGGCCAGGACCCGGCCGTGGACGACCTCGCTGAGGGTGGAGCCGTGGCTGGTGCGCCGCAGGTAGTAGTCGACCGTGCGCTGCCCCACCGCCGCCGGCCGGGATACCGCCGGCGCCGACCGGTGACTTCGGCCCGCTGGGCCATGCCGATGCCGATCTCCGACGTCCTCGTACGGCAGCGGAGCCAGACCGTGTCCGGTTCCGCCACGCCGACCTGCACGCCGGCGAGACGGCGGCGGTCCAGAGCGCGGTACCGGTGCACGTCGGCGTTGATGACGTTCCCGTCGAGCCCGGCCTCCGCTTCGATCCGCCCGTCCCATCCTTCGGGCACGAAGACCGTACGCAGGGCCGCGATGTGCGGATCTCCCATGTGGACCAGCCGGCACTGCTCCACTCGCAGCACACGGCCGTCAGCCGCCAGGTACCGGAAGGCCCGGGGCAGTGTGCCTTCCGGAGGTCGAGCACCTGCCTGCCGGTAATCCGTGACCTCGCAGGTGTCCGGTGTGAACCACGGCTCCGGCGATCCGTCGGGGGACAGCAGCCGGAAGCGCAGGAGCAGCCAGTTCGGGAGGTTGACCATGTCCTCGTTCTCGACCTGCCGGCCCGCCACCGACGAGACCACACGGTCGTGGCAGCCGGCCATGTACGTACCCGGGCAGTGGACCAGCCCGCCACGGCACTCGGGCGCCGCCGCACCCTGCGCAGGCTTCGCCGTGCCGTCACGGACCGCCTCGCGCAGTGCTTCGTCCACGGCCCCCGCCACGTGCGGCGGCAGCGCCTGTTCGGGCTGCGGCCTCCCCACGGGCACGTCGTCACCGTTGCGCCGGAGTTCGGCGACCGAGTACGGCTCGGTGTGCCGGCCCTTGGCGGCGAACGTGGCGTAGGCGTCGGCCATGCGGATGGCGCTGGGCGTGGAGGTGCCGAGCGAGAACGACGGCAGTTTCTCTCCGAGGCCGCTCTCCAGCAGACCTGCCTGCACTCCCACCGTGCCGGCCCGGTCCAGCCCCACGTCCATGCCCAGCTGCATCATCGGAGTGTTGACCGATTGTGCGACCGCGTCCTTGAGCGAGATCTTCCCCCAGGACCGGTCGCCGTCGTTGACCGCCCTGACGATCTTCCCCGACCGGTCCCAGTAGGGGCCCTCCGGGGTCTGCAGGGAGACCTTGTCGTCGCCGTCATAAAGCGTCACAGCCCCTATGAGCGGGGTCCTGGCTGCAGCTGTCCGACCAGGTGGAAGACCTCCCGGGCCACATAGTGCTTGAGGCAAGGGACGATTTCGCGACGGGTCTTACCTTCCTTGATCCGGCGCTCGTGAGAGTCCTGAGTGCGCGGGCCGACCCGTAGACGGGTGAACACGATGCGATGGAGCGCGGCATTCGCCTGCCGGTCGCCACCGCGGTTGAGGCGACGGAACTGCCGGCGTCCCGACGAACGCTCGACAGGGCTGACCCCGCACAGCACAGCGAAGAAAGCCTCACTGTCCAGGTGTTCCGGATTGTCTCCCCACCGTGATGAGCAGGAAGTGGTCCGTGGCGCTGCGTGGGGACTGCCGACGCGGGGCGGAGCAGCCGGGCGTGGCGATACTGCGCCCGGTCCGGGGAGGCGGCCACCATATGGAGCGTGCTCACACCCACGCGGCCGCCCACCGATCCGTTCGATATTGATGGAGATCTTCGAAGGTCTCGGTGGTTGCCCGGAGGCGCTCACCTTGGTTCCTCGCCCAGGGGCGTGGGGCGTGCCGCAGGAAGAGGCGGCGGTTCCCAGGTCCGGCTCGTTGGACAGGACCGGTTTGGCGTGGACTACGCTCCCGCTAAATGATCACTGATTCGATGGGGTGCATACCGGCTGCTTCGGCGTTCGCCGGGCGTCATCGTTCCCGCCTGCGTGCTCTGTTCGGTGTCCTGGGGGTGCCGTGGCATGAGGATGCCGGGGAGCGGGCGGCCGTGGCGGCGGCGCATTGGATGGCGCCCGAGCACGGCAGGACCGTCATCCCCTGCACGCCCGCCCAAAGGGGCCGGGCACTGGGCCTGGTCGGCGAGATGGGGCTGTTAGAGGCGGTCCGGCCCGAGGCGGGCGCGGTCTTCGGCGAGACGGTCATCGTGGCGGGTCTGTGGACGGCCAACGAGCGCCGGCTGCACCTGGTGCGCCGACTGCGGGAGGAGCACGGGTGCCGGCTCGGGCCGGTCACGTTGTGGTGCGGCCAGCGCCTGCGGGAGGAGCGCGACGGGAGCCTGGAGGACATCCTCGCCCGGCTGGCCGCCGCCGACCCGCGGCTGCTGCACCACCCCTGGGTATGCGCGGAGCTCGCCCGCGACCCCCAGGACGCCAACCGGTGGGAGCGTCCGTTCGCCACCGAGTACGAACTGGCCATCGCCGCCGTCCTCGTCGTCTTCGGCCCCACTCTGACCCTGACCGCCCGCCACCCGGCCACCGGTCCGGCCACGGTTACGGGCATCCCGCACCGCACTGTCCTGTGGCAGCGGCTGTCCACAGCCGACGGGCTGGACCTGACGGTGCTCAACGCCGCCGCCCGCCACCGGCCGCAGGGGCCGCCCCGGCACACCACCGCCAGCTGCGCCGAGGAATGGCTGACGCACCTGCCCCCGGCCACGGGGGCGAGCGTCCTGGTCGTCTCGGGCAATCCGCACACCGAGCGGACTCTGGGCGACATCACCCGGGTGGCCCGGGCAGCCGGGCGTGACGATCTGAGCCTGCATCCGGCGGGGAACGGCGCGCCGGAGCGGCCCTGGCGTCTGGAGCTGTGCCTGGGGGAGATCGCCCGCCTGTTGTACAACGACGCCGTTCACACCGGCGTGGTGCCGGCGGTTTCGGCTGCGGCGCGGCGGGCGTAGTCGGCTTTGAGCCGGTCGAGTTCGTCCAGGCGGTAGCCGAAGAGCAGGGCACGGTCGTAGGCGGCGCCGAAGTTGTGCACATGGTCCGGGTCGAGCCGCTGGTAGAGCTTGACCCGGGCGATGCGCTTGTCGAGGGTGTCCCAGCCCGAATGCACCACCCGTATCCCGTCGATGTCCTCAAGGCGTCCATGGTCGGTGAGGTTGAGCGGCCAGTGGTGGTTGTGCAAGGGCTTGCACCCGGCCTTCAGCCCGGGCCGGTACCGCCAGATCGCGCAGCGCATACTGGTCGCCGCTCCCATCAGCGGCACCATGCGCGGGAACTGCGGATCGTTCCACGAGGACACCAGCGCACACCGCACACCTGCCACCTCGCCGGGCAGGGCCGCTAAGCGCGCCCTCAAGTCCCCCTCGACATCGAGGGCCTGGTCGTCGTCGGTCATGATGATCCAGTCGGGCCTGCAGAAGTCCGCCATCCGGTACAGCAGCTCCAGCCCGGCCGACTCCGGCACCAGCCACGGATCGCCCGGCAGGCCCGGGCGGGCGTGCACCACGTTCGTCACCCGCGGATGGCTTCGCAGCACCTCGGCCGTCCCGTCGGTACTGCGGTCGTCCACCACGTAGATGTCGTCGCACCACCGGGCCAGCCCGTCCAGCACCCCCATCAGGCCCTGACCCCCATTACGGACCCGCATCAAGCCAAGAACACGCACCACAACCCCACAACACGAAACCGGCAAGATCGACGAGCTGCACTCCAGGGCCGCCACGGCCAGCAAGATCAACAGGACGGGTGCGCCGGGGCGCCGGACCCTGGGCTGGACGGCTCGTTCAACTCCGAAACAAGTGGGGAGCGTAAGCATCCCTAGCCGTTTTCAGGAACCCGGGAGTCGTCCCCGAAACACACCAGGGCCAGGCATGTGAACTGGAACAGCTGTGGCGGCCGGGCTGGGTCCTCTCCGCCACACGACTCAAATCCGTCCAACCCGCTTGCCAGCCCGCATCATTCAGGCGTGCGCGGGCGGCGCGCCGAACCTGCGTGTGGCGGCGGAGCTCGACGTAGCGAAACGAGTAATCCCCAGAGAGGATGCGCTGGGCTGAGTGCCCGGCGAGGTCGTCCAGCGCATCGAGGACGGCAAGACGAAGGCCGCGGCAGTACCGTCTGCGACACCGCCGCCTTCAGCGGTCGCGTGACCCGAAGGCCCCTCGCCCACGTCCGGCGAGGGGCCTTCCTCCGAGGCGCTCGGGAAAACCGACGTCAAGGCGGGCCTGCTGTTCGCCCTCGCCGGAGTGGCGTCGGCGTTCCTGGCGGTGTCGGTGGTGTTCATCGTGCTTGCCGTGCTCGCCGTGCTCGCCGTGCTCGCCGTGCTGCCCAGGCTCGGCGACGAACGTACGTCGTTCCCGTACGGGGCGAAGTTGCGCTCGGAAGAGATCCGTGAAGCCGTCGAGGAGGAAACCAGGCCGCAGCAGATCGGCATTCCGTCCGGCCCTGGCCGTAATGAAGTTCCGGCGCCTCATCGCGGCGTATATCGCCACCGGCCTCTCCATGCTGCTCCTCATCGCGTCGGATGTCCTGGCCGGCCTGGGCTGAGGAGCACCGCCGGTCCGGGCAGCGTCTCGGCTACCTGGTCGACGGCTTGTACTGGCTGTCGTGCTGGCGGGCGAGGCGGTTCGCGGGGCCCATGGAGTGGGCGCGGGCCTCGAGCCACAGCGCGTAGGCGATGGAGTCGGCCTGCGGGGCGGGACGAGGGGTGGTTGAGCGGCGGGCGGGAAGGTAGACGAGGGCGTCCTGGCCTTCGGGTGTGAGTCGGGCCGCCCAGTAGAGTGCCTGGGCGTAGCCGGTTCAGGGTGTCGGCGTCGGCCATCTCGCACAGGTCGGCCTTCCGGAGCCGGTCGACGATGTTGAGGCCGATGCTGCTGCTGTCGGCGGCCCAGCCGTGCTCGTGCTGCGCCTGTTCGTTGCGTAGGGCGGCCAGGGCTTGGGGTTCCGGGGCCTTCAGGGCGCCCACGGTGCCCTCCAGCGGTTCTTGTGCTTTGTGGGCATCATGGCGCGCGGCTCTGTGGGGGTCAGGCGCTTGAAGGGATCGGGCGTGGCCGCATCGATACGTCGCCCCGCACCACTGAAGCAGATGTCTGCTTACATACCGCTGTGGTAGATAATCATCCGGTGTCACGCGAGATAAGCACTTTCACCCTCCACCAGGTCGGCCCGGAAGACGGTGTCCACCCCGACCTTCTCGGAGAGCTCCGCCCGCTGATCAACGGGCAGGACGTGCTCGAAGAGATCTTCCCCGAGGGCACCACGTTGTGGTGGCAGTGGTGCGGGGACGGCATCCCGCTGGCCGCGTCGGAGGCCGGCACCCAGGTCATGATGGCGGCCGCGGAGTGCAGCACCTCGTGCTGCGGCTCGGTCTGGGTGACCATCCGCCGCGAAGGCCCGCACGTGCTCTGGGAGGGCTGGGAGAACACCGGCGACGGAGGGAAGCTGCCTCCGGAGTTCCGGTTCGACGCCGCCCAGTACGACACGGAACTGGCCCGCGCGACTGCGGCCTGGGGATAGGCCCGGCTTTACGAAGCAAGCACCTTAAAATGACGTTCGCTACTGATGCATAGAATGTGCTGATTCATTCCGATCAGTTAAGGTTGCGCGAGTCGATCTTTCTGATGAAACGTGGTTGTCATGCCGAAGCGCCGCCGACGGTTGTCGCATCTTGTGCGGGCAGAGCTCCTGGCGCCCTGGATCTTTCCGATCAGCCTTGACGGCACCAGGGAATGGAAGTGGTGGAATCCCAGGGGCTTCCTGCTGCTCGTATGCAGCCCCGTGGCCGTGCTCTGGGCCCTGCATCCGAACAACGGCGCCACATGGTGGGCCCGGTGCCTGGTCGTCCTCGCCGGCGTGGCCGGCATGGCCGTGCTCGTGCTCGCGTCTGCCGGATACCGCAGGCTTGCCGCACCACCCACAACCGCACACAGCTCCGAGGAGCACCCCCCATCCTGAGCGGGACCGCCCGCTGTGCAGTTGCGCCCTCCGGACGGTCGGCCCCCCGGCTGAGCGTGGTGGGTGCACCCACGGCGAATCAGGGTGTGAGGACCCGCGTGGCGAGGAGAATCCCAAGAGCGCACGCGACGTCGGAGATCGCACCGTCTTCCACGCGCTTGATGCCATCTCCAGGGGATCCACTCGACGGTCATGTCGACCTCGGTGGGGTCGCGCCGCGTCCGCCCGGATTCCAGGTCGGTGGCGCGGTAGAGGTGGATCGTGGCCATGGTGAGCCCGGCGATGGGGTGGGTCACGGCCAGGAGATGGAGTTCGCGTGGCCGCCAGCCCGTCTCCTCTTCGCACTCCCGACAGGCCGCGCCTTCCGGCGCCTCGCCCGGTGCGATGCCTCCGCCGGGAAGGAGCGGCATACGGCCTGGTAGGTGGCAGCTGTCCGTGACGATCGCGATGCGCCCAGCGGAGTCGACGGCGACGACGCGGGCGCCGTCAGCGATGGTGACGTGATCGTACGTGCCGAACCTGCCGTCGGGCTGGATGACCTGATCGCGGTGAAGGGCGAGGAAGGCTCCCTCGTGCACGGTCTCGGTGCTGAGCGTGACCCAGCCGTCCCCGGACTCGTGGACACGGCCCGACCGGGTGTAGGCCGCGAGAGCACCGGCGATCGACCGTAGCTGGAGGGCGGCCTGCCGCTGCGCCGACACCAGCGCCGGGTAGTCCGGCCAGGCACGCTCGTCGCCCCCTACAGGCGTCTTCTGCTGCCCGAGCAGCCACCGTCCGAAAATCGGCCGGAGCGCCCTCACCGGGTCGAGGGCCTTCTGGCCCCTGACGACCAGGTCCACGACGCGTCCGGACGGATCTGCGCGGCGACGCGCTTCAGCATCCGGTCGAGGTGGTCGGCGGCGTCGAAGAGGTGGCTGGGGATCTCCGCGTAGTCCGTGATCTCGGTGAAGGCCGGCCGCCTGGAGAGCTTCACGTGCACGTCCCACGCCGCGGACCGAGCAGGGTCGCCTGTCCTCTGATCCGTCATTGGCCGATGATGTTGGCCTTCGCTCGACCAGGGGCGATATCGACTGCGTGCGGCCGCTTGGGCTGTGTCAACAAGCGGCTGCACCTGGGTACTCGAACAGGCCAGCGTGTCCGGTGAGTTGAGTTGCCGTCAGGTTGCCTACCGAGGTTGTTGCGCAGCCGAAGGCGCACGGCGCCAAGAGACGGCGCATGGATGCGCGGTATGAGTCATACGGCTTCCTAGGAGGTAGTGAGGAGTGCCTACTGGACCGCACCCCTGAGGAGACCGCATGAAGTTGATCCGCCGCTCGCTCGTGACGCTTGCCGCAACGACCCTGTTGTGTCTTTCCGGCGCCGGGCCGGCAGCCGCAGTCCCAGTTCCAGGTGCGGACGAACTGCTCGGGCAAGTGACGGCGCTGGGCGATATCGGCGGGCTCCTGACACCTGTCACGGACCTCCTCGAGGCCGCTTTGCAAACCAACAACGGCACCTGATCTGAGTAAGCCCATAGAAGATCGTTCGCAAGGCTCTTCAGGGAGGCCAGAAGGCTCTCACCGCAGCCATAGCCGGATCGCGGCGAGGGTGACCGTGCCCTGGAAGATGTACGCGCTCGCTTGTCGTCTCTGGTGGCTACGGCCCGGAAGCCCTTGAGGGCGTTGACGGTTCGTTCGACTTCGTTCCTGCGGGCATAACGGGTCCGGTCGAAGCCGGTGGGCCGGCCGCTGCGGCTTCCGCGGCGTTGGCGGTTGGCCCGCTGGTCGCGGCGTTCGGGGGATCGTGTGCCGGATCTTCCGTCGCCGCAGGTAAACGGCGGTTGCGCGGCGGGAACTGTACGCTTTGTCGCCGCTGACATGGTCCGGACGCCGCCTTGGATGCCCGCCGACCGGGCGCGGGACGCGGATACGGTCCAGGACCGGGATCATCAGCGGGGCGTCACCCCACTCTGCCCGGGGGTGAGCAGGGTGGCCAGTGGACGGCAGCCGCCGTCGCTCGCCAGGTAAACGCGGGGCGTGGCGGACGGTGGGCGTGTCACCGTACAGATCGCCTCGCCCCACGTTAGCCGGAACGACGCCAGCACGGCTCGGTCACACGATCCGTCGGACACACCTTAGCCCTGACCTTGCCCTTTATCGTCGCCGGGTCGAATCGTTCCTCGAACTTGATCACTTGTAGCGAGAAGGGCCGGACAGCAGGGCGGCCTTCGTCTGGATCCTGTGCTCCGTCACAGAGGTGTAGATCCAGTCGAAGGCCGTGGGGTGAGTTCGCTGCACGACGATGTTCTGCGGGAGCCGTTTGGGCTGCTCCGTCCTTCCGGTCGGAGTTGTACGCATGCCTGACCACGCGTGCGGACGCGCTGTTCGAGCTCACCGACGCCATGCTGTGTGGGGACGGACCGATGAAGACCCTGGTCAGCCTCGCGCTCGTACCGGAACGCCGCCGCGGGCACGGTGCCTTGTACACCAGGCTCAATCACGGCCGACTGGATGTGGGCCGGCTGCGACGGGCCAGTGCAGGTGCCGTTGCCGAAGGCGGCCGACGGCCACCTGGTCCTCGCGGTCGACGTCTCCCCGTAGCTGCGGCCGGACGCGGACACCGCGCCTGAGCAGTGCTTCTGCCACACCTACGGCTACGGCGCAGGCTACGCTCGGCTCGGTCTACCACTTCTTCCCCGGCGGCAAGGAGGCCGTCGCGGTCGGCGCGATCACCCACGGCGACCAGGAGTTCTCGGCGCTGCTCCGCGCCGCGCTGCGTGGCTGGGAGCAGCTGGTTCACGACAAGCTGCTGGGTCCGGGCATCCCTGCCGGCGATGCCCAGGGTCCGGCGACCACGATCATCAGCGCTCTGGAAGGCGCCGAAGTGACGGTGCAGGTCATCCGCAGCGAGGAGCCCTTGTGTGCGACGGGCCGACAACCGGCCCGCCTGGTCGGCTCGTACGGCACACCCCCTGTGAGCTGATGCCCCCGTCGTCACGCAGGCCGCTGCCCACACCGCCCGAAGACGGTGCGGGCATTGGCACGCAACCGGTCACTCGCCAAGGAAGGCGAGGATCCGCTTGTTCACCTCCTCCGGTGCCTCGACCATCGGGAAGTGGCCCACGCCCTGGAGCAACGCGCCGTCCGACCCCTTGGGCAGGGCGGCGACGATGTCGGCGAGGATCTCCTCGTTGACGACGGGATCCTCGCTGCCGTGCAGGTACAGGGTCGGCTGGGTGGGCAGTTCCGCCAGCAGACGACCCATTTCCCAGGCGTCGGTGCCGAACACCTCGGAGGGGAAGTTCTGCCGGTAGAGGCCCAGCCCCGCCTGGAGGTTGGCCGGCTCGCGCAGGGCGTCCTTGCCCTCCTCCCGGTCCTGGGTGGAGTCGAAGCCGGGGATGTCGCCACTCCAGTGGTCCCACAGCCAGTCGATGTAGGCGAAGTCGTTCGCCGGCACCAGATGATCGGCGACGGCCATCTGGAAGAAGTAGAAGTGGCTGTTCTTGTGGATCTGCTCGGGGACCGCGGCCCGGCGCTCGTAGAACCGCACCGGCGGGACATCGGCCACCACGACCTTCGACCAGCGTTCCGGCGCGAGGGCGGCGGCACCCCAGGTGGCGAAGCCGCCCCAGTCGTGCCCGACGATGATCGCGTCACCGCCTCCGCCCAGCGCATCGTGCAGCGCATTGGCGTCCGCGATCAGGTCCTTCATCAGCATGCTTCCGTCCGGCGGCACCTGACTCGGGGCGAATCCCCGCATGTATGGGGCGACCACGTGGTACCCGGCCTTCGCAAGCTCCGGCATCAGGTGCCGGAACACGCCGGGGGTCTCCGGGAAGCCGTGCAGCAGCAGTGCCAGAGGGCCCTCGCCCTGCTCGATGTAGGCGAGGTCGAGGCCATTGACGGTGATGTGCTTGATCTCCACTGTTCCTCCCAGGTGACGGGCGGCTGACTGGTTCCGCGAGCCGCCGCTGTAACGAACGTTCTAGCTAGACACTAGCACCACTAGAACGAACGCCCTATTTAATTCGGAGGCCAGGTACGGCACCTGACTGTCGGTGAGAAGCCGCACGGCCGGGATGTGCTTCTCAGGGCTCGTCGAGCACGAGTCCTGGCTTCCCCTCCACGGGCTGCCCGGCCCCTGGGTCCCCTGCCACCGGCCTTCGAGTCGTGGTTTTCGGAATCCTGGCTGTCCGTGTTTGCCCCATTGCCCCCCGGCGCCGTCGCAGGGAGTCCGCCGGCACGCTCCGCCTCGTCTCCCGCCTCCGGTGCCGCCCTCACTCACATCTGCTGGCAGGGTGTAGGTCGTTCCGCCCGGCAGGGTGATGGTTGCGGGGGAGCTGGAACTGGCTCCGGTGCCACCGCCGCTGATGTTTGCAGGATCGGAACCCTGCCATAGGCCCCTGGACACAGCTTTACTGTTCCGGCCCGGCTTGCCCGCGCCTCCAGTCCTGCCGTTCGCCCCGGTGCACTGACCTTGGGGTCTGCACCCACCTGATGGGTCTCCCCCGGCGGCAGAGGAGGTTGCTCCGCCGCCGCTCGCGGCGCCGTCTTCACTTCCCCCGGTTCCACCCCCTCCGCCCCCGACACCGCCGTGGCCTCCCAAGGCTGTCGCGAGAGGAAAGGAACCTTCCGGCTGCACCCAGGCCACCGCGCCTCGGCTTCCGTTGGCGCCGCTATCGCCCTTCACCGCCTCCTCCGCCGCCGGTACCTCCGGCCCCGCCGGCCCACAGCCTGCGACTCGCGGCCGGGTGGCTGCCGCTGATGACCGGCTCCGGGCCCATCGCGGCGACCGCCTTCACCGCGCTGCCGGGCCTGTTTCTCACCGCGCTGATCACCAGCGCCTTCCTGACCGTGGACGGTCTTGCCCCGGCCGGCACCACGGTCGAGGCGTACGCCTGGTTGATCGCCTCGATCGGTACCGGCCAGGCCGCCGGGACCGCCCTGGCCGGCGCGGTCCGCCCCGGCCGACACCGGCGTGTTCCCGGCCACGCCACCCGTCCCTGACCTCTCTCACCAAGGAGACCCATACATGGCTGTCCGAAAGACCTGGAATATTGACCATCGTTGTGGGCACAGCGTGGATCACGATCTGTCGAACCGCCCGGCGGACAAGCGCGCCGGGTGGTGGATCGGCCAGCGGGATGCCGAGGCCCTGGATCTGCCCGAACTCCTGGATGCGGCCACTGACGACGACCGCGGCACGGAGAACCCGTTCCGGTAGACGTGCAGGCGGTCTTAGAGGACGGTTTGAGAGTCTTCGGTAGCCGCTGTTCTGGAGTGTGCACTTCAGTGGTCACCCCTACGGTGTTGGCCGGTGCGCCGACTTGCCATAATCGTCCCGTGGACTGGTTCGAGCAGGCCCGGGCGGCGGAACAGGGACGGGACTGGGACGTGGCGATCACGCTGGTGAGCGCCCGCGCCGAGTGCTATTCCAGCGATCCCGAGATGCACAGCAACCATCTGTGGCACATGGATCTGCTTGTGCGAGCGGAACGGATTTCGGAACTCACGGAACGCGCTCTCACGGATGTCCACGCACGTCGGAGACTCAACAGGTCGCTTGGCGAGCGGGGTATGGAGGCGGCACTGCGTAACCGCGCCGAAGACGGTGACCGTGACGCCCTGTACGTCCTTGTTCGGCTGTTGTGCGAGACGAGTCGGGTGCAAGAGGCCCAGCAAGCAGCCCAAGACATTGCCCCGGAGGACCAGTACGCACGCCAGGAGGACCGTGGGGGCGCGCGTGGCGTCGGCCGAGCGCACGCGGGGGGTAGCCCTACCTCAAGGACCACCGACGCACAGGGCAACTCCCCGACCCCACCCCGCGTCCCGTAACGGATAACGCCACCGGCACAGCCGACGCGGCCGGAATACGGCGCGGAATGTCGCGCGGAATCATTATCTGAATGTTTCACTCACCCGAGTGAAGCTCGCACCCGGCCCCTGGTCAAGGTTGACGCCCCGCGCTTCCCTGATACTGACTTCCGGATATGGAGGCTCCCGTTCGGCGAGGAACGTGCCGAATCCGGGGAACACCGTTGCCGCACCGACGGCGACGCGATCGCAAGGCGCGCACGCACTTCCTTTTTGCATTCGCCCTTTTCGCATTCACCTTCTTCGCCTGCTTCCCCTTACCGCGCCCCCATGGATCCGCTCCCGAAACCCGCGTACCACACTCCTCCATTCCCTTCACGAGAGGGCAGAACAATGAGCAGAAAAAGGTTCGCAACCACCGCGACAGCTCTGGCGCTCGCCGCGGCGGGGTGGACGGCAGCCGCCGTCGGCACGGCTCACGCCGGTGCCTACGACGACATCAGCATGCAGAAGCAGGAACAGAGCCAGTGGTGCTGGGACGCCTCGGGCAACACCGTCGCGAGCTGGTGGGGCTACAACTACAGCCAGACCGACTTCTGCAACCTGGCCAACCGGGCCACGGGCGTCAGCTGCAACAACCAGCCGGCGACTCCCAACGACGTCGCCGGTGCCTGGCGCCTCATGGGCTTCGCCCACACCGGCACTCTCCAGTACAGCGCGGCCTCGTTCAGCCAGACCCGCACCGAGGTCGACGGCCTGCGTCCCTTCCTGGCGCGCATCGGCTGGAAGTCCGGCGGTGGCCACTTCAACGTCATCTACGGCTACGACGAGACCAACAACACCATCGCCGTCGCCGATCCCTGGCCCGCCACCCAGACCTACACCTGGTGGAACTACAACGACTACGTGAGCAACAGCTCGTTCAACTGGACCCACACCCAAATCGGCGTCTCGGCCACGTGAGGCAGACATCATGTCCATCACCAGAACGTCATCGGCGCCGAATTCACCTCGGCGTACCCAGCGTCGCCCGCTCGGTCTCGCGCTCACCGCGACGGCACTGCTGTCCGCCCTGACCGCGCTTCCGGCCCACGCCGCCGCGCGGCCCCCCGACATCCCGGATCTCCAGAACGCGGTGGACACACTCAAATCGACCGGCGTCCACAATGCCGTCTGCCGCTTCCTGAGCGTCCCCGTTCCCCAGAGCGGCCAGCGGACACCGCATCCCATTCCCTCCACGGCCGATCCGTGTCAAGGCCAACCGTCCTTCACCGTGGGGCAGACCCCGCTGGCCGTGTTCGAGATCACCTCGGACTTCGTGTCCGGCAAGGCCCTGCCCACGACCGCCACGGCCCTCCAGCTCTCCTACGTGGCCGCCCCGGTCAACGTCGGCGAGGCGCGCAGCGCCACGGTCCTGCTCGGCGCCACCCAGGGCGGCGGCTGGCACCTGGCCGCCGTACGCGAGAGCGACGGCGACGCCGGCTACGCGGGCAAGGGCACGGCTACCAGCCCGGTGTTCTCCGAGCCGCAGCTCCACGCTTGGTACCAGCTGGCACTCGACCAGGTCACACCGCTCAACGACGCGGCCAAGAGCGGTCTCGGCGGCAAGTCGTCGGTGTCCCTCGCGGATTACCAGAACCTTGTGAAGGGCCGGTACGCCGACAAGATGGCGGGTTCCGACTACGCCACCAAAGGCTTCTCCAGCGGCTACCAGCCCGCCGCCCGCCCGTCGTCCTCGTCCCCGACCCCGGCGATCCTCGGCGGCTCCAGCGCCGCGGTCGCGCTCGCCGGGGCCCTCCTCGCCCTCCGCCGCCGCAGGCGAGGGGCATCCTGAAACCGGTCCGGGCCGTCGCCGCCCCGCCAGGGCGGCGGCGGCCCGGAGCGTCCCGGCGCTCCTCCCGACCGGACCCGGTGGACGGAGCATGGGCTGCGGTCTCCCGCCGGGACGCTCAGTCCCGCCACGTCCGGTGACGGCGATCCCACTCCTCCGCGCTCACGGAGTTCAGGTTGCAGTCCCGCCACGCGCCGTTGATGAACTGGTGCCTGCGCGCCACACAGTCGGTCGTGAACCCCAGCCTCGCGAGGGATCCTTCCTCAAGGGACGTGATCCTCGCCGTGTTGTCCAAGAGGATCCACCCGCTGCCACGTTCCAGGCCGAGGCTCCGGAAGGCGAAGTCCAGGAGCACGTGGTGGGCATCGGTGCTGTAGCCGCGGCCCCACTCGTCCGCCGCGATGGCACAGCCGATGTCCTCGCCCCGGGTGCCGGAGCGCACGAGACGGACGAAGCCGATCGCACGGTCGTCGTCGCGTTCGGCCACCGCCAGATAGAACTCGGTCCGGGGGGAGACCTGGGCACCCTTGATCGCGTCATGGAAGGTCACCGTCATCGTGCTGGCGGTGGCCGGGATCGTGTCCACGCCGTTGGTCTGGCTGCTCGACAGCCCTGACGGCGGGCAGTTGACGGCGGCGACCGTCCAGGGGCCGTGAGGACCGTCCAGGGGCCGTGAGCATCGCCGCCCTGGTCCGGGCGCTGTTCCAGCGCCCGGAGAACCGCACAGAGGACACGGCGGTCGCGACCGGCGAGGCGCGGGCGGAGGACGGCGGCGCGGCCAACGCGGGCGTCAAGCGTCCCGGAGGCCACGGCAGCGGGACCGCGCGGGCGGAACGGACCTGCTCCCGAACTCCTGGGAGATGAAGCCGGGCCCCACCTGTTTGTCACTGCCGGTGGCGGAGGCCCAGTAGGTCTCGCCCTTGCCGCCCCACTGGTCACCCACCGCCCGGTGGCAGTAGAAGTTCTCCAGCTCCAGTTTCACCCCGAACGACGCCGCCGCCGGCGCGACAGCCCCCGCCTGCCGCTCGTCGGCCCCGGCTCCCGCGAAGGTGGCCGACGCGGGCCGGGAACGCTCGAACACAGTGGCGCCGAAGCCGTACTCGCGCAGGCCCTTCACGAAGAGGTTTCCGTCGTGACCCGGGGCACCACGGCGACCTGGTCGCCCAGTGCCTGCACCGCCTCGCGGTACACCCCACCCCAGTTCTTGATCTCCTACTCGGGCAGGACCGCCCCCAGGGCATCCAGCGGCGGCTGCGGCACGTACACCGTCTCCATGTCCTACAGCCAGAAGGGGCCCTACTGGGCGGGCGACGGTTCCGACGTCCACGTCCAGCGCAACTACCAGATCAACGTCCCTTGCGCCTGACGCGGAGATGGCCTTGTTGAGGAACCGAAGCTGGTCTCACCTGGCGGTGTCTGTACGGCCTGAGGTGAGGCGGCCAGTCTCACTGCATCGTGCCTGTGTGGCTGGTTTGGCTCTGAGGTCTGTGTTCGCTGAATCGCCCACCAGCCCGGCACCATACCGACATCACGGTGTTACGACCTGCGGACGCGCGAAGACCGAGTTGTCGATGACAACGTCCATCATCGGCAACGGGTCGACTTCCTGAAGATAGATACGCTCGGCGACCAGATACCTGTTGCGGTGGATCGACTCCGCTTCAGTTCCGGCCCAGTCCTGGTCACGCTCGGCGCCCCGCTGAACGGACAGTTCCGCATCCACCTGCAACCAGACGCGGAAGTCCCAGTACTCATTGATCTCGGGGCGGAAGGCGAAGACACCATCCACGATCAGCACCGCGTCCACCCCAAGTGGCGTCACTTCGGATGAGTGATCTCGTTGGGTCAGCGGGTCGATGCTGCACAGCGCACAGGCTGTCGCTCCCGATGACCGGCAGGGATCCAGCAATAGACGCTTGGCCACCTCATAGTCATACGCGTTGCGGTAGTACCCCTCACCAGACTCCCGGTCGTAGAGATGCCGGTCCCTCCACGGCTTCTTGAAGTCGTCAAGAGTCGACCGGAGCACCGGCCGTCCCGCAGCACTGATCCACTCGGCCAGTTCATGTCCGAAGCTCGTCTTCCCAGCAGCGGTGAAGCCGTCGATCCCCACGAGCAGGCGACCCTGACCGAGAGCCAGGATGCGCTTGGCGATCTCTTCAACCAGCATGCTCCGCTCGCCGGAGGCCGCCGGAGGAGAGGGCTGCCGCCAGGACGAAGCCGAATGATGCACGTCCGCCTGTGGTGATCTCATGGAGGTGAACCTATCGGCTGCTTCAACGGCCAGGAAGATCGCCCATCAGCACTCAGAGGTCGTTCCTTCGCTCAGCGCCCTGCTTGTTCTTCCCGGTGTCGGGGCGCCGGCCCAGCTGACGCGGCACCAGCGGTAGCCGGCTCCCCGGTCCTGCGCGCCCCCGCTGACGGTATCCTCTCCGGAGTCTTGCTCGGAGGCGCGGTCGCCGGCCTGGCCAACGTCCTCGCCGTCCTCTAGCCGCGGGGCACGCTGACGGTCACGCCGGCCCGCAGCCCGCAGCCCGGACACACCACGCGCGAACGACGAACTGGGGCCGCAGCCAGTAGCAGCGCCCTGGAAAGCGTCACGCCGAGCTACTCCGACCAAGATCAAGTGCTTAGCGCCAACGGCCGTACCTATGAGCAAAGCGCCGCTTGGTGAGCTGGCGTGCACCTCAGCCTGCTCGGCTGTCTCGCAGCGGGGGCGCCGCTCTTCACCTCGGGAGGCAGGCTCCCCACCCCGGGGGGCAGGATCCAGAACATGGACACGAGCGACCTGGAAGAGTGGCGCCAGGAGCTGCGTACGCGGCTGGAGCGGCTGGAGCACCTAGTGCAGCAGCATCCCGACGCTACAGCGGTCAGGGGGGTGCAGGCTCAGATCGCTGCGGTCCGCGCCGCTGCCGCGACCGCAACAGATTCTTGGCGGATCGCCGAGATGGACGACACCGAGGCCACCGTGATCGGCAGGGCTCTGCACCTGGCCTACGGGGGAGCCCGTATCGCGCCCGCAGTCGAAGGCACCGCGTTGCGCCACTTCCGGCAACCGCTCTACCGTCCGGGGGACACGGTTTACACCCCGCGCGGCGCAGTGGTTCCCGACGACGGCTGCGGCATGGCCGATGTGCTGGACGTCTGTGCTGTGGTGCCACTTGGCGAGGGCCTGGCTCGTCACGGCGACGGTGTTGGTGCCGACGTAGTCGCCCTTCATCCATGCGGTGCACGCTTCGATGATGGCGACGATGCCGGCGAACAGTCCCAGGATGGCGAGCCCGACCAGGGCGAGCAGTGCGCCGCCTTCGCCGAGTTCTTTGATGATCTCAGCCCACATGTCGTAGTCGCCGAGCTGCTCTGGGAGTGGCTGACCGGTCACGCGGGCTGAGTTCTTGTCCCCGGGGGATACGGCGCCGCCCTGCTCCGCCGGGAGGCACAGGGGCGTGCCACCGCCCATCATGCGTCGAAGCGGCGGCGCGCTTCCTCGATCTGACCGATGTACCGATGGGTCCAGTCGCACAGGCCGTCGATCGTCACGCGCAAGGCCCGGCCCGGCTCGGTGAGGTTGTACTCGACGCGCGGCGGCACAGTGGGGTGCACGGTCCGCACGACCAGGCCGTAGCGCTCCAGCATGCGCAGGTTCTGGGTGAGCATCTTGTGGCTGATGCCCTGGATCTCGTCACGCAAAGCGCTGAAGCGCAGCGTGCGGTCACCGAGACACTCGATGATCAGGAGCGCCCACTTGTTGGCGACGTCCGAGAAGATCTCCCGCCCCAGGGAGTCCGCTCGCGTCAGGTCCGCGTCTTCGGGCGAGCCCTTGAACTGCTTGGTCACCATCAGGTTCCCCAGTCACCAAAAAGTGCGTTCTTCCAGGTCAACGGCAACTCTCCTACGGTTTCCGAGTAACCACAAGTGACCAGCGGCTCGTGGGACGACGTAAGTGCGTTGTTCCCACGCGCTCCCGGGAGAAGGCGCAGGCAGCAAACATGGCCGTCACCCTGATCAACCCCAGCGGATTGCCGGAGATCGATGTCTACCGGCAGGTGTCGATCGCCACCGGCTCGAAGCTGGTCTTCATCGCCGGCCAGGTCGCCTGGGACGCCGACGGAGTCACCGTCGGCGCAGGCGACCTCACCGCCCAGGTCGAACAGTGCTACCTCAACATCGCCACTGCCCTGGCCGAGGTCGGCGGCTCCTTCGACGACGTGGCGAAACTGACCGCCTACGTAGTCGACTGGACCCCTGACAAGATGCCCCTGCTCCTGGAGGGGATCGCTCGGGCGGCCGCGAAGCAGGGAAACACACCGGTCCCACCAGCCACTCTGCTCGGTGTCGCGGCCCTGGACGTACCCGACCACCTGGTCGAGATCGAAGCCACCGCGGTCATCGACTGACGTCATGCGAGGGACTTGAGCGGCGCGGGTGCGTTCGTGCGCCGGGTGGCGCATCCGCACACCGCCCGGGCGCGGTAGTGGAGTGCGCGGCCCGCCCGAAGACTGGGCAGGGCTGCCGGCCGGCCGATCTGTGAGCCGCGCCGGCTGAGGGGCGTGACCTGATCAGCCCGTCCCTCCCGCTGGATGGTTCGCCCCGGCACGGCTGTGGGATCCGGATCCCGAGCTGGCGGGCGGGGTGAACGCCTGGTGAACCCGCTGGCGTTCGTGGGCTTCTCACGGGCCTCCATGTTGTCGCCCAGTCGCCCAGTCGCCCAGTCGCCCAGTCGCCCAAAGGACGGTGCGCGTCGTTCTCCGCCGAGGCGGACGGGCACGTACGGTCCGAGGGCGAGGGCGCGCTGCTGCTCAAGCGCCTCGGTGACGCGCCGGCCGACGGGGACCGAGTGCACGCGGTGATCGTGGCGAGCGGGGTGAACAACGACGGAGGCACGGCGGGCCTGGCGGCGTCCAGCGCCGAGTTGCAGCAGCAGCGGCGGCTGCTGGAAGAGGTGTACGAGCGGGCCGGGATCAGGGATAACCGGGCTGCTCAAGCTTCCTCGAGTACGGGGTAGCCCCGTGCGGAAGTGGCGGCTGAGCCCCGCTCATGGGCACACGGGCTTACGCGGGGATGTGCCGGACGGAGTGTCTTCCGGCCCTCTGCACGCCGCTAGTGCAGTTCCACGGAGATGTGCTGCGACAGGGCGCGGAGGAAGTCGGGCGCGTCGAACATCTTGCCTGCGGAGGCGACGCCGGTCGCCCGGGTCCGGCCGGTGAGGATGCGGTGGACCGCTTCCACCGCGAGCGGCGCGGTGACGGCGTAGATGTCCCGGCCCCGCGCCACAGCACGGCGTTCGGTGCCGCTGCGGCGCACGACGGCGTCGACGAGGAAGGTCTGCGCGGACCGTCCGTACGCGTCGGTCGCGGCGGGCGTCGGCGTGTCCGGGGCCAGCACCTCCCTGGCCGCCTCGACCGTCATGTGGGTGTGCACGTCGGAGATGGACAGGTGACTGGGAATGGTGACGACGTCGACCGTGGTGAACTCCCCTATGACGGCCCTGGGGCCGATTGGGTCGGGGAAGGGCCACTGGAGGGTCGGTGACGCGTCGTCACGGTACTCCAACTGCCCGTCGGCGTAGCGGATGCGCCGGCCGCCTCGCCGCAGGCGGGAGACCTTGCTCGTGGCGCGTGTTCCGGTGGTGGGGTGCCAGTTGCTCAGCGCGTAGGCGATGTGTGCCTCGTCGGCCGCCGTCCAGTCCCCCATCGCCGCACTGACCAACAGGTCACCCAGGCCCCCGTAGAAGGCCATCGCGGGGACGATCACCGCTCCCGCCGCGCGGGCCCGGTCCGTGAAGTCCGCGAACGTATCGACGCCGGACTCGATCTCGCCCGTGACGTCCACATAGGGGATGCCCGCGCGCAGTGCCGCCTCGATGACGGGGGCGGCTGTGGTGGCGAAGGGCCCGGCGCAGTTGATCACCGCCACCGTGCCGGCCAGCGCACGGTCGAGCGAGTCAGGGTCCCCGGCCGACGCCGGACGGGCCTCAAGTACGGAAGCGGACGCGGACGCGGCCAGCGCCTCCAGCTTGCCGGCATCGCGACCGGAGAGCACGGGGACGAACCCGCGTTCTCGCAGGTGTGCCACCACGAAGCGGCCGGTGTGCCCGTACGCGCCGAACACCACTACGGCAGGTTTCGATCCCATGGGTTTCTCCCCGTTGTTGAAACGATCCAATGAGGATCCGATGGCGTTCCACCGACGATCCGTTACGGACATCCTGGCGAGCGCGGGTCCCTCACACGAGTGTCCGGAACGACATGACCCGTACAATTCCGGACGTGGACGTGGACGTGGACGTGGACGTGGACGTGGACGTGGACGTGGACGCGGACGCGGACGCTGGCACCGGCACCGGCACCGGCACCGGCACCGGCACCGGCAGTGACGGTGGCACTGTCGCCCTGGCCGTCACCAACGGCATGCTCCACTTCGAGCTGTCCGTGGCCTGCGAGGTCTTCGGCGACAGCCTTCCCGGTGGAGCCGGCCCCGACTACCGCGTCGTGGTCTGCGGGCCGGGCGCGGTGCGGGTCGGCCGGTTCACGCTGGAGCCCGACTACGGACTCGACCACCTCCGGCGCGCCGGCACGGTGATCGTCCCCGCCTGGGCCGATGTCGACGAGGACCCGCCGGCCGACCTCGTCGACGCGGTGCGCGCGGCCCACGAGGCGGGGGCGCGCGTGGTCTCCTTCTGCACGGGCGCGTTCGTGCTGGCCGCCGCCGGGCTGCTGGACGGGCGGCGCGCGACCACACACTGGGTGCACACCGAGGCTCTGGCCGCCCGCTATCCGCGTGTGGAGGTGGACCCGGATGTCCTCTACGTGGACAACGGCAGCGTGCTCACCTCCGCCGGCAAGGCAGCGGCGATGGACCTGTGCCTGCACCTGGTCCGTCTCGACCACGGTTCGTCGACCGCCAACGCTCTCGCCCGCCGCCTGGTCGTTCCGCCGCACCGGCCCGGAGGCCAGGCCCAGTTCGTCACCACTCCCGTGCCCGCACAGGGCAATCACCCGCTCGCCGAGCTGCTCCCTTGGGTGAGCGAACGGCTTGACCATCCGCTGACCGTCGAAGACCTCGCCCGCCAGGCCCGGATGAGCTCGCGCCACCTCGGCCGCCACTTCAGGTCGGTGACCGGCACGACCCCGCTGCAATGGCTGCTGGCTCAGCGGATCCGCCACGCCCAGGAGTTGCTGGAGAGCACCGAGGACAGTGTCGACGCCATCGCCGCGGCCACCGGCATGGGGACCGCCACGACGCTGCGCCGGCACTTCAACCGCGCGGTCGGCGTGCCCCCGGACACCTACCGCCGCACCTTCCGCTCGCGGCCCCGTCCGGGCCTGAGCGACATCGCGCACGAGGCCCGGTAAGGACAGGGTCGGCGCATGCGCCGAGCATGCGCCGCCGGGCTGTGTCTTCTCAGGGGCGCCAGGCCGGGACGGGCAGCGTCGTGCCGGTCTCGACATAGGTCTTGAGGTTGGCCAGCACGAGTTCCAGCCGCCGGAGATGGAGCGGTGCTTCTTGTGTCCCGCAGGTTTGACGTGGGTGACCGTGAGACGCGTGGTGTCACCGTAGGGCTGGAGTTCAAAGGTGACCCGGGATTCGCCGTGCGGCCGGTCCTCGCCGGGACCGGACCAGGTCAGGGTCAGCCGGCGCGGCTCGTCGACATTGGTGCCGCCGAGGCCACGCAAGCGGTCGGCTCCCTCCTGCTCCTCGGCCTGCTCGCCGCCCCTGCCGGAGCCGCGATCCGGCTGACCGCCCGCCCGTATCGTGCCCTTGCCCTCTCCGTGGGTCTTGCGGTGACGGAGATGTGGGCGGGATTGTTCGCCTCGTACGCGGTGCCGCGGATGCCGCCGAGCTTCGCCATCATGGCCACGGCCACTGCCGTTTACGCCGCCACCTTCCTCATACGGCGCCCCGCCCCGCGTACTGACTGAAGGCTGAGCGGAGGAGCGCCGCGATGGCAGACGACCGGCAGCAGGCAACGACAACGACGCACGACACCGTGGACAACATGGCGCTGATCGGCCGCGCCACACAGCAGCGTGCGGCGGTCCTGGGGCCCTTGTCGTGGCGGAAGGTTTCATCAGCACCCAGGACCTGCGCAAGCGGCTCGTGGCCGGTGGCTCGTCCGTCAGCCTCTCCACCGTCTATCGCACCCTCACCGCGCTGGCCGAGGCCGGCCGTGCGGACGTCTTCCGCGACGCCAACGGCAAGCAGCTCTTCCGTCACCGCCCCGGCTCTGACCACCGCCACTACCTGATCTGCACCGAGTGCGGCCTCAGCCTGCCCGTCGGATCCGGCCCGGTGGAGAAATGGGCGGCCCGGATCGCCCGGACCTCCGGGTTCGCCGACGTCCGGCACGCCGTCGAACTCTCCGGCCGCTTTCCGGACTGCCTCCGGAAGGAGGAGCGGGCACAGACACGCTGAAGATCAGTGGTCGTCCCAGTGCCCCTCGTGCTGGGCATGACGGTGCCCGTCGTGGACGTAGTCCACGTGGTCGCCGTGCGGGACGGCGACGTGCCCGCATTCCGCACCGTGCTGGTGCGCGTGCTCCTGGTGAACGGTGTGGCCGGTGGGCTCGCAATCGTCGGTGTGGTCCTCATGCACGCGGTGCAGGTGCCCGTCGTGGACGTAGTCGACGTGGTCCTCGTGCGGCACGGCGACGTGCCCGCATTCCGCACCGTGCTGGTGAGTGTGGTTCGCGTGAGAAGTGTGCGCGCTGGTCAGCATGGCAAAGCCTTCCTTCTCCCCCGCGTGATCGGATCTGTCCGACGGGAGAGCCTGCCCTTCCAGTGTCAGCCGCGCCGGGGATTCACGAAAGTCGCCGGAAGTCGGCTGGAAACACGCCGTGCCACGCCATGCGACAGAAGGTGACTCCGGCATCGAGCGGCCACCGCCACCGCCGCCGGGCCGCCTCACAGCCCGCCGACCCGCATCCGGCGAGAGGACCGGTTCTCCATTCTCGTGACCGCTACCCGTGTACCCCTTCTTGCGGTCAAGAACCGGCCGGGTGTTCGCTCGATGAGACAGCCGCATGAGCGAAGGAGGAGCGCTGACATGACCGTTCACACTCCGCGACCGACGTGCAGCGAGGGCTGCACCTGCGGTCCGGGCTGCAGCTGCGGATGCCAGTCCGGCGGCCCGTGCCAGTGCGGCGGGTAACCGAGCACCGCCCACTGCGCCGAGGGACTACAACGAGACGAATGTCGGCGTTGATACGCCGAGTGCCGTCCCCGGGCGAACCCTGGCGGGACGGCTGACGTCCGGGCCTCGTCCCCGGGCACTCAAGCGGGGGCTGCCTCCAGCCCGTGGTCGTGCTCGCAGGCGTCCTCATCCAGGCTGTGGCATGGGAGGGTGCATCTCCTTGATCGCCGTAGGAGCCGTCCTCGCCTTCGCCGCGGACTGGCATCTCCAGGGCAGGAACGCCTACCTCACCGGCCTGATCCTGATGGTCGTCGACGTCATCGGCACGACCGCCTACGTCAGCGTGTTAAAAGCGCCGCCGCACCCAGCCACCGCCGCCGGCCGCACCTGTCATCGAGGAGGACCACCGCTTCACCCGATGACAAGCCAGGACGACGGCTCAGAGCTGTCGATGAACGGGCCGTGGGTCGATGGCCCGCCGGGAAACGGATGCCGAAGCGGCCTCACCCCCGGGGGCGGGCGGTCGTACCGGAGGACGTCTACACGCCAGGGGCCGTCATCTGGCTGGGTGTCTTGTCCAGCCGGGAGCGGGGCGGTTTCCCCGCTGCGCCTGCGACGATCTTCTGCAGCAGGCTGTAGGAGAGGATCGGAAGCAGTACCTCGGGGCGGTGGGAGAACCAGCAGGCGGCCAGTACGGCAGCGGCGCTGCTGTTGTTCATGCCGGTGGCGAAGGTGAGGGAGATACCGTCGGGCTGGTCGCAGCGCGTCCAGCGGGACATCCAGCGGCCGCAGTAGAAGGTCAGGCAGCACACCATGCCGGACAGGCTTAGGGCGAGTGCCAGCAGGTCCGGGTCCGGGTGGGCGAGTGCCTGCCCCAGGGCGCCGGCCGCGTTGATGTAGCACAGCAGCAGGATGTTCACGATGTTGACCGCCTTGACGGCGGGCAGGACACGACGGGCCCGTTCCTCGCCGAGCAGCATCCGCACGAGGACGCCTGCCAGGCAGGGCAGCACCACCGACATCAGAGCGAACATCCCGGCCCCGGTCCGGGCGATGACGTCGACCTTGGTGGTGTCGTCCAGAGCACCGGCACCGTACGGGCCGACCAACTGACCGGCCATGTGCATCCCGAACGGGACGGTGAGCGGGCTGAGCAGGGTGGAACCGATCACCATTGCGACGACCAGAGGAACGTTGCCGCCCGCGTTCTGCCCCCAGGAGGCGGCACCGCCCGCGATCGGCATCGCCAGCACCAGCATGAGCCCTACCACCAGCCCCTCAGCCTCGGCAGGGTCGGGCCACGTCCGCAGGGCGAGGGCGATCAGCGGAAGCACGAGCAAGGGCAGCAGAGCATTGGCGGCGATACCGAGCACCAGCCGAACCGGCTGACGCACCATCACCCGCAGCTCAGCGGCACGAACCCCCAGACCCGCGTTGAACAGCATCACCGCCAACAGCACCATCGGTACCGTCAGAGCGCCTGCACCCGCAGGGGCAGGGAGCGTCAGTTCGCGGAGCGCCTCGCCGGGGGCGGGGAACACACCGGCCAGCACGTAACAGGCCAGCATCAGTCCCAGCAGCCACCGCTGCACAACCTTCACGACAGCCATCACACACAAGAGCCTATTGGCCGCATGGTGCTACATCCGCCGCTCGGCGGCCGCGTCGAAGCCGGCCCGCGCAGGTCGAGGACCTAAAGGTTGAGCTGAACGGCCTTGGATCGCAATGAAGTTCAGATCATCGCCTCTACGGGTGATGACTTCGACAGAAGCGCCGAGGCTGTGCCTTGGGTGGCTCTGACGAGACGGGCAGTCGGGTGCGAATAGTGGCCGGCTCCAGCGCATTGAGGACGGTGAAGGCGCACCGCCGAGATGCCGCAGCCTGATGGCATGGCGACATCCCAGCAGCTCTGAAGAGGCTCGAGCCGGGCAGACGCTCTCGGTCGATAAGCAGGTCAATCGCCTCGCCTGCGCGGCGAAAATGCCCGTATGCCCGTTCGTGGAAGAGTACGAAACGGTATTCCTCCGCCAACGCCGACGCCTGCCGCACCGCCTCTACCGCGATGCGGGCCGCACCCTCGGCTGGCCGGCGGCAGACGCCCGTCGACATCGCCGGGAACGCCACCGTCCGCGCACCCAGCTCCTCCGCGACCCGCTGGGACTCCCGTAGCGGAAGGCCAGCAACGGCTCGTCGCCGCCGGCAACCTGAAACACCGGGCCCACGATGTGGAGGCCCCGAAGCGGCAATTGCCGAGCCGGCCGACTCCTGGAAGCGCGCCCCGACGGCCGCGCCCACCTGCTGCTGGTGGACGAAGACACCGCCGGGGCCTCCGCTCGGGCCGCGCAGCAGGGTGCTGATCGGACGCCCGCAGGTACGCGTCGCCGTCGCCACCCCACTGAGCAGCGTCGTTGACGAGTGCCTATCGTTCGACCCGAGCTCCTCACGACCGTTCGCAGCACCCCGCCGCCCGTCTGGGACCGCATTCAGATCACTCGCGGTGATTTGTTGGACCAGGCGGTGGAGATCGAGGGGCCTGATAGGCCACCGCTAGTACACGTAGGGCCACCCGTTGTTCCACCCGAGGTAATTGATCCCCAGCTTGGGCGTGCCGTTGTCGCGGCCGTCGTAGTAGTGGTAGATCAGCAGGTCGTGGTTGTCCGCGTCGTCGTGGACCACGGACTGACCACCCGGGCCGATCACCCAGCTGTCGTGTGTGCCGAGCAGAAGGCTCCCGCCGTCCCCGATCATGTTGAGCCCGGCCTGGTCGAGGTAGGGCCCGTCGGGTGCGGTGGAGCGGCCGACGTGGATGCTGTAGTTGCTGTTGACGCCTTTACAGCAGTAGTCGAAGGACACGAACAGGTAGTAGTAGCCGTCCTTGTAGTAGACGAACGGCGCTTCGACCGGGTCGGGCCAGACGTGAAGCCGTTGTGCCAGTTGGCGTACCCGGGTGTCCGTGGCCGACGGCTTTCCGGTCTGGGGGTCGAGGGCGATCATGTAGATGCCGAGCCTGAACGACCCGAACGACAGCCACCATTTCCCGTTCTTGTCCACCAGCAGATTGGGGTCGATGGCGTTGAAGTCGTAGTTCGGGTAGGGGGAGGTGAGGATGGGCCCTCCGGAGTCCACCCAGGTGCCGGGTTGCCCCGTGGCACTCGTGGCGAGTCCGATTCCGGAGTTGTTGGAACCGAAACTGGACACCGAGTAGTACATCCAGTACTTGCCGTTGTGGAACGACACATCCGGGGCCCACACGTCGTTGGAGGAGTTGAACCGGCTCCACCAGGCCGGGACCGTGCCGAAGGCGGGCCCGAGACGCCTGAAGTTGACGCGGTCGTCGGACACCCGGAGCTCGACCTGATTGTGCGTGGACGCGACCAGGTACTGACTTCCGAGCTTCACCATGGAGGGGTCGTGCACAACTGTGTCCCCGCTGACCGCTCCCGGCAAAGGCCAGGCCGGCGCGGCGGCTGCGACCGGTCTCCCGTGCGCGGCGGCCAGCAAGGACATGACCAGCGCCGCGACGGCGACCAGCACTCGTACGCGACGGCCATTCCCCGTATCGAACACGGTGATCACCGATCCTCTGCTTCGTTGCACGCTCCTTCGGATGACCACCGGGTTCATCGAGAACCACACGGCCAATCCCTGACGGGCCGGAACTTGTTGCTCATGCGGTAGGACACCGCGTGCCGTCAACTCCCGACAGGGCTCGCGTCAGGAATTCACCGGATCAGGTAACATTGGTCATACATATCACCCCGCCTGCATCCCCCCTTGTCCGACTGCTTCGCGGGCTGTCCCCGCTGTCCTGGACGCACATGAACTCGTATGGACGGTTCGAGCCGGACATGGCCGCGCACCTCGGCATCACGCTGCCCACCGTGCCGGGCCCCGCGCACCACGCCGGATGCAGGGTCCGGTGCCGGGAGTCGGCACCAGGCCGTACGGAGACCTGATTCGCCGCAGACAGGCGGGCGAACTCCTCCACGGCCAGCAGCCACGGTTCAGCCGGCATTGCGGCAGGGCGGGCGCGCTCCAGATCGGCGTGAGTCTCGGCGATCCTCTGGGCAGTTGTTCTGACCCCACCTCGATTGGAGGTTCTCGGCGGGTGAGCGACGGCGTGAGCGGTAGCGTGAAACGCATAGGTTCCGTCTGGAGGGCGGGCCCCTGACAGGCCCGACGACTCTGCGGATCTTGATCCGTATTCGATTCGGGGCCGACGGATCTCCGTGGCCGCGGTCAGCGTTGTTGACGAGGATGCCGAGTCGCCGAACGCACGGACCGTACCGGTGACCGCGGCCCGTACGTCACGCCCGCGAACTGCTCACACACCCCGCGAACACCGTCACCTCGATCGCCGCGCTCCTCGGCGTCATCCACAGCACGATCTGCAAGCACGTCTCCAAGCTGAAGGGCAGTCGGGGCATGCTCGCCGAGGCGGCGGCCGCGGTCGAACTGCCACTGCCTGCGAAGCCGGCGGAGTAGTTCCGTGGGGTGCAACTGGTTACGGTGACACGGTCCGGCCATGTGCGACAGCCGGTGACGACGTGCGGTGTCGATGCGCCGGCGAACAGCTCGGACATGGCCAATGCCCAGCCCATGTCCTCGCAGGAGATGACGGCAGGCCAGCCGCCTGCCTCAAGAGCCGCGTCGGTACGGGCCAGCACGGCGTTCGGGTGGAAAGGGAATGCCGGCAGAGTCCACGCGGGAGCCGGTTCGTGACGCTCCCATCGGCGGGGTGCTGCGCAGTAGTGCAGCGAGGTGGTTCCGTCCAGGAAGGCCCGGTTGGCGGATATCCAGCCGATGCCCGCCTCCTCCACCGCCGGCTCGCGCACCAGGTCCGCCAACCCGTCGGAGTCCAGGGCGTCGTCCCCGTCCAGGGGGTGGATCCATCCGTCCGGGGAGAAGGTTGAGTGTGCGGTTGCGAGCCACTGGCAAGCTGCCGTGGACCGGGGTGCGCTCGACGACCGTGCCCGGCGGCCACTGCCCGAACTCCACCGCACCGGGCCCGGCGATCACTACGCCCCATGCGACGTCCCAGCCGTGTGCGGCGAGTCGTTCCCGGGCCACCCGCACCCCGGCGGCCGCCTCGGCAAGGTGCCGACTCATCTGCGGGTGCACGGCAGTCAGCGGACTCAGATGACGAGGCACAAGCATGTGGCTCCCGTAATTCTCCGCAGTGATGCCGACAGTTGCTGGTGACGTGTTCGCCGGCTTGTCGCCCCGTCGCAGTACGGCCTCAGCTGGTCCGACCCACAGGCACCTATCGAGCCATCCCCTGGATTCCAGCGGACTGGCCGCGGGGCATTCCCCCCCTGTCGCTTGATACGCATCGGCTGCGCGACGCGTGTTGTCACCGCTTCCCTGCTCCGCGTGCTCGACAGCGGAGAGCCGGAATGCAGCGGCACCCGTACCGCACGCTGCACGCTGCACGCCGTCATGGTTCGCAGCGCGACGAATCCCTACCGGAGGCCGCTTCCGTTCTACTTATGCCATTTCATGACATTGGTTCCTCGCTGTCAGGCTTGGCGGGCGCAGGACGCGAGGCGATCGGCGAGCGCGGTGACGAGGTCGCGTAGTTCATCCGGGCGCTCGATGACGAACGGCCGGTCGAGGGAGGCGAGTACCGGAGGCAGCCAGTCGAGCCGCTCCGCCCGCAGCTCTACGTGCCGCCAGTGCTCGGCCGACGCCCGGTCCTCGCCCGCGACGGGCTCGTGCTCCTCCAGGCTCGCGACGCCGGCGGGAAGGTGGGCGCGGATCTGCTCGACGGTCCCGTGGATCCGCAAGGTCACCTCATACCGGTACTCGGCCGTGGCGAACCCGGACAGCACGCGCTGTGCCGAATCGGGACCCACAAGCGCTTCGAATGAGCCGGGCAGGGTCCTCGCCTCTGCGATGCGATCGAGCCGGAAGGTTCGGTCCTCGCCGATCCGGGCGTCCTTGCCCGTGACGTACCACCGGCCCGAGTGGGCGACGATCCCGTACGCGTGCAGCGTGCGTTCGCTGCGACGTCCGTCGCGGTCGGTGTACCGGATCAAGACCGGTCGGCGATGGCGCACCGCATCGGCGATGGTGAGCAGGACCCCGGTGTCCGGGGTGTTGAACTCGCCGGGCTGATCCGTGAAGGCGAGAGTTGCCAGGAGTGTGTCAAGCCGGCGGGCGATGTGCTTGGGCAGCACCCGCCGGATCTTCGCCGACGCCGTCTCGTTCGCCGTGCGCTCCGCCGTCGTCAACCCTGCTCGGCGGCCGGCGACCAGGCCGAGCAGCACGGCCAGCGCCTCGTCGTCGCTGAGCATGAGCGGAGGCAAGCGGTACCCGGGGGCGAGCCGGTACCCGCCGTAGCGGCCGCGCACCGATTCCACGGGCACGTCCAGGTCGATCAGCTGGTCCACATACCGCCGCACGGTGCGCCCTTCGACGCCGAGCCGGTCGGCGAGTTCGGCCACCGTCCGGGTGCCGCCCGACTGCAGCAGCTCCAGCAGTGTCAGCACGCGGGCAGTGGGTCGGGGCATGTGCACAACCTAACGCGAATACAGGACCGATTCTGTCCACTATTTCTCCTAGCCTGCGACGTGCACGCCTCCAGCACAGCCAAGGAGATTCCCATGGACTTCGTCTCGATCCGCATCATCACCGGCGACGTAGCGCGCCTCGTCGAGTTCTACGAGCGAGCCACAGGGGCGCGGGCGGTGTGGGCCACCGAGGACTTCGCCGAACTCAAGACCGCGGGCGCCACCCTCGCGATCGCCGGCACCCGCACCGTCCCGCTGTTCGCCCCGGGCTCCGCCCGCCCGGCGGACAATCACAGCGTGATCACCGAGTTCCTCGTCGAAGACGTGGACCGCGTTCACCAGAACCTGACCGGATTCGTCACCGACTTCGTCACCGAGCCCACCACGATGCCCTGGGGCAACCGATCACTGCTGTTCCGCGACCCCGACGGCAACCTCGTCAACTTCTTCACCCCCGTCACCCCAGCGGCCATTGAAAAGTTCGCACGCTGACGCCACACACAGCCGCTCACGCGGGAGACCCGAGATCCCAGGGCTCCCGGTGAACGCGGTCGCCGAGTTCAGGAGCGCCACGAGCAAGGGGCATCGCAAGGCACCGCTGCCCCCGAAGGACGTCTTGTACTTGTGCCTGCGGATGGACGCCGGACGTCCGATCGCACACGTCGCGGCGGAAGCCGGGATCTCCCGCCGCTGCCTTGCCAAGTAATACGCCCGCCGGCGCGCGCACGGCGAGAACGGACCACTCGACCACTCCTCCCGACACCACGGACCCGCCCGCCTCGCCGCCGGCTTGAAACGCCTGCACGGCATCATCATCGCCCCGGCCACCGTGCATCGCGTCTTGGCACATGGGGGTCTCAACCGGCTCAGCGACCTGGACCCACCCACGGCGAGCAGCTATGCGAGTTCCTCCGCTACGAGCACGAGCACATCGGCACCTGGTCCACGTCGACGTCAAGAAGCTCGGACGCATCCTCATCACAGCAGGCACAGCGGGACGCCTTTACGCAGAAGATACGAGCCTTGCGATCCGCCGACCCGTACCTCAAGCCATCGCGTCTCCTGAGAGACCGTGTACGTCTCTCCGCGCGGGGTGATGCGTGCTGAATGCCCTAGTTCAACGCTCCGTAGTCAGCACCAAGTCAGCACGGGAGTCAGCACCCGAGTACCAGACCACCCCAATCGCGACATTACTCCGCGCCGAATTTCTAAGTCGAGTTGAGTGATACGAAGGGCCCACAGCGCCCCCTCATGGGCGCTGCCCTCACACCTCGCCCCTAAAGTGTGGCCCCCCGCCACATAGGCCCCTGATCTGCCGCTTCCTACCGTGTGGCGACGCAATGACGCGCCCATCGCCCACCCGGAAGTGATGACCATGGCTACCCCTCCCCCACCGACCCCAACTCCCAACTCGCTCCCCCGCATCGTCGTCGCGAGCCTCATCGGGACCACTATCGAGTGGTACGACAACTCATCCGGACAAGGCTAGGGCCTGCTGTTTTCCTTGAATTGGGCTCCAAAGTCAGCACCAAACCAGCACTGGGTTCCAGTCGACCGTCAGCGCGCGTCACACGATCAACGACATGCGCTCCGGCGGTAGTCAAGGGTAGTGACGGAACGTAATCTCTAGGAGATTACGCACCCTTCTCTGCCACGTCTAGGTTGGCGGCATTCGTCACCTGCGCAACCCAAGTCCTTGAAGACCGTGGCCGTCGAGGTGGTGAGGTTCTCGGGCGCGAACGCCGGTTCCTCTTCGGTTGCTCCGGAGAGGTCGAAGCACACGCCGCTCTCCGAGGAAAAGAGCCCGACCGGCACGCCCGGACCAACTCGCATGGGGACTCTGTCTTCGCCCGAAGGCGGCGTGCTTCTCTGTTCGCGGGCAGGCACGGAGAATCCCGGCCTGGCACTGGTGGGAGGGCGCAGGCCGCCACGTCTTTGCTGTCGGAGGCGGTGCCGAACGCCGCCGACGGCCGGGCCGGGAAGCGGGCCGAGATCGAGGAGCTCCACCAGCTGGTGATCCGCCTGGCTCTCGCCGGCGCTGTCGTCACCAGGGAGTACATGAGGATGTTGGTCCGTCCGACGTTGGAGAACAGGTAGTCCCCTGCGATCCGGTTCACACCGTCCTCGACGCGGAACGTTCCGTGCAGCTTCAGGTGGTCGCGGATCTTGGTGGTGATGGTGGCCGGCATGGGGACGGAGCGTCCTTCGTCCTGGTCGCGCCACTTGAGGTGGCGGATACAGTGGGCTCGCCCCTTGCCCTTGGTCACCGCCCTCTGCCGCTTCGTGGTGGGACTCCACGATGTGGAGGGCCGGTCGGCCAGTGCCGCGGCGGCCACCTGCCGCTCGGGCCGGCGGACTGCTGCTGACGGTCAGGACGCGGATCGTGCGGACTGCCGCGGTGCCAATGCCGGCGATTTGGCACGCACAAGGCCGCAAACGGCATCACCACCCGCCCCCTTCGGTCCTCTTCCTGTCATTCCGGCTGATGGGCAGCATCGCCAGAGATCGGGGGACAAGGGTGGGGGCAGGACGCAGACGGACCCGGATACCGGGGACAGGCCGTAGGTTCCAGCGGTTCAGGATCGAGGCCAGTACGAGGACGGTCTCGGTGAGGCTGAAGGCTTCTCCGATGCATTTGCGAGCGCCGCCGCCGAAGGGCACGTATCCCGTGTTGGGCCGGAGATTCGTCCCCTGCCCAAGCCATCGGCCGGGGTCGAACCGGTGCGGTTCGGCGAAGATGTCGCTGTTGCGGTGCAGCACGTACGGGCTGATGACGATGATGCTGCCCGCGGAGATGGCACAGCCGCCCAGTTCGGTGTCCGCGGTCACTACGCGGGTCATGATCCACACTGGCGGATACAGGCGCAGGGTTTCGGTGACGATGCGCTGGATGATTGGCAGCCTCGGTAGGTCCTCCCAGCTCGCGGTGTGGCCGGAGAGTACGGCTTGGGCTTCGGCCGCCGCTTGGTGTTCGATCTCGGGGTGCCGGCCGAGGAGGTGTATCGTCCAGCTCAGTGCTGCGGCAACGGTCTCGGACCCGGCGACGAAGAAGGTGATGACCTGGTCATGGACCTCGGCGTCTGACAAGCCCCGCCCGTCGTCGTCACGGGAAGCCAGCAGCATGGACAGCAGATCGCCATGGTCGACGCCGCCATGACGGTAGTCCGTGATCATCTGGTCGATGAACGTGTGCACCCGGGCGAGTGCCTCCGTGTAGCGACGATTCGCTGGAACGGGCAACACCCTGAACGTTCGGGGAAGAACGATGCGCCAGATGAGGCTGCCGACGGCGACGGCCATATCGTTGCTGATCCGCCTCACTTGGTCCGGCGACTGCGTGGAGCCGAACAGCGCCCTGGTGACCACGCGCAGTGTCAGCCTCTGCAACTGCTCGAACAGCTCGACGCGCTCGCCCTCGCGCCAGGATCGCGTCATGCTGTCGACCTCGTCGGCCATCACCGCCGTATAGCCCGGGAACCGGCGGCGATGGAAAGCGGGCTGGGTCAAGCGGCGCTGGCGGCGGTGAGCGGTGTGCGCACAGGTGCCCAGGCCGTCGCCGACGAGTTCCCGGACCGCGTCGATCACAGGACCACCTTTGTCGAAGGTCTGATCGTCCACGAGGACCTGATGGCACAGCGCGGGATGACACACCACGTACCCCGGCACCGGGCCGAGCCTGATCTCTACCAGGCCCCCGTGCGCGGGCAAGGACTCCAGAAAACCCAGTGGATCGCGGATCAGTTTGACCGAGTGCCCCAGGAGGGGAAGCGCTCCGGGTGCTGTCCGCAGAGCACGGGATTCGGACATGGTGGTCGCCTTCCGATACATGAAGATCGGCCGGTGTTTCCTTCTCAGATACCGAACCGACGTTCTCGAGCGGCGAAGTCTGCCAGTGCCTGGTCAAAGTCGCCTCGGGTGAAGTCGGGCCAGAGTTTGGGGCAGAAGTAATATTCTGCGTACGCGGTCTGCCACGGCATGAAGCCGGACATCCGCTGTTCGCCCGAGGTGCGGATGACCAGATCAGGGTCGGGCTGGCCGCCGGTGTACAAATGCCGGGCTACGACTTCCTCAGAAGCTTCCAGGTTCTGCCGCGATATCCCTCCGGTGGAGAATTTTTGGCCTTTACTCGCCGCCTCTGCCACGAGGTGCCGGATTGCCTGGATGATGTCCTCCCGGCCGTCGTAGGCCAAGGCCACGTTCGCGTGCAGGCCGCGCTCCGCCGCGGTGAACGCCGCGATGCCGGCGAGGGCCTGCTGCACGTGATCTGGTAGTCCGTCGAGCGCACCGATCGGCAGGATGCGGTAGGGGCGTCGTTCGGCCACATCACGCAGGGTCGCTGTGATGACGCCGAGCAGCGACGCGACCTCGTCCGGCTCCCGGCAGAGGTTCGCCAAGGACAACGCCCACACGGTCGCGTAGGCAACCCCGGTCTCGGCACACCAGTCAAAGAGCTCTCCGACCCTGCGGGCACCCTCCCGGTAGCCCGCCTCGGAAGGAAGACCACGGGCGACCGCCCAGCGCCTGTTCCCGTCGAGGATCACTGCCACATGGCGCGGGATCGTGCCGGTCCGCTTGCACGGCAGCGCATCGTGCCGGTCACCGCGTGCGGAAGAAGTAGGTTCAGCCATTGCACCTCGACCTCACGGTCCCACGCCCTTCAGGAACGCCTACTGAGCCCTGCGCGCGGCCTTGAACAAGGCCACGCTGACAGCTGCCAGCCACGCAAATTGCGGAGCCATGACCAGGAGGGTGTGACCGATGCTGCCGTACGACCAGGGGCCCCGGTAGGCGAAGCAGAAACCAAGGCTGCCCACGCTGATGACGGCGATCGCGATGCCGCACCATTCGGCGAGTGCGCGGGGAAGGATCGGTGTGGCCCGGTTGGCGGCGGCGACGCCGGCGAAGGCCAGCACCCACAGGACGCTTCCCATGCCGAACATCATGCCGAGGTTCTCCCAGCCGAATGCGATCACCCTGAAGTCGGCCGGGTCGCTGCCGAACGACGGATTGCCACGGGCGTACAGCACGACGCCGTTGAACAAGGCACCGGCAACTCCGCCGGCAATCGCGTAGGCCGTCGTACCCAGCAGAATGGCCAGGGCACTCGCCGTCGGCCCTCCCGAGCGGTGGATGTAGAACATGGCGAGCGCGATGGCCCACACCATGAGCGCGACCATGATGACCATCCAGCAGATGGTCTGGATCTCACCGACATGGTTGTGGAGGACATACTCCAGATACGCCTGCCCGTCCTGGCCGGACTCCGGCCAGGGGACGGCTCCGATGGAAATGAACAGCACGGACAGCGGCAGCGGCACGAGGCCTGCCACAGCGGCCCAGCGCAGGTAGACGCGCGCGGTCTGCGGGCGGCGCGTGTTCGTTGTCACGACTCCCCCTGTTGAGATGCCTTGGGATCCAGGGTCACTTCCAGGGAGCGTTTGCCGTCGTACACGTATCCCGCCCCCTGATACCTCGGAGTCCGGAGCGACCATTCCATGTTTCCGGGCAGCAGGTAGCCCAGCGCTTCGAGGTGAGCGCGGACGTCCGCCCGGTCTCCCAGCGGTCCTGCCAGGACTTCCGCCTGCTTGAGGATGAAGCGGCGTTCGACGTCCTGGATGAGATCGCACAATCGGTCGATGGAACCCTGCAGGCTCAGATTCTCACCGGCCATGAACGACGAGACGATGTTCGAGTGATCTCCGGTGGAGTACTCTTTCCTGAACGAGAAGAGGTCATTGACCATCACAACGCCTTCGGCGGCGATACGCCGGGCCTCCCGGAGTTCGCTGCTTGCCGAAAGTTCATAGGTGAGGTCGAAGCCTTGGCCGTATTCGACCGTATCCAGGACCCAGGTTGCTCCGGCGAGGATATGCATGTCCAGGTATTCCTGCCAGCCGGGCATCTCGCGTCGCGCGCGGAACCCCACTTCCTTGACGGTTCCTTCGAGGTACCCCTGGGTGGTGTCGAGATAGCGGTCCCTCAGCTGCGGTGACATGCCCTGCGCCATCCTGCGCATCACGTCGACAGCCGGCCGCAGGAACGCAGGGCATTCCATCACATCCGGGCCGCGGAGCGCCGCCATCAGTTTGTCCGCCATCGCGCGCATCCTGCTCGGTGAGGCGCCTGCCTTACTGCCGTGCGAAAAGACGTCGTCGTAAGCAAGCCAAGCGCTGGTCCACTCCGCGATGATCGCGATCCGGTCGTCTTTCGCCGTCGGATAGCACCATGCGACAAACCCGGCATGCTCTTCGCTGACGAAGTCTTCGAACTCGTCAACGTCGTGGTACAGAGGTGCCAGGTGAGCTCGAATGTACTGTTGGTTGTCGCGTTCGATCTCTTCAGCCAGATGATGACCCTTGGCGGGCGTGATGAGCGGAACCTCCGGAATGCGAAAGGTGACCCGCCCGTCAACCGGTAACTGTGCCATGGGCTCCATCGTGCCTCCAGAGAGTCGTGGCAACGAAACTGCCGATTTTCCTGCCGGAGCCCGTTCAGGGAAGACGGGTGCCTATCGGGGGGGAGAAGGTGATGGATCCCCAGCCGCGTTGACGGTCTCGATGTCGCTTCAGCCGCGGGTCGCAAACCACTTGAGGGGGCTTTCGGCACTTCCCGGGCCATGCCACCGGTCATGGCCCCGTGGCCGATGGCCGCCGCCACCGCACGCTCCTGCTCACCGTTGAGCGGGCGGACTGGCGAAGCAGAAGCCGCGGTGCAACGTGATCGTCGGCTCCACCATCCCCTGGGCTCGGTCCCGGGTGCCCGCCCGTCGCAGCCACCGTCTCGATCAGAAACCCGCGGATCGCCCGTCGGCGCTACGAGCTGCTTTTGGGACAACCCCCTTGCCGCCACTGGGCTGGAAACCTCTCCAAGCAGCGGCGGAAAATCATCGGGACGAAATGCGACGGAAGCACTCACGAGTTGCCACCTTGCTCAACCAGAACAAGCACACCAACGGCGATCAGGCCAGCGGAACGACCTCGGATGCCACATCAAGGAACTCGACAAGCGAGCCTTTCCGGACGGATGCCCAGTCCAATACAGGCAGATTTCCCGGAGGTGCTCACCTTGGGAAGGCGACTACCTGCAATTTCAACCAGTTCGGCGACCATGATAAGGGCGTGAAACCCTCTTGCTGAAGCATCCGCCGCGCTCCCCGCGCATCCCAGTACCTCCGGCGCACGGCCCGCCCAAATAGTCCAGAGCGGCCACAACCAGGCACCGCATAATAAGCGCCCTCCCCTCCTGCCCCACAACGACAAAAGATCCCACCCCGTAGAGTCCACGACAGCCACGCCCGGCACAAACGCTGCCAACTCCACCTGCCATACCGCTCAGCGAGTCAGAACCAGGCCACACGCCTCCGCTGGGAGCGCGGCTTCTCCGCCAACCCTGGGTGGCCGGTTCCCCTCTCTCCGAAGAGCTCCGTTGCCTTAAGGTCCGCGTGCCTCACCCAGCAAGCGGGGCGGAACTTGCGAGAGGAGAGCCGCCGGCTCTTGCCGACCCGGTCATGCACGGCCCCAGGCGCCGTTGGGGCTCAGAAGGGCGAGCAAGGCCATACCCACGAGCCCCCGTCCCATTGCCACTCCGGCCAACGAGGGCAGAGCCCAGATCACGGACCATGTTGTCGAGCAGGGGCTGCGGGACGGACGTGTTCAGCGATGCGCCGCTATGCGTCCGCGCCACCGGAGAAAACCCGATGTCCGCCCGCGGTCGTCCGGCGGGCCGGGACAGCGGCGTTCATCCCACGGCCCCCACAACGAGATCGTCTCACGCCTCATCCGCGTCCAGCCGGTGCCGGAACGGCCCCTCGGCCGCGGCACTCCGGAGGGGCGGGGTGTAGAACTGGGAGGCCCATCGGCGATAGGGCATGATGGGGCCGTCTCCCTGGGCCGGCCGAGCCCGCTCCAGGTACGTCTTGGTCTCGAAGATGGGCTGGTCCTGGCGTATCTCACGTTCGAACCAGCGGAACACCTGTGGCAGGAGCACTCGGCTGGTGGACTCGACGACGCTTTGCAGCGCGGCCCGTACACGCGGCGACGAAACGACCTTCAAGCCCGGCTTCTGGTAGTAGGCGGCCATGCGCATCTCGGTTTCTCCCGGGTTGCGGGGGGTGAAGCCGGCCACGACCAGCATCCGGACACCGACCCGGGGGATCTCCACCGCGAAGTGCACACATCCGAGACCATAGACCCGGAACCTGAGGTCCACTGTCAGCACGCCCAAGAGAGGGAATGCGCGCTCAGCGATGAAGTGGGCCCGGAACGTGTCGCCGTCGAAGACGGGTGGGACATCGCCGATCCGGACCCCGGAATAGCCGTGCAGCGGACCGAAGTGTCCCAGATCGACGATGTTCTCCAGCATCTCCTGTGGGTAGGTCCGCAGGAGATGGAAGCTGCTGCAGGGGTACGTGGAGTGCTCCTCGCCCGGCCCTTCGGGAAAGTTCCAGGACGGCGGGGCCCCCTCGGCGTGGCGCCACACCCAGATCATCCCGCTCGCCTCGTGAATGTGCCGCTGCACCAGGCGCGCCCTGGCCGGCGGAGCGGTCCCATAGCCGGTGCGGACGCATGCCCCGCTGGGGTCGAAGGCGAACCCATGGAACGGACAGACCAGGTCCTCATTCTCGACCCTCCCTCCGACTCCCAGGTGGGCACCAAGATGGGGGCAGTAGGGCTCGATGCCTCGAAGCCGGCCACCGCGTGTCCGGTAGAGCACCACGTCCTCTCCGGCCAGTCGCCTGCGCAACACCTGGCCGGGCTTGAGTTCGGAGCTGAACGCGACACCGAACCAGCCGTCAGGGAACGGAAGAAGGATCGGGCGGTGCGGGTCGTAGGGAGAAGTGCGCATCTGTCGCCCTCATTTGCGATAGGCCCCTGGACGTCTCATGAAGAGGTTGTTCGGAAGCCATCCGTTCACGCTTCAAGGTCGGTTGAAGTTGAGGACCGTACGGCGGTGAGCACTGACAACGGATGCAGTGACGCTGTCGGCGTCCGAGCCCGTGTCGCTGAGAAACGATGTACGGAATCGCGTTGCCCGAGGCTGGTCCTGTGCTCGGACCACAGTCCTCAAGTGTCCGGACGAGGGATCAAAGGGAGGTGTGTGGGATTCAGCCCGGCTGCGTGATGCCAGTAGGTCCGCAGCTAACAGGTAGCTAGTCACACTGTCAACCAGTCAGAATGCTTACGACCAGGGCGCATTACTGGTCCGAGGAAGCATCGGTGTACGACCCGGGTTCGCGGATACCCCCGTTGTGCACCACTCGGCACACTCTTCCTCCGCCACGTCGCCTGCCTCTACACACTGCCTGAGCATGGCCGAGCGTGATCGGGCGGGCTCAGAGCCGTGATTGCCGGGGCGCCGCCGGGCAGGTCCGACGTGGAGCCGTTCACGCCAGGTACTCCTTGGGGCGGCAGGGCGGTTGGTGGCGGCGGAGACGTAGGCGGCGGCCAGGAACGCGCCGTGCGGCAGGTGCTCGGCCGGGCCCGAGGGGTTGGTGGCGGTGCCGTTGAGGACGCGGCACAAGCGGCCGATCAGCGCGGCGGGCGGGCAGGGCCAGGCCGGCTCGTACAGCAGCGACTCGACGAACTGTCCGGCCAGGTCGAGGAGGCGCGCGCACGACGCCGCGGTCGAGGGTGAGCGTGCCGTGGGGGCCGGTGGTGGCCTGGTGCTCGGTCTTCGGCCCGGCCGAGCGGGAGACGGGCAGCGCCCCGGACGGCCCGCGATCGTGGGCGAGGTGCACGAGGGCGGTGTCCTCGGCGTCGTACTCAGCCTCCGGTGATGCGACGGCCGAGATGTCGGTGAGGACGCGGCAGGGTGAACATGGCCGCGTAGACGGGGTGGCAGCGGCGCTGGACGGTGACCATCAGCTCGACCCCCGCCTCGGCACACACGGCGTCCACTTCCCGGCCGGCGCGGTGCGGCACCGCGACAACGACGACGCCCGGCCGTACCCCGGTTGCGCTTGGAGTAGAGGGCGGTTCTCATCACCTCGGCCTCCGCCGCCAGGTCTTGAGGTCGCAGCGTCCGCCGGGCGGCAGCTCGCCGCGCAGCAACCGGTCCATGGCAGCCCGGATGGCTTCCTCGTTTCGGGTGCGGTCTTCGCCGCGCCGCTTCGTCAGCTGCTGCAACAGCCGGCCCTCACCGGTCAGCTGCAGCGTCGGCCTGAGCCCGGGCGACAAGCTCCTCGATGAACCGCTCGTCCATCCCCGCCGACAGTGCCGTCTCCGTAGCCACCGTTCCCGTTGCCGCCTCGGCCATGTTCTCGCTGGTCGTACAGGTGATCCCCCATGATCGGAGTTACACCGTTCTATTGGCTCTTCCAAGATTTTCGTAGCCGGTGATCGTGGTAGCCGGGCCTCGTGACGTACTGCTGCGGGTGCAGGGGGTCTGATGGGGAATTTACAGTCGCAGGTCGTGGGTGGGGTAGCGCCGGCGGTGATGCGCCGGCGCTTTCGGCGGCATGGACCGGCAGGTCACCAGGCGACGAGGATCAGCCCGTCCCCGCCCTTGGCACCCGCTGATCCGGTGTATCCCCGTGAGCCGTTCTCGTGTGAGGTTTCGCCGGTGTCTCCGTTGCCACCCGAGCTTGCGCCCAGCGGACTCAAAAAATCAGCTGACCCGCCACGACCGCCCGCTCCGCCCGTTGCCACTGACGCAGGTAGGGTGAAGGTGGTGCCGTCGGGGAGTTTGACGCGGGTGGTTGCCGAGCGGTGTCCGGCGCCGCCGGGATGCAGGACCGTGGTGAGTGCGAAGCCGGGGCTGTGGGCCGCCCGGTCCAGCGTTCCCGCGTAGTTGCCACCCAGCAGTGGGGAGAGGGCGCCCATGGCCAGGGGGATGGTGAAAGGACTGAGCAGAGTGGAGGCGAGCACGAGCCCCACCATGACGGGCTGGTCGGCATCTCCCTTGCCGGTCCAGACCGTGGCACCGGCTGCCACGGGCATCGCGACGATCATGATCACGGCGGTGACGATGCCGCTGCCACCATCGGTGTTGGGCGAGCCGCGCGGTGCGAGTGCGACGGCGGGGACGACCAGGAGCGGGGCGATCAGGTGCAGGGCGAGGCCGGCGAGGAGGGCCAGGGGCCGCCGCAGCAGGCAGCCCAGGTCGCGTATCGGTACTTGAAGTGTCGGCGCAGCCACCCTGTCGGGCGGGCCACCGGGGAGGGGGTGGGTGATTGATGCGGCATGGCTCATGGCGATCAGGTTCGGGTGCCGCCGCTGCGAGGGGCACTTCGTGGACGTGGTCAGGATGCGTTCAGGTTGGCGGTGGCAGAGTCGGGCGTCATGACCCCTGAGATCTCCGAAACGGCCGCGGTGGCGGATACACGCGATGCTGATGGCACGGGTGCGGGCCGTCGTCCGCGGTGGAACAAGGTCCCCGAAATCACTCTGTACTTCTGGGTGATCAAGGTGTTGTGCACGACGGTCGGTGAGACCGCTGCCGATCTGCTCAACGGCCGGGTCGGTCTGGGGCTGACCGGTGTGTCGTTGCTGATGAGCGCGCTGTTGGTGGTGGCGCTGGTGGCCCAGTTCCGGGCCCGCGCCTACCGTCCCGATGTGTACTGGCACGTCGTGGCCCTGGTCAGCGTTGTCGGCACGCTGATCACCGACAACCTGACCGACAACCTGGGGGTGCCGCTCCAGGTCAGCACCGGCGCGTTCGCCGTCGTGCTCGTCGGGGTGTTCGCCCTCTGGTACCGCAGTGAGCGGACGTTGTCCATCCATCATGTCGACAGCGTCCGGCGGGAGGGCTTCTACTGGCTGGCGGTGCTGTGCACCTTCGCTCTCGGCACCGCGGCCGGTGACCTGGTCGCCGAGCGCATGGATCTCGGGTACTGGCTCTCCGCCGTACTGTTCGCCGCGGTGATCGCCGCCGTCGCGTTGGCGCACTTCGCGCTGGGCCTGAATGCGGTGTGGAGCTTCTGGATCGCCTACGTCCTGACCCGCCCGCTCGGCGCCTCGGTCGGCGACTACCTGTCCCAGCCGGCCGCGGACGGCGGTCTGGGGCTGGGTACGGTCGTCACCAGCGGGCTGTTCCTGGCCGTCATCGTCGGCCTGGTGGTGTTCTTGACGGTGACGCGCCGGGACGTGACCGACCGGGAGCGGCTCACGCCGAGGGCAGGCTGACCAGGAAGGCGGCGCCCGGCTCGTGCCGGGCGTCGTGGCACACGTCGCCGCCGACCGAGCGGGCCAGGCGCCGCGCGAGCGGCAGCCCGAGGCCCGCTCCCCTGTGCCCGTCACCGGGATCGGCACGGCGGCCCGGCTGGAAGATCTGATCGCCGAAGGAGTCCGGGACGCCGGGGCCGTCGTCGGCGATCTCGACGCGCACGCTGCCGTCAGGGAGCTGCCCGGCACGGAGAAGGACGTGGGAGCGGGCGTAGCGCAAGGCGTTGTCGAGGAGTGGGCTGATGATCCGTTCCAGCAGGGCGGCGTCAACGCCCGCCGTCAGCGTTTGCGGGCAGCTGACCGTTACCGTGACCGTGCTGTCGGCGGGGGCTGCGGCGGTGAGGTGGCGCAGGGTGGGCAGGACGGCGGTGGTGCCGGGGATGGCCCGGGCACTGTCGCGTGCGTCGTCGAGGAGGGTGTCGCAGATGGTCCGCATGCACTGGGCGGCGTCGGCGAGTCCGGCGTGCGTGGCCCGGGTTTCCTCGGCCGAGCGCGGCCTGGCCTGCCACCAGTCCAGTTCGGCGGTGATACGGGCGAGAGGGTTGCGCAGCTCGTGCGACAGCTCCGCGGTCAGCTGCTGTTCGTGCCGCAGCACCGCGCGGATGCGGTCCAGCAGGGCGTCCAGGGAGGCTCCCAGCCGCGCCAGCTCGTCGGGTCGTCGGGTATAGCCGAAGCGTTCGTCGGAGGCGACGGCGCTCCACCGGGTGGCCTGGTCGGTCATGATCCGCACCGGGTGCAGTGCCCGCCCGACCGCGAGACGGGTGAGAACGTAGGTGCAGGCGAGGACAGCAGTGCCCAGGGCGAGGGAAGCGAGGAGCATCGTGTCCGCCGATGCCCGGTAGGGGGAGAGATCCAGGGCCGTGACGACGACGGCACGGGGCGCGGCGTGAGGGTCGAGGTCTTTGACGGGCCGGGAACACAGGCGGAGGGAGCCGTTGCCTTCGACGGTGGCGCACCGCCGGTCGCTGTGCGCGGCAAGCCGGGCGGCGGCTTTGGCGAGGGCACCGTCGGGCGGGGTGGAGGCGGGGTGTTCGAGTAGGTGGGGGCCGGCGTAGATCCATACGTTGGTGTCGAGCAGTGCGTCGTCGGCCGTCTCGCGTACGCGTACGGGGTCGTGGTCGGTGTCCACGGTGGTGGCCACGGCCTCTGCACGGGTGCGCAGTTCGTCGTCGGCCTGTCGCTGCAGGTGGGTACGGGCGACGACGTTGAAGAGCACGGTGAGGACCACCATCACCAAGGTCGCCGTCGCCAGGGCCACCAGTGACAGACGGCCGCGCAGGGTGCGGGGCCACAGGGCCCGCGGGAATGCCGTCATGCCAGCCGGTGCCCGATTCCCCTCGAGGTGTGAATCGTCAGGTCGCTGCCCGCCTGTCGTAGTTTGCGCCGCAGCCGGCTCAGGTACTGGTCGAGGGTGTTGTCGCTGACGTGGGCGCCTTCCGGCCAGCCCGCCCGGACCAGCTCACGCCTGCCCACGATGATCCCGTGGGCAGCCATGAGCGTGGCCAGCAGACGGAACTCGGTCGGCGTGAGGGCGACGTCGCGGCCGGCCACTCCGGCCGTGAAGCGGGCCGGGTCCAGGGCCAGGTCTCCCGCTCGTGCCGGTGCCGCCCGCCCTGCTCGCTTGAGTGCCGCCCGCAGACGGGCCGCCAGTTCCGCGAGGTGGAACGGCTTGGGCAGGTAGTCGTCGCCGCCGGCGGAGAAGCCGCCTAGACGGTCGGTGAGCCGGTGGTGGGCCGTCAGGAAGAGGACGGGTGCCTGGAAGCCGTTCGCCCTCATCGCCTGGCACACATCCCGCCCGTCGGCGTCAGGCAGCCCGACGTCCAGGACCACCGCGTCGACGGCATCACGGGCCAGGCGCAGGGCGGCGGCACCGTCCTGCGCGGCCAGGGTCGTAAATCCCTCGTCGCGCAGGCCGCGCACCAGCACGTCCCGCAGGCCGTGGTCGTCCTCCACGACCAGGATGGTGTGCCGCACCTGTCTCCTTCACGCACTCGTGCGGGGCTGCGCATCGTGCCCCGGTTCCGGACTGTCCTTGTGCACAGGGGTGCTGACCAGAGGGAGCCACCGGGTGGCCGCCACGGCGCACGCCGCGTACCAGGCGAGGGCGAAGAGCCAGCCGCCGACGACGTCGCTGAACCAGTGGACCCCGAGGTAGACGCGCGTCAGTCCGACCGCGACGCCCCAGCAGCCGATCACCGTCGCGATGAGGAAGCGGCCAGGGGGCGAACGCAGCAGGACGGCCGTGATCAGCAGCGCGGCCGTGAGGGCCGCCGTAGTGGCGTGGCCGGAGGGGAACGACCAGCCCGACGCGTGCGTCGCCCACTCCCCGGCCGGCGGGCGCGGCCGGCCGATCAGGTACAGCACCGCCCGCCGCAGGAGCTGCCCCGCGCCCAGGCACAGCAGGCTCGCGGCGGCCGCGTACACCTTCTGGCGCCTCGTGCACCCCGCGATGACACCCGCCAGGGCCGCCAGGACGTAGGGGACCGCACCTGTCCCGGTATCGGTCAGCGTCCGTATCGCGCTCACAGCCGTGGCCGGACGGTGTCCGACGGCCCAGGAGAGCAGGGCGCTGTCCCCGGGCAGAGGGGCACCGCTTTGTACGGTGACGATCGCGGCCAGGACCGCGAAGCAGGCCAGGGCCGCAAGGCCTGCCGCTGTGCGGCGCCCGGTCACGCGTCCGTGCCGCTTCGCCGCCCGGCCGCGGCGCGGCGCGAGCGCAGGATCTCGACCAGGAGCGGCGACAACGACACGGCGACGATCAGCGCGACGAGGGGAAGGAGGTACTGATCGACGTTGGGGATGGACGAGCCCAGCGCGTAGCCACCCAGGGTCAGGCCCACTGTCCACAGCACGCCGCCGATCACCTGCCAGAGCGTGAACGAACGCGCCGGGACCCCCAGGGCCCCGGCCATGGGGTTGAGGACGGTGCGCACGATGGGCACGAACCGGGCCAGCACGATCGCCTTGGCGAATCCGTACCGGCCCAGCAGCTCCTCCGCTCGCTGCGCTCCCTCGTGGAGCCGGGCGGAGCGACTGCGGGCGAGCAGGGCGCCACCGGCTTTCCTGCCGATCAGGTAGCCGCACTGCGAGCCTGCCAGTGTCCCGGCGACGGCCATGATCAGCAGGGGTGCCAGCGACAGGTGCACGCCGGTGGCCGACGAGCCGGTGCACAGCAGGCCTGCGGTGAAGAGCAGGGAGTCACCGGGCAGGAAGAAGCCGACCAGCAGGCCCGTCTCGGCGAACAGCACCACGCCGACTCCGAGCACTCCGAAGGCTCCGAGAAGCGACTGGGCGTCCAGGACGTTGACGGCGAGCGGAGACGCCGTCGCGAACAGGGGTGCGGACATCGTCGCGTGCCCTTTCATAATGAGGGAGCGGGCGGCCTGCGCGGCACCCCGACTGACTACAAGCATATAGACGGTCTACTGGTGTGTAGACGACGGCGGAGTGAAGGACGTTCCCATGACGAACGCGAAGGACGAACGGCGGCCGGCGGGCGAGCTCGAGGCCGGCGTCCTGGCCGTCCTGTGGGCCGCCGGCACCCCCCTGACCCCGGCCGAGGTCCAGGCGGCCCTCCCCCACGACCCGGCTCGCACGACCGTGACCACGACCTTGACGCGCCTATACGAAAAGGGCATAGCGGGACGCAGGCGACAGGGTCGCGGCTACGCCTACTTCCCCGTCCAGGACGCTCCCGGCCTCACGGCCCTGCGCATGCACAGCGAACTCGAACGGGACGCCGACCGCGAAACCGTCCTGGCCCGCTTCGTGGCCCGGCTCAGCCCCGACGACGAGCAGCTCCTGAGGGACCTCCTGGAACCGGAAGACCGATGACCGCCCTCCTCCTGCTCCCCCTCCTGCTGCCCTTCATCGCGCCGGCACTGGCGGAGCGCACCGCGCGGCGGCTCGCCCCCGCCCCCGCGGTGTGGGTGCTGACCCTCGCCGCGCTCGCGCTGGCCGGCGGCTCGGTGATCGCCCTGGGCGCCCTGGTCGTCACGGGCCTGCTGAAACTGCCCGTCTTCGCATCGCTCGGGGAGCTCGTGCACCCCCTGCGCACCCCTTGGGACGCCGTCGCCGTGCCGTCGGCCGCCGCCGCGGTCGGCCTGATCGCCATCGGAGTCTGGGTGCTGACCCGCTCCGCCCTCCGCCAGGCCAGGACGCTGCGGGCCGCCCACGCACAGGTCCGCCGCCGACCGGTGGCGGGGGACCTGTGCGTCGTCGACTCGCCGCACCCGGACGCCTACGCCCTGCCCGGCAGGCCCGGCCGCATCGTGATCACCACCGCGATGATCCGCAGCCTCGACGCGGCCGAGCGCGAGGTCCTCTTCGCTCACGAGCGCGCCCACAACGCCTACCGCCATCACCTCTTCCTCGCTGCCGCCGAGCTGGCCGCGCACTGCCACCCGGCCCTGCGCGCCGTCCGTGACGCGACCCGGTACGCCGCCGAGCGCGCCGCCGACGAAGCCGCTGCCGCCGCCGTCGGCGACCGGCGCCTGGCCGC